>NZ_JBWKEC010000001.1:76544-1091562 GCF_056435645.1 Amycolatopsis sp. NPDC043889
TGGGTGGGGGGTTTTTTCGGGGGGGGGGGGGGGGGTTGGGGGGGGGGGGTGGGGGGGGGGGGTTGGGTTCCCACCCAAACCCCCCCCCCACGACCCACCCGACCGGCTCCGCATCCCACTCCTTATAACGTGATCCCAACGAGATGAACCAGACGGCAAAATGAAAGCGCGGGAGCGGCGCACTTGGCCTGTGCCGCTCCCGCGCCGTCAGTGGTCAGCCGTGACTCAGTGGCAGGTCAGCAGGCTGACGGTGCTGTTGGCGCAGGAGGCCAGCAGGCTGAGGTTGCTCGCGCCGCCGTGGCTGCCACCGCCGCCGCCCTCGAGGACCTCGGGGGTTTCCAGGGCCTGCAGGTCGAGAACCAGTTCCATGGTGTTCCCTTTCACTCGTTATCTCTTTGGTCCGCCGTCCTCACTGGACAGCAGTTCGAGAGGACAGGAAAGGCAGTGCGGCCTTCCCGTCCAGGGTGGCGGCCAAGGCGAGCAGGACGCCCGCGCCGCCGGTGACGACGTCCATCGACAGCCGCAGCAGCTGGTTGCCGGGGAACGCCAGGCCGCCCTTGTACGGCACCGCGTA
Organism: Amycolatopsis sp. NPDC043889; assembly: GCF_056435645.1. Lineage (NCBI taxonomy): Bacteria > Bacillati > Actinomycetota > Actinomycetes > Pseudonocardiales > Pseudonocardiaceae > Amycolatopsis > Amycolatopsis sp. NPDC043889. Next base: position 77,119 of record NZ_JBWKEC010000001.1, read on the forward strand.
CCAGGCCAGCCGGGAAAGATGCAGGTCGATGGCGTCGCGGACGCGCTGGTCCGGTTCGGCGCCCATGGCCAGCGCGGTCATCAGCCCGCCCCGGCCGAACAGCAGCCCGGGATGGATGACGAACTCGCCGCGGCACGCTTCACGCAGGCCGGGAAGGCTCTTCAACGCCTTCGCGCCGGGACGGTACTTCGCCAGTTCTTCGGCGGCCATGAGGATCCCGGCGCTGCCGACACCGGCGTAGGGCAACGTCCGGGTCTCGCCGTCGCGGACCTGCAGCGAGCCGTCGTCGGACTCGACGCACTCCTCGATGTCCCGCTCCAGCGCCTGGTCGGCGAAGGACAGCCAGCCCTCTTCGCGGGTGCGCTCGAACAGCCGCACGAACAGCAGCGCCGGACCGGACCAGCCGTTGAGCAGCCCGGCCCTGCCGAAGTCGCCGGGCGGGTCGGCCGTTTCGAGCGCTTCGGCGAGCCGGACGGCGGTGGCGAGCGCCTGCCTGCCGAACTCGTTGTCCTTGCGGGACACCGCGAAGTGCAGCTGGGTGAGCCCGATACCGGACAGGCCGCCTTCCAGACCGTGGTCGGTGGTCTGCTCGACCAGCGTCGCCGACGCCGACAGCAGCTTGGTGGCCTCGTCCCGGTACCCGAGTTCTTCGAGGACGTACGCGATCCCGTACGAGCCGTCGTAGAACCCCGGACGTCCCGGTGGTTCGCGGCGGATCGAGTCCAGCAGCCAGCGCTCGTGCTCCCGGTGGCGCTCACCGCAGGCCGTTTTCAGTGCGTAGAGGACGCCGGCCGCGCCGTAACCGAAGCACGCTCCGCCGACACGGAACTGCTCGATGTCGCCGGGGAAGAGCCGGTCGGTGCGCTCGGGGGTCGCGCTGGCGAGGATCGCCTCGGTGATCTGCTTGCGCACCAGCACCCAGTTCGGCTTGTCCTGGTCCAGCTCGGTCGCGCTCGTCAGCGGCGGGACGTTCCGGGGTGCGAGCTCGGCGACGATCGAGTCGGCGTAACCCTCCGGGACGTCGAAGCGCTGCTGGACGAAGTCCGCGAGCCCGCGCAGCTTCGCCGGGGCGAGCTCGAGAAGCGTGGTGAGCGGCAGGAAGATCCACAGCTTCAGGACGGCGAGCGCGTACTCGTCGACCTCGAAGCCCTTCCGGTCGCGCGGAGCGCGGAAGCCGGGCGCGCCGAGGGCGGGCCGCGTGCCGCTTTCGACGTCGGACGCCATCTCGAAGTCGATCAGCGAGACCGTCTTGTCTTCCCCGTCCTCCCCGTCGACCAGGATGTTCAGCGAGTGCAGGTCGCCGAAGACGATCCCGCGGCCGTGCACCTCACCGACCATCGCCTCCACCCGCCGGACCAGCGCCAGCGCGCGTTCGGTGTACGCGGCGATGTCGGCCTCGGTGGTGTCGCGCCTGGTGAGCGGGTAGTTGCGGGCGAGCCAGTTGCCCAGCGAAACGCCGGGCATGTACTCCATCGCCAGGAAGTGGTGCTCCCAGACGGTGAAGCGGTCGTAGGTGGCGGGGATGCCGTCGATACCTTTCAACCGCTCCAGCACCTCGTGCTCGCGGCGGAGACGTTCGACGGCGTCGACCTCGTCGCGGTCCAGGCCGGCGAACGGCCTGGCCTCCTTGAGGACCACCCGTTCGCCGTCGGTCTTCCGGTCGGCGAGGTACACGCCGCCGCCGTTGGAGAAGTGCAGCGAGCTTTTCACCTGATAAGGGAACTGATCCGCGCTGCCGCTCTTGCGAGCTGCGAGATGAGGCGCGAGGAACTCCGGAATCGTCACCCAGTCGGGTACGGAGAAGGTCGGCTCGCGTTTGTCCGGGACCAGGGTGCCGTCCGGTTTGCGCACCGCGAGGACCCGCTTGCCGTCGAGTTCGACCCATTGCTCGGCGAATCCGCCGTAGCGGACGTAGAGCGGCCCGGCACCATACCGGAGATCACTGAGAATGTACGCCCCCGGTTCGCCGTCGAGCTTCGCCGACAACTCGGCGAGAACGCGTTCCAGCTCGTTGTTGTCAGCCGGATAAAGAGTCAGTAACTTACCGCTTCCGTCACGCGGAGCGTATTTTGAATTCCTCGCGAGCAGCGTGCTCCGCGAGCGCAGATGCTTGTAGGACACGTCGTGCTCGACACAATGCTCGTGCACCTTCACGAGCACCCGCTCGGCATTGGCCAAACCTGCTGAAACGTGGATTTTCCAGCCCTGCAAGGGAAGATTTCGCGCAATCGGGTGCAACAGCCGCCACACTCCGCGCACTCCGGTGCGCCAGCCGACCTCAGGAGCGGGCAACAGGGAGGCGAAATCGTCGGCGGCGTCCCCGGTTTCCCGCTGCTCATCGAAGAACAGTGGATCGGCGAAGCAATACGCTTCGTACCGGACGTCCATTCGAGCGCCCCCTCCTTGGCACCAATCGGATGGGCCATGTGCACCATCGCGATGGAGAATATTCCACCTGCCGGATCCCGAACGGCCAATCCGCCATATCGGGGGTTCGGATGGGCTGTTCAGGGACGTGAATTCGAAATCTACCGAATGGTAGGGGTACCCAGCGTGAGATCAACTCGCATTTAAACCACCCGGTCGGTGTGTAACAGGAACGAACCAGCGGCGTAATCCCTGGTCCAGGTGGCCAACGCAATAACGCGCGACCGAATTGACGGTGCGCCAACCGAACGCGTTTCGTGATCTATTCACCCGAGGTCTGGACCACTGAGCCCGCCGTGGCGCCCGCCACGCACCCCACCGGTCGCCCGTCGGCGACGATCCGCCCGGAGGTACGTTGTCGCCGGTGGAGCTGGTAAGGAGGCCGACGTGATCACAGGCTTCGCGGTGACCGTCGCGATCTGCGCGACGCTGGTCGCGGCGTGGAGTTTCGTCCAGGCCGCACGCGGGAAGCTGCCCGACAACGCACTGCTCGGCGGCCTCGCCGTGGTCGAACTCCTGCTGGTGGCCCAGCTCGTGATCGGTGTCGTACTGCTGATCGGCGGCGGCAGCCCCGGCAGCATGGCCACCTATCTCGCCTACCTGATCGGCTGCCTGGTCGTGCTCCCGCTCGGGACGTTCTGGGCGCTGGCCGAGCGCACCCGGTCGAGCACCGTGATCCTCGGCATCGCGTGCCTCGCGATCCCGGTGATGGTGCTCCGGCTGCACGAGGTGTGGGCGGGCGCCAGTGCGTGAAGAGACCGAGGAGAAGACGGTGGACAAGGCCTCCGGCCCAGGACGGATCCTGGTCGCCGTGTACGCGATCTTCGCGCTGGCGGCGACCTCACGCGCCGCCGTGCAGATCAGCACCAAGTTCCACGAAGCCCCGCTGGCCTACGCCCTCTCCGCGTTCGCGGCCGTCGTGTACCTCCTGGCCACCATCGCGCTGGCCCGCCGCGGCGCGGGCTGGTGGCGGGTCGCGTTGATCGCCTGCGCCGTCGAGCTGCTCGGCGTGCTGACCGTCGGCACGTTCAGCCTCTTCGACCGCGAGGCCTTCCCGCACGCCACCGTATGGTCGGTTTACGGCCAGGGCTACCTCTTCATCCCGCTGGTGCTGCCGGTGATCGGGCTGTACTGGTTGCGGCGGACGAAAGAGCGGCGGTGAGCGTGGGGGTCGTGAGTGGTAAGGACGGTTAGAACCGTCCTTACCACTCACGAGTCGAAACAGCCCTTTTCGTTGAGCGGCCCGAACGTGGGCAGGACCAGCCCGCACAGGTAGCCGTCGATCCAGCGCCCGTTGCCCGCGACGTTGGTGAGCACCCGGATCGCCGGCGCGAACGCGGCGATCCCCCTGGCCAGCGAATCCTGGTTGCGCTGGAGCATCGACGTCAGCCGGTCGAGTTGTTCGAGCACCGGCCCGAGCTGCCCGTCGTTGTCGGCGATGATGCCGTCGAGCGCGGTCGCGAGCCGTTTCGATCCGTCGAGCAGATCCTTGATCGCCTGCTGCCGGGTGGAGATCGCGCGCAGCAGCGCGTTGCCGTCCTGGATCAACCGCTGGACCTCGGTGTCGCGGTCGACGAGGGTCTGCGACACCTGCCGGGTGTTCGCGAGCAGTGTCCGGAGTTGCCGGTCGCGGGAGGCGATGGTGCCGGAGAGCTTCGAGATCCCGTCCAGCGCGGAGCGGACGTCGGCAGGCGTATCGGCGAAGGTCGCCGAAATCGTGTCGAAGCTTTTCGCGAGCTGGCCGACATCGATGGCGTCGACGGTTTTCGACAAATCCCGAAACGCTTCAAGGACGTCATACGGCGCGGTGGTCCGCCGCAGCGGAATGGGGTCACCGGGGTCGAGGATCGCTTCGCCGCGCGGGTCGAGCGCCAAGTACTTCTGCCCCAGGACGTTCTTGATCCGAATGGACGCGCTCGTGGCGTCGCCGACCCACGCGTCCTTCACCCGGAAGGAGACGAGCACGCGATCGCCTTCGAGGCCGATCTCGGACACCTTGCCGACCTTGACCCCGGCGACCCGGACGTCGTTGTCCGCGCGCAGTCCGCCCGCGTCGGAGAACTCGGCGGAATAGGTGATGCCGCCGCCGATCACCGGCAGCGCGTCGGCGTTGAGCGCCGCCGCCATCCCGAGGGCCATCGTGGTGAGCCCGGCGAGCGCGAGCTTGATCGGATCCACCGCGCCGAACGACCTCATCGTCTCACCTCGCAGGTCACGAGCGGCAAAGCTTAGGGGCCGCTCCTGCCCATCGCCAGGCGAAACGTTGCACCGATCGGGTGGCAGTGTCTGTCCATTGTGGACTCTATTCGAGTCGTACTTCGTAATGGAGCGTCTTGTACTTCTTCAACCGGTGCACGAGCGGGACGAGGAACCCGTGCAAGAGCCGATGCTTCCTGGCCAGGCGATCGGCCGCGTGCCGTGCCTCGTCACCGTCGAGCAGGCGAACCCGTCCGCTCACGGCCTCGCCGGTCGGGATGCCGCGGAACGTCGAAGGGGCGATCTCGATCCGCGGATCGTTCCGCATGCGCTTGGCCTTCCACGCCGCGTCATACGTGCGGATGTATGCGTGATCCCCTTCGACGGCGATGTTGACCGGCGTCCCGTCCCCTAGCGCCAGAGCCCGTCCGCCGTCCCCCGCGCGACATGCTCCTCGTAGACCTCGACCTTCCGGCTGATCAGCTCCAGGCAGTCGGCCAGTTCGGCGATCCGGTCCCGGACGGTGTTCTGGTGTTCCCGCAGCAGCTCCAGCCGCTTTTCCTCGTTTCCCGGTCCTTGCCGGACGAGTTCGGCGAATTCGCGGATGGTGGCGAGCGGCATCCCGGACGCCCGGAACTTCGTGCAGTTCACCAGCCAGTCGACGTCCTGTTCGGTGTACACGCGGCGGCCGTTCGCGTCCCGTTTCACCGCCGCCGCGAGCAGTCCTTCCATCTCGTAGAAGCGAAGCGCGTGCACGCTGAGGCCCGTCCGGGCGGTGACCTGGCCGATCGCGAGTTCCGTCACGCCGGCGACGATAGCGGTTGTCCTAGAGGGCCCTCTAGCTCCTAGCGTCCGCCGCATGACCACTTCACAGCACAAGATCGGCTCCGGCTTCGGCGCGCGCAGCACCGCCGGGGAAGTACTGGACGGGATCGACCTTTCGGGCAAGCTCGCCGTCGTCACCGGTGGCTATTCGGGACTGGGCCTGGAAACCACGCGCGCGCTGGCGAACGCCGGCGCGCAGGTGGTCGTCCCCGCGCGCCGTCCGGCCGACGCCGAGGCCGCGCTCGCCGGGATCTCCGGTGCCGAGGTCGACGAGCTCGACCTCGCCGACTTGGCGAGCGTCGAGGCCTTCGCCCGGCGGTTCCTCGGCACCGGGCGTCCGGTCGACCTGCTGATCGCGAACGCCGGGATCATGGCCGCGCCGGAACGGCGGGTCGGCCACGGCTGGGAGTCGCATTTCGCGATCTGCCACCTCGGCCACCACGCCCTGGTGAGCCGTCTCTGGCCCGCGCTGAAGGCGGACGGCGGCGCCCGCGTCGTCACGGTGTCCTCCTCCGGTCACCATTCCTCGCCGATGCGCTGGGACGACGTCCAGTTCGAGCGCGGCTACGACCGCTGGCTCGCGTACGGCCAGGCCAAGACGGCGAACGTGCTGTTCGCGGTGCGGCTGGACACGCTCGGCGCCGACCACGGGATCCGCGCGTTCAGCCTGCATCCGGGCGCCATCCTCACGCCCCTGCAGCGGCATCTGCGGCAGGACGAGATGGTCGAGCGCGGCTGGATCGACGAGCACGGCAACCTGGCCGACCCGGATTTCAAAACGCCGGAGCAGGGCGCGGCGACCCAGGTCTGGGCGGCGACGTCACCGCGGCTCGACGGGATGGGCGGGCTCTACTGCGAGGACTGCGACATCGCCGAGATCGCCCCCGAAGAGGGCGAGTGGGTCGGAGTGCGCCCGTACGCGATCGATCCCGGTGAGGCCGCGCGGCTCTGGAAGCTCTCCGAGAGCCTCACCGGGACCTTCCTCGGCTAGTTCCAGAACTTGATCTCGGGGTTGCCCGGCACCGGCCCGTCCAGCAGCGGCTGATGTCCGCCGCGCAGGTTCTTGTCGAAGAACGCGGAGACGTACGCCCTGGTCAGCGCCATGCCGCGCTCGCCGCCGAGCAGACCGAGCTGGCTCAGGCCGAGCTGCTCACCGAGTACGCCGACGTCGGTGAAGGACGCGTGCCCGGCCGCCGCGACGCTGATCCAGCGCTTCCAGCCGGTGAGGTTCGGCCAGCTGCCCGCCCACGTGGTGTCCGGGCCGGCCGGGGTGTACTCGCTTTCGCGGCCGAGCAGCAGGAACGGCCGGTCGATCCCGGACGCGGGGATCGGCGACCACAGCCTGCCGTCCAGGTCGGCGCCCGCGCGGATCCGCCGGTCGTCGACCATCGCGGCCGGCGTGCTGTACCCGCCGATCGAGTGGCCCGCCATCCCGATGCGCGTCCGGTCGATCAGCCGGGACCAGTGCGACGAAGGCCTGGTCAACGTGTCGAGGACGAACGAGGCGTCCGCGGAGCGGATCGGCGGGAGCAGCTTCGAATCCGATCCGCACGCGGCGCATCCGGTGACGTGGCCGTCCGGGAAAGCGGTGCCGTGGGACTCGTGGTTGTGGCCGATCAGCGCGACGACGAACCCCTTGCTCGCCAGCTCTTCCGCGAGCCCGGTGAGCGTCGTGCGCGGTTTGCCGAATCCCGGCGACAGGACGACGAGCGCGTGCTTGCCCGGCAGCGGGGGCGCGTCGACCCTGGCGCCGGTCCGGGTCCCGGCGACCAGTGCGGGGTCGATGTCGGGCAGGCCCGATTCGGTCAGGAACGCCTTGGCCTCGGCCAACGTGAGGTAGGGCCGTTTCGGGCCGATCGGCAGCAGCGCGGGGTAGAACATCGACACCATCAGCTCGCGCGGACCGGACGGCACCCAGGGGTCCTGGCGCGAGCGGTCGACGAGATGCAGTTCGGTGGAGCCGACGGGATGCGATCCGGTCGGCGGCGGCAACGTCAAGCGTGGGGCCGCCGCGGCCGGGCTCGCCAAGGACACCATGCCGGCGAGGGCGGTCAGCGCGACGAGAAGCCGTCTCATGGGGTTTCCGTTTCTGTCGAGGATCTTCCTGCGTCCAGGCTGGAGCCCGGCGCCGTATTCGCGCGTCTGCCGCAGGTCGTATCCCGAGGTCTGCCGCGAGAGGGATCCGCGGCACCGGATGCGGGATTACGCTCGGCTGGTGCTGGCCTTCCTCAGGAATCACCCGAGAGCCGTCGACCGCGGCCTTACTATCCTCATCGGACTGTCCACTGTGGTCTCGGCAGACGACCCAGAAGGCTTCGAGTGGTGGCTGGTCTCCTTGGTGGCCTTGGCTTCTTTGCTCGTCCGGCACCGGAATCCCACGATCACCTTCGCGGCCGGGGGCACGGCCTCGCTCTTGCATCTGGCGTTGGGCAACGACCTCAAACCCGTCGACGTCGTGGCGCTGGTCGGCCTCTTCTCCGTCGCGGCCTGGGGGTCGCGGCGGCGTTCCGTCGCCCTGTTGGCGGCGGGACTGCTCGTCGCCGGAGCATGGTCTTTCTATGCCTCGGAAGCGAACACGCGGACCCCGGGCCCGACGCCACCGCGACTCATCATCATCGATCGGCTGGCGCCGGTCGGCACCGACGCCGACGACCACCAAGTGCAGGACTGGGGCGGTTTTCCGGCTATCGGCCTGTCACTCGGAGTGGCATGGCTCGCCGGGCTGAACACGCGGCAGCGCCGGATCCGCCTGTCGGTGCTGGAGCAGCGGGCGGCCGATCTCGAACGCGAGCGCGACACCCAGGCCGCGCTGGCCGTGGCCGCCGAACGCGGCCGCATCAGCCGCGAACTGCACGATGTCGTCGCCCACGCGCTTTCCGTGGTGGTCCTGCAAGCGCAGGGCGCCCAGGCGGAACTGGACCGGCGGCCCGAGCGATCGCGGGAGGCGCTGGACGCCATCGTCGACACCGGGCGGACCGCGTTGAGCGAGATCCGGCGCCTGCTCGGCGCGCTCGGCCAGGACGAGCCGGACTGGGAGCCCCGGCCCGGTGCGGAGCGCCTGCCGCGGCTGGCCGCCGACATCCGGTCGGCGGGCACGCCGGTCGAGTTCCGCGTCGAAGGGGAACCCCGGCCACTTTCGTCCACAGTGGACCTGGCGGCCTACCGGATCGTGCAGGAGGCGCTGACGAACGTGCTGAAACACGCCGGTCCGGACGCGTCGGTGACTATCGTGATGCGGTACGAGCCAGGGACGCTGGAGATCGAGGTGACCGACGACGGCATCGCGGCGGAAGCGCCATCCGGCACCGGGCACGGCCTCGAAGGGATGCGGGAACGGGTGAACGTACTGGGCGGCACCTTCGACGCGGGTCCGCGGGCGGAGCGCGGCTTCGCCGTCCGCGCGACCCTGCCGTCATGACGATCCGGGTGGTCATCGCCGACGACCAGGCGCTCGTGCGCACCGGCCTGCGGATGATCCTGGACAACGCGGACGACATCGACGTCGTCGGCGAGGCGGGCGACGGCGCGGAGGCCGTCGCGCTGGTGGCGGAGCTCGATCCCGACGTCGTGCTCATGGACATCCGGATGCCCGAGATGGACGGCGTCGAGGCCACCGCCGCGATCGCCGCGGCTCAGCGCGCCCGCGTCCTGGTGCTGACCACGTTCGACCTGGACGAATACGTCTACGCCGCGCTCCAGGCGGGGGCCAGCGGCTTCCTGCTGAAGGACGCGCTGGCGCCGGATCTGCTCGCCGGGGTCCGGGTGGTCGCCGCGGGCGAGGCGACCCTGGCGCCCACCGTCACCCGGCGGCTGCTCGACCGGGTCGTCACCGGCCTGCCCGTGTCGCCGCCGGACGACCGGCTCGCCCTGCTCACCGGCCGCGAACACGAGGTGCTCCAGCAGCTGGCACGCGGCCTGTCCAACGCCGAGATCGCCGAGCTGCTGTTCCTCTCGCCGGGCACGGTGAAGACCCACGTCGGCCGCATCCTCACGAAGCTCGGCCTCCGCGACCGCGTCCAGGCCGTCGTCTTCGCCTACGAATCCGGGATGATCAGCCGCTGATCGCGGCGGGTGTGCGCCAGTGCTTGCCGCGCCGGGGCCGCCGGTGCTGTCCGCGCCTGCCGAGGCCGGCGAGGCTGTCGACGGGGCGCGCGGCGAATTCTTCGGCGGTGATGCCCATCCGCACGAGATACTTGATCTCGCCGCGCACGACCTCGGTGTCGCGCAGCCTGCCTTCCTCGCGGAAGCCGAGACCGCCGTGCAGGGAAAGCGACGCCAGGTTGCCGCCGTACACGCTGACCTCGCATTTGCGGAAGCCGCGTTGCCCGAACATATGCGCCAGGAGGACGGTGATGGCGTCCGTGGCGTACCCGCAGCGCTGGTGGCGCGGGGCGATCCCGATGCCGTAGCCGAACCGGCCGGTCACCGGGTCGGCGCCGATGGTGCACACCGAACCGACCAGCATCCGGCCGCGCACCGTCTCGATGCCGAAGTGGATGTCGTCGCCCGAGGACCCCGAGCGGTGCGAGGCCCAGTGCCGGTGCCCGCCGCCGAGCAGCGGTGTCGCCTCGCGGGCCATGTCACGGTCGAAGCCCATCAGGACCCGGCGATCCCGGAGCCCGACCTCGCGCAACCGCACCTTCCGCCCGACCTGCTCGGGCTCCAGGGCGGAGCGGCTCACCGCGTCCGGCCGCACGGGTGCTCACGAAGGATCACAAGCATGCATCGACGATATCGGGTCCCGAAACGCCCGAAGGCCCCCACCCGGTACGGATGGAGGCCTTCGGCGTGAAGAAAGTCAGATGGCGACGACGCGCTGGGCCTGCGGGCCCTTCTGACCTTGGCCGATCTCGAACTCGACGCGCTGCCCTTCGTCCAGGGACTTGAAACCGCTGCCCTGGATCTCCGAGTAGTGCACGAAAACGTCCGGTCCGCCGTCGTCCTGAGCGATGAAGCCGAAGCCCTTTTCGCCGTTGAACCACTTAACGCTGCCCTGAGCCATACTTTTTCTACCTGCTCTTCATAGCGAGTCTGAGCTCATTCGATGCCCCGATCTCGCCGTCCATTGTCGCAGGTCTTGCCGCGTCGCACACGTCGCCGTCCCAAATTTCTGTAGACCCCCAGGTCAGGATCACCTTCGGCGAGCCATCCGGCGGCCGGATTCAGTGCTCTTCCGGCTCGGACCCGATCCGGTAGGGGACGGGCCTGCCGTCCTCGTCGCGCACCTGGACCGGCTTGCCCTCGGCGTCCACGATCTTGCCGTCGACGATCTTGTCGCCGTCCTTGAGCCGCGAGAAGGCCTTGAGGTCGGAGTAGTCGATCACCCTGGTCGCGGTCGCGAACACCGACGGGTCGCTGCCCGCCTTGGCCGGCTTCAGGTGGTTGAACAGCAGGTTCAGCACGACGGCCATGAGCGCGGCGGAGCTGATCCCCGAGTGGAAGATCGTGCCGACCCACGCCGGGAAGTGGTGGTAGAACTCCGGCGCCGCGATCGGGACCATGCCCAGCCCGACGGAGGCCGCGACGATCACCAGGTTCATGTTCCCGTTGTAGTCCACTTTGGACAGCGTCTTGATACCGGACGCCGCCACCGTGCCGAACAGCACGAGACCGGCGCCGCCCAGCACCGGGTACGGGATCGCGGCGACCACCCGGCCGAGCACCGGGAGCATGCCGAGGACCAGCAGGATCACGCCGCCGGCGGTCACCACGAACCGGCTCCGGACGCCGGTGATCGCGACGAGACCGACGTTCTGGGCGAACGCGCTCTGCATGAACCCGTTGAAGACCGGCGCGACCGCCGAGGACGCCATGTCGGCGCGCAGCCCGTCGCCGATCCGGCGTTTGCCGACCCGCGTGCCGACGATCTCCCCCACCGCGAGCATGTCGGCCGTGGTCTCGGTGAGGGTCACCAGCACGACGATGAACATCGACACGATCGCGGCGATGTCGAAGGTCGGCGCGCCGAAGCCGAACGGGGTCGGCACCGCGAAGATCGGGCCGTCCCAGACCTGGGAGAAATCGGCCTTGCCCAGCACGGCGGCCAGCACGGTGCCGAGCACGATCGACAGGAGGATCGAGAGCCGGGAGATGGCCGGGACGGCGACCTTGCTGAGCAGCAGCACGATCGCCAGCGTCATCGCGGCCAGCCCGATGTTGGAGACCGAGCCGAACTCCGGCGCCTTGGTGTTGTCGCCCATCGCCCACTGGGCCGCGACCGGCATCAGGCTGAGCCCGATCACCGTGATCACCGTCCCGGTGACCACCGGCGGGAAGTACTTCACCAGCCGGGAGAACACCGGCGTGATGAGCAGGCCGAGCACCGCGGACGCGATCACCGAGCCGAACACGGCGGGCAGCCCGCCGTCGGCCACGATCGCGGTCATCGTCGCCACGCCCGCGAAGGAGGTGCCCTGGACCAGCGGCAGCCGGGAGCCGAAGAACGGGATGCCGAACGACTGCAGGATCGTCGCCAGGCCGCCGATGAACAGGCACGACGCGACGAGCAGCCCGATCTCGGCGGTCGAAACGCCCGCGGCGCCGCCGATGATCAGGGGCGGCGCGATGATCCCGCCGTACATCGTCAGGACGTGCTGGATGCCGTAAGTGAAACTCCTGCCGATCCCGAGCCGTTCGTCCTCGGGCCTGCCGCTCGCGGCCGCTTCGGCCCGCGTCCTCTTCACCATGGATCCGCCTCTCGATAGAAGCGAGCGATGCCGGGCAATTTCAATCTGCGGAGGTTAACTTCCGCATGGCAGAACTCGCAAGACCCTGCCCGTACGGGTCGTCCTCCCGGCGGGCGGGCAAAGATCCTTTCCGCACAGGGGCACCGGAGCGCGGCGATGGTAGAAATTGCCTGCCCAGTCGGTGAGGATCCCGAGGCAGGAAGACGGCACAGATGGCGAATCCGCTGATCGCTGAGCGTCAGGACTCCACGAAGGACCACTCCGGTGTCCCGCTGCTGGAATCGGCGATCGACCTCAAGGAAGGCATCGAGAAGGGCGACTGGGCCGCGGTCGCGATGGGCGCCGTCGGGACGGCTCTCGACGCGCTGTCGATGGCCATGGATCCGTTCGGTTCGATCCTCGCCGCGGGCGTCGGCTGGTTGCTCGAACACGTCGGCCCGCTCTCCGACGCGCTCGACGCGCTGACCGGCGACGCCGATCAGATCAAGGCGCAGGCCGAGACCTGGTCCAACATCGCCAAGGAACTCGGCGCCATCGGCACGGATCTGACCGACCTGGTCAAGGCCGACCTGCAGACATGGGCGGGCGACGCCGCGGACCGCTACCGCGAACGGTCCCAGGACACGGTCACCGTGCTCACCGCGGCACAGAAGGGGTGCGAGGGAGCCTCCAGCGGAGTCAAGACCGCGGGCGAGGTCGTCGCCGCCGTCCGCACCCTGGTCCGCGACATCATCGCCGAACTCGTCGGCCACCTCATCAGCTGGGCGCTGCAGGTGCTGTTCACCCTCGGCATCGGCCTGACCTGGGTGGTGCCGCAGGTGGTGACCGCGGTCGCCAAGACCGCTTCGAAGATCGCCGATCTCACCACCAAGCTCGTCAAGGCGCTCAAGGGCCTGATGCCGCTGCTCAAGAAGGCCGACACGCTCTTCGACGACGCCGCCAAGGCCCTGCGCAAGCTGCAGGGCGGCAAGGTGGACGCCCCGCCGCCACCCAAGACCAAGGGCGGGAACGACCGCGGGATCGACGAGGGCACCACCAGCTCCAGCGCCGACGGCAACGGCAAGCCGGGCGGTGGCAACGACGGCACCACCAACGACAAGAGCACCAACACCAAGAGCGACAACGACCAGACGAACACCAGCGGCACCGGCGGCGGCGGTACCCGCGACCGGGGCGGCAGCACCGACACCACCAAGAAGGACGGCAACGGCGACCGCTCGACGTCGTCGGATTCCAAGAACTACTGCGGTGACCCCGTCGACGTCGCGACCGGCGAAGTCGTCATGAAACAGGTCGACGTGACCCTGCCCGGCGACGCGGGCGATCTCGAACTCTCCCGCACCCATCTGTCGGCCTACACCGCCGGCCGCTGGTTCGGTCCCTCTTGGACGTCCACAATGGATCAACGGCTGGCGATACAGAGCGACCGGATCCTGTTCTACGCCGAAGACGGCATGGTGCTGACCTATCCCGTCCCGACGACTGGCCCCGTCCTGCCGGTGCAGGGCCCGCGGCACCGGCTGCGGCGCGCGGCGGACGGCTACCGGCTGTCGATGGGCGATCGCGAGCTGCACTTCGCCGGCGCGGGCCGGATCCTGCCTCTCACGGCCATCGAGCGGAACGGCGCCCGCACCGAGTTCACCTACGCGGCCGACGGCACGCCCGCGCGAATCCGCCGTGACGACGGTGTCGAGCTCGCGATCGGCACCGCGAAGGGGCGGATCGTCGCGCTCGGGGCTCCGGGACAGCCGCCGCTGGTGCGCTTCTCGTACAACCGGCTCGGCCAGCTGAGCGCCGTCACGGACTACGCGGGCCGTCCCATGACGCTCGACTACGACTTCGGGCACCGGCTCGTCGGATGGAAGGACCGCACGGGCACCTGGTACCGCTACGTCTACGACGACGCCGGGCGCTGCGTCCGCGCCGTCGGGGCGAGCGGCTACTACAACGCGACGTTCGCCTACGAACCCGGCACGACCAAGCACACCGACGCCGACGGCCACACGTGGACGTACCGCCTCAACGATGCCAGGCAACTGGTCGAACGCGTCGATCCGCTGGGCAACTCCCGGCGCTACGCCTGGAACCGGCGCGACGAACTTTTGTCCACAGTGGACGAACTCGGCCGGGAGACCGGCTACGAGTACGACGAGGACGGCGCGCTGGTCGCCGTCCACCGTCCCGGCGGATCGACGGTGCTGCTGACACACGCCGACGGCGAGGTCCGGCTGTCGGCGGGAGACGTCCGGCGGACGGTCCCCGCGTTCGACCCGGCCACCACCCTGGTCGGCACCGGAATGCCGGTGGAGATCCCGGACGCGCCCGATCCGCTGGCCGACGCGCCCGTGACGGACCGCCCCGGCGACCGTGACCTGTTCGGCCGCCCTCGCCTCGCGTATACGGCCTCCGGCGGCGCGGCGAGGCTCGGCTGGACGGCCGACGGGCGCCGCGCCTGGCGGCTCGGCCCTGACGGCGGCCGCGAGACGTGGGTGCACGACGCCGAAGGCCACGTCGTCGAGCACCGCGACGCGGCGGGTGCCGCGCGGCGCCGCAAATACGGCCCGTTCGGCCTCGTCCTGGAAGAGACCGACGCCGCGGGCGCGCGCACGCTGTTCACCTACGACGGCGAACTGCGGCTCACCTCGGTGACCAACCCGAACGGCCGCACCTGGCGCTATGTCCGCGACGCCGCGGGCAGGCTCGTCGAGGAGGTCGACTACGACGGCCGCCGGATCGGCTACGCCTACGACGCGGCGGGGCAACTGCTTCGCATGACCAGCAGTACGGGTGACGCGACCGAGTACGACTACGACCTCCAGGGCAACGTCGTGGCGAGGCGTACCCCGGACGACGTCACGCTGTACGAATACGACGCGCTCGGCAGGATGACCGTCGCCGAGAACACCGAGTCGCGGGTCGAACTCGTCCATGACGACGGGGACCAGATCGTCGTCGACACGATCAACGGGCTCGGGGTGTGCTGGCGCCACGACGGCGACGTGCTCGTCCGCCGGACATCGTCCGGTGTGGACAGCGAGTGGCGGTTCACCGGGTCCGGGCTGCCGCGGTCGCTGCGGATCGCCGGCCACGAAATCGAGTTCGGCTACGACGACGCCGGACGGGAGGTCACGCGCGGCGTCGACGGCACCGTGGTGCTCCGGCGGCGCTTCGACGCGGAAGACCGGCTCGCCGAAGAGCACATCGTGGGCGTCGGTCAGCGCGTCTACGGTTACCGGCCGGACGGCAGGCTCGCCGCCGTCGACGACGCCATCCGGCCTTGGCAGCTCACCTACGACCCCGCGGGCCGGGTCAGCGAGGCGCGCGGGCCTGCCGGGGTCGAACGGTTCACCCACGACGCCGCGGGAGCCATGGCCCTCGGCGAAGGCGTCTACAGCGACGACGAGCGGGGCCGGGTCACCGGGGATCAGTCCTGCGCCTACGAGTGGGACCACCTCGACCGGTTGCGCTCCGTGCGCACTCCCGACGGCGCGCTCTGGACCTACCACTACGACGCGCTCGGGCGACGGTTCGCCAAACGCCGCTGGCTGCTCGATCCGAAAGGGGAAGCCGAGCTCACGCACGACGTCCGGTTCCTGTGGAGCGGGATGAACGTGGTCGAGCGGATGGATTACGACCCCGCCGACGAGTCCTACCGGCTCCTGACCTGGGAACGCTACGACGACGACCGCCCCGTCGTGCAGATCGAGCGAACGGGCGCCCTCGAAGACGCCGTGTTCCGTGCCGTGATCACGTCACCCGCGGGGACGCCGACCGAGCTGCTCGACGAACACGGCACGCTGGTCTGGCAGGACCGCAGCAGTTTCTGGGGCGTGCCGCTGCCCGGCGCCGACACCGCGTCGATGCCGCTGGCGTTCCCCGGCCAGCACCGCGACGACGAAACCGGGCTGCACTACAACGTCTTCCGGTACTACGACCCCAGGACCTCGCGGTATCTCAGCCAGGACCCGCTCGGCCTCGCCGCCGCGCCGAATCCTGTCGGCTACGTCGATCAGCCACTGCTCATCGGCGACCCGCTCGGCCTTGTCCCACCCTGCGGGAAGAGCGGTCCGGGCAACCAGCAGCGGCCGCAGCCGGTCGGCCCCAGCGGGCAACCTCAGCCACCGCGAAGGAGCCCGCGGAAGCCTCCTGTCAACGTCGACAAGATGTCGAAGGAGGAGTTCGAGAAGTTCAAGCCGAAGCTCGACCAGATCCTGAAGGCGGACAAGCACTTCTTCTGGTCCGGCGGCACCAAGAAACGCAAACGCGGCGAAGAGGACGAGTACCTCGGCTCGGTCGAGGAGAAGGCCACCAAGATCGCGAAGCAGAACGGCGGCAACACCCTCGAAGGAACGCTCAAGGACAACAACATCAAGATGCCCGGGTGGATCAACGATCCCAACGACCCGAGGAAACCGCTCGTCCAGGAGAAATGGGACTACGTCTCCGAAACCTTCGCCAAGAACTCCAACAAGGACACGCACGTGGTCTTCCCCTACTGGCCGGGCAAGGGGCACGACATCTACCCGCATCGCCGCGAGGACAACGTGTTCGACGTGACCGAGTACCCGAGGCTCGAATCGATGGGGATCGACCACATCACCAAGCACAACGCGGAGACCGGGCACACGCGCCCGTACCGGCACACCAAGTGACGTTGCCGCCGCTCGCCTGATTTGGTATACCAAAGAGAGTCCGGCGAGAAAGGTGTCCCCGTGTTGATCCGTGACGTCCGCCCGTGGGGTGGACAGCGCAGCGACGTCGAGGTGGCCGACGGCCGGATCACCGCGGTGCGGCCGCACGATCCCGCCGCCGCGCCGGCTCCGGACACGGTCGACGGGCGCGGGCGGCTGCTGTTCCCCTCGTTCAGCGACGTGCACGTCCACCTGGATTCGACGCGCATCGGCCTGCCGTTCCGGCCGCACACCGGCGCGCCGGGCGTGTGGGCGATGATGCTGAACGACCGCGAGAACTGGCGCGACGCCGAGGTCCCGCTGCCCGAACGGGTCATCGGGACGCTGGAGCGCATGATCGCGAACGGCACCACCCGCGTGCGCACCTACGCACAGGTGGACGTCGACTGCCGGCTTGAGAAGCTCGACGCCGTCCTCGCCGCGAAGGAGCGCTTCGCCAAGCAGGCGGACGTCGAGATCATGGCGTTCCCGCAGGCCGGGATCCTCCGCGAACCCGGCACCGTGGACGTGCTGGAGGCCTCGCTGCGCTCGGGCGCCACGGTCGTCGGCGGGATCGACCCGTGCTCGCTGGACAAGGACCCCAAGGGGCATCTCGACGTCGTGTTCGGGCTCGCCGAGAAGTACGGCGTCGAGGTGGACATCCACCTGCACGAACCCGGCCACCTCGGCGTGTTCTCGACCGACCTGGTGATCGAACGGGTCCGCGCGCTGGACATGCGCGGCAAGGTCACGATGTCGCACGCGTACGAACTGGGCTCGATCTCGGAATCGGTGAGCCGCCGCCTGATCGACACGTTCGCGGAACTGGACATCGCGATGGCGACCGTCGCGCCGTCCACCGACGGCCAGCTGTCGCTCGCGGACCTCACGACCGCGGGTGTGCGCGTCGGTCTCGGGGAGGACGGCCAGCGGGACTACTGGAGCCCGTACGGCAACTGCGACCTGCTCGACCGCACCTGGCAGCTGGCCTTCACGAACGGCTTCCGCCGGGACGACCTGATCGAGATGGCGCTGGCCGTCGCGACGATGGGCGGCGCGTCGATCATGAGTCACGACGTCCCACGGCTGGCGGGCATCGCCGACCGGCCGGGGGTGGCCGCCGGCGACCGCGCCGACCTGGTGCTGGTGGACGGCGAGACCCCGACGAGCGCGGTGATGGACCGCGGCAAGGACCGCACGGTGCTGCACGACGGCGTCGTCGTGGCGGACGGGCTTTCGGTGCTCGGGTAAAACCGTTGGCGCGCGATCGCCGGCCGCTGCTAACTTGCCGGAGGCCGTGCGAGCGAACGAGGAGGTGGTACCCGTGGACATTTCGACATGGGTGCTCCTCTCAGGGGTCACGGTCGGGCGGTAGGTCGTCCGGGAGCGCCGTTTCACGAGCACTCCCGAAAGGCACGACCATGCACTTCACTTCCGAACGACGCCTCGGAGACGCCCTCGAGCGCGAATTCACCCTCGGCGACATCCCCGGAATCCTGTGGACGCCCGAATCGGCGGCACCGGCCCCGCTGATCCTGATGGGTCACCCCGGCGGACTCGGCAAGATGCACCCCCGGCTCGAGGCCAGGGCCCGGGCCTGCACGGCGGCGGGCTACGCCGCGGCCACCATCGAACTCCCCGGAGCCGGTGACAGGCCCCGTTTCCCCGCCGTCGACGAAGCCCGCGCCGACCTGCAGCGCGCGGTGAAGGCCGGCGAGCCGGTCACCGGCGACATCGTCGACCGGCTCGTCCTCCCGCTGGTCGAAACGGCGGTCCCGGAATGGCGGGCCACCTTGGACGCCCTCCTCGGACTACCCGGAATCGTTGGCCCGGTCGGGTTCTCGGGTGGGGTGATCGCCATCGCCACGCGGCTCGCAGTGGTCGAGCCCCGCGTCGAGGCAGCCGTCCTGTTCGCCGGGAGCTACGTGCCTCGCAGCATCCTCGAAGAGGCCCGGCAGGTCACCATCCCGCTGCTGGTCCTGCTGCAGTGGGACGACGAAGGGAACGACCGGCAGCACGCCCTCGACTTGTTCGACGCCTTCGGTTCGCGGGAGAAGACGTTGCACGCCAACATGGGCGGACACACCGGCGTCCCGCACTTCGAAGGAGACTCCGCGGGCCGGTTCTTCACCCGGCACCTGAAGTAACCCGATGTCGATTTCCGGGTGCGTCGTTCGTGGGGTAGTCGAGCGGTCGCCACGAGGGCGCCGCCACGACCACAGGAGACACGATGTCGCACCCGGAACCCGTCGCCCGCCGCATGTACGACCTGGTCGAGCCCATCGGTCTGATCCCCTACTTCGCCGACGAGTCCGACGAGGCGCTGATGGCGCTCGGCCTCCGCAACCCGTGGGACGCCTACTTCGCCGGGCGGGCCGCTCCGTTCGGCCGGTCGGTGCCCGCCGAGGTGATCCACGCGATCTTCTACAACTTCGCCCCGGGCGAGGTGGCACGCCACCTCCCGAAGGTGTGGGAGCTGACCACGCCCGAGGCGGCGCTGGCCGCCCGCGAGCGGGGATGCGTCGCGGGGATGCGGCGGATCCTCGGTGACCTCGCCGACGACCCCGGCGTCACGCGCGCCGGCGAACTCCTGCTGAAGGCGGCGACCAGTGCACCCGTGGAGGGACGCGCCCTCTTCGCCGCCGTCCGAACGCTTCCGGTCCCGGAGGAGCCCGTGGCACGGCTGTGGCACGCGGCCACCCTGTTGCGTGAGCACCGCGGCGACGGCCACACCGTCGCTTTGCTGGCCGAGGGCATCGGCGGGACCGAGTGCCACGTGCTCCACGCCCTGTCCGTCGGCATACCCGCGCACGAGTTCGGCCGGGTCGGCCATCTCCCCGCCGCGCAGCTGGCCGCCGTCGTGGACGGGATGCGCGACCGCGGCCTGATCGGGTCCGACGGCCGGCTCACCGACTCCGGCCGGGCCACGAAAGAGCGCGTCGAGGCGATCACCGACCGGCTCGCGGAGGCGCCTTACAACGCCTTGAGCCCCAGCGAACTCGAGCGTCTCGTCGCCGACCTCGAACCGGTCTCGGCCGCCATCCGAGCCACCATCCCGTGGTAGTCACCGGACGCGATAACGCCGGTGGGTGGCGACGCCCGCGACAGCTTCACCCTGGGGAACGAGCTCGCCCACGTGCCCGGCGAACACAGAGGTCCCCTGACCCAGCACCACAGGGGCGAGGTGGAGGAAGACCTCGTCGAGCAGGCCCGCGGCCAGCAGCTGCCCGGCGACGTCGGCGCCCATCACGAGTACGTCCTTGTCCTCCGCGGCGTCCTTGGCACGGCGGACCGCGGCCTCCAGCCCGTCGAAGACGAATGTGCCGCCGTTGTCGCCGAGGAGGTCTTCCCTGGTCCGGTGGGTGACCACGAAACTGGGGACACCGGGCCACGGAGTTCCGCCCCACGGCCGCAACCCGAGGTCGAACGTGCGCCTGCCGATGACGGTCGCCCCGACCATCGCGTTCACCTCTTCGAAAACGCGGGCGTCGGGGCCTCCCCCGGCCATCCATTCATGCAGGCGTTCCCCGCGGTCGCCCATGGGCTCTTCGGCCCGGACGTTCGGCCCGGCGGTGAAGCCGTCCAGCGACATCGACACATCCAGCACCACCTTGCTCATCGCAAGGCCTCCTTCGCTCCCGTGGCGCCGCTGTCCGGCGCTTTCGAGAGGGAGTCGGAGCGGGCTCGGCCGTCTCGACATCCACGCACGAACGCCCTTGCCCGGTTCGGACAAGGGCGTTCACAGGTGGGGTTTCAGTCGTCGGCGCGGAGTTCGGCGTTGAGGCGCTGAGCTTCGTGGAGCTGGTCTTCGAGAGTGACGATGCGGCAGGCGGCCTCGACGGCGGTGCCCTGATCGACCAGTTCCCGCACCCGGGCGGCCAGGCGAAGCTGGTGCCGGGAGTAGCGGCGGTGGCCGCCGGCGGAACGCTGCGGGGTGATCAGACCGGCCTCGTCGAGACTGCGAAGGAAGCCCTGGGTGGCGCCGAGCATGTCGGCTGCCCGCCCCATCGTGTAGGCGGGGTAGTGCTCGTCATCGAATTTGTCGGCCCCGTCGGGCGCGGCCGGTCCGTTTTGGTCAGGGATCATTCCACCTCCACATCACAAAGGACCCCGGGTGCCAGAACGGCACCCGGGGTCCTCAGGGTTGGGTTTCACCATTGTCAACCGACGTGACCGCCGGCCTCTTGCACCCGCGTCCGCTGGGAAGCCGGACCTCGCGGGGATCGCTCATTCGTGACCGCGAACCACCTCCGAACTCGATGGAACTACGGCACCCGCGCGGCGCTATCCTGCCGCTGCGGGCGATCCAATGATGTTGCCGTTCCCTTCTTTCCTGTGTTCTCACCTTGCTGGGTACTGCTACTTCACCTACTGCGGACGCCAACGACGGGAACCCTTCCACTGATCGGTCCCAGCACGCTGACGCCGCTGGCCACTGCCCGGAGCCCCGTCACAGATCGGCTCCGGCCACCTGACCGGTCCTGCAACTGCACTACTGACTACAACTTCGTGTTCTTCACGGGCGCGCTTGCTCCGCCCGCGTCCTGCGTCCGATCACCGTCCGGGACCTGTTCCTTGATCGGCCCCGTACCGCCTGACCGGCTTGTCTCACCTCGCGGGCAGTTACGTCATCTCCCGCGCCTGCTTGACGTTGTCTTCTCGGTACAAGGAGAACATTACACACACCCGGCGTTGAATGTCTACCCCAGTCAGCATAGATTTTCTGAGGCGCGTCGGACGGGTGAAGACAGAAGGGGCAGGCGACCATGAGTGACGACCTCACCGGGGATTCGCTCGACGAGCGGTACGGCCTGGCTGTGGTGCGTGACCTGGAGGAGTACGCCGAAGCCCTGTCCCGGCTGGTCGAGCAGGGGCTCCAGGACCGGCGCGCGCCACTGCTCTCCGAGGCCGAGGCCTACGCTGTGGCGGAACTGCTCGCCCGGTTCGCGCTCGATGAACCTTGGAGCGCCTTGAACCAGCTGGCCGCCACTCTGGCCAGCCGGATCTACAACCGGCTCGGCGCCTGAACACGGCCGAACTCAGCGGCCGACGGCGATGAGAAGCCCCGCGGATCGCCGGTTTCGGCCTGCCTGAACGCATTCCCTCTGGGCGAGCCCGTGACTGGAAACCTGCTTTCACCGCGGTCGAGTGTGAAGCCGTTCCCTACCCTTGCCGGAGAACCGCGAAGGCGATGATGTTGTCACGATAGCTGCGCACCGTACGGTCGAAGCCACCGCCGCAGGTGATGAGCCGAAGCTGAGGATCGCTGGTGTCCCCGTAGACGGCGTCAGTCGGGAACTCGTCCTTGTCGACCTGCATGACCCGGGTGATGACGAAAGTGAGCACCAGCCCGTCCGCGCGAGAGACGACGACGTGGTCCCCTGCCTGCAACTCTTTGAGCCGGTAGAAGATCCCCGGTTGTTCGTTGCCGTCGACGTGACCCACGATCACGGCCGGGCCGATTTCGCCGGGTGACGTACCCTCCGCGAACCACCCCGCCTGCATCGGCCGGCTGACCGGGGGCACCTGCAGGGTGTTGTCCTGGTTGAGCCCGAGGGGCACCAACGTGGATTTCGCCCTGATCTTGGGGATCTCGACGAGAACCGGATCCGAGCGCGGCAGCGCCGTGGTGGCGGGAGGAGTGCTCGCCGCCGGCGGCGGAGCCGATGTGGTCGTGCTGCCGGACACGGCCTGTTCCCGTCCGCCCGTGAGGACGAAGGTCAGCCCGGCCAGGACGGCGAGCAGGACGCCTGCCAGGAGCAGGAGTCCTCGATGACTGCGGGCCCAGCCGGGCATTCCCATTTCGCTTCCTATCCGGCCGCGGTGCCACCACCGCCGGTCTCGACTCCGCCGGAGGGGACCTTCGGTTTGGTCGTGGTCTTGGATGTCGTCGGCGGCGCCGTCGGCGATTTCGACGTCGGTGTGGTCGCGGTGGGGCCAGTGGGCTTGGTCGTCGTGGTCGGCCCGGTGGTGGTCGGGGTGGTGGTCGTCGGAGGCTGGGCGGCCCCGACCGGCACGGCGAACAGCAGACCGCCGACGAGCGTCGCGGCAGCCGCGGCACAGGTGGTCATGACGGAAGGTTTTCGCATTGATCGGACCTCGTTTCGCTCGAAACTCTTCAGGTGAGCCGATTGCGTATCCGGACCATTTCACCTTGTCCCGCAAGGGATCGAGCGAGAAGGGCAGAAGGTCCCGCCCTCCCGGGCGCAGGTCTCTTGACGAGCGCACATGGCGGACGACGACTATCGCCGTCGCGGGGGTAAGCGCTTTCGTTCTGTGCGGCATCGAGTGGAACCGCTCTCCTGCCGACTCTCGTCTCCGCCGCTCAGCCTTCGGACAAGCCGGCTTCCGGCGGGTACACCCAGGTGATGCCCAGCGATCCCAGACCGCGACTGATCAGGTCCTGCCGGACTTGGTGTGTGGTGCATCCGCCGTAGACCAGGTGGGTCAGCCGCATCCGCTCCGGATCCCGGGTGGGTTCGGCCATCAAGCTGAGCACGCCATCACCGCATGGGTGATGTTCAACGTGCTCACGTGGCCCGGCGTACTCCGCCTCGATCATGGCCTCGTATGCGCCTGGTCCGTCCTCGGACAACGCCGCGTACAGCTCATCGACCAATACCTTCACCTGCGGCAGGTGATCCCGGTGGCGGGTGATCAAGTTGCTCCGCCGCCAGCTGCCCTCGTCATGCGATCTCCAAGACACGGACTCTCCCTCGTCCAATGCTGCACGCAGACCCCTCCCGCTCACCGTGACACGGGATTCTCTGTCTCAGAAGGGACTTTCGGCAGGGAGCGGCGGACCGAATGTCCTCTCCGCGGCGACGGAATCGGATCGTCGGCGCCTTTACGCCAGAGGACGGGGGAAGTGCCGAAGGGGCGCCGTACTCGCCCAGCCGCGGCGCCTGCGGTCAAGGCCCGTGATTCGTCGGCCGTCCCAGGCCGGGTGTTCGTGAGAATCCGGCGAAAGCACGATTCTCACGAACATGTCGTTTTGTGCCGGTTCATGAGAGACTGGCTCGCATCTGGCGCGCCGGGGTTCCTGCCCGGACTTTTGCGCTTCCTCGCCGCTGGTGGCGTCCCCTGGCCCAGGACCGGTGACGTCGAACAGTGCTGCGCTCGACCCCGGTCACATCGGGGCCGTACCGGCCAAGGTGGAAGCGGAATCGATTCCCGAAAGGGAGGACGCTATGGGCGAGCAGCCCGATCGCCGGCACAAACCCCGCGTCATCGAACAGGACACCGGGACAGAGACGCCCCACATCGACCCGGCCGGGCCGCAAGCGGCTGACGAGGAACCGCTGACCTTCCCCGATGTCCCCCGGCTCGGGCTCGACCGGCTGCTGGGTCGGCTGGTGGAACATGCCCAGGAGGTGCTGAGTACCCAGGGCAGGCTGCGCGGGCTGCTGCGCGCCAACCGGGCGGTGACCTCCGACCTGACCCTTCCCGCGGTGCTGCGGCACGTCGTGGAAGCCGCCCGGGACTTGGTCGGCGCCCGCTATGCCGCGCTCGGCGTGATCGCCCCCGACGGGACATTGGCCGAATTCGTTCACGTGGGAATGCCCCCGGAGATGGTGCGGCGGATCGGAAGCCTGCCCCAGGGCAAAGGACTGCTCGGCGCGCTGATCGCCGACCCGCGTCCGATCCGCCTGGACCGGATCGAGGACGACGACCGGTCGTCGGGATTCCCCGACGGCCATCCTGAGATGCGCGGTTTTCTCGGCGTGCCGATCCGCGCACGCACGACGGTGTTCGGCAACCTGTATCTGGCCGAGAGCGTTCAGGGCCGGTTCAGCGCCGAGGACGAAGAGCTCGCCACCGCCCTGGCGTCCACCGCCGGGGTCGCGATCGAGAACGCTCGGCTGTTCGGCTCCGCCCAGTCCCGCCAGGACTGGCTACAGGCTTCGACCGCGATCACCCTGGCTGTTCTGACCCCGGAGACGAGCGATCCATTGGGACTTGTCGCCGAGCACAGCCGCCTCACCGCCGACGCCGACATCGTGACCATCTGCCGGCCCGACGAGGACCATCGGCGCCTGCTTGTCGAGGTCGCGGTCGGTCCGGACGCGGCGGCGTTGCTCGGTACCGGTGTGCCCATCGATGACTCGCTGTCCGGCCGGGTCTACAGCACCGGCAGGCCCTTACTGGGGACCTGGCCGCAGGAACAGTCCTCGACCACCGCCGACGCACCGGCCGGGATGGACATCGAGTCGATGATGATCGTCCCGCTGAGCGACCGCAGGGTGACCGGGACCATCACTGCCGCCCGGCGGCACGGCCGTCCCGCCTTCACCGCCGAGGACCTCGACATGGCGGCATCGTTCGCCCACCAGGCCTGTGTCGCGATCGAACTCGCCGACGCACGCGCAGAGCAGCAACGCGTCGCCGTATTCGACGAACGCGACCGGATCGCGGCAGACCTGCACGACAGCGTCATCCAGCGCCTGTTCGCCACCATCCTCTCCCTGCAGGGAACCGTGTCCGGTCTCGGCCCGGGTCCCGCCTCCGGCCGGATCCTCGGCACGATCGACGACCTGGACGTCACCATCGGACAGATCCGTAACACGATCTTCCAGCTCGGCCACATCACCCCGCTCGCCGACATCAGCCTCCGCGGCCGGCTGCTGGACGTCGTCACCGACACGACAGAGGCCCTCGGATTCGATCCCACAGTGCGGTTCGCCGGCCAGCTGGAAGGCATCACCACACCCGCCATCGCCGACGACTTACTGACGGTGCTGAGCGAAGCCTTGAACGATGTCGCCCAGCACGCCAACGCCACCCACGCCGACGTGGAGATCACCGCCCACGACGAACGAATCATCCTCGACATCACCGACAACGGCATCGACCCCACCCAACGGCACAGCGGCCTCACGGACATACGCGCCCGAGCCGAAAGCCACGGCGGACGCTGCACCCTCAGGCCCCACCATCCCGCCGGCGGCCACCTGGCCTGGCAGGTTCCGCTCATCCCCGGATAACCCGTCCGGGTCGGCAACACCCACGCACGGGCGAGGTCAGATCGCCCGCCGGAGGAGCGGTGCGCCGGTGGCCCACGGGTCGCGGCGGAACAGCAGCAAACGGTCCTTCAGTTCGCCACGCTCACCCCGCGGGCCCGGTGCAACCGGCGTGGTGAGCGCGCCGGTTCCACCGCCGGACCGGGCCGCCACCGGGTCACCACCGATGTAGGCCAGCACGAGCAGTTCCTCCCCGGAATGGGTTTCCATCGCGAGCGCCCACCCGTGCCGCTCGTCCCACAGCAAGGCCATGTCCCGCCCGGGATGGCGCGGCAGCCGCACGTCCAACGCGACATACGCCGACGCGGGGGACCGAGTCCACGATGCAGGACTCTTCCCCGACCCCACCACGGCGCTCACCGCGGCCACATAGCCGGTCAGGCCACACCGAAGATCATGATCGCTTTCGATACCGGTGATCAAGGGAATCAACCTCCGTCATATCGGCACGATCCACCGCTCGTCGCGATCTGCCATCACCCGACGACGACCATATGGCCCAGCCGCAGTCCCCGGATGGCGTCACAAGACCCACGGCCCGAGGACTTTCGTCCCCGCCAGGCCGTCAGGAGAGAGCCCTATGCGCCCGCCTTCGCACGGCCTCGGCGCGTTCCCGTTCTTCCAGCGCCAGAGCCAACTCCACCGTCCCTTGACACAGCCGGGGATTCGGACGGCGACGAGCGCGGATCCAACTCCGGGCCGCGTTCGATCTCACACCGTACGAGGCGAAGTGCTTCCAACGCGATCTCAGGCGCGTCCCGGCGCTGGTCCGGCGAAACGGTTCGGCGGTGTGCGACTCACTTCTTCTCGCAGCGAGCGTTCCTTTCTCCCGCTCAGTGGCGGTCCACAGGCACACCCGGCTCGACGGTGCTCCCGGCGCGGAGGTGGAACGGAACCAGTCCGGAAAGTCACGCAGACGCATCATCGCTGCCTTCGCATCCGTCGGTCGCACACGGGGCCACGTGGCCTTTCACGGTCCAGGGACCTTCTTCCCTCGCATCGGAAACCTTGGGCATGAAAGGGGATTCACCCGACCGGCCATCGCGCTGCCGGGGAACGGTGGCCTCGCCGGTGCCGAGAGAGCCGGTGAAGCGGGCGATCCGGATTCGCAGGCCGTTCTCGAAGGTCATGACCCTCGCCCACCGGGTCGCCCGCCACGTGACCGGAGGGAGGTGATTCCGGCGCGACATGGGGTAGGCGATCCCGGCGCCGGTGACGATCCAGCTACCCGGTGAGTGACCGTCGAGGTGCGAGAATTCGACGATGACAGGACGGAACGCGGCGAGGTGGAAGGCTGTCGCGTCCTTCCCGATGGGAATGAACACGTCTCCGCTGTCGAGGACGAAACAGAGAAGGGGCATCGGGCCGCTTCCGTCTATGGATACGAGCGCGTCACGGCGCCGTTCGGGTCCTCGGACGAGTTTCACGCATTCAGAATGCGTCAGGGAGATGCGGTCCATGCACCCACGTCCTCTCGTCGGTTCCGTTCTCAGCTGAGAACGAGGTTCTTCCGCCGTGTGGCGATACGCCGGCGCAAAGTGGCTTGTGAGAGTGCGTGATTGCCACATGCACACCACGAGGGCAGGAGGTCGTAGTCCTGTCCTGGCATATCGTCGAGCAGCGCGACATGCTCCTGCCCCTGACGACCCGCCTCGGTGGAATCACGCGAATCGCGCGTATGAGAGCCCGTCAGCGTCACCACGACGCGACCGTTCGGAGTTTCGTAAACGACCGCGACCTGGTGTCCGGCATGACAGCGAACGCGAAGCAGCAAACCGTGGTCTCGGTGCCGGCCGAGCGCGACAAGACCCTGAACCGCTCGTTCACGGCGCTGTGCGGATGAAACAGCCATGTCGTCCACAGTGGACCTGCCCGTCACGCCACGCGACGCAGGTCTTGAGTCTTCTCGAGCGCTTGCGCTTCGTCGGTGTGCTTACGAGACAGGCCTTCGCAGAACAGCAGGACCTCGCGCCAGAAGTAGCTCGTCCCCGCGACGGCGATGCCGGTGAACACGATCCCGAGTCCGTGGTTGCGCACGGGCAGGTTCCACGTGGCGAACAGATCGAAATCCGCGATCCAGGCGATGGCGATGCCGAGCACCACGAACGCGATCGCCCAGAGTTCGCGGCCGAGGGACAGCCAGCGTCCGCCGATCGCCGCGATGGTCAGAACGCCGAGCCCGAACGCGGTGAGCATTCCCCAAGCGAACATGTCACGTCTCCTTTGCACTCCACTGTGTTCTTCCGGTTGCCGAATCCAGCGTGCGCGCCGGGCGTGAACCGAAGATAGGGACCAAAGCCCGTTCGTCGAAGACCGTGGCACTCGTGTCGAAGGCCTGACGGCGCTGAAGGCCCATCGCCCCTGCCGTCAGAGGGCTTTGGCCTCTCACCCGAATGCGGCCAGGTGGGGAACATCGCCTGGTGACGAGACGAACCGACCGCGTCACCGGGTACGCCGGCCGGTCGAGCCTCGCGAAACGGAGGGACGGATGTTCTTCGTATCGGTGAAGAACGTGGCCCGGCAAGGCTCCGCTTCGCACCGTGGGACGCGTGTGACGGCCGGCCCGCCGGAGCGCTCGTCGAACGAGCTGGCCGTTCGATGGCCGGATGCGCCACGCACGACCCCGAGGCTCGCGGTCGGCGCCTGAGGATTCCCGCTGCAGGAGGACGAAATGGTGATCGGAAAGCACGTCCACCCGAAGCACGGCCGCGTCGGCGACACGGTGCGCGCCTTCAACAAGCGGGTGCTGAACCCGGTGATGCTGCGCATGGCGGGGCGACGACACTGGTACGCGGCCCTGCTACGGCATACCGGCCGTCGTTCCGGCAAGCCGTATGCCACGCCCGTGGTCGCGGAACGCACCGAGAACGGCTTCATCATTCCCTTGCCATACGGCACGAAAGTCGATTGGCTGCGGAACGTCCTGGCCGCCGGCCACGCCACCCTGGAGGTCAAGGGCGACAGCTACGACGTCGTGGATCCCGCGATCCTCGACGCCGCGACCGTCCTCCCGCGAGTATCGCCCGGACGAGGAAGGGTGTGGCGGCTTCTCGGCATCCAAAAATACGCGCGCGTGAACCTCAGTGGTGGTCGACACTGAGGTTCACGCGCGCGTGTCGACGGCCGCCGTCAACGCGTCCATTTTGGACTCAAGCACGTTGACGGCGGGCCGGGCTTCAGGCGGGCGTTGCGGTCCGCCGTTGGCCGGCGCCCCCCTGCGCCGGGACCGTGACGACAGGCTCGGTCGGAGCCGGGACCGGAGTGGCCGCCGCAGTGGCTTCACGGGCCAGGAACGAACCCAGCTCGCCGATCGTGCTCATCAACGGTGCGGGGAACACCACGGTCGTGTTCTTGTCCACTCCGATCTCTACCAGACTCTGCAGATTGCGCAGCTGGAGCGCCAGCGGGTGCTCCATCATGGTGTCCGACGCCTTGCCCAGCGCGGAGGCGGCCTGGGCCTCGCCCTCGGCGTTGATGATCTTGGCTCGCTTCTCCCGCTCGGCCTCCGCCTGCTTGGCCATCGCCCGCTTCATCGAATCCGGAAGTTGGATGTCCTTCAGCTCCACCAAGGTCACCTCCACCCCCCAATCGAGCGTGGTCACGTCGAGAATCTGGCGGATGTCCCGGTTGATGGCGTCGGTTTCGGACAGGGTCTCGTCCAGCGTGTGCTGCCCGACCACCTTCCGCAGTGTCGTCTGCGCGATCTGGTCGATCGCGGCGTAGACGTTCTCGATGGCGACGACCGACTTGACCGCGTCGACCACCCGGAAGTAGGCGACCGCGGACACGTCGACGCTGACGTTGTCGCGGGTGATGATCCCCTGCGACTGGATCGGCATGGTGACGATGCGAAGCGACACCCGCCGCAACACGTCGATCACCGGGATGATCAGCCGCAGTCCGGGTTCCCGCACACCGATGACGCGGCCCAGCCGGAACAGGACGCCTTTCTCGTACTGTTTCACGATTCTGATCGCCGTACCCGCCACCAGCGACACAGCGGCGGCGATGGCGGCGATGACCCAGCCACTCATGATGCTTCTCCAGTTCACCGGTGGAAATCGACCGCTGAGAGGTTCTCCAGCGGGGCAGCGGATACTCCAGCCGCCGCCCATGACTCCAGCCAAGCCCTCCGACGTCGCCGGACCTACGGCCGGAAGTCATCTCGGACCGGGACCTTCGGGTCACCCCCGATGTGTCGGCCCTTCGCCCCTGCCCGCACGCCGGCTGCCTGGTGGGCGCGGCGATCAACGGCATGCTGCCCGGCTCATCGGAGCGGTCCTCTCGCGGTCGGACGGTCGCGAGCGGATGCGCGTGGCGAAGCCGGATGCTCTTGCCGGACAGGTGGCGGGGGCGATCGGTGATCAGGATCGACAAGAGGGTGCCGACCACGCGGCGAGCTGGGCGATCCCAGTGGTGAGGCCGGTGCCGTCGATGGCCGCGGCGCGCAGGGCCAGGACGGCGCCGTGGGTCGGGAAGTAGTGCGCGAGTGCGTACAGCGGGTCCGGGGAGCGTCGAGACGGCCTGGTTGAGGGCGACCAGCGCGCCCCGCAGGAAGCCGATGGTACCGGCGAAGCCGAGTTCCAGGGCGGGGACGGCGATCGCGGTGATGGCGAGGGCGGCCAAGGCGGCCGCGGTCGCGCCGGGGATGGCGGCGCGGAGGATGATCCGTCAAGTGGGTTCGCGGTTGCTGGGCAGCCGGTGTCGAGGTTGGCGGCGCGGGAGCTGGTACTTCCGGGCGAAGATGCCGCCGTGGCCGGACGGCCGGAGACGGCAGATTCGCCGCGGCTTCCCGCACGGAGCACTGGGATGGCCCACCGCGATCCCACGTCGAGTCTCGCAGGATCATCAGACAGGTATATCCCCGCTGGCCAGCGGGGATGTCGAATGAGTGGGCCGCCTGGGGCTCGAACCCAGAACCTACGGATTGAAAGTCCACAACTTGGCTATATCAGCCAGTGCCGATCTGTGTCAGATTCTGGTGATTCGTGCAAGTCAGCGCAACGTTAGGCCGGTGTCGAGTGTCGCGCCGTGCTAAGCCGTATCAGGCTCTACTTCGGCAACGGAGCCCAATCGGAGACGACGTGTAGCGGCTGCGAACCTAGTCCCAGACGGTGTCCGCACTGCCTGCGGCTATGACTCCGGCCGCGTTTGTCAGCGGCCAGCTGAAATTCCCCACGGACGGCCACACAAGGACGGCCATCGTGGTTCCCCACTGGCGGCCAGTTGCACGCACGGTAAGCACCCCCACGGGTTACCGGTCGACGCCGAGGCGCCCGGTCCGCGCGCCGGGCCCGGACACCGCCCCCGAACGTCCGCGCCCCGACCTGGTCTATCGAGCACCCGCCGGAGCGAAGCGCGCGGACACCATGCCCGTCGTTCCGGATTCAGCCCTGCCATCACACGCACCCGCGACTACGCAACGCACGCCTCACCGACGGCCAGATAGCTCCCCGGTAACTGGCCGCCAGTGGGGAGAAAGAACTGGCCACTGACACGCGTTCGGCTGTCGTCATGAATCCGAGCGGGTTACTGCTTCAGTCGACGCCACCTCGGACGTCTCAATGAGATCAGCACTCGCTCTGCATCTCGACGGCGACCACCATCACGCCGCCAAGATCCGGCAGGCCCTCGGCGAAACGGCATTCGCCGCTGAGTTCCCTGCCGCTCGCCGAGACCCCTCAGTACCAAGTCACATCCGGTCAGACCCAGCCGGAGAAGAGATCCTCGTCGAACGGCAGTGGCTTGATGCGGTAGTTCGGCGGTTCGACACCCAGGAGATTACGGACAAGGAAATCCCACCGGCGCTTGTAGAGATAGTGGTCGTAGCCGAGATAGATGTGGTCGGCGCGAGGGACGATCACCAACTCGAAGTCCTTGTCCGCGGCGATCAAGCGGTCGACGACCCGCAACGTATTGGTGAAGTTGACGTTGGTGTCCATACCGCCCTGGATCAGCTGCAACTTTCCTCGCAGTTTGTGGGCGACGTTCTCGTTGGCGGCCTTCGAATAGTCGGTCTCGCCGGGCGGGCCTTCGTAGGTCTCGCCCCACCCGGCGTGATAGTTCCGGAGGTCGTGATCGCCGCAGTTGGAGGAGCAGACCCGGTAGAAGTCGCCGTAATCGAGGATGGCGCGCAGCGAGGCGTATCCACCGCTCGAGTCACCGAAGATCCCCACCCGGTCGAGGTCCATCCAGGGGCGGGTCTCGGCGAGCTGCCGGATCGCCCAGACGTGGTCGCCAAGGCCACTGGCGTCAGCGCGGTTGCCATAGGAGACATCGTGGAACGCCTTGCTTCGTCCGGGTGTTCCGCGTCCGTCCACGGCGACGACGACGAACCCGAGCGCGGCGACCACCTCACCCCAGCCGGAGTAGGCGTCCTCGAAGGCCGGGCTGACCCGGTTGGTGTGCGGCCCCGGGTAGATGTGGTCGATGACCGGGTAGCTCTTCTCGGGATCGAACCCGTGCGGTTTGTACAGCACGCCGTGGATGTCGGTCTCACCGTCGGCCGCTTTGGTCCAGAAGTGTTCCGGGGGCGCCCAGCCGAGCGCGGTGAGCCCGCTGATGTCCGCGCGTTCCAGTTCGACGAGCACGGTGCCGTCCCAGTCCCTTGCCGTGATCACCGGCGCGTCGCCGGTGCTGGCCGCCGAGTCGATGAAGTAGCTCCGGTTCGGCGCGACCGTGACCGTATGGTCGAGGTCGTCGTCGACCACCAGGGTGAAACCGCACCCGTCCAGACCGACCCGGCAGAGCGAACGGCGCAACGGATCCGTGTCGCTCAGCCCGGAGGCGGTGAAGTACACCAGCCGCCGTTCCTCGTCGACGTGCAGGATCTCCCGTACCAGGAACTCGCCCGAGGTCAGCTGGTGGCACAGCTCGCCGGTGTTCGCGTCGTACAGGTACAGATGTCCCCATCCGTCCCTCTGGGAGAACCAGATCACCTCGTCACCGCCGGAGAGCACCGCCAGCACCGGCGGCCGCCCGTCACCGGCGAACGGATTCGCCTCGACGCGGGTCGGGCCGGACTCAGACAGGATGTCCGTCACGACACCGGTCGCCGGGTCGAGCCGATGCAGCGTCAGCGTGCGCAGGTCCCGCGGCTGGCTCAGGAAGTAGACCGCCGCCCCGTCGGCCGACCACCACGCCAGCCGGACCATCACCGGCGACAGGATGCTCATCGGCAGCGGATCTGCTTGTGCCGGAACGATTTCGCCGGTCTCGACGTCGAGTACGACGAGTTCGGCAAGGGGCAGCCGCTCGTCACCGGGGAACGCGTTGCGCTGGGTGTACCAGACGGGCAGGCCGCCGTCGTCCGGCCTGGCGTCGACCAGGTGGATCTTACGCACGCCCCGCTGGTCAGTCCGGTGGGTGAGCACCCGGGTGGAGTCCGGCGCCCAAGAGGCCGCCGGCGGCATCGTCGGATAGCCGAGCCTCTTGCTCATCGTGCTGCGGTGCCACCAGTCCGCGCTGGTCCCGTAGTCGTGGTCTTCTTCACCGTCGAAGGTCAGCGCACGCTCTTCGCCGTTCTCCAGCGTGCGAAGCCACATGTCGTGGCCACGGAGGAAGACCGTGTGTTTCCCGTCCGGCGAGGCGACCTCCAGGAAGCCCGGCAAGGGCTTTCGCGGCTCCTTCGCGCAGGAATAGGTTTCCACTGTGCAACGCCAGTGCTCGTCGAACGCGTCGAACTCGACCGCGCCGTCGGACGGTTCGATGGCGCTGAAGGGCAGCGCCGCCGGGTCCACGTCCTCCCCCGAAGCGTCCGCGAGCGCCTTCGCCAGCCGCTCATGGTCGAACGCCTGCTCCCGGATGCCCGCTTCCGGGTCGGCCAGGATGAACCGTTTCCCCACGGCCGTGTTCACCCGGTACCAGAAGCGACTTCCGCCGTCGAGCCACCGTGGTTGCACCCGAGCGCCGAACACCAGTCCCGGCCGATACTGCCGGATCAGCTTCTCCGCGTTCTGATAGACCGCCGCATCGAGTTGTGCCGTATTCATCGTGACACTTTCCTTTTCTGTGCCGAAAGACCTGCGGTTGAAGTTTCGTCCGATGTGGACAGATAGGCCGCCCCATGCTTCGCGGAGAGGATCACCGCCAGGAACGCCGCCACCGTTCCCGCCGCTACCGCGGCAAAGGCGGTACCGGTCGCGGCGTCCGGGTGGACCAGGGACTGGCCGCGAGCGGCCTGCCAGGCCACGGCGGCCAGCAGCGCGGAGTAGCCGAGCCCGGCGACGGCGACCAGTTGTGCGCGTACTTTCTCTGTCCGCAGCCACGTGTACCGGGCCGCGAGCGCCCCAAGGAGGAGCGTGACCAGTAGCAGGACGTGAATACCGTGCATTCCGACGAAGTGCGGCACTCGCATGTCACCGCCGGTCATGCTCCAGTTGGTCAGGGGCATGCCGGTGCCATCGGGGTCACCGATGCCGTGCCCGACGTACATGGTCACCGCGTTCCCATTGGCATCGAGCACGGTGCGGGGCTTGATGCCTTGTGAGACACCGAGCCAGAACGGCACGCTCATCCCGAAGACCGCCATCCCCAGCCCGGCACGCAGCGCCATGGACAGCGCCCTGCCGCCGGCGCGCTGGATCAGCACCAGAATCGCGATGACCAGGTTGAAGAGGAGGACCGGCGGCACCCCATAGGTGAGGATGCCCAGCACCACCGAGTTGACCGGATCATCCAGATCGGTGTTGAAGTGGCTGAAGGTGCCACGCGCCGCCTGCACCGCGATCCCGCCGACATCGACCGCGGTGAACACCGCGTGACCGGTGCCGAGCCACCAGCCGAACCGTTTCGCCTTGCCCAGCTTGGTGAGCAACCAGGCCAACGTGGCACCGTAGGCCGCGAACGCGAAGCCGAACTTGAACGGTTTCACCCATACCGATTCGTTCAGCAGGGTGCGGTCGTCCACGAGCAGGCCGACTCCGGACGCCAGCATGAGCGCCAGCATGAGGAGCACGCTCACCATCAGCGGGCGATGCCATTCCCGCCACGCCGTGACCAGGAACGTTTTCATGGCTGGGCCCGCTTCGCCGGTCACCGGGTGGGTTCGCGGTTGTAGAGTTTTTTGGCCCAGACGTATCCGCCGAGGGCGATGACGGCGCTCCAGCCGGCGGCCAGTGCCGCGCTGTTGCCGATAGGGGTGCCCATGAGCAGTCCCCGTAGCGTCTCGATCAGCGGCGTGAAGGGCTGGTAGTCGGCGAACCATTTCAACCCGGCGGGCATGGAATCGGTGGGGACGAATCCGCTGCCCAGCATGGGGAGGATCATCAGCGGCAACGGAAGGTTGCTCGCCGCCGCGACACTCTTGGTGACCATGCCGAGAGCGACGGAGAACCAGGTGAGCGCGAAGGTGATCATCGTCAGGACACCGAAGACGGCGACCCAGTCGAGAGGAGTCGCGGTGGGCCGGAACCCCACCAGCAACGCGACCCCGATCACGATCACCATACTGAGCAGGGCCTGGATCAGGCTGCCGACGACATGACCGGTGAGTACCGAGACGCGGGCGATCGCCATGGTGCGGAAGCGGGCGACGATACCTTCGGTCATGTCGGTGGCGACCGAGATCGCCGTACCTTGTGCGGCGCCGGCGACGGTCATCAGGATGATGCCGGGCGCGACGTAGTTGATGTAGTCGGCCCGGCCGCCGAGCGGGCCGCCGAGCCCGTTGCCGAGGGTGCCGCCGAAGACGTAGACGAACAGCAACAGGAAGATCACCGGCATACCGGCGGTGACGAGCGTCAGCGACGGGTAGCGCCGCATATGGCGCAGCTGGCGCCGCAACATGGTGGAGGAATCGCTGATGGCGTGGGAAACCGTGCTCATCGGGCCATCTCCTTCTGCGCGTTCTCGGTAGTGGTGTTGCCGGTGAGGGCGAAGAAGACGTCGTCGAGATCCGGAGTGTGCACGGACAGCCCGTCGACGACGAGGCGGGCGGAGTCGAGCCAGTCGAGCAGGGTGCGCAGTGTCCGGACTTCACCGTCGTTAGGCACCTGAACACTGAATGCGTCGGCGTTGCGGGACAACACATCCAGCGACCGGGACGCGATGTCGAAGCTGCGCGCGTCGGCGAAGGTCAGGCTGATATGCCCGCCACGGACCCGGCGCTTGAGTTCGGCCGCGGTCCCCTTGGCGACCAGCTTCCCCTGGTAGAGAACGGCGATCTGGTCGGCGAGCTGATCGGCCTCTTCCAGGTATTGGGTGGTGAGGAAGATGGTGACCCCGTCCTCGGCGACGAGCCTGCGGATGATCTCCCACATGGTGCGGCGGCTGCGGGGGTCCAGGCCGGTGGTCGGTTCGTCGAGGAAGATGAACCGCGGCCGCCCGACCAAGGTCATCGCCAGGTCGAGCCGTCGCCGCATCCCGCCGGAGTAGGTCGCCGCGGGCTTCCCGCCGGCCTCGACCAGATCGAATTGTTCGAGCAGCTCGACGACGCGCCGACGACGTTCGCGCCGTGGCAGGCGGTGCAGATCCGCCATCAGCTGCAGGTTTTCCGCACCGGTGAGCAGGCCGTCGACCGCGGAGAACTGGCCGGTGACGCCGATCGACGCGCGGACCGCGTCCGGCTCCTGGACCACGTCGTGGCCGTTCACCCGCATCTCGCCGCCGTCTGCGGTGATCAGCGTGGACAGGATCTGCACCATGGTGGTCTTGCCGGAGCCGTTGGGGCCGAGGAGTGAGAAGATCGTTCCCTCGTCGACTGTGAGGTCGATGCCATCGAGGACGACGTGATCGCCGTACGCCTTACGCAGCCCGGAAACCGCGAGCGCGGGTTGGTTTCGGTTGGTATTCATGTGTTTTCGTTTCTGCTAGCAGGGACCAGAGGATTCAGGTGCGGCGGATCACGATGTCGCCGGAACCGCTGACGGCACGCACCTCGACCGATTTACCGGCCGATGCGCCATCGGGCGTCGCGCCGAGAAGGTCCTTCACCGCGCCGTACTGGGAGCTGGCATTCAGCCGGGCGATGGTGCCTTCGCGGACACCGAGTTCGAGCTGTCCGGTCGAGGTTTCGACGAATACGCTGCCCTGCACCACTTCGCCGATCCGGATGCCGCCGTACCCGGTCTTGGCCTCGACGTCGGCGAGGGCGCGTTCGACAGCGATGTCGCCGTTTTCCGCGGTGGCCAGCAGTCCTCCGGTGACCTCGTTGATTTCGATGTCGCCATTGAGGGTCTTCACGGAGGCCGAGCCATCGATCACCCCGACCCGGATCCCGCCGGCACCGGTGGTCAGCTCGAGGTTTCCGGTCCGGTCGAGGTCGACCTCACCGAAGGAGGTGCGGATCCTGGTGTCACCGAGGCGCCCCTCGCCGCGCAGATTGCCCGCGCCGCTCCCGGTATTCAGCCGGGAACCCTCCGGCAGGTCCACGGTCACCTCGACCGAACCGTTCGTCTTGAGCAGTGAATCAAGGAACTTCCCGGCGGTCCGCACCACCAGGCGCCCGTCGCCGTAGTCGACCTGGGTCTGCTCGACGGCCTTGATGTCGTCCGCGGAACCAGGATCGAGAGGGCTTACCAGGACGTGGGTGTCGGAGCGTTCGCTCGCGGTGATCCGGACACCACCGGCTGCGAGATCGATCGTGGCGTGGATCGGTCCGGGCGTTTCGAACGTGGTCATGTCAATCCTTCTCGCTGTTGGTAAGGGAAACCGGAGCTACCAGGTGACCGGGAGCCGGTGCACGCCGTAAATGTCCATCCCGGCGCGGGTCGGCACCTCCTCGGGCGCCACCGCGAGCCGCAGTTCCGGGAACCGGTCGAAGAGCGCGGGGAACGCGACCTGCATCTCCACTCGCGCCAGCTGCTGGCCGAGGCACTGGTGGATGCCGTGCCCGAACGCCAGATGCCCAGTGGCCGTGCGGCGCAGGTCGAGGGTGTCGGGGTCGGCGAACCGCGTCTGGTCACGGTTGGCCGAGCCGAACGCGAGGGCGACCGTCTCGCCGGCCTTGACGATCTGGCCGTCCAGCTCGATGTCCTCCAGCGCGGTCCGCTGGTTGGAGGGGACGATGGCCAGATAACGCAGCAGCTCTTCGACCGCGCCGTCGACCAGTGCCGGCTCCGCGCGCAGGGCGGCGAGCTGCTCGGGGTGCTGCAGCAACGCGAAGGTGCCCAACGCGAGCATGTTGGCCGTGGTGTCGAAACCGGCGCCGAGCAGCAGTGCGCAGACGTTGGTGAGTTCCTCGTCGGTGAGGTCCTCCGAGGCGAGATCGCTGAGGACGTCGTCGGTCGGCTCGGCACGCTTCGCCTGGATCAGGCCGTACAGGTAGCCACCGAGCTCGCCCATCGCGGCGGCCTGTTCGTCAAGGGAGACGTCGGAGCTGCTCATCACCGCGAGATATCCCCGGAAAGACTCGCGTTCGGCATAGGGAACGCCGAGCAGTTCGCAGATCACCAGCGCGGGGATGGGCTGCGCGAAAGCCTCGACCAGATCAACCGACGGGCCGTTCGCTTCCATCGCGTCCAGGTGCGCGGTGGTGATCTGCTCGACGCGTTCGGTGAGCAGGCGCATCCGCCGGACGGTGAACTTCCCGGTCAGCAGCTTCCGGTAGCGGGTGTGCTCGGGCGCGTCCATCCCGATGAAGTCGCCGGGCTGGGCGGGCGGGAACCCGCCGGCGGCGGCCATCACCCCGGGGTTCGGCCAGTGCATGAGTTCGGACCTGGAGCTGAAACGGGGGTCGGCGAGCACCTTCCGGACCAGCTGGTAGCTGGTGGCCAGCCAGCCGACGTGCCCGTCGGGGAAGACCATCCGGGTCAGCGGCCGCCGCTCGCGCAGCTGGGCCATCTCGGCGGGCGGGTCGAAGGGACACCCCGGCGCGCGGGTGGCGGGCAGTTCAGTCAAGGCGGAGTGGGACTCGGTCATCTTGGGCTCCTTCGCGGACAGAGACGATCAGCAGCCGGTGCCGATCATTCAGAACATGGCGAAGGTTACGTTGCATTCAGTAAATCGTCAAACAGCTATTTCTGAATTATTAGCCTTTTGCAGGTCAGAAGCTTCTTGTGTTGCAACAGACTTGGAGCCTAATGCAACATCGGATCCGAGCATTGTTGCAATGGACTGCGGATGAACGCATACTGGCGGCCACCCCCGCGCTCCGCTCCGCCGGACGGGCCGACCGAACACCAGGAGGCGAACTCGATGCCAGGCAGCAGGCTGAGTCATCAGGACCGCGAACGCATCGCGACCTGGCTGCGCGAAGGACTCAACTACGCCGAGATCGCCAGGCGTCTCAGCCGGCCACGGTCGACCGTCACCAGGGAAGTGATCCGCAACGGTGGCCCCGACGGCTATCGCCCCGATCAAGCGCACCAGGCCACCGAACAGCGTGCGCGCCGAAGCAGGTCGGTCCGGACCCCGGCGGTACCGGTCACCACCGCCCAACCACACGGACGTGACCCCGAAGCGGTGCACGACTTCGAGGAGGAATTGACCACCGTCCTGGTCAGGACCGGATTTCCCCGGATGATGGCCAGGGTGCTCGCCTGCCTCTACACCACGGACAGCGGCAGCATGACCGCGGCCGAACTGGTTCAGCGGCTCGGCGTCAGCCCGGCGTCGGTCTCCACTGCCATCCGCTACCTCGAAGAACAAGAGCACATCAGCCGCGAACGCGACCCCCACCAACGACGCGATCGCTACGTCATCGACGACGACGTCTGGTACCGGTCCATGCTGGCGAGCGCCCAAACCAACGCCATTCTGGCCGAAACCGTAAGGAGAGGCGCCAAAACCCTCGGCGGCACCACACCCGCCGGCACCCGGCTGACCGACACCGGTCAGTTCCTCGAGCGCGTCCATGACGAACTTGTCCGGGCAGCGGAACACTGGCGAGAGGACCATTCGGCGGTACGGGAGCAGAACCTCTAGGTCCCCGAGTCAGCTGGTCGAGCGCCTACGCCGTTTCGGCTGACCGGGCGTCACTTCGAGGTCAACGGTGAGCGCTTGGCCTCGTCACCCGGTGCACCGGCTCAGCTCCAACGGAAGAACGCGGCCGAGACGACTACCCCGAGTACCGTCGCCGCGGCGAGGCTCACCAGGTGGGCCGGCTCGACCGTGTTACCGCCCCATACGGCGGACAGTGCTTCGAAGGTGGCGCCGAACGGGAGCCGTTCTCCTATGTCGGCCAGTGCGTCCGGGAGCGTGTCGCGGCCACCGAACATTCCGCCGAGTGCGCCGAGAGCGAAGAAGGAGATGAGGCCGATCGCCACGGCGGAGTTCGGGGTCGGAGCGATCGCGGCGACGATCATGCCGACCCCGTACAGGGCGGCCATCGCGAGCAGCAGGACGACGATCGTCATACCGGGGCGTGCGGGCGGGCCGGCGTCGAACACGACCGCGGCGACAGCGAACGCGACGCCGATGCCGATGGCCACCTGGAGAACGCTCACCACTACCTGGGCGACGAGCACCATAGCCGGTGACGCCGGCGTTACCGAGAGCCGTCGCAGGATTCCAGAACGCCGGTAGTAGGCCAGGAAACTGGGCATATTGACGATGCCGATGGTGGCCAGGACCATGGTGACCACCAGAGGCAGGACGTAAACGTCGAGCGCGGTGCGGCCGTCCGCCACGACCTGCTCATCGGCCGATGCCGCGTTCATGACGAGGATCAGCAGCGGCAGTCCGATGGGGATGACCAGCCCCGCGGTGTCGCGGGCGACCATCTTGGCCTCGCACCGGATGAGCGCCAGCCATGAGCTGGGACCAGGACGGCGCGCGTCGATCGTGGTGTTCACGGGGTCTCCTCCAGTTGTTTTCCGGTAAGGGCGACAAACGCGTCGTCGAGGGTTTCGGCCCCGGCACGCGTCACGAGCCCGGCGGGCGTCTCGAGCGCCACAACGCGACCACAGTCAAGAAGTGCGACACGATCGCAGAGCCGTTCCACCTCCTCCATCGCGTGGCTCACCAGCAGAACCGCGACACCGTCGTCGCGCAGCTGCTCCACGGCGGTCCACATCTGGCGACGCGCGCGCGGGTCCAGCCCGGTGGTGAGTTCGTCGAGGATCACCACCCGAGGTCGTCCGACCAGGGCCAGCGCGATGGACAACCGTTGCTGCTGACCGCCGGAGAGCTTCTCGAACCGGGTCGAGCGGTGCGCGGTCAGCCCGAGTAGGTCCAGGAGTTCCCCGGCGGGCCTCGGATCCGGGTAGAAGCTGCGGTACAGGCCGATGAGTTCCGCGGCCGTCAGCGCGTGGTGGAGGTAGGACTGCTGGAGCTGCACGCCCAGCACCTGGCGGACCTTTGCGCGATCGCGCCGAGGATCGAGGCCGAGCACGCTGACGCGGCCGCTGTCGGGTGCGCGCAGCCCCGCGATCATTTCCACCAGGGTGGTCTTGCCGGCGCCATTCACGCCGAGAATCCCGAGGACTTCGCCCGGCTCGACGTGCAGGCTCACGTCGTCGATCGCGACCGTGTCGCCGTAGCGCTTCCTGAGGTGTTCGGCGGTGACCGCCGCGGCTGTGTCGACCATATGCCGACGGTAGGCGGGCCGAGCAGGCATTCGCGGGTGCCGGAGGTCAGGAATACGAACCATGACTTTTGGCACCCGATGCCGGTCGGATCAGGCCGTAGAGTGGGTTCATGCGTCGACTCGGTCCGGACGAGTGGTCGGGTCTGGTGATGTTCGTCGTGTCGATGGTCGTCGTCGGCCCGGTACTGGTCGGGGTGAACGAGTCGGCCGTTCCGCGCTTCTGGTGGGTCGTGCTGTTCGCGTTGTTCGTCGCCACCATTCTCATCTCCGTGGGCGCGGTTCCTCCTCTGCGGGTCCGGCGGACCGCCTACGCGACCGCGGTCGTGGCCGGGTGGGGGCTGGTGGCGTCCGCGACGCACTTGGGTCTGCTGCCGGTCCTGCTCGTGGTCGTCGCCGCGGTGAGCGTCTACGTCGTGCCGGCGTGGGCGGGCTTCGCGGTGGTGGGCCTCAACACCGCGGTCATCGCCTCGGTCACAGCGTTGAAGGTGGACGACACCGCCGGCGTGGTGCTCGGTGCCGGCTTCTACGCGCTGATCCAGGTGGCGACCCTGCTCAGCTCACTGGCGTTCCTCCGGGAGCAGCGAATGCGCCGGGAGCTGGCCGAGGCGCACATCGAACTGCGAGCGGTGAGCGTGCTGCTGGCGGAATCGACGCGCACCGCCGAGCGGCTCCGGATCTCCCGCGACCTGCACGACCTTCTCGGCCACCAGCTCACCGTGCTCGCGCTGGAACTCGAAGTGGCCCGCCACCAAGACGGGCAACGGGCCAGGGAACACGTAGAGCGAGCCAACCAGGTAGCCCGCGACCTGCTCGGCAACGTCCGCGCCACCGTCAGCAAGCTGCGCATCGAATTCCCGGACCTCACCACGGCCCTGCGCCGGATCGTGTGCGATCTGCCCGACCTCAAAGTGGCGATCGAGGTCGCGTCCGAGGTGCGGACCAGCGAGGAGCAGACCGCGGCGCTCGTGCGGGCCACACAGGAGATCGTCACCAACACGATCCGGCACGCCGACGCGCGCGAGATGTGGATCGACATCTCGGCAGACGGCGACGCGGTGTGCCTCACCGCCGCGGACGACGGCAACGGCGCGGCCGATCCGGTACTCGGCAACGGATTGCGCGGGCTCGTCGAACGGTTCGAGGCGCTCGGCGGCGAGGTGCGTGTCGACGGCCGGAAAGGGTTCCGGGTCACCGCCCGGATGCCCACGTCGTGACCCGCGTCGTGGTGGTCGACGACCAGACACTGGTACGACAGGGCATCTGCGGACTGCTTGGCCTCGCCGACGTCGATGTCGTCGGCGAGGCCGACGACGGGCAAGCCGCGCTGGAACTCATCGCGGCCCTCGCCCCGGACGTGGTGCTGCTCGACCTGCGAATGCCCCGGTACGACGGGATCTGGACACTTGAGCGCCTTCGCGAACGCGGTCTCGACACGCCGGTCCTCGTGCTCACCACCTTCGACGACGACACGCTCGTGCTGGACGCGCTTCGGGCGGGCGCCCGCGGCTACCTGCTCAAGGACGTCACCCTGGAACAACTGACCCGCGCGGTCCGCACCTTGGCCGAGGGCGGCACGCTCATCGCGCCGTCGATCACCAGCCGCCTGCTGCGCGCGATCCGGTCCGGTCCCCCACCAGCCGGAGCCGACGCACCGCCCGTGCGGGAACTCACCGGGCGCGAGCTGGAGGTGGTGCGGTTGATGGCCGCGGGGTACAACAACCGCGAGATCGCTGGAGCCCTGTTCCTGGCCGAGGGCACGATCAAGAACCATGTGTCGACGATCCTGCTCAAGCTCGGAGCGCGCGACCGCACCAACGCCGTGCTCCGCGCATTGCACGATGGAATCCTGCGCTGACCGATACCCACCCCTCACCGACCATTCACACCGCCCGAAGGTTGTCGTCGAACAGCAGCCATTCGTTGTGGCCACCTCAGGACGTCGCGGGCACAAATAGCGGTCGTACTCCGGCGAACGTCCCGCCAAGCATGGAGCGGATTGGCAGGACCGAGGCGGTCGAAGTTGCCCGGCAGATGCCGCGCCAGCTGCTCGTCAATGAACCCGACCCGGCCGCGAACCCGGCGAAAGCCACCGCTGGTGCAGTCGGAGCGCCACCATATCGCCGAACACGTCCGGTCGAAGCGAGTGGTGTACGAGCGCCGCCCGGTGGCCGCCGGCAGACGGACCCGCCACACGAACACCGCTGCCTGAGACCCTGGAGACCTGTAAAGCCCGATCAAGAAAGGGCACAAACCCGCGACGGTGAAGCACGCCCTCGGATACGCCGTTGCTCGAGTGCTGCAGAGATCTTCCTGTACGGAGCGCTGGGAGAGCCCACCGCGAGCCCACCCAAGATCACGCCGACGACCACATGATCCACAAACAAGAACATCCCCGCTGGTCAGCGGGAATGTCGAGTGAGTGGGCCGCCTGGGGCTCGAACCCAGAACCTACGGATTAAAAGTCCGCAGCTCTACCAATTGAGCTAACGGCCCGTGCGGCCGAGTCTAGTAGACCGCCGTCGGCCACCAGGATGCCGGGGCGGTCGCCGGAGCGCCACGGAATTGTCGGGGGTCTCTGCCATGGTCGAGGGCATGGACACGATCCCCGACGAGAACTACGCGGCCAACTGGGAGGGCGACCGTCCGGAGCCTCCGCGCGTGGCGAGCGAGCGCGAGATCCTGACGTCCACCCTCGACTGGCATCGCCGCACCTTCGAACTGAAGTGCCAGGGGCTGACGCCGGAGCAGATGGCTCTGCGGGCGGTGGAGCCGTCGGACTTGTCGCTGCACGGACTGCTCAGGCACCTCACGGGCACCGAGCGTTGGTGGTTCCGCCTGCAGTTCGCGGGCGAGGACGTCCCGCTGCTCTATTACTCCGACGAGTGGCCTGAGCAGGACTTCGAGGACACCGGCGGCGACGTCGAGGCCGCGTGGGCGGCGTGGCATGAGGAGTGTG
The DNA here is from genome assembly GCF_056435645.1 of Amycolatopsis sp. NPDC043889. NCBI lineage: Bacteria > Bacillati > Actinomycetota > Actinomycetes > Pseudonocardiales > Pseudonocardiaceae > Amycolatopsis > Amycolatopsis sp. NPDC043889. Next base: position 121,365 of record NZ_JBWKEC010000001.1, read on the forward strand.
CGCGGTCGCGGGAGATCGTGGCGGCCGCGTCGCTCGACGACACGGGAAAGAGCCGCCGTGACGGGGAACCGTTCTCGTTGCGGTGGTTGCTGACGCATCACATCGCCGAGTACGCGCGCCACGCCGGCCACGCTGACCTGCTGCGCGAGCGCATAGACGGGAGGACAGGCCACTGAAACCCTGAAATGCGATGCTGGGGCGATGAACGCCGATCCCGATTCCGGCCTGCTGTCCCCGGTCCGCGCCGGCACGCCCGCCGAGGCGGCGACGGGTGATCTCGCCTGGGTGCGAGCCCTGTTGGACGCGGAGGCGGCGCTCGCCAGGGCGCAGGCCGGCACGGGGCTGATCCCGCGGGCCACCGCCGAGGCGATCACCGAGGCCGCCGCGTCGGTGGAGATCGACGTGGTCGCGTTGGCGAGGGCGGCTCGTGAGACGGCGAACCCGGTCGTGGGGCTGATCAAGGAGCTGACCGAGGCCGCCGGGACGGAGTACGTCCATCGCGGCTCCACCAGCCAGGACATCTTCGACACCGCGATGATGCTGGTCGCCGCGCGGACACGGGCGCTACTGGTCGCGGATCTCGAGGCGACGGCGGACGCGCTGGCGGAACTTGCCCGCGCGCATCGCGACACGATCATGGCCGGGCGCACCCTCACCGCCCACGCGGTCCCCACCACGTTCGGGCTCAAGGCGGCGGGCTGGCGTCAGATGACGCTCGACGCGCTCGACAGGCTGAATCGTGTCGTCCTGCCGGTCTCGCTCGGTGGCGCGGCGGGCACGAGGGCCGCGTACGCCGAGTACGCGCGCCTCGCCGACCTGCCCGACGGCTATCCGCAGCGGCTCCAGACGGCCTTCGCCGAGGAGACCGGTCTCGCCGAGAGCACGCTCCCCTGGCACACGCTCCGCACCCCGACGGCCGACCTCGCGGCCGGACTCGCGTTCACGGCCGCCGCGCTCGGGAAGATCGCGGTCGACGTCCAGTTCCTGACGCGCACCGAGGTCGGGGAGGTCACCGAACCGGCGGGCGAGGGCCGGGGCGGCTCCTCGGCGATGCCGCACAAGCGCAATCCGGTGCTCGCGACGCTGATCCGGTCGGCCGCGCTCCAGGTCCCGGTGCTGGCCACCGGCGTCACCCAGGCCCTGGTCTCCGAGGACGAACGATCCGCGGGCGCGTGGCACGCCGAGTGGCAACTGCTGCGCGAATGCCTGCGCCTGACCGGCGGCGCCGCGCACACGGCCGCCGAGCTCGCCCGCGGCCTGGTGGTCAACGACGAACGCATACGCGAGAACCTCGGCCTCACGCACGGCCAGATCGTCTCCGAGCGTCTGTCGACGGTGCTCGCGCCGCTGCTCGGCAAGGCACGGGCCAAGGAAGTCCTGGGACGCGCGTCCAAACTCGCGCTGGAACAGGACAAGGCGCTCGGCGAGGTTCTTTCCGGCCTGCCCGAGATAACCGGAGTCCTCCCCACGGATTCCCTCGCCGACCTGCTGGATCCGGCGAACTACACCGGGTCGGCCGGGGTGCTCACCGACGCCGCCCTGGAGGCACGCGAAGAAAATCCGAAAACTCCTTGAACCGGTCCCGCGCCGGGTCCGTGTAGGGGGTACAAGCTCACCGCGCCAAGCCGCGGAACCCCTACGAACAAGGAGAAATCCCATGCTTCGCAAGCGTTTCGTCGTCGCAGCGGCGTCCGCGGCCGTGGGCCTGGTCGCGCTGTCGGCCTGCTCCGGCGGCACCGAGACGGCGGCGCCGGCCGTCGCTCCCGCCGCCGCGGTGGCCGGGGCGGGAGGGAGCGCCCCCGCGGCCAAGGGTGAGACCAAGGTGGCCGTGGCCGAAGCCGGTGATCTCGGCCAGGTTCTCGTCGACAAGGACGGGTTCACCTTGTACCGCTTCGACAAGGACAGCGCGAAGCCGCCGAAGTCCAATTGCGACGGTGACTGCGCGAAGACCTGGCCGCCGATGCTGGCCGAGGGCGAAGTCCAGCTCGAGGGCGTGGATCAGGCGCTGGTCGGCGAAGTGACCCGCGCCGACGGACGCAAGCAGGTCACCGTCGGTGGCTGGGCGCTTTACCGCTACGCCAAGGACACCAAGGCGGGCGAGGCGAAGGGACAGGGCGTCGGCGGCACTTGGTTCGCCGCGAACGCCAAGGGCGGCAAGGCGGGCCAGGCGGCCAAGGAGACCGAGGCGGCTCCGGCCGAACAAAAGGACGGCACCACGAAGCTGGTCGCGAGCAACGTCGACGGCATCGGACCGGCCATTGTGGACAAGGACGGCTTCACCCTCTACATGTTCACCAAGGACAAGAAGAACAAGCAGCCGACCTGCAACGGTGACTGCGCGAAGACCTGGCCGCCGGTGCTCGCCGAGGGCGACGTCCAGCTCGAAGGCATCGACCAGAAGCTGCTCGGCACGGTGAAGCGCGCGGACGGCACCACGCAGGTCACCGTCGGCGGATGGGCCGTCTACCGCTACGCCAAGGACGCGAACGCCGGTGAGGCGAACGGGCACGGCGTCGGCGGCACCTGGTTCGTCATCGAGCCCGCCGGCTGCAAGAGCACCGCGCCGGTGAAGAACAAGGCCGCGCAGAGCGGGAACGCCGCCCCCAAGAAGGACGACGCTCCCGCCCAGGAGTACGGCTACTGAGACCTAGTGGGCGAGGCCCGGCGGTCGCTCTTCACGAGCGACGGTCGGGCCTTTTTCATGCTTCGGCCGTCGCGAGCCGTCCGGAAGGGGGTCGACGACCGTGGCGCTGTCGGCCCGGTCCGTCACCACGTTCTCCTCTTCGTCCTCCGGCAGCAGCACCTTGTGCCGCGCGGGCAGGAACGCGATCAGCAGCCCGAGAGCGGCGAGGCCGAGGTGCAGCCAGTTGTCCGTCGCGTTGAGGTTGAACGGGTTCCCCGCCTCTGAGACCGGGTTCGTGGATACGGTCCCGGTGATCATGAGGCCCCAGACGAACAGCGCCCCGAAGACGACGAACGTCAGGAGACCGAAGGCCCGGGACCGGCCCGAGCCGAAGGTCAGCAGCAGACCGATCGCGCCCAGCAGGACGAAACCGAGGTTGTAAAGCGGGTTCACCGAGAATCCGAGCACGGTCGCATCGCTGCGGCCGGCGAAATCGGCGAACCCGGTCCTGGTGAAGCCCACGATTCCGAACACCAGGAAGGCCAGGCTCGACAGCCCGGCGAGAACCTGCGCGGGCTGGACACCCGCGGTCCGGATACGAGCGCGTTGTGCACGTGCCATTGCTCCGCCTCCCAGAGTTGGCGACCTGATTTCAGGCTTGGGCGCCGGATACCCCGGGGTCCTCCCGGGCAAACCGAGGCGTCCGAACGGCCTAGCCGTGAACACGAACGGGTGATGCGGTCAACAATTCGTGTGGGCAAAGCAAGTGGGGTCTTCCTTCTGGTGGGGCTGTGCCTGGGAGCCATCGTCGCGATGGTGCTGCTTCCGCCGCACCGTCCCGGCCCGGCGGCGGTCGCTGCCGCCGCGTCAAGGGACACGGTGATCACCCTCGAAGCGGAACCGGAACCGGTCGAATCCCCGGCTCCGTCCTCCTCGGCGGCGCCAGGGCCACCGCCGAAGTCCGTCGACACCGAGGCACTCCCAGGCCTCGTCCCCGGCGGGCAGGTGAGCGTGGTCGTCTACGACCGCACCGCCAAGAAGACCACGGTCTCCGTCAAAGCGGACCGGCCGTACACCTCGGCTTCCCTGGTGAAGCTCCTCATCGCACTGGAAGCGCTTCAAGCGGGCACACCGGCGAGCACCGTGCAGCGGATGCTGTCGGCCAGCGACGACGACATCGCCAGCAGGCTGTGGACGGCCTTCGGCGGACCCGCCATCGTCACCCGTTGGGCGGGCAAGATCGGCCTCGGCGGCACGCGTCCTCCCGAGGATCCCGGCCGCTGGGGCGACACCCGGATCACCGCGGCGGACGTCGCGAAGATCTACCGCTATCTGCTGGACCAGGCGGGCGCGGGAACGCGGACGACGATCATGCGGGCGTTGAGCGGTGCGACGGAGAGCGGTTCCGACGGTGTCCGGCAGTACTTCGGCATCCCGGACGCCGTCGGTTCCCTTCGCTGGTCGATCAAGCAGGGCTGGGCGTGCTGCCGCGGCTCGCGGATCCTGCACAGCTCCGGCACCGTCGGCGAAGACGATCGCCACATCGTCGTCGTCCTGACGTCCCAACCGGTGTCGACCACCTACACCGGCGCCGGCAAGCGGATGACCGAGGTGGTGAAAGCGCTTCGACCGGCTATTGACGACCTGTAAACAAGGTGGGACAGTGGCCGCACGCCACTCTCTCGGGAGGTCGTCATGAGCACCGAAGCCCGCCTGCCCGCCGTGGCCCCGCTCGGCCCGGATTCCGTCGCCTGGCGAGTGGTCGGCGACCGGAGACTGCTACTCGGCGCGGGGACGGCGTTGCTGCTGCAGGTCGCGCATCCGGTGGTCGGCGCCGGCGTCCACGACCATTCGAACTACACCGAAGACCCGTGGGGCCGCCTCGACCGGACCATCGATTCCTTGCTGTGCCAGGTTTTCGGCGGCCGGGAAGCGACCGCGGAGGCCGAACGGCTCCGCGAGCTGCACAAGGCGATCAAGGGCATCGACCATCACGGCGAGCGCTATCACGCGCTGAACCCCGAGGCCTACTGGTGGGTGCACGGATCGACGTTCTGGACGACGGTCCGCATACAGGAGGTGTTCATACATCCCTTGTCCCACAACGAAAAGCGTCACTTCTACGCGGAATGGCGACGCCTGGGCCTGCTGCTCGGCCTCCGCGAGCACCACATGCCCGAGGACCTGGAAGGATTCGACGCCTATTTCGACGACGTGGTCGCGAACCGGCTCGAGGACAACCACACGGTCCGGGAGCTGCTCCACTCGATCACCATGCGGGACACGCCACCGCCGCCGTGGTGGTTCCTGCCGGAGGCCTTGTGGCGCCCCGTCCGGCCGGCGGGCGGGAACGTGCTGACCCTGTGCGCGATCGGCCTGCTCCCTCAGCCCCTGCGTGATCGCTTGAGTCTCAAGTGGATGGACGCGGACGAGCGCCGACTCCGGCGCCTTGGCGCGGTCATGAAGGTGGCCGGGAACCGCGTTCCCGACCGGCTTCGGTTGTACCCCAAGGCTTATCGCGCCAAGCGCGGTTAGCTACTCGACGACGTCGACCAGCGCGCCCTTGGCGCCGGTGTTCGGCAGCGGCCACGGCTTGACTCCGCCGCTGCCGACGATCTTCTTGTCCTGCGGCGCGCTCGGCGGCGCGGTGCGCGCGCCGATCCACGCCAGGACGTCCGGGATCTGCGTCTTGAAGGTGTTCATGTTGTGCCCGGCGTCCGGGATCCGCCAAGTGGACAGCGTCGCGGGCGCGCGGACGGCGGACTGGAGCTGGTCGAGCGAGAAACTCTCGAAGCTTTCCTTCTCCCCCGCGATCGCGAGGATGTCGACCGGTGACGGGTGCTTCTGCAGGTTCACCGTGATCGTGTTCGCGTCGACGATGTCCTGCCTGCCCTTGAAGAGGTTCTCCGTCTCGGCGTCCACCGAAGCCTTGTAGTAGCCGCTGACGCTCGCCGCCTGGCCGTACCACTGCGGATGCCTGGTCACCAGGTTCATCGCGCAGTAGCCGCCCGAGGACCAGCCCGCCATCGTCCACGCCTTCCGCTGCGTACTCGCGCCGAGCTTCTCGATCGCCCAGTCGCGGATGTCGGCGGTCAGGTAGGTGTCGTTGGGGGCGCCGTTGACTTCGTCGACGCATTCGGTGTCGTGGCCGACCTTCGGTTTCCCGGTCGGGTCCGGGATGATCACCAGGGTCGGCGGGAGCACGTGCTTCGCGATCGCTTCGTCGAGCCTGCCCGGCATCCCGTACGGGCCGGTGACCACTTCCGGACCGGACGGATAATTCGGGATCCATTCGATGACCGGGAATTTGAGTGACCGGTACGCGGGATCGTAGTACTGGGGCGGAAAATACACCGAGACGTCGCGCGTGAGGCCGGTGCGTTTGCCGGTCACCGTCATGTGCACGACGGAACCCTTGCCCTCCTTGGCCCGCATCGCCCCGGCGTCACGCAGTTTGTCGAGGTCCGAGCCGTTCTCGCCGGCGACGGCGTCGACGTTTTCCGCCGAGTACACACCGGTGCCGAACAGGGCGCCGACCGTCGGGAAGAACCCGCCGATCATGTTCCCGCCCATCCCGGTGCTGACCACGATCAGCACCACCGCGACGAGGATCGTGCCACTGCGGCCGAGCACCTTGCGGCGCCAGCGTTCCCAGAAGAACGGTACGGCGATGATCGCGAGCAGGGTCAGCACCACGACGATGACCAGGTTCAGTGTGGAATCGAGCCGGATGGCACTCAGTCCCAGTCCCATGGCGATCGTGTCCCTCTCCGGCGGCGGCACGCCCCCGCACCGCACTTCCCACATCTGGATCAAGAGACGTGCGACCACCGGAAAGTGTTGTCCAGGGTGACGCGTGTCACCCTGGACAAATCGCTCAGCCTTCGAGTGCGGTGCGCAGCACCCCGATCGCCTGCGAAATCGCGGCTTCCGCGGCGTGCGTTCCGCGCAACGTGTTGAGCATGACGAAGTCGTGCACGATGCCCTGGTACCGCACGGCGATCACCGGAACTCCGGCCTGACGCAGCTTGGCGGCGTACGCCTCGCCTTCGTCGCGCAGGACGTCGGCCTCGGCGGTGATCACGAGCGCGGGCGGCAGGTCCGCGAGCTCGTCGAGGCTCGCCCGCAGCGGCGAAGCGGTGATTTCCGCGCGCTGCGCCGGATCGGTCGTGTATTGGTCCCAGAACCACTTCATGCCGTCGAGGGCGAGGAAGTACCCCTCGGCGAACCGCCGGTAGGACTCGGTGCCGAAGTTCGCGTCGGTGACCGGGTAGAAGAGCACCTGCTGCCGGAAGGTGACGTCGCCGCGCTGCTTCGCGAGCAGGGTGAGCGCGGCGGTCATGTTGCCGCCGACGGAATCGCCGGCGATCGCGATCCTCGTGCCGTCGAGCCCGTTTTCGGCGCCGTGCTCGGCGACCCACTTCGCCACGGCGTAGTTCTGCTCGATGGCGACCGGGTAGCGCGCCTCCGGCGAGCGGTCGTATTCGGGGAAGACGACGGCCGCGCCCGCGCCGACGGCGAGCTCGCGGACCAGGCGCTCGTGGGTGTGGAAGTTGCCGAAGACCCAGCCGGCGCCGTGGATGTAGACGATCACGGGCAGCGGGCCGGTCACGCCCTGGGGCCGGACGATGCGGACCTCGACGCCGTCCACGTGCGTGGTCTCGACGTCCGCGGCGGGCAGCTCGACGACGCCGCCCTGGACCTCGTCGACGGCCTTGCGTCCTTCCTCCGGCGGCAGCTGGAAGAGGAATGGCGGGGTGGCGGTGGTCTCGACGAAAGCCTGCGCGGCCGGTTCGAGGGCCAGGTTGTGCGGGTTGGCGGTCATTTCTGCCTCCTGGGTTCCAAAGTCGACGCAGCAAAAGTAGCTCGCAACTTAGTTGTGCACAACTAAAATGTACTCAAGGAGATTTGGCTCACTCGAGTGGCGATCTGCGGCATGATCGACGCACCATGGGGACGAGGAGGACCGATGCCGACGGACAACACCGGATCGCTGTGCCTGGACGATCAGCTGTGCTTCGGGCTCTACGCGGCATCGCGGGCCGTGACCGCGCTCTATCGCGTCGTGCTCGACGATCTGGGCCTGACCTATCCGCAATACCTGGTGATGCTCGCGCTCTGGGAGGAGGACGAGCGGCTGGTCAAGGAACTCGGCACCGTGCTGAACCTCGACTCCGGCACGCTGTCGCCGCTGCTCAAGCGGCTGGAGAAGTCCGGACTGGTCGAGCGCGTCCGCCAAGCCGACGACGAACGGTCCGTCCGCATCAGCCTGACCGGGGACGGCGCCCGGCTCCGGGAACGCGCGAGCGGGATCCCGAAGATCATCGGTGACGCGATGGGCCTCGACGCGGCCGGTCTCGCCCGCACCCGCGCGGAGCTCGATCGCTTGACCGAATCCGTGAACGCCTATCGCGAGGCCTACGTCCCGGCCGGTTAGCATGGGATTTCCGGCGCGGACAAAGGGATGACGATGATCGATCACGACGCGGCGCTCAGGGCCGTCGAGAACAGCTTGGACCGGCCGTCCGCGGCCCGGGTCTACGACTACTTCATCGGCGGCGACACCCACTACGCCATCGACCGCAATTTCGCCGAGAAGGTGCGTGAGCGCCTGCCGCTCATGGGCGACTACTGCAAGACCAGCAGGCAGTTCCTCGGCCGCGCCGTGCGACACTGCGCCGAACAGGGCATCCGCCAGTTCGTCGACATCGGCTCCGGCCTGCCGACGGCGGGCAACGTGCACGAGGTCGCCGACGAGGCGCGACCGCAGGAGGACACGCACGTCCTCTACATCGACAACGAGCCGATCGCGCTCGCGCATTCGACGCTGCTGCTCGCCGACACCGCGGACCCCGACCGTCACCACGCGATCGCCGCCGACCTGTTCGACCCCGAAGACCTCTGGAACCGGGTGATGGACTCCGGCATCATCGACGTCCGGGAGCCGATCGCGCTGGTGGTCAACGCGGTCATGCACTTCATCAAGGACGAGCAGGACCCCGACGGGCTGCTGGACTTCTACCGCGACCGGCTCGCGCCGGGTTCGCTGCTGGTGCTTTCGCAGATGACCAACGAGAATCCGGCCAGCGACGAGGAACGGCAGGCGCTGCTCGACATCCTCGAGTACTACGAGACCACGACGAACCCCGGTTTCCTGCGCACCATGGACGAGTTCCGGCGGTTCTTCGGCGGCTGGCCGCTGCTGGAGCCGGGCCTGGTCTACGCGCCGGCGTGGCACCCGGACGAGAAGACCCTCTTCGCCGCGAACCCCTCGGAGTCCCGCGTCATCGGGGGTATCGCCCGCAAGCCGTAGCTTTCCCGCGTGAAGGCCCCTTTCCCTCGGCTGGGCCGAGGGAAAGGGGCCTTCACGCGCTTTGTGACCCACGTCGCCTTGCAGTGCAACTAGGTGCATATGAAACTAGGTGCATGGCACTGGAGCACGCGATCCTGGTTTCACTGTCCGAGCGGTCCGGCTCGGGCTACGAGCTGACGCGGCGCTTCGAGAAGTCCATCGGGCTGTGGTGGAGCGCCACCCACCAGCAGATCTACCGCGTCCTCAAGCGGATGGAGGACGCGGGCTGGGTCGCCGTCGCCCCGGTCGCGCAGTCCGGGAAACCCGACAAGAAGGTCTACACCGTCGGCGACGCGGGGCGGGCCGAACTCGCCCGCTGGCTCGCCGAACCCGATCCGTCGGCCACCGCCAGGGAACTCGCCGTGAAGATCCGCGGCGCCACCCTCGGCGATCCGGCCGCCGTCGCCGCCGAGGTCACCCGGCATCGCGACGCGCACGCGGCACAGCTCGACGCGTACCTGCTGATCGAGAAGCGCGACTTCCCCGACCCCAGCGTCCTCAGTGGACAGTCGTTGCATCAGTTCCTCGTGCTGCGCGGAGGAATCCGAACCGAACAGGGCCACGTCGAGTGGCTCGAGGAAGTCCTCCGGGCATTCCACCACGACGCGTAAGGACCAGCGATGAGCCCGTACCCGAACCTGCTGTCCCCCCTCGACCTCGGCTTCACCACCCTGCGCAACAGGGTGATCATGGGTTCGATGCACACCGGCCTCGAGGACAAGGAAGCGCATTTCCCGCAACTGGCCGAGTACTACGCCGAACGCGCCCGCGGCGGGGTCGGGCTGATCGTCACCGGCGGCTTCGCCCCGAACCGGACCGGCTGGCTCCTGCCGCTGGCGTCGAAGCTCTCGACGCGTGCGGAAGCCAAGGCGCACAAGCGACTCACCGATCCCGTCCACGAGGCGGGCGGCAAGATCGCGCTGCAGATCCTGCACGCGGGCAGGTATTCCTACCACCCGCTGAGCGTTTCCGCGTCGGGCATCAAGGCGCCGATCAACCCCTTCAAACCGCGGGCCCTTTCCGGGTACGGCGTGCTGCGCCAGATCCGCGCGTTCGCCGATTGTGCCTTCCTCGCCAAGGAAGCGGGCTACGACGGCGTCGAGATCATGGGCTCCGAGGGCTACTTCATCAACCAGTTCCTCGCCGAGCGGACCAACAAGCGCACCGACAAATGGGGCGGCAGCCCGGAAAACCGCCGAAGGATCGCCGTCGAGATCGTGCGCCGCACGCGGGAGGCGGTCGGCGAGGACTTCGTCATCATCTATCGACTGTCCATGTTGGACCTCGTCGAAGGCGGACAGCGCTGGGAAGACGTCGTCGCGCTGGCCAAGGAGGTCGAAGAGGCGGGCGCGACGATCATCAACACCGGCATCGGCTGGCACGAGGCGAGGGTGCCCACGATCGTGACGTCCGTGCCGCGGGCGGCGTTCACCTGGGTGACCGGCAAGCTCAAGCCGCACGTCGGGATCCCGGTGGTCACGTCGAACCGGATCAACATGCCCGAGGTCGCCGAGGAGGCGCTGGCGAGCGGCGACGCGGACCTGGTGTCGATGGCGCGGCCGTTCCTCGCCGACCCGGAATGGATCCGCAAGGCCGAGAGCGGGCGCGAGGACGAGATCAACACCTGCATCGCCTGCAACCAGGCCTGTCTCGACCACGCGTTCAAGCGGAAACTGGTGTCCTGCATGGTTAATCCGCGTGCGGGCCACGAGACCACGCTGACGCTTTCACCCACGCGCAAGACCAAACGCGTCGCCGTCGTCGGCGCTGGTCCCGCCGGGCTCGCGGCCGCGACCGGCCTGGCCGAACGCGGGCACACGGTCGAACTGTTCGAAGCCGACGACGAGATCGGCGGCCAGTTCGGGATCGCGCGGAAGATCCCGGGCAAGGAGGAGTTCGCGGAGACCATCCGCTACTACACGCGACGACTGGAGGTCACCGGCGTCAAGGTGCGCCTCGGCACGCGCGTGGCCGCCGCCGATCTGATCGACGCCGGGTTCGACGAGGTCGTGCTGGCCACCGGCGTGACGCCGAGGGTGCCGTCGCTCCCCGGTATCGACCACCCCAAGGTTCTGTCCTATGTGGACGTCGTGCGGCACGGGAAACCGGTAGGCGGCAAGGTCGCCGTGATCGGCGCGGGCGGGATCGGCGTGGACGTCAGCGAGTTCCTGACGCACACCACCTCCCCCGCGCTCGATCTCGACGCCTGGATGGCCGAATGGGGCGTCACCGATCCCGAGCGGGCGGCGGGCGGGCTGACCGAGCGGAAGGTCGAGCCGTCACCGCGGCAGGTCTTCCTCCTGCAACGCAAGAAGTCCGGCATCGGCGCGGGACTGGGCAAGACCAGCGGGTGGGTGCACCGGGCCGCGCTGAAGGCCAAACGCGTCGAGCAGCTCACCGGGGTCACCTACGACCGGATCGACGACGACGGCCTGCACATCACCGTCGGTGACCGGCCGCGCGTGCTCGATGTGGACAACGTCGTCGTCTGCGCGGGCCAGGAGCCGGTGCGCGACCTCGTGGACGACCTGCGCGCGGCCGGACTGCCGGTGCACCTGATCGGCGGCGCCGACGTCGCGGCCGAACTGGACGCCAAACGCGCCATCGATCAGGGAACCCGCCTCGCCGCCGTTCTCTGACGAGTGGCCTCGTAGATGGCAGGATGAACCCTTGTGCGGGACGTATGCGTGATCGGGCTCGGGTTGATCGGTGGTTCGCTGCTGCGCGCGGCGCATTCGATCGGCCGCACCACGTTCGGGGCGACGACCTCCGAAGCTGACGCGGACGCCGCCAGCAGGGCGGGTTTCGACGTGACGACACAGGTCGAAGCCGCGCTGGGCAAGGCGGCGGAGCGGGACGCGATGATCGTGCTCGCGGTGCCGCTGCCCGCGGTCGAGGAAGTGCTCCGGACCGTTTCGCGCGTCGCCGGGCACTGCGTGCTCACCGACGTGACCAGCGTGAAGGGCCCGGTGCTCGACTCGGTCCGCCGTCGCGCGCCGTACGCGAAGTTCGTCGGCGGGCACCCGATGGCCGGGACGGCGAGCTCCGGCTGGAAGGCGAGCAACCCGGCGCTGTTCGGCGGCGCGGCGTGGGTGCTGGGCGTCGAGCACGACACCGATCTGACCGCTTGGGCGGACGTCGCCCAGCTGGTGCTGGACGTCGGCGCGCATGTCGTGCCGCTGCCGTCGGACTCGCACGACGAGACGGTCGCGCGGATCTCGCATCTGCCGCATATCTTCGCGGCCATCCTGGCCACGATCGGCGCGCAGGGCGGGCCGCTGGCGATGGCGCTGGCCGCCGGGTCCTACACGGACGGCACGCGGGTGGCCGGGTCGAGCCCGGCGCTGGTGCGGGCGATGACCGAGGGCAACCGGGACGCGCTGCTGCCGATCGTCGACGAAGCGCTCGGACGGCTGGGTGCCGCTCGGGGCTCGCTGGCGTCGACGGGCGGCCTCGCGGTGACGGTCAACGCGGGCTATGAGGGCGCGCAAGCGTTTGCGGCCAGTAAGGACGCGGAACGCGCGGGAGTTCGGGTCAGTCTGAGCGCGCCGGACGCGCGCGACGGCCTGATCGCGCTCGGCGAGCGCGGCGGCCGGATCACCGCGATCGAGGGCGACACCGCGATCGGCGAGGTCTCCTGACGCGTTTCGTCCTCTGAACGCGGTCCTTGCACACGCAACTACCGCATTCAGAGGACGAAATGCGCAGGGGTTACTGGCCCTGCTGGGGCGGGGTGTCGGGGGTGTCGTCGAACTTGTTGATGAAGCCCTTCGCCTTCTCGACCCCGGAGTCGATCTGCGAATCGTGACCGGAGAACTTCGACTTCGCGAAGTCCGCCGCCTTGTCCAGGCCGCCCTCGATCTTGTCGTTGTGCTCGCGGAGAGCGTCGGTGGCCTTGTTCTTCAATTCATCGAAGTTGATGCCCATGGTCACATCGTCACACAGGCACCGGCGAACACGCCCCGCGATCACCCGTCGTGGGGACGCTCAGAACGGCCGGTCGCCCACGATGGCGACGCGTTCGGCCACGCGCGCGTACGGGTGGTAGTCGTTGACGGCGTAGTGCTGGGTGGCGCGGTTGTCCCAGAAGGCCACCGAACCCGGCCGCCAGCTGAAGCGCACCTGGAACTCCGGGATATGCGCCCGGCTGAACAGGTACCGCAGGAGCCTGTCGCTCTCGTCGCGGTCCATGCCGACGATGTGCGTCGTGAACGCCTGGTTCACGAAGAGGGTGCGCCGCCCGGTTTCCGGATGCGTGCGGACGACCGGATGCTCGACCGGCGGGAACGCGTCCTGGTGGCGCAGCAGCAGTTCCGGATCGGAGAAGCGGTCGAAGCCGGGGATGAAGTCGTGCACCGCGGTCAACCCGTCGACGCGGTCGCGGACGTCTTCCGGCAGGTTGTCGTAGGCGGCGGCCATGTCGGCCCACATCGTGTCGCCGCCGACCAGCGGGATCTCGATCAGCCGCAGGACCGAACCGAGCGCGGGCTCTGGCCGGAAGGTGACGTCCACGTGCCAGATGTTCTCGAACGCGGGCATGGTCGCCGAGCGGGTGAACCGGGTGGTGTCCGCGGTCTCCCCTTTCGGGATGAACGGGTTCGTCTCCAGTTCACCCCAGTTGGCGGCGAAGGCGCGCTGATGCGCCGAAGTGATGTCCTGGTCGCGGAAGAACAACACCTTCCACTCCAGCAACGCGCGATTCAGCTCGGCGTGGAGGGCGGGCGTCAGCGGCCGGGCCAGGTCGACGCCGCCGATCTCGGCACCGATCACCCGCCCCAGCGGGCGCAGCGCGAAAAGCTCGTACGGGCGTTCTTCGACGCCTTCCGGCAGGCGCCGCAGCAGCCTCGGCCCTTCGAGGATCCCGCCGTCGGGGACGGTCGCGGGGCGGAGGCGGACACTGTCGGGCAGTTCGATGGACATGGAGGCTCCCTGGATTCACCGTCGGACGACTTGGCGAGATGAGGAGCTACGCGGGCGGAGAGCCCAAACGTCCACGGCGCAGGAGCAATGCGGCAACGCCTTCGCCGGCCGAACGCGTCGGCGCGGACTCCCAGTGGACGGACACGGGGCCATCGTGGGCGCGATCCGGCGTGCGGTCAACACCGTCCATGAGACGGGACGATCATCGCCTCCGCTCGGAGGGGAAGCTGCCCGACCACGTGTTCCGCTCCTCGCGCGGCCGCAGCGCCTCGGCCAGCACCCACTGCGAATGCGTCGTGCCGCCCCGGCCGACCGGACCGAGCTGGAAGGTGACCCAGCCGACCCAGTGCCCCGTCGTCGTCGCCCGCCACATCCCCAGCAGCCCGGGGACGGTGCCGGTCAGATCCAGGCCGTCGGGCAGGCGGGTCTTCACCGCGCCGACGGGGTACACCAGCTTGAGATCGACCCAAACGGGCTGGTTGGGCCGGACCATGTGCAGGTGACGCGGCCCCGGCGGCAGCGTGTCACCAGTGTCGAGCATGCGTCGATTATGCGTGAAAACTCGAACATTAGTTCGAGATGATGCTCACCCTCCCCCGTACGGGTGGTCGCGTGGCTAGGGTCGGCGGCATGCTCGTCTGGATCAACGGCCCGTTCGGCGGCGGCAAGACGCAGACCGCGCACGAACTGCACCGGCGGCTGCCCGGCAGCGTCCTGTCCGATCCCGAGGTCGCGGGTTTCGGCCTGCACCGGATGATGCCGCCACGGCTGCGCGGCGACTTCCAGGACCTCGCCGCCTGGCGCCAGGGCGTTTTCGAGGTGCTCGACCTGGTACTCGGCAAACAGGACGGTCCGGTGATCGTGCCGATGACGCTGGTGGAGCCCCGGTACTTCGAGGAGATCGTCGGCAGGCTGGCCGACCGCGGGCACGACGTCCGGCACTTCGCGCTGCTGGCCGAACGCGAAACCGTGCTGCGACGGCTGAGCGAACGCGGCATCGTCCATTCCGTACGGCGGAAGGGGAGGCCGCCGAAGCGCGAGAGTTTCGCGGTGTCGAAGCTCGACCTCTGCCTGGACCGGCTGAGCGGTGCGGAGTTCGGCGAACACATCCACACGGACACGCTCGCCGTCGCGCGGGTCGCCGATCGGATCGCCGCGTCGGCCGGGCTGCCCCTCGCCCCGAACACGGACGGCGCGCTGCGGGGTTTCGTGCGTCGCAAGTGGACGAGCGTCAAGCACATCCGGTTCGGCTGACGCTCAGGCGCGGCGGTGGTAGGGCAGGAACCGCCGTACCAGCCGCAGCGGCGCGCGTTCGACGAGGTCCGGGCCGCGCACGGCGTCGAAGGCGGCGCCGATCTGGTCGACGACGCCGGACAGCTGCTCGTTGTCGGGCATCGGCATCTCCGCCGGTTCCCGTTCTTCGCGGACGGCGGCCGCGAGTTCGGTGAGGGCGGCCGTCAGGAGGGCGATGTCGGCATCGGCCGGGGCAGGGGCGCCGCGGCCGAGGGTGACGCCGACCTCGGTGACGGCGTCGGCGACGCGTTCGAGCCCGGCGATCACCGGCCACCAGGCGACGGCCTGCCGCCCGGCTGCCGAGGGTTCGACGACGACCTGCTGGAACGCGGTCCGCAGGTCGGCCAGTGCGCGGTAGGCGCGGCGACGGGCGCGGGAACGTTCCAATCGCGCTTCGCCCGACGGCGCGAGCACGAGCCCCTTGTCGACGTATTTCACCAGGCTGTCGAGGCTGTCGGCGAGCCGTCCGCCGACCTGCGGCCGCCGGCTGCCCGGCCAGAGCAGGTAGCCGAAGATCAGGACGATCGCGCAGCCGAGCACGGTGTCGACGAGCCGCGCGAGCACGACGTCCCAGCTTCCGGTGCTGGCGAGATCCATCTGCAGGATGATCAACGGCGTCACGAAGGCGCTGAGGATGCCGTAGTTGCGGACCTTGCCGACCGCGACGCCGCCCGCGAACACGGCGATCAGCAGGACCAGCAGCCAGCCTTCGCCGCCCGCGGCGAGTACGGCCGCGCCGATGCCCACGCCGATCACCGTGCCGATACCGCGCAGCACGGCGCGGCCGAACACCGAGCCGAAGTCGGGTTTGAGGACGATGCCGACGGTGAGCGTGATCCAGTAGGACCGTTCGAACGGGACGAGCAGCGCGACGACTTCGGCGATCGCGACGCACAACGTGAGGCGGAGAGCGGCGAACCAGGTGAGCGGGCCGGAGATGAGCGACCCCGCCCAGCCGCGGAGGCGTTTGTGCCACGGCTGGATCTCGCGCCGTTTCCGGTTGTCGCCCTTGCCTATCCGGGCGAGTCCGGCGTAGAGCGCGGCGAGGACCGGGTCGGCGCCTTCGGGCGCTTCGGGCGGCTCCGGCAGTTCTTGGTTCGCGAGTACGGCCGCCGAGGTCGCGATGAAGTGGTCGATCACGTCTTCCGGGGCGCGGCGGCCGGCGTTGACCATCGCGACGGACGCCTCGACGGCGGGGGTGCTGGCCGAGAGCAGGTTGAGCAGCTGGCGGTAGGTGGCGTCGCGGCCCGACAGCCAGGATCGCGCGGTGAGCAGCCGGTCGTACGCGGTGTTCATCGCGGTCGTGAGCTGGTGGCGCGCGACGCGGGAGGTGGCTTCGTCGGTCGCGGACAGCATCGCGGCGAGTTCGACGTAGACGTGCGCGACGGCGCCGCGTTCGGGGCTGGTGGCGCGGAAGGTCCAGGTGGCGAGCGCGACGAGCAGGCTCCAGGCGGCGCCGACGCAGAAGTAGCCGAGAAGGACTTCGACGCGCAGGCCGGTGACGTGCTGGCCGGTGCCGAGCACGCAGAAGACGAACATCTGGAGCCCGGCGACCGACGCGTTGCTGCCCGCCGCGCTGATCAGCGCGGACACCGCCGCGACCCCGACGACGACCGGGATGGACGCGGCCGGGATGCCGCCCGTGATCAACCCGGCGAAGTAGCCGAGGACGGCGGCCGCGGTGGCGCCGCCGAGCCGCCGGGCACGGTAGCGGTACGGGCCGGCGGATTCCGAAAGGACGGTGGGCAGGGCGCCGGTGGAGATGAGCGCGCCGACGGCGATGTCGCCGAGCGCGTAACCGACGGCCAGCGGTACGGCGAGGGCGAGGACGGCGCGGGCGACCATGTTCCACGGAATGGGAACCGGTGTGCTGCGGAGCAGCTGCACCAGCCAATGTGGTGTGGCGATCTCGCGGCGCGTCGTGCTCACGCCCCTATCTTGACTTATCCGTGGCGGCCGGAGCGGTTATCGTCGCCACATGGGCAAGACGTACTCCTTCGAGGTCAACCGGACGAGCAGCGCCTCGCCCGCTTCGCTGTTCGCTCTGGAGGCCGACGGTTCCCGGTGGTCGGAATGGGCGAAGCCGGTGGTGTTCCACTCGCGCTGGGCGCGGAAGCCGGACGCGGACGGAGTGGGCGCAGTCCGGGCCGTCGGGCTGTGGCCGGTGTATCTCCACGAAGAGACGCTGGAGTACGAACAGGACCGAAAGCACGTCTACGGCTTCGCGGGTCTCGCACCGCTCAAGGACTATCGCGCCGAAGTCTCGTTCACGCCGAACGCTTCCGGCGGTACGGATCTGCGCTGGGCCGGCCGGTTCACCGAACCGCTGCCCGGCACCGGCGCCGCCGTCCGCACGGCCCTGCGCACCGTGATCTCGATCCTGGCCACTCGCCTGGTGAAACACGCGGAACGCGCCTGACCCCACCCCCCGCCCTTCCCAAGGGGGGCGACCCCGAGTCCAGTCTACCGGCGATGGGGTACGGAAAGGGCCGCTCGGCTGAGTTGTCCACAGGGGGCGATGGTTGTGGACAACTCCTGTGGGGAACTGAAGGACGCCAAAGCCGCATAGGACGCGGCGAAAGTCCCTTCAGCCCGCGCCCAGGCACAGGAAGGGGCGCCGCAACGGATCGGCGGCGGTCGCTTCCGCGAGCGCCAAAGCGGGCGCGGTCCCCGAAGCCAACCGCCGGTGCAGGTCGGACATCGCGGCGGCGGCGGCCTTGTCGCCGACTCGCGCGATCGCGCCGATGACCGTCCGCGAACCACTGGCGAGCAGCGTCCCGGCGAAACCGAGCGCCTCCTCGCCGGGCCGGATATGACTCATCGCGAGTTCGCACGCGGCCAGCACCACCCGTTCCGGCGGCTTCGCGAGCCGGGCGGTTTCGTGCGCGTACAACGGGCCGTCGACGAGCTCCAGCCGCGAGAACAGCGCGTTCGCCGGTTCGTGCGCGCCGTGCGCGACCAGATGCGCCATCCCGGAACCGTCCAAAGCGGACAGTACGGCGTCGCTGGTCGCGTCCTTCCCGTCGACGAGGCGGGCCTGCGGGTACACGGTCCGCAGGTTCCGCACCTCACCGACCGAACCCGGCACCCCAGGCCCGCCGGCGAGCAGAACCGGGCCGGAGCTCCGCCTCCCGGACGCGGTCACCCATGCGGTCGCCGACGGCGCGATCGACACCGGATGTCCGTGCAGTGACGGCAAAGCACCCCACGGCAACGCGTACAGCGAGCCGATCGGCACGATGATCAGCTCGCGGTTCTCCAGCGTCTTCGCCAGCGACGCCGAGATCAGCTTGTCCAGTTTGTCCGCCCGGCGCCGCGCGGAACCGGTGACGACCTCGACCAGCGGGGCGGGCAGGTTGTCCGGTGCCAGCGCGTCGAGGTCCGCGTGCAACTGCCGCGCGGTCTCGACGATCTCCGCGAGCGGCCCCAGCTTCAGCAGCCGGAACCGGCCGCGGTCGACGACCACCGCGTACAAGGTGTCGCGATACCCCATCAGGCTGACCAGCACGCGATCGCCGAGCCGCTCCACCACCTCTTCGGGTGCCGAGACCGGGCGCGGCCGACCCCATTGGCTGGTGTACCACCCGAGCCGCGTCGCCTCCCGCTGCAAACGGTCGTAGCGCTCCTCGAGTTTCCCGACCGGTTCGCCGGACGACCGCCGCGCCTGGATCGTCCCCTGCAAGTGCCGCATTTCGTTGATGTGCCGGGCGAGCGCGGGATCCTCGATGACCGGCAACGGTTCGTAGCGGTACACCTGCGCGCGCGTGCGTTCGAGCCACGCGAACAGGCTCTTCGCCCCGGCGCCGCTGCGCCTCGCCTTCTTGAGCACCAGCGTGAGCGCGAGTTTGCCCAGCTCCTCGCCGTGCGCCGCCGTCCCGCAGACAAGGTCGAGCCCGCCCATGCGGTCGCGGATCTGCCCGAGTTCCGCCAACCCTGCCCGCGCCTGCGCGAGCGCCGAACGCGGCCGATGCGACGCCACCGCGAGTTCGGCCCGGCACAGCCGCAGCTGCATCCGGTGGTCGATCGGCGTGGTCTGCCGAGGTTTCGGTACCTGCGCCAGGAGTTCCTGCGCGGCGACCGTCTCTTCGCGACGGATCAGCAGCCGCACCGCGAACATCCTGGCCGCGCCCGCTTCGTCGCGCAGACCGAGCCCGGCCAGCCGGATGGCGAGATCGGCCAGCCGCTCCGGCAGTTTCGCGGACGGCTTCTTTTCCCGGTCCGCCAGTACCTTCACCGCGTCCGCGCGGAGCCGGGTCAACTCGGCGATCTCCGCCCACCGGCCGTTGCCACGCCGCAGGAAGCTCCGCCGTGCGGACGTCGCGAGCTTCTTCGCGAGAACGTGGTCACCCTCGAGGATGGCGGCCCCGGCCCGCGCGACCTCCGCTTCCGCGACGAGATGGCGCGCACCGTTGTCCCGGAGTTCGGGGATCGCCTCGTCGAGGTGTCGCGCCGCTTCCTCGGCGAGCCCGGCGGTGAGCAGGGCCTTCGCCTGGTCGAGCCGAACGAGCGGCAGCGAGCCGGGACCGTCGGTGACGAAGATCGAGGCCGCCTGTTCGTAGTGCCGGAGCGCTTCGGGGATGTCGCCGAGCAACTGGGCGTGATCACCCAGGTTGTGCCGGATCTTCCCTTCGAGGCGGCGATGGCCGTACTTCACCGCGATGTCCAGCGCGCCGCTCAGATCCTGGTAGGCGCCGTCGGGATTGGTCATCTGGAGATGCAGCCACGCCCGGTTCATCATGTTCCGGGTCAGGAGCAGGCTGTGGTCCTCCACCTCGTCGGCCAGGCTGGGAAGCACCGCGTCGTAGAGCGCGAGTGCCTCCTCCAACCTCCCGATCCGCATCAGGACGACGGCGCGCTGCAGGACGACGGTGAACCGCAGCAGCCGCCGGGTTTCGCCTTCCGGCAGCGAAAGCCGCACTCGCTCCGCCTCGTCCAGCCGCGCGAATCCGTCCTCTTGGGACAGGACCTCGGCCTCGGCCGCGGCGAGGCTGATCAGCACCCTGACCCGGATCTCCAGCCGTTCCGGCCCGGCTGCCTTCAGCGGCCCGAGGCACGACAAAGCGCGCTGCAACAACCTGATCGCGGCGCCCGGGCCGTGGTCGGCGGCGGCGGCCATCGCCTGACGATGGAGGTCCGCGGCCTCGGCTACGGGATCGACGACAGGAAGCTGCGCGGGCACACGCACTATGGGAGCACACCCGCGCCGCATAACGGAACAGCCGTCCGGTTACAGCACCACTGTCGGGGTCACGACGGTCCGGCGACAGGTCACGTCGCCGAGGTGGATCACGATCTGGGTGGTGCCCTGGGGGACGTTGTCCAGCACGAACCGGCCTCCCTCGTCGGCGGTGGTGGAACTCGTGCCGTGCTCGGCGACGCGAACCTCCACTCCGTACTCGCCGGCGGGCACGAGCCAACCGTCGATCCGGTGTTTCTTGCCGATCTTGGTGAGGTTGATCATCACGGTCAGGTCGCTGACGGTGAAGGTGATCGTGCCGGTGTCGCTGCCACGAACGCCCGCGGTGGCGTCCATCCGTTCCCAGCGGGCGACCTCGACGTCGAGGTTTTCGAGCGCGAGCGCGAACTGAACCCGCTGCACCAGGTCTCCCGGTGGCGGGTCCAGTTCGTTCATGAAGCGCCCGATATCGGCGAGCAAGGCCTCATCGCCCGGGGAGGTCATCTCCCCCGGCGTCCCGAGGTCGTTCATCGGCTTCCCCCTTCGTGGGCCAGCAGGTCGCGCATCGATTCGAGGCAACGGCCCCTGGTCGGGCCGACACTTCCGCGCGGCATACGGAGTGCTTCGGCGACCAGTTGGTATTCGGCCCTCCCGGCGAGCACGGTCAGCCGAAGGAGCTGCTGACAGCGGTGCGGCAGGCGGAGGAAGGCGCGCCAGACCCGGCGATCCCGGTCGGCGCGGACGGCTTCCTCTTCGGGGGCCGGGTGGGTGCTCTCCATACTCTCGGCCAGCTCGTCGGTCAGCGGGACAGGCTGGGCGCGGCGGCCGAAAGGATGTTGTGCTTCGCGTCTGGTGGTGGTGATCAGCCACGCGGCGAGCGCCTTGGGGTCACGGAGTTTCTCGAGCTGACTGAACAGGGCGAGCCACACCGTCTGGACCACGTCCTCGGCGGTCAGGCGGTCGAGCCCGTTCGCGCGCGCGACATGCCACACGAGCGGGGTCAGCTCGTGCACAAGTCTGTCCATCGCCTGGCGGTCACCGGCCCGCGCCGCGCGCATGCAGGCGGCATGCAGGTCGGCACCGGTCAGTCCTTCCCATGGCGGGTCTACCTCGGTCGTTTGCACGTCGGTCACCGTATCTGCCCCACTTCGGACGTGTCTTCGTGTCGGCGCTGGCAGTATCGCGGGCCCTTCGGGGAGAAGGAGCGTGCAAGAGGCTCTGGGATACATCAAGTCACTAACTTTTTTGTCGAATTTCGGTCATCCCCTCGATGTGGGGTGAAGGACCAAAGGCACCGGCCGGCGCGAGTAGGTGTGGACTGCGCACCGGCCGGCCCTTTTTCCCTCCCCCCGGGCCCGCTCCCCAACGGGCCCGCGTCCGGGCGTCCCCCCTCCCCCGAAGGGAGCACCCGGAGGTGATGCCCGGAGGCCCCCTCGGCCTCCGGACATCACCTGTCTGTGTTGGTTCAGTTCACCGGCGGGTTGGTGCCGTTCGGCTCCCAGTTGCCGTCCGGGCTGGTGCCGGGACGGGGCGGGACCGGCGCCGTGATCGGCTTCGGCTTCGGGGTCGTCTCTTCGAGGTCTTCGGTGGCCGTGGCCTCGTCGGCGTCGGGCGCGGTGTGGGTCTCGGTCGTCATCGGGTGTCCCTCATTTCCTCGACTGCTCCATAGGACGCAATGAGGCTGCCACCAGATACACGCAGAGCCAGTTTTTTCGCGGAAATTTCTTAATCTGTGGCAGGCGGGTGACCCGATCAGCGTTTTTACCCGGAAATGGTGTCGCTGAGTAGCCGTCGGCTCACGTCCGCGAGTTGTTCGGCCCAGCGCCGGTAGCCCTCGGGGCCGGGGTGGAAACGGTCCTCGGCGAAGGTCGCCGGGTCCAGCATCGCGGCGGGCATCGGGACGTGGACGACGCCGGGCAGCAGCGCCAGCCGCGCGGCCGCGGCGTCGAGGACGGCCGACCGCGCGCCGAGGACGTCCCGCAGCGGACGCGGCAGCGACGGGAACCGGCCCATCGGCGGCACGCCCGCGAGCACCACCGGGACCCGGCCCACCCGGCGCCGCACGGCGACGACGAGGTCGAGCAGGTCACGCCGGTAGCGGGTGGCCGAATGCAGTTCGATCGTGTCGTTGACACCCAGCGCGATCACCACGAGGTCGGCGGGTTCGAGCAGCGGCAGCAGCTCCTCGCGCGCCACGCGCGCGTTGGCGCCGGTCTTGCCGAGTGCCTGCCAGGCGACCGCGCCGCCGTCCCGCGCGAGTTCGTCCGCGAGCCGTCCGGTCAGCGCCTCGGCGTGGGTGGCCGCGCCGACGCCGTCCACGGTGGACTCGCCGAGCACCGCGAGCCGCACCGGGCGGCCGCCGCCCTTCACGAGGCCGGTGACCGGCCCCGCGGCACCGGGCAGCCTTGGCGTCGTACGGCGCACCCGGACGGCTTGCGCGAGCAGGATCGGGGCGAGCACCACCGCACGGCTGATCACCCCGCGACTCTACTTCCGCGTTTCGTCCTCTGAACGCGATCGTTGCGCATGCGACAACCGCATCCGGAGGACGAAACGCGGAATCAGCCCTGGGCGATCGAGACCGTCTGACGGACGAGCGAATCGTCCGCGGCCGCGCGGAGCAGGTAGTCGGCGACGTCGGCGCGGTTGATGCTGTAGCTCCCGCGGACGTTGCCGTCGGTGCGGGCGGCGATCGCGCCGGTGTGCGGCCCGTTCAGCAGGCGCGGCGGGCGCACGATCGTCCAGTCGAGGTCGCTCGCGCGCACGATCCGCTCGGCGGCGACCATGTCCGCGAAGGCGTGCCGGAGGACCCTGCCCAGGATCGGCTTGACGACGTTCCTGGTGAAGAAGGCGTCGCCGTCGACGAACGGGCCGCTGGCGCTCACCAGGAGCAGCCTCCGCGTGCCCGCCGATCCGAGCGCGGCGACCGCGGCGTGCGCCCCGTCGGTGACGATGGTCGTCGGGTTGCGGTCGCGGGCGCCGAGGGCGGAGATCACCACGTCGCGCCCGGACACCGCCTCGGTCAGCGCGCCGTGCTCGGACAGCCGGGCGATGACGACCTCCAGCAGTTCACCTTCGGCGTTCAGGCGGGACGGGTCGCGGACGACCGCCGTGACGTGGTGCCCCGCGGCCAGCGCCTGCTTGACGACTTCGGAGCCGACCCCGCCCGTGGCACCGAGAACAGTGAGCTTCATGGTCACGCCTTCCTGGGTTAGTGAACACTCACCCACTATGGTGAGTGTTCACTAACCACTTGTCGAGCGAACGCTGAGAAGCCCTCAGGAGCGAACATGGGAAGCCGCGAGGAGATCGTCGCCGCGGCGGCGAAGGTGATGCGCGAGCAGGGCTACGCGCACGCCACGACAAAGGCCATCGCACGGGCGGCGGGCTACTCCGAGGCGTTGCTGTACAAGCATTTCAAGGACAAGACCGAGATCTTCATGAGCGTGCTCACCGAGCGGCTGCCCGCGCTCGGGACGACCCTGGACGAGCTGATGAGCTCCGCGGCGGACACACCGCTCGCGGAGAATCTCGCCCGGCTGGCGCGGATCACGCTGTCGTTCTATCTGGAGAGCTTCCCGATCGCGGTGTCGCTGTTCTCCTCGCGGGAACTGCTCGCGACCCATCGGGACCGGGTCATGAGCCGGGCGAGCGGGCCGGACGTCCCGCTGGTGCGCGTCTCCGCGTACTTGGGCGAGGAGGTCCGGCTCGGCAGGGTTCGCGAGGACGCGGATCTGGACGCGGCGGCGTCGCTGCTGCTCGGGGCCTGTTTCCAGTACGCGTTCCTGGCGTCCTTCGACGACCGCGAGCCGTCCCCCGAAGAACTGGACCAGTGGGCGGAGAGGCTGGCGGGCACGCTGGTGGTCGCGTTGGTCGTGAGTGGCGATTCGGGTTAGAACCCGAATCGCCACTCACGACCACCTGTACCGAACGACCATCCGCGCCTGCGCGCCCTACTTGCCCTTTTCGGCCCGCGTCTCGTGCCACTTCGCGTACATGTCGTTGAGCTCCTTGATCATGAAGCTCAGGAAGTCGCGCATCTCGGCGACCCGCTCGCCCGCCGGCGTGTCCTCGCCCAGCGCCGAAACGCCCTCGTCGGCCGCGTCGCGCCACATGGTGATCATGCGGTCGCGCTTCATGAAGGTGGCGTACCAGAGGTCGTCGAAGAGCCGGTAGTGGTCGCGGCGCGAGCCGGGTTCGCGTTCCTTCGCGACCAGCCCGATCTGCTCCAGGTACCGCACGGCTCCCGAGATCGCGGCGGGGCTCACCGAGAGCTGGTCGGCCAGCTCGGCCGCGGTGAGGCGGCCGGCGTCGGTTGTCATCAGCGCGGCGAACACCCTGGCGGGCATCCTCTGCATCCCGATCTGGGAGAGCGTGAGGCCCAGATGCTCCACGTAACGGCGGACGGCGTCCTCGTCTCTCTGGGTGCTCGAAGCACTCTCAGGCGTCGTCGTCATGAGCACATCCTCTCCTACGTCCCCAGAGTGATCACACCATCCATATGGTTTCTTAACTTCACAACTTCGTGAAATCACTGTACATTCAGCCGCATGGAAAACGCCATCTCCATCTCCGGCCTCCACAAATCCTTCGGCCGGACCAAGGCTTTGGACGGCCTTGACCTGCAGGTACCCGTTGGGGAGGTGCACGGCTTCCTCGGCCCGAACGGCGCGGGGAAGTCGACCACCGTCCGGGTCCTGCTCGGCCTGCTCCATGCGGACTCGGGCGACGTCCGCCTGCTCGGCGGCGATCCCTGGAAGGACGCGGCGAGCCTGCACCGGCGCCTCGCCTACGTCCCCGGCGACGTGAACCTCTGGCCCAACCTGTCCGGCGGCGAGGTGATCGATCTGCTGGGGCGGCTGCGGGGCGGGCTCGATCAGCGCCGCCGCAAGGATCTGATCGAGCGGTTCGACCTCGACCCCAGGAAGAAGGGGCGCACCTACTCCAAGGGCAACCGGCAGAAGGTCGCGATCGTGGCCGCGCTGGCCTCGCATGTGGACCTGCTGATCCTGGACGAGCCGACCTCGGGCCTCGACCCGCTGATGGAGGCCACCTTCCAGTACGCGATCCAGGAGGAACGCGAGCAGGGCCGCACGGTGCTGCTGTCGAGCCACATCCTCGCCGAGGTCGAGGCGCTCTGCGACAAGGTCAGCATCATCCGCAACGGGCACACCGTCGAGACCGGCACGCTGGCCGAGCTCCGGCACCTCACCAGGACGTCGATCTCGGCCGAGCTGGCCGGCCCGCCGAACGGGCTGACGAAACTTCAGAACATCCACGACCTCAAGGTCGAGGGCAACCGGGTCCGCTTCGATGTCGAAACCCGCTCTCTCGACGAAGCGCTGCGGCAGCTCACCCAGGTCGGTGTCCGCAGCCTGACCAGCCAGCCGCCGACGCTCGAAGAGCTCTTCCTCCGTCACTACACCACCGAAGCGAGCGCGAAATGACCGCGACGCTGGACCGTCCCGCGGTCTCGGGTGCCGTCCACGGACTCGTCGGCACTTGGCAGCTGACCAGGCTGGCGCTGCGGCGGGACCGGATCGTCCTGCCGATCTGGATCGTCCTGCTCGGGATCATGCCTTCGACCTCCTCGGGGACGTTCGAAACCCTGTACCCGACGGCCGCCGAACGGGCCGGGCTCACCGCGAGCATGGGCGCGAACCCGTCCCTTTCGCTGATCTACGGCCCGGCCTTCGACCTCTCGACCGCGGGCGGGTTCACCGCTTGGCGGCTCGGCGGGTTCCTCGCCCTGGTCGCCGGGCTGATGGCG
The DNA here is from genome assembly GCF_056435645.1 of Amycolatopsis sp. NPDC043889. Classification (NCBI taxonomy): domain Bacteria; kingdom Bacillati; phylum Actinomycetota; class Actinomycetes; order Pseudonocardiales; family Pseudonocardiaceae; genus Amycolatopsis; species Amycolatopsis sp. NPDC043889. Next base: position 147,499 of record NZ_JBWKEC010000001.1, read on the forward strand.
GTCTTCACCGTCACCCGGCACACCCGCGCCGAGGAGGACTCCGGCCGCGCGGAACTGCTGGCCTCCGCGGTGGTCGGCCGATACGCCCTGCTGACCGCGGGCGTGCTGGTGTCCGCCGGCGCGAGTGTCCTCATCGGACTCGTCGAGACCGGGCTGATGATCGGCGCGAAGCTGCCCGTCGGCGGCTCGCTCGCGCTCGGCGCCGCCACCACGGCGACCGGGCTGGTCTTCACGGCGATCGCGGCGGTGGCCGTCCAGGTCGCCGAGTATTCGAGGACGGCCAACGGGATCGGCGCCACCGCGGTCGGGGTCGCGTTCCTGCTGCGCGCCGTCGGCGACTCGACCTCGGACGCGACCTGGGTCTCCTGGCTTTCCCCGATCGGGTGGGCGCAGCAGATCCGGCCGTTCGCCGACGAGCGCTGGTGGGTGTTCCTGCTGCCGCTGGCCGCGACCGTGGTCGTCGGCGCCGCCGGGTACGCGCTGCTCCCGCGGCGCGACGTCGGCACCGGCATCATCCCGCCGCGTCCCGGGCCCGCCGAGGCGGCGGCGTCGCTGCGCAGCCCGTTCGCGCTGGCGTGGCGGCTGCACCGGGGCCCGTTGATCGGCTGGCTGATCGGCACGGCGTTCTGCGCCGCGGTGTTCGGCTCGGTGGCGAGCGGTATCGGCGACGTCGTCGGGGAAAGCCGGCAAGCGAAGGAGATCTTCCAGCGCCTCGGCGGCACGGACGGGCTGATCGACGCCTTCATGGCGGCGATGACCGGCCTGTTCGCCATGGTCATCGCGCTCTACGGCGTGCAGTCCGCGTTGCGGCTCCGCGCCGAGGAGACCGCCGTTCGGGTCGAGCCACTGCTCGCGACGAGCGTGGGCAGGATGCGGCTGCTGGGAAGCCATCTCGTGTTCACGTTCGGCGGCACGGCGCTGATGATGGTCGTCAGCGGTGTCCTTTTGGGACTGTCGAACGGCATGCGGGCCGGCGGTGTCTCCGACTCGGTCGGGGACATGGTGGTCGCTTCGCTGGCGCAGCTTCCGGCGGTGTGGGTGATCACCGGCCTCGCCGTGACGCTCTTCGGCCTGGCGCCGAAGTTCTCGACGGCGGCGTGGGCGATCGCCGGGCTGGCGTTGCTGCTCAGCCTGTTCGGCCCGGTGCTGGACCTGCCGCAGGCGGTCGTGGACGCCTCACCGTTCTCGCACGTTCCGAAACTGCCCGCCGCGGAGTTCACCGCGACACCGCTGGTCTGGCTGACCGCGGTCGCCGTGGTCGCGCTCGTGGCCGGGCTCATGGGCTGGCGGCGTCGCGACGTCGGCTAGCCACAGGGGAAACCGTGAAGGCCGTCCGTCGGGGCGGGCGGCCTTCACGGTACTTGCCGTACTTCGCCGCCGGGTGTCGCGACCAGTTTCGCGGTCGGCACGCCGCCTCCGCACGCCTCGCCCGCCGGATAGGCGATCACCGGCGTCACGTCGAGTACGTGGGGTTTCCCGTCGTCGAGGGTCACCGTGGTCCGGACCGGCGTGGTCGGCAAGCCCCGGGTCGGGATGAAGACGTGCTCGCCACCGGGCGCGGACTCGGTCACACAGTCACCCGCCCAGCACAACTCCAGCGACACGCGGGTGATACCGGCGGCCACTTCCGGCGGGATGTCGAGGGAGATCCCCTCCGCCAGGCCGATGGCCGGGCAGGCCTTCTCACCGGAATCGCACGCGGTCAAGGTCGCGAGCAGGAGCAGGAAAACGGGAAGTCGCCGCATACCGGGCAGACGAGGCGAAGGCCGCCCTGGTTGCATCAGTCGCTTCGGAACCCCGTGGTCGTACTGGTCGGAAGTGCCGTCGAGGTGAGTGAAGGCGTCACGGTCCTGGTCACCGTGCGCGGCGCCGGTGTGTTGGTGCGGGTGATGACGAGCGGTTCCGGGGCGCTGCCCGGCACGGTGACCGTGACCGGCCCGACCGAACGGGAGGTCGTGGCCGGGGACGGGGTCGTGCCGGTTTCGTACACGCGGCGCTGCGGCTCGCGGCTTGCCACCAGGAGGGCGGCGACGAGCAGCCCGGTCGCGAGGCCGGCGATGGCCGCGACCGTGACGGGACCGGTGGTGGGACCCTGACCGAACATCCGGCACCCCCTCGCCACGCGAAGCGCAGGTACGAGGACTTCTCGCGTTGATCTTACGTTTTGTTACGCAGCGTGCGCAATCCGTCGACAATGATCCGCACGAGATGCCGCTCTTCGAGTGAGTACCGTTCGGCGGCGAGGCAACCGGCGATCAGGGCGCGCAGATCGTCGCCGTCGATGTCCTCGCGCACCGCGCCCGCGGCCTGTGCCCGCGCCAGCAGCGCCTGCGTCGCCGAGCGGAACTCGTCGCCCGCGCTCGCCTTGAAACCCAGCCCGGTCGTCTCGGCGAGCGCGTCGCAGAGTGCCCGGTTGCGCGACGCCTGCTGGACGACGCGTTTGAAGAAGTCGAAGAACGCTTCGCCGGGGTCTTCGGCGGTCAGCAGTTCGCGTGCTTCCCGCGCGAACTGTTCGAGCCGGTCCACGACGACGGCTTGGAAGAGCGCTTCCTTGCTGGGGAAATGCCGGTAGACGGTGCCCGCGCCGACGCCGGCGATCCGGGCGATCTCGTCGAGGGGGACGGCGAGGCCGTCGACGGCGAAGGCCTCTTCGGCGGCCGCGAGCACCTTCGCTCGGTTGCGGCGCGCGTCGGCGCGCAGCACGGGCTTGTCCACTGTTCCCCCTCCTCAACCGGGTCCGGCGTTCCGATTCAACGCCGCCGGTGACGAGGGCATTCCGTGAAGGCCTCCTTGCCTACCCTCAAGGTAGGCAAGGAGGCCTTCACTACTCGCCGGGCTCTGGGCGCGGCACCGGCGGCCGGGTCGCGAAGGTGAAGGAGAGCGGTCGGCCCAGGGCACAGCTCAGTGGACCGCGGTCTGCGTCCCGTCCGGTGTGAGCAGTCCTTGGACCGTGGTGAAGAGGTACTCCCAGACACCCGGGATCAGCACCACCGCGGCGACCGCGAACACCGGGAAGATCAGCCGGTTCTCCACCTTCTTGCCGGTGCGGAACCGCAGCGGCTTCGGCGGCCGGATCTCGTACCAGGTCTCGCCCGCGATCGGGATCGGGAACAGGAACGGACAGCCGGACTCGGTCAGCGCGTCCCCGAGGCAGTGCACGAAACACCCGGCCGCGACGGCGATGCCGAGCCAGCCGGAGATCTCCGCCAGTTGCGCCGCCTTGTCCGGTGGGGCGGTCCACACCCACCAACCGACCGCGGCGCCGCTGACCGGCAGGAGCCAGTCGCCGAGCGCGCCTTCCGCGAGCAGCAGGCCGAGGACGACGACACCGAACACGGCCCATGGTCCGCCCTCGGCGGTACCCCAGGAGGTCAGGAAGCCGAGGCCGACGGCGAACAGGACGGTGTGCGAGAGGTGCCGGTGCTTACCGGTGACCTTCTCGTCGCGCGGTCCCTTGGTCAGCGCGTAGAGAGCCGCCGAAACCCGGCGAAGCAGCCAGGAGATCGCGCCGGTGAACCAGCCGAGCAGCTTTGACGCGCGAGCGCCCGGATGGTCCAGATCGGGCAGGAGAGCGAATCCGGCCGTGGTCGCGGCGAACACGACCGCCTGGTGCACCGTGCCCGCCCCGACCGCGGGTGCGAGCGCGAGGCCCGCGCACCATCCGGTCAGGGCATGCGTCCGCCCCATCATCGTGCTGCCCCCAGGTGTCGCGGATCACGAGCCCACGACCGTATCGGGGGATCAGGCGGGAGGCTCCTCCGACACGCTGAGGTGCTCGGCGACGCCGGTGAGCTCGATCACTCGGCTCACCTGCGGGCTGGGCACCAGTTCGAGCTCGACCTCCTTCTCGGCGGCCTGACGCTGTGCCTGGAGCACCACGTTCAGCGCCGAGGAGTCGAAGAACGTCACGCCGGTCAGGTCGGCGACCACCCGACCCGACGGTTTGTCGGTGATCAGGGCCCCGAGGGTTTCCTGAAGCTGCGGGCTCGTCAGCAGGTCGAGCTCACCGGTGACCACCACACGCGGTTCAGACGCGTCGGCGTCCAGCGTGATGCTGAAACCGGGCGGCGTGGTGTTCTGGTCCGCTGCGGGCATGCACATTCTCCTCATCAGGTGAGAACCGACGCTCAGCGCCGGAACGCGCCTGTGGTCTCAAGCGACGGCCGCGCCCAGTCCGGACACGGACGCACGCTCTTCTTCGGCGGGTAGGCGTGGCTGTCCCCGCAACGACAGTCCCAACCCTAACCCAGTACGGACGGGGCGCCACGATCGCCGTCGCGCGCGTCGCCGACCGGTGCCCGGGACGCGCTCAATGCGCGGTCAAGGCCTTGCGCTCGGCGCGGCGCTCGCGGAGGAACAGCTCGCGGCGCTCGATCTCGCCCAGTCCACCCCAGATGCCGTACGGCTCCTGCACCGAGAGCGCGTGCTTGCGGCACTGCGCCAGCACGGGGCAGGTGTGGCAGATGGCCTTGGCCCGCGATTCGCGCCGCTCGCGGGCCGAACCACGCTCGTTGTCCGTGTGGAAGAACAAGCTGCTGTCGGCGCCTCGGCACGACCCATGGAGCTGCCAATCCCACTCTTCCGCCACCACGTTCGGCAGCCGGCTCACGTCAGCCATGTCGGTCCCCGCCTTCCCAGGAGATCGTTTGTCGCCGGTTACATGCCCGCCCCCTGCGCGGCTCAAACGTGGGTTTGGTTTGCTCACACCCAGGGCATCTGACCGATCGGCAGCGCAGCTCGAGAGAGGAACACACGTGGTGGACAACACCCCGCCCAGCGGGGAGGGCGCTCAACTCATCGAGGTACGCACGGCCGCGGTACCGCACGTGGTACCGACTCTCCGGACGATCGTCGCGGACATCGCGATGCGCCAGGACTTCGACCTGGACGCCGTCGAAGACCTCCGGATGGCGGTGGACGAGGCGTGCTCCATGCTGCTCCCCTCGGCCGCCGACGGGCACCTGAACTGCGTTTTCTCGTGGAAGGACGGGCGGATCGAGGTGACCGTCTCGGTGCTTTCGGACTCCCCGGAACCCGACGACGAGACCGGTCTGTCCTGGCAGCTGCTCACCGCGCTGGCGACGTCCGCGCGGCGGAGTGTCACCCCGGCCGACGGCGGCTACCTGTCCAGGGTGGAACTCGTCCGGGAGAGCGAGGCGGCCCGGCCGTGACCGAACCCGTCGAGCAAGACGGCGCGGACGTCCCGGCCCTGTTCGAGCGCATGTGCGCGCTGCCCCAGGGCGCTCCCGAACGCGAAGCGCTGCGGGACGAGCTGGTACGCGCGCACCTCGAACTCGCGCGCAATCTGGCGCGCAAGTTCCGCAACCGGGACGAGTCGATGGAGGATCTGGTCCAGATCGCGACGATCGGGCTGATCCACGCCGTCGACCGGTTCGACCCCGGCCAGGGGAGCGACTTCCTGGCCTTCGCGGTCCCCACCATCTCCGGCGAGCTGCGGCACCACTTCCGCGACAACAGCTGGTCGGTGCGGGTGCCCCGGCGCCTCAAGGAGCTGAACGCGAACATCTCGTCCGTGCGCGAAGAGCTGACGATCCGGCTCTCCCGCGCGCCGAAGCCCAGCGAGATCGCCGCCCATCTCGGCGTCCCGATCGACGAGGTCTACGAGGGTCTCCGTGCCGGCCAGGGCCGGTACGGAGCCTCGCTGGACAACCTCCTGGAGAACTCGGCGCACACCCGCTTCGGCGAGGCCGACGCCAACCTGAGCCAGGCGGAGCTGCGCGAGGCGCTGCGGCCGATGCTGGAACGGCTGCCCGACCGTGAGCGCAAGATCGTCGCGCTGCGGTTCGGGTCCGGGATGAGCCAGTCGGACATCGCCCGCCGTGTCGGTGTTTCCCAGATGCAGGTGTCAAGATTGCTGGCCGCCACGCTCAAGAAACTGCGGGAAGGTCTGAGCGAGACCGAACTCACGAACGGGACCTGATTCGTCGACGGCCCTTGTGGGTATCTGGGAGGCGAACAGCGGATCTGGGAGTCTCTCGTGAGGGGAGGTGCGGAACCATGACGATGTCCAAGACCCGATCGGAGGGCTCGTTGCCGGTGGTCTCCCTCCCCCTGCCGGTCGATGTGACGGCACCGGCCGTCGCGCGGCAGGCGGTGCGAGCGACTCTGGCGGACTTCGGCCTCGACGGCCCGGCGGTCGACGATGTCCTCCTGGCGACCTCCGAGCTGGTCACGAACGCCTTCGAGCACGGCGAGAAGCCGGACAGGCTCGAAGTCGAATACTCCGGCGGCAGGCTCACCCTGCGGGTTTTCGATTCCGGATCGGGGCGGCCGAAGCTGAAGGAGCCGTCGCCGATGGCGGCGCGCAGCCGCGGTCTCCAGCTGGTGCACGCGTTGTCCGACGATTGGGGCCACGAGCTCTGCTCCGGCGGGAAGTACGTCTGGGCCGTGTTCAGTCTCGACCGGGCAGACGCCCCAGCTTGAGCGCCGCGTCCGTTTCGGCGATGCGTTCCCGGAGCGATTTCCGCTCCAAGGCCTCGACGGCGGCGACCAGCACCTCCCTGAGCGGGTACGGCAGTTCGGCTTCCAGCTGCGCGGCCGCGGCGCTGGTCGCCGCCCATTCGGCTTCGAGCGTCGGCATCAGGCGCCGTGTCTTCTCGGTCAGCGAAACGATCCGCTGCCGGGCGTCGGCACCGGGCCGAAGCGAGACGAGGTCCTGGCGCGCCATCTGCGCGATCGTCTGGCTGGCCGCGGAATGGGTCACGCCGACTTCGGCGGCGAGGTCGCGGATGGGCAGCGGCCCGTGCGTGACGATCGCGCGGACGAACGGCGTGAACCGCGGGCGGTAGTCCCCCAGCCCGATGTCCTCGAAGAACGCGGCGACGTCCGCCTCGGTCACTTCGAGGACGTGCCTGAGCAAAGTGCCCATCCCTCGTTCGCGCGGCGGCCTCCCCACCAGCGGATCATAACGACATAATCGCCGGATGACGCCCGAAGAGCTGCTGACGACCACCCGGACCGTCCGCAAACGACTGGACCTGACCCGGCCGGTGCCACTCGAACTGGTCAAACACGCCCTCCAGGTGGCGCTGCAGGCGCCGAGCGGGTCGAACACGCAGCGCTGGCACTGGCTCGTGATCACCGATCCCGGGCAGCGGGCCGAGCTCGGCAAGCTGTATCAGCGGGCGTGCCGCGAGTACCTGGATTCCCCGCACGCGGCCGGGAAACTGTTCGCGGACGACCCCCGGCGGTCGAAGGTGCAGAAGCGCGTCGGCTCCAGTGTCGAGTACCTGGCCGACAAGATGGGCGAGGTGCCCGTGCACGTCATCCCGTGCTTGGAGACGAACAGCGCGGAGCTGCCCGCCGGCAACCAGGCGGGTCTATGGGGGAACCTGCTGCCCGCGGCGTGGAGTTACATGCTCGCGGCGCGGGCCGTCACGCTCGGCACGGCGTGGACGACGCTGCACCTCGCGTACGAGAAGGAGGCCGCGGAGATCCTCGGCCTGCCGGAGAACGTGCACCAGGCCGCGCTCATCCCGACGGCGTTCTACACCGGTGACACCTTCAAGCCGGCCCCGCGTCAGCCGCTCGAAGAGGTCATGCGGCTGGACCGCTGGTAGGGCCGGTCGCCCGGGCGAAAGTGGCATTCGCGACCTGGACGACCAGGTCGCCGTCGATCGCGGACGCGGGTTCACCTACTAGACGCTGAGATAGGACTCCAGCCGGTCCGCCAGTTCCTTGGGGTGGCTCAGGGGCACGGAGTGGGAGCCGTCGATCTCGTCGGGGGCGAAGCCGAGCCTGTCCCGGACGACCCGGCGCTGGAACTCGGGCGTGAAGAAGCGGTCTTCGCGCCCGATGAGCACCTTCGTCGGGACGTCCGGCCACTCGTCCAGCGGCCACGGCTGTGCCCATTCGGCGCTGACCTGGTTCCGGCCGTGCGAGCCCGCCTCCGCGACGATGTCCGAGGGGACACCGTTGTAGAACTTCTCCTCGTCGGTGAGGTCCTTCGCGTCCTCGAAACCCGTGTTGCTCCACCAATCCCCGGGTGTCTCGCCCGGTTTGGGGATCATCGGCGTCAGCATCACGAGCAGCCGCGCCGTCAGCTTCCCGGCGACGAGCGGCGCGGTGAAGCCGCCGTAGGAATGGCCCAGTATCACCAGGTCCTCGCGGTCGCCGATCGCGTTCACGACGGCGTCGACGTGCTCCGGGAAACCGGCCTTCTCGTCGTCGATCGGCAGGTTCACCGCGACGACGTCGTGCCCGCGGCCGGTCAGCTCCGCCTCGAGGATGTGGAAGTCCCAGGCGCTGCCGCCACCGCCGTGGATCAGTACGAAGGTCGCCATCGCCCCAGCCAACCCGAATTCGGGCGGATCAGCAACGACCGAGCATGTCGCTGAGCGCGCTCTTCTCGGCGGTGGTGATCGTGAGGCCGTAGTAGTGCTTCACGGTGATCCAGTCGGTGGCGTAGGTGCACCAGAACGAGACGAGCGGCGGCTTCCACTGGTCCGGCGCCTTGTCGCTCTTCTCCTGGTTGACGTTGTCGGTGACGGCGAACAGCTGCGGGCGGGTCAGGTCGTTCGCGAACTGGCGCCGCTTCTCGTCGGTCCACGACTTCGCGCCGCTGACCCAGCTCTGCGCGAGCGGGACCATGTGGTCGATGTCGACGTCGGTCGGCTTCGTCCAGGTCTCGCCGTCGTAGATGCTCGTCCAGCTGCCGGAGGTCGGGGCGCAGTCGGAACCGGCCTTGACGTCCTTGCCGTCACGCTTGAGCACGAACTCGCGGGTGTTGCAGTTGTTCCCCTGGTTGTCCCAGTGCGGGTACTTCTTGCGGTCGTAGCCGTCCATCGAACCGCGCGGCGCGACGGTGAGCTCGTCCAGCTGCTTGCGCGCGTCGGCGGCGCTCGCGGGGTTGGCGGGCTTCGGCTGCAGCGCGTCGCCCTTGCCGCTCACGAACCAGAAGACCGCGAGTACGACGGCGGCGAGGGTGATCAGCAGGAGCAGCCGCTGTGCCGTGGTCATCTGGCTGGTACGCGTGGCCACCGCGCGGTTCCTTTCGACGGGGTTGGGAGCGCCCGAGTATCACCTCGCGGCGTGAGGGAACCGGGTGCGACACGGCGATGACACCGAGCAACGTGATCCAGGCCACCTTCGCCGGATCGGCTACGGTCAGGCCGTGAACGAGGCACTGGTCGGCATCAAGACGGCGAAGTGGGCGACCGTCGCGGTCCGCCGCCGAGTCCTCGTGATCGCGCACAACGTCACCACGGTGACCCGGCTGCTGGACGTGCTTCCCGCCTTCGAGAACGATTTCCGCGTCCAGGTGGTGTTCACCTGCGCCGGGGATCCGTTCCGGCACGGCCTGCGCGAACTTCTCGACACGTTGGGCATGGCCGTCATTCCCTGGGCGGAGGCCGAACGGTACGAGTTCGACCTGGTCGTCACGGCGAGCCATCACGGCGGGATCACCGATATGACCGGCCCCAAGGTCGTTCTTTCGCACGGAATCGGATATACGAAATACTCGCCCGGAAACCGAGAATCCGGAAATCGGCAGATCTTCGGCCTTTCGCCACAATGGTTGCTGCACGACGGCGAACCGATCGCCGAAGCGTTCGTCCTCTCCCACACCGCTCAGCTGGACCTGCTCACCGAGACGGTGCCCGCCGCCGCCGGGAAGGCCGTGGTCGCCGGAGATCCTTGCTATGACCGGATTCTCGCCGGCCTGCCGTACCGCGAACGGTATCGCGAAGCGCTGGGTTCCGGTGACCGCGAGGTCGTCCTGACCTCGTCGACATGGTGGTCGAACGCCCTGCTCGGCTCCTGGCCGGATTTCCTCAGGAACCTGCTCGCCGCGCTGCCCATCGACGAGTTCCAGGTGCTCGCCGTCGTGCACCCCAACGTCCGGCACGGGCCCAGTCCGTGGCAGCTGAACACGTGGCTGGCCGACTGTGTCCGTTCCGGCCTGGTCGTTCTGTCCGAAGTGGACGATTGGCAGGCGGGGCTCGCCGCCGCCGACCTGATCGTCGGCGACCACGGATCGGTGACGGGATACGGTGCGGCGCTGGGGAGACCGACGGCGCTGGCGGCTTTCGGCGACGACGATGTCGCGCCGGGAACGGCCATCTCCGTTCTCGGCGAGACCGCGCCCCGTCTCGACCGGCGGCGCCCGCTGCTCCCTCAGGTCAGGCGCGTCCTCGACGAGTACCGCCCGGGCGATTTCGCGGGGGTCGCCGAACTTGTCACCTCGGTCCCCGGCGAGTCACTCCAGCGGCTCCGCGGCGTCTTCTACCGGGTTCTCGGCCTTTCCGAGCCCACGAACGAGATCCCGCTCGGTCCGGCGCCCGCCCCTCGGCTCGCGATCCTGCCGTCGCACCGCGTCGCCGCCGAAGTCCACCACGAAACCGACCGTGCTGGGCGGCTCGTCCGGCTGACCAGGTATCCGGCCGAGCTTCGGCGTGGGGGCCGGGGCCGATCCGCACCTGTGCTGCCCGGACGACCACCCGCTCCGCTCGATCCGCTCGGGAGCCTCGGTGCTGACCGGCACGGACGCCGTCGCCGGACTGCGCGCTGGAGTAGTCGGTGCTGTCCTCGGCGAGGGGAAGAGCGTCGTGACGGCGCCGTCGGGGCGACGTGTCGAAGTCTCCGGCCCAGGTCCCACCGAGGTGCACGCCTCCGTCGTCCGCGCTTGGCTGGACGACGGGCATCCTCTGGAGGAGCTCACTCCGTCGATCACGGTCGAACTCGGCTCGGGCCGCTACGGCCTCGGCGTCACTCTTCGCTGAGCACGGCGCGGATCTCCTCGGCCTGCTTCGCCATTCCCAATCGTTCGAAGAGGGCCAACGCCGGGACCAGCAACTCCTCTGCGTCCTCGCCGAGTGCGTGCAGGATCATGCCGAGCCGGCCGCCCGAAAACGCCTTGTTGGCCTCTTCGCGGTCGGCGGTCCGGAAGAATTCCCAGGCCGCCGCCGCGGGTCCGCGGGCGTCCTCGAAGCGGCCGAGCTTGAACAGCACCCGGCCGGTGTGCAGGTCGAGCAGCGCCAGCGCCCGCGGCTGCCGCGAGACCTCCATCGAGGCCACCGCTTCCCGCGACTTCCCGAAGAGCTCGAGCGCGAATTCGTGGTTGCCGCGGGCTTCCTGGGCCAGGGCGTACCAGTCGTAGGTGCTCTGCCGCCCCGGCGGATAGTCGACTTCCAGGGCTTCCTTGACATACGCGTCGGTCTGATCGAATTCTCCGGCGGCCTCGTGAAGCCCGGTGAGGTCACGGAGGACCTGCCAGCGATCCGGCGGTTCCGTCCAGCGGCCGAGGATCTCGTGATAGGCGTCGATGACGTCGTCGTGCCGCTTCGTCTGATAACCGAAGTACCACAAGGAGAACGGGAAGATCGCGCCGATCTCCTCGGTCGGCAGCGCGCGGGCCTCCTTGGCGGCGGCCACGATATTGGGCCATTCCTTCGTGAACTCGGCCCAGGCGTCGCCTTCGAAGGCCTCGATCTCGGCGTAGTGGCTTTCCGCCTGGATCGGGGCGGGCCGGTTCGACAGCGTCTTGTCCAGCGAAACCGCCAGCCGCCAGTTCCACTGGACGGCCTTCGTGGCGATGCCGGCGAAAACGGACTCGTCGAACTCGGAGAGCGCCTTGTCCTTGGCGAATTCGCGAAGGAGGCTGTGATAGCGGTACCTGCCGGGGCCGGTGCGTTCGATCAGGCTGCCCTTGGTGAGCCGTTCCAGCAGGCGCTTGGTGTGGGGCGCCGCCCGGCCGAGGACGGCCGCGGCGATGGCCGTCCCGAAATCGACGCCGGGGAGCAGGCTCAAGGCCTTGAACGCGAACCGCTCTTCCTCGGTCAGTTCCGCGTAGGCGAGGTCGAAGATCTTGAGGACCGGGCGCTCGTCGTCGAGTTCGAGGGCGGACAAGGGATTTCCGGCACTCAGCTCCGCGACGTACTCGGCGGGGGTGCCTCCCGTGTCGCCCAGTCGCACCGCGGCGACGGAAAGGGCGAGAGGCAGCCCTTCGCAGATCCGGTTGACGGCCTCGATCTCGCGAGCGCCGACCATGGTGCCGGTGCGCTTGACGACCAGTTCGGCGGCCGCCTCCGGCCCGAAGGTCTTGACCGTCGACGTGGTGAAACCGTTCATCCGCAGCTTGTCGAAGCTGCTTCGGCTGGTGACGACCACGGCGAGCTGGGGCGAGGCGAACAGCAGCGGCACCACCTGGTCGGCCGTGGCGACGTCGTCCAGGTACAGCAGTACCTTGCGTCCGGCGAGCCGGGCGCGCAGGGCCGCGATCCGGCGCTCGTCCCTGGCCGGCATGGCTTCTCCGACCACCCCGAGGTCTTCGAGAAGGTGCAAAGCGATCTCCGGGGCCTCCAGACGCCCCTGCGTACCCGCCGAACCCTGTGTGTCGCAGAAGAGCACGATCTCGTAGTGCTCGGCGATTTCGTGACAGACCTCCGTGGCCAGCACGGTCTTCCCGACGCCTTGGGGGCCGGTGAACAAGATCAGATGAGGCTGCCCGGTGGAACGCGCCTCTTCGTTGCGCCGCCGGAATTCGGCGCGTTCGGGGCCTCGGTCCACGAAATACGGATTTCGCATCTCTGCGAGCACGGAGCCGCTCCTTCCCCCCTCGGGCATCGGCTCCGACCCTACCGCGAGGCGATCTCGCAGCGTGATGACTTCAGTACTTCCCGTTCGCTTCCTGGAGCGCGTCGGCGGCCAGCGACGCGGCCGGATACGTCGCCAGCCGCGACCGCATCGACGTCGTGTTCGCCAGGACTCGGCCGTCCCGGAGCAGGCGCTCGACGCCCGGCACGAGCGAGGTCGCCGGATCCCAGACATGGGCGAGCCCCAGTTCCGCGAGTCTGCGCGCGGTGGCGCGCTGCTCCCGGCTCCGAGGCGTGACCAGCATCCGCGCCCCCTGGGCCAGCGCCTCCTGGACGGAGTTCATCCCACCGTGGGTCAGGAACGCGTCGACCCTGGGCAGCAGCTGCCGTTGCGGCAGCCAGCGGCGCGCGATCACGTTGCCGGGCAACGGCCCCAGCGCGGACGGCGGGGTGTGCGAGGTCGCGATCAGCACGGTCCATTCCGTGCCCGAGAACGCCCGCGCGATCCGCCGGAAGAATTCCGGTGTCCTGGCGAAGACGGTGCCGGGCGACACCAGCAACGTCGGGCCGTCGGGCGCCGGGCAGTCCTCGGTGGCGACCGGCGCGATCAACGGCCCCACGAAGCTGAAGCGGTGCGCCCGCGGTTGGAGTTCGGGCAGGGCGTTGACCAGCGCCGGGCCGGAACCGGCCGCGGTGCCGGCGTGGGTCGTCCAGAACGTGACGACCGGCAGGGCGTGCCGCCGCGCGAGACGGCGCGCCCACGGGACCGCCGGGTCGGCGATCACCAGGTCGGGCCGGGCGGCGGCGAACTCCCGCTCGCAGCGGCGGGCAGCCGCGGACCAGGCGATCCGGCGGCGCGTCCGGTTCCGGATCCACGCGGCGATCTCCGGCGGCCGCGCCGTCGGCGCCACCCGCACGACATGGTCCGGCGGCGAGACCACCGGTTCGGCACCTGTCCGGCGTACGACGTCTTCGAATCGGGTGCCGGAGAGGACCACCCGCACCCGGTGTCCCCTGGCCACCAGTTCGACCACGACGGGGAGCATCGGATTCACATGACCGTGCGCGGTGTACGGCACGAAGACACAGTCCATCATCGGTCGATCATCACTGTCCGCTTGAGCCCGGGTTCGCCGGGTAGTCGTTGCCGCGATGTTGTCACATCGAAGCCCTGAGCTGCGACTACCCCAGGAACGCTGCCGGAAGGAGCGGGCTTGTGGGCGACGGAAAACGTAAGTGGAACACCCGGGTCGACGACTATCTGAACCGGAAGGCCGCGGAACGCGGGCACGTGATCGCCATGGCACGTATGGGATCCACCGCGCTGGAGCGCGGCGATCTCGACGAGGCGGAGGCGTGGTTCCGGAAGGCCGCCGAGGGCGGGGACAGGGTCGCGATGGGCAACCTGGCGCGTCTCCTGACCGAGCGCGGCGTGCCGGAACAGGCCGAACGCTGGTATCGGGAAGCGGCGACGGCCGGTGATTCGCATGCCATGTCGCATCTGGGAAATCTCTGCGCACGACGAGGGGATTCGGACGCCGCCGAGGACTGGTGGCGGCGTGCCGCCGTCGAGGGCCGGGTCGAGGCGATGGCGGAACTGGCGCGGTCACTGCACCGGCGTGGCGAACTCCAGGAAGCCGAGTACTGGGCTGGCGACGCCGCGGAGGCGGGCAACGTCGAAGGAATGATCACGCTGGGCGCCGTGCTCTGCGACACCGGCCGGACCTCCGAAGCGGATCCCTGGTGGCGCAAGGCGAGCGAAGAAGCCGACGCGACGTCGCTGATCAAACTCGGCCACCAGGCCCAGCAACGGGGCGACCTCACGCGCGCCGAAAGCTGCTACCACGCCGCCGCGGCCGCCGGCGCCCCCGACGCCGCCGTCCGCCTCGGCGTGGTGCTGCACCGCCGAGGCGAACTCGACGCCGCCGAACACTGGTATCTCAAGGCCGCCAAACGGGGCGACGCCGCCGCGATGACGAACCTGGGCGTGCTGGCCAACGACCGGAACGATCCCGGCGAGGCCACCGCCTGGTACCGGAAGGCCGCGGAGCTCGGCAGCGTCCCCGCGTACACCAACCTCGGCAGGCTCGCCGCCGACCACGGGAACTTCCAGGAGGCCGAGCACTGGTTCCGCGCGGCCGCCGACACCGGCGACCAGGCGGGGCGACGGGATCTGGAGGAGCTGTACCGCAACCGTCAGCGGTTCTAGGCTTTCCAGTTCCGCATCGCGGCGAACCCTTCACGCAGCCGCTGGAGTTTGCGGCTGCGGTACGGGTCTTCTCCGTCGTCGAGCCTCCACCGCTCCTCGACACCGGCGCGGAACACCGCGAGCCCCTCGAAACCGAGGCTCGCGGTGAAGTCCGCGATGTTCACGTCGACCCGGCCGGAGCCGTCGAGGTCCAGCCGAAGCAGCCACTCCGCGAGCTCCTTGGGCTCCGGCGGCGAGTCCGCGCAGGCCTCCGCGTACAACGCGAGCGCGCCCCGCGCCTCGTCGCCGAGCGCGCCGAACGAGTCCTCGACGAAGTCCAGCGCCTCCACCACCAGCTCGATGATGCGGCACAGCAGCGGCCCGTCCATGAGTTCCCTGGCGGTGGCGAGCACCTCGCGCACCTTCTCGGTGTACGCGACCGTGCCCTGGAAGCCGACGAAACCGCGCAACCGCAACGTTCGCTCGACGTGACGCCGCAACGCGTCGAGGTCGCCGCGGCCCGCCTTGAGCGAGAGTTTGCGGAACAGGGCCGGGTCCTCGTTCGCGTGCCCGACGAGCAGCTCGATCAGCTCGGCGCGGTCCAGGGTCTCGACGTACCCGCGGATGTCGGCCGCGCCGCCGTCCGCCACGCCCTCGAGGACCAGCAACCCGACGGCCACGCAGTGCTTGCAGAAGAAGCCGTCCGCCGCGTGCGGGCAGGTGCACTCGCCGACCAGCTCGCCGTCGACGTCGCGCAACCGGACCGTGTACCGGTCGGTGCCGCTGACCACCGCCGTGACCCCGCCCGCGACGTCGTCCAGCGTCTCGACCGACTCCAGGTACTTGGCGCCGCGCGCGAAGGAGACGTCACCGGCCTGCCTGCGGAGTTCGTCCTCGCTGAACCACGTCACCGCCCTATTGAACCCCTTGGGCCGGAGGACCGAGGAACAACCCACCGCTCGCGTCGAGGACCTGCCCGGTCACCCACCGGGCGTCGTCGGAGGCGAGGAAGGCGACGACGTCCGCTATGTCCTCCGCTGTACCGAGCCTCCGGTGCGCGGTGAGGGTTTGATGGCGGCCTCCAGCTCCGGCGTGAAGATCTCGCCGTTGTCCGCGGTCCTGGTGGCGCCCGGCGCGACGACGTTGACCGTGATCCCGCGCGGTCCGAGCTGGTGGGCGAGGGTGCGGCTCATCGTCTCGAGCGCGCCCTTGGTCATCGCGAAGGACGTCTGGGCGGGGTTGGCCATCCTGGTCGCGACCGACGAGACGTTGACGATGCGGCCGCCGTCGTTCAGCGGTGCTCGCTGGATGAGGAAGTACGGCGCTTTCACGTTCACCGCCATCAGGCGGTCGAAGCTTTCGGGCGTGTCCGTCTCGATCGGGCCTGCCGGCTGGGCGGCCGCGTTGTTGACCAGGATGTCCAGGCTGTCGATGCCCTCGAGGGCGTTGTCGACTCCCGCCATGGTCGACAAGTCGGCCTGCTCACTCGACAGTTTGATGGTTCGTATGCCGTCCTTCTCGAGCCTCCGCGCGATCGCCGCCCCGATCCCCCGCGACGCCCCGGTCACCAATGCCGTCTTCATGCGCACCCCAGATGTTAGTGACTAACACTTTGATAGTGTCTACCACGTGAGCCTCCGAGACCGCCAGCGTGCCGAGACCCGGCTCGCCATCCAGACGCACGCCATCCGTCTCTTCACCGACGTCGGCTACGACGCGACCACCGTCGCCGACGTCGCCGCGGCCGCCGGCGTCTCGGCGATGACGGTTTACCGGCACTTCCCGACGAAGGAGGACCTGGTCCTCTACGACGAGTACGACCCCGTGACGGCTTCTGCCGTCACTGCGCAGCCTCCTGGCCCTTTGCCCCTGCGGATCGGGCGCGCGCTGGAGTCGACCGCCGCTTTGGGGTCTTCGCAGGAGAAGGCTTTCCTGCTGGCGCGGCTACGACTGATGATCTCGGTTCCGGCGCTGCGGGCGCGACACCTGGACAGCCAGTACGCGACGGCCGATGCGATCGTGGCTGCTCTCGGTTCTTCTTCGCCCGAGGAGGAGTTTCAGGTGCGGGCTACGGCTATGGCGTGCCTGGGGGCGGCACATGTGGCGCTGCTTCGGTGGGCGGAGACGGACGGGGAGGCGGACCTGGCGAGGTTGATCCACGAGACGCTGACCAGCGTCTTTGGTCCTAGCAACCCGCAACGAGCAACTATCCGCGCCACGCCATGATCAAGATCCCAAAGTTGTCAGCCCTTGCGACTAGCATCGAACCCGTGTTCGATCATGTCCACGACGACATCCACCGCGGCAGCCAGCGGCACGTGCTCCCAAATGCGAGCCACACGCCAGCCGGCGTCCTGGAGCGCGTCTGTGACAAGACGGTCACGCTCCACGTTTCGCCGAAGCTTCGGCGTCCAGTACCACTCGTTCGATGTGGGCTGACGACCGTGCTCAGGACACACGTGCCAGAAGCATCCATCCACGAAGATCGCGATCTTCTTGGCGGTGAAGACGATGTCTGGTCGGACGGCGACACCACTGTCCAGCACGAGCCGGAGATCCTTGCGGTAACGGTAACCCAGTCGATGCAGCTGCCCACGCAGTGCAACCTCAGGCTTCGTGTCGGTCCGTCGGTTCGCCCGCATATTGCGCGACCTACCAGGGTTGGCCGCCGCCGGGTAAGGACGCCCGGCGCTTCGATCTTCTCCAGGTCCGCCACCTCTTGTCTTCGACACGCCTACCTACCACCGAACCTGTCGCTGGACCACGAAGCCTGTCAGGCAAGATACCCCTCGCAGGACAGCGCACGGCCATCGCCTCGAAAGGATCATCATGACTAAACGTCTCAAGGCGATCGAAATCTGCGCTGGCGCCGGCGGCCAAGCCCTTGGCTTGCACGAGGCCCAATTCGATCACAAGCTCGCCTTCGAACTCGACGATAACGCGTGCGAAACACTCAAGCAGCAAGGTATCGCGGACGATGTAATCAAAGGCGATGTCGCCGACCCCAAGAATTGGGGGCTCGCTAAGGAGTTCAAGGGAATTGACCTCCTCGCAGGCGGAGTACCCTGCCCTCCATTCACGATCGCCGGTAAGCAGCTCGGGGCAGACGACGAACGCGACCTCTTCGCTTGGACGGTCGAGCAAGTAGCTGAGCTCAAGCCCCGTGCCCTGCTACTCGAGAACGTCCGGGGACTCAGCATGCCAAGGTTCGCCGGCTACCGGCAGCACGTCTTGGATCGCCTGACCACGATGGGCTACTTCGCCGAATGGCGGCTTCTGCAAGCTTCCGACTTCAACGTCCCACAGCTACGGCCCAGGTTCGTCCTCGTTGCACTGGAAGCCAAGTATGCCGACTACTTCGTCTGGCCTGAGCCGCAAGGCAAAGCGCCTACTGTCGGCAAGACACTAAAGAAGCTCATGGGATCAGCCGGCTGGGAAGGCGCCGCCGAATGGGCCAAGAAGGCCAACAAGATCGCGCCGACGATTGTTGGCGGATCCAAGAAACATGGCGGAGCCGACCTCGGCCCAACCAGGGCCAAGGAAGCATGGAAGCTGCTAGGGGTCGACGCGATGGGCGTGGCGAACGAGCCGCCCCAAAGCGGTGACACATTCAACATCGGACCCAAACTGACCTGCGAGATGGTCGCCAGGATCCAAGGCTTTCCACCCGGGACCTTCTTCTCCGGCAGGAAAACCGCGCAGTACCGCCAGATCGGGAACGCCTTCCCTCCGCCAGTCGCGAAGGCCGTCGGCGAGGCCATCTACGATGCCTTGAACAAAAATGGCGACAGAGTGCCTCGCGGGGAAACCGAACACGACCCGGTGTATCGAGCACTGAAAAAGGCCGGTGATTTCGTCAAGGCCGAGACGCTGATCAAGACAAGTGACGGCCAGCTCGATGTACCTGACCTTGAGCGGCGGATCAGCCTCCTGCAGCGGGACTTCGATGTCGATGTCGTGACCAGTAACGGAACGACCCTCTATCGCCTGGGCAAATTTAAGGCATTTACCGGGCAAAGCGATCATAGCCGCCACGAGGTCTTCCTCAAGAACCGCGCTCGCATCAGCTGAGGAGCCGCAGGGTGCACCGGGAGAAAGACCGCCCTGCGCACCCTGCCGCGCTCCTGGACCAGATCACTTGCTAGCGGGGGACTACCGGTGCCGGCACCAATGGTTTCTCATCGGGCCGCGCGATAGCCCAGTACATCCCCTCGATTTCCGCCTTTGGACGCGGGTCCTCGAACTCAACTGGCACAACCCGCGCAGCGATTACCTCACCTTTTCGGGGGCGGTCCAATCCCAGCGAGCGAGCGACCACTGGATCGTTGCTTTGATGTCCAAGCACAAGGATGCCCTCGGGTCGAAGGTACGATCGCGCACCACCCGAATCTCTCGCACGCTTCATCGAGTCGTCTTGCTGTGCAACGGTAGCAATTTCGGCTCTGCGCACAATCCGCCCCTGGACTACCCTGAAAAGCTCGTTTACTCGCGATTGACCAGTAATCCCACGACTGCCACGCGCATTAAAAATCCGCTCCCTGTCACTATCGGAAATCTCGAGGAACAAATTAGGGGCCAGGCGTCCATGATCCTCCCAAAGAGGTAAGATCGCTGAATGAGCCTCCCTTTTAAGGGTGTTCTTGCGGTCCCGGTTCGCACCCCTGTTGAGAAACTCCTCGCGAACCCTCACCAGGCCAGCGGACCATGACTGCGCAAGATCATTCGCCCACAAGAGGAGGCAGATATGACCGATCGCCTCAGGTGGCAGCATCCACGCTTTGGACATCGAGTACTTACAATCTACCTGAATTCCCGCGATTCTATAGTCCGTAACATCTCCATCTTCGAACCCGAACTCACGATGAAGATTTATCTCAATAAGAGTCCCCATGTGAGTCTTCTCGGTCTTGTGTAGCTGATCGAAGGACCATCGCCCCGTGCGCTGCCCGTCGTACAACTGATCAAGCGTGTCACGGATAACATCCGCAACCCTATCGCCTTTTGGGTCTCGACGATAAAGCTCATCTCTCACCGCGAGCATCTCAGCGTCTGTCGCCAGATAGTCGGCAATGCCAGGAATAGTCAATTCTTTCAACCCCTCGATTTCAACACGGAAACACCCAAGAATGTCGCAAAGTCATCAAGATAGAGATTGCCCGAGCTTCCGGAATATCTCTTCACGTTGCGCACCAGGCAATTGCCAGACATGCGACATCACTCTCTCGACACGAGTGGGCTCGCGCTTCCCCGCCGCCATCCAGGCAAGGATTGCTTGCTTTTCCTTCCGGGGGAGCTCTGTAATCTCATCCCACACCCGACGCCCATCAAATCTAGGTGCAGCCAGGTGTTTAGCGGTCTCGTTACAACGAGAGCATTCAGTGACCAGGTTTTCCTCACCTGACGGCGAGCCGTACTTATGCGCCTCCACGTGTCCCACGGTTAAGCGGGCCGAGACTTCGGTCTCGTCGGGATAGATTTCGCCAGCAAGAATCCCGCACCTGATGCACCGATTACCATCTCGTTCGAAAACTCGCCTGCGAGTGGACGCTGTTATCACGCGCAACCCAGCAGAACGATGTTCCTTCTCCCAGACCGGCAGGCCGACTTTCTCAAGAACGAGCTCCCCCGGCGCCAGCCCGGCTCGATCCCGGTAGGTCGAGATGATCCAGCCCGCTGGCCTGAGATCACGCATACGCCTGTCGATTTGCTCCACGCCGGGCATCGCCTCACGCAGCTGCTGCTTGACGAACCGCCCGCCCTCGCCGACTTCAGCAGCCAGCCAGAGCGCAACCCGCACCCTAGTACCCAGATTTGGGTCCCTCCAGTCAGGACCAGGGTCTCCCTTTGAAGCCAACTCAACCTCCCGTAGCACCCTTCGCGCCCTTCGCACTCTACGCAGCCGAAGGTTGCTTCGGCAAGTAGCGGCAACAACCCCGCAAGGCGCCGAAGGTCGTCAACGTCCAGTGACAGGCCCGCCAGCACACGCAACCAAGCCACGACCCCGCTGGCACAAATTGCGCTCAAACCGAGCGAGAGGGTCGCATTTTCATAATGTGTTGCGTCGTCGCAGCAGTCGAGGCATAGTTAACGCACTCGATCAAAAACAGGAGCAGCCATGATGAACATGCACGAGCGAAAGGCGCGGCGCCGACACCCGGCCATCGCGTCCGCTGTCGCATGTCCGTCGATCCTTGGTTGGCGACCGTCATCACGGCCTGGCCAGCGAGTTCCGGCCTGCGAAGGCTCCCCGTCATGACGCCATAGCGCGTGACGCCAGGGAGCCGTCTATCGGGAAACCGATCTGGACGGCTTCTCTTTTTGGTGCGCCCGGAAGGCAATTCTTCAACGTCGAGATAGGGCTTGAATAGTTCGCTACTCCGGAATTTGTTGCCGACCATTACAGAAACTTTTCCCAAAGCTCGTCCCCGTCGTCGAAGAAGGCGGCCAGGACGAGCGCCGGTGGAGGCGTGCACTCGTCTCCACCTCACCCCTGTAGCTCAGGTGGACAGAGTGCCGCACTACGAATGCGGAGGTCCCAGGTTCGAGTCCTGGCAGGGGTACTGGTCGGCGTATCGGAGGGGGATACGCCGGTCGACGGATGCGAGGGGCACTGGCGACCCCGCCTGATTTGGGATCAGGAGTCACCGCGTTCGACTCGCGGGCGTCCGATCAGGCCGCACAGCAAGGAGGATTGGCCGAGCCAGGTAAGGCAACCGTCCCGAAAACGGTCGGCGCGCAAGCGTCGCGCAGGTTCGAATCCTGCATCCTCCGCAAGCCCTCGTGGTCCAACGGATACGACGCCGACGTCCGGAGCCGGGAACGCAGGTTCGACTCCTGCCGAGGGCACGATGACCGAAACTCCGGCCCACTTCACGACGGTCGTGCGGCGGCTTGCAAAGCCGTTGGACTCCGGGTTCGACTCCCGGGTGGGTCCCCACGGTCCATAACGGACAGACAAAAAGGCCCTCCCGCGAACGGGAGGGCCTTAGTGCTGTCTCAACCAGACGTGCGCCCGAAGGGATTCGAACCCCTGACCTTCTGATCCGTAGTCAGATGCTCTATCCAGCTGAGCTACGGGCGCTTGTTCAGTTATCAATCTAGCACCTGCCGGAACAGGTACCAGCGGAGGCTCCGGGATTTGAACCCGGGAGGGGGGGTTACCCCCAACCGCATTAGCAGTGCGGCGCCATAGACCAGACTAGGCGAAGCCTCCCAGGCCCAACGACCACTGCTCAAATAGGTTACACACCCCGCATACCCCCTTGGAAGGCACCCCCCTTAGACGCGCCGCACGGCTCTGAGCAGGGCATATGGGCGCCCGCCGAGTCCTTCGGCTTCGAAGACGGCGACGCCGACTCGGGGGAGGTCGCGGGCCGCGGGGTAGGTGAGGTAGCGCGGGATCCAGCGGGGCTGGAACTTCGCGTTGAAGCGGTAGAGGGTCTCGATCTGGATCCAGCGTGAGAAGAATCGCAGTGTCCGGGCGGACAGGCGGGCGACGGGGCCGGCGCCGATGCGCTGCCCTTGTTCCAGGACGGCCCGGAAGGCGGCGAAGTTCAGCGAGACGTGCTGGGCCGGGGTCGTCAGGAGGAGTTCGGAGATCATCAGTTCGTTGACGCCGTAGTCGGCGGTGCGGTCGCGGCGCATGACGTCCGGGGAGAGGCCCTTCTCGCCCCAGGGGACGAACTGGAGGACTCCGCGCACCCGTCCTTCGTGTTCGGCGGTCACCAGGATCGAACCTGGGTCGCCGATACGGCCGAGCGCCATCGAGAAGCCACGTTCGGTATCGGTGCCGCGCCAGGTGGCGGCGAGAGTGCGGAGTTTCATCGAGCTCGGCGAGAGGCAGGTCTTCGGCTTTCCGCATGCGCGCGGTGTAGCCGGCGCGCTTCGTGCGCGAGACGGCTTGGCGGACTCCGCGCATGACGCGGCCTTCGAGGGTGAAGGTCTCGGTGTCGACGACGGCCTCGTCGCCGATCTCCAGCACCTAGAGCCCGAAGCGTGCCCAGACGGTCGCGCTCAGTTCCGAGCAGCCCATGGCCGCCGGGGTCCAGGCGTACCGCCGACAGACGTCCAGGTACTCCTCGATCGCGCCGAGCACAGCGCGACGCCGGCGATCACCCGATAGGTCACCGCGGCCTTCCCCGACTTCGAGAAGACCACGAACTTGTCCCGGCGCAGGGCGAAGTACCCCAGCGAGTCCCGCTCCCCCAGCAGCCCGCGGAGCCGTTCGACCTCGTCGTCGGTCAGCTCCGGCGCGGGTTCGGCCGAGCGGAGCAGGAAGTACGCCGCCGGCAGCACCGCGCCGATCCCGAACAGCAGGCCGACGGCGGCCGACAGGTCTTCCAGCCACAGCGCGGGGAACACCACCGGACCGCTCACGCCGATCAGGGCCAGCGTCGACTGCGCCAGCCGGTCGCCGAAATCCGCGGCGATCCGCGCGACCGAAAGCAGCACGAAGTTGATCGCGATCCCGGCGACCGTCAGTTGCAGGAAGACCCGGACCGCGCGCCACCGGCCGATGAACGGATCGGGCAGCGCGATGAAGTGGCGCCGCGTCGCGATCAGGGCGATCAGCAGCGCGGCGGTGGCGACCGCCGGCTGCCAGGCCCGGCGCTTGCGCCGCTTGAGACCGGTGGCGAGCAGCATCAGCAGTACACCGGTCACCAGCACGACCGTCGCCGCGCCGACCGTCGCCTCGTGCGGCAGTTCCAGCCATTCGGCGACGCGTCCGCGCAGGGTGCGCCCGACCGGGACCAGCACCGAGACCAGGGCCAGCAGTCCGGCCAGCCGCGTCACCCAGGTGATCACCGCCACCGAGGTGGCCCCCGCCACCCGCCAAGCGCCCGCCAAGTTCCGCCCCTGCGTTCAGCTCCTCGCCAGCTCCACGAACGGTACAAGGGCGTCGGGGTTCAGCAGGGCATCCCGGCTGACGGCGCGGTCAGGTGAAACACCCGAAAGGATCTTCTTGACCGGGACCTCGCATTTCTTGCCGTTGAGCGTCCGGGGCACCTCACTCACCTGGACGAACCGGTCGGGCACGTGCCGCGGCGAGAGGGCCCCGCGCAGTTCCTTGCGCAGGGCGGGCTCGACCCCGTCGAGCGACGCGCCCTCGGTCAGCACGAGGAAACACAGCAGCTGCCCATCCTCGTTGCCCGCCGCCGACGTGTCGATCACCAGCGAGTCCGCGACCTGGTCGAACGACTCCACGACGCGGTAGAACTCGGCCGTGCCCATCCGGACGCCGCCGCGGTTCAACGTCGAGTCGCTGCGCCCGTAGATGACGGCGGAGCCGCGGCCGGTGATCCGGATCCAGTCGCCGTGCCGCCAGATCGCGGGGTACATCTCGAAGTACGCCTCGCGCAGCCGCGAGCCGTCCGGGTCGTTCCAGAAGAAGACCGGCATCGACGGCATCGGCTCGGTGATCACCAGTTCGCCGACCGTCTCCACCACGGGCTTCCCGGCCTCGTCGAACGCGGCGACGGCGGCGCCGAGCGCGCGGACCGAGAGTTCGCCCAGCCAGACCGGGACGTCCGGGGCGGACGCGACGAACGCCGCGCACAGATCCGTGCCGCCGGACACCGAGCAGATCTGGACACGTTTGCCGACCTCGTCGACGATCCACCGGAAGCCCTCGACGCTGAGCGGTGCGCCGGTGGATCCCAAGGCGCGCAACGCGGTGAGGTCGTACCGCTCGGACGGTTTGATGCCGGCCTTCAGGCAGCTCTGGATGTACGGCGCCGATGTCCCGAAGTAGGTGACGCGGTGCTGCTCGGCCAAGTGCCACAACACGTTCAGGTCGGGATGGCCCGGGCTGCCGTCGAACAGCACGATCGTGGTGCCGGTCAGCAGCCCGGAGATGAGGAAGTTCCACATCATCCAGCCGGTGGTGGTGAACCAGAAGAACCGATCGCCAGGACCGAGATCGCTTTGCAGCGCAAGGGCTTTGAGGTGTTCGAGGGTGATCCCGCCGTGTCCGTGGACGATGCCCTTCGGCAGTCCGGTGGTCCCCGAGGAGTACAGCACCCACAGCGGGTGGGCGAAGTCGACGGGCTCGAACGCCGGCTCCGCGCCGTCGTTGTCGGCGAGCAGCCGGTCCCAGTCGAGCGTGCCGTCGAGGCGGCCGCCGGCGTAGTCGACGAGCACGGTCGCTTCGAGCGTGGAGATCTCGTCCCGCAGGGCGTTCACCGTCGACCTGCTGTCGAACCACCGTCCATTGTAGACGTAGCCGTTGACCGCGATCAGCACCTTCGGCTCGATCTGCGCGAAGCGGTCGGTGATCGCGCGGACGCCGAAGTCCGGCGAGCACGACGACCAGATCGCGCCGAGGCTCGCGGTGGCGAGGAAGGCGATCAGCGTCTGCGGGCAGTTCGGCGCGAGCGCGACGACCCTGTCCCCTTTGGACACTCCCAGCTTGCGCAGCCCTTCCCGCGCGGAGGCGACGGCGGACCGCAGAGCGCCGTACGTCAGCTGCGACGAGAGGCCGTCTTCGCGGTGGAAGATCACGGCGACCTCGTCGTCGGCCTTCGCGGCGCCCGCGACACCGGGCATGAGCGAGTGCTCGGCGTAGTTCAGCGTGCCGCCCTCGAACCAGCGCGCGTCCGGCATCCCGCCGATGAGCACCTCACCGGGCTCGTCGTGCCAGCGCACGCCGAGGAAGTCGGCGACGGCGGACCAGAACTCCGGTACGCGCTGGACGGAGAACTCCCACAACGCGTTGTAGTCGTCGACCTCCACGCCGCGTTCGGTGCGCAGCCACTGGCGGAACGCGTCGATCTTGGTGTCGGGCAGGCGGCTCGGCTCAGGGCGCCAGAGCACTTCTGGGGCGTCGGCGGTGTGCGTCACCCCGCGATGTTAACCCTCGTTAACCGCTCTGGCGAGCCCCCGTGAACAGCTCGTACGCCATCGACTTCAGCCGCGACGCGTCGAGCGGGGTGACGGTCAGCCACCCTCGATCGCGGCGAAGCCCGTAGCGGCCTTCGGGGGTGTCCACCCAGGTCAACGCCCCTTCGCCGTGCACCCAGCGGCCTTCCCACGACTTCCTGGCCGCCCCGAGCCGCCCGCCGCCGATCCGCCGCGTCGCGATCCGGACCAGCACGATGACCTCGGGTTCCCGCAGCCCGGCGTCGCGCAGGACGTCGGAGAACGCCGGCTGCCCGCCGCGCTCCCCCGCCTCGCACGCGGCCGTGTAGTCGTCGACACGCAGGTTGACCGAGAGGCCCCGTCCCTGCTCGCACGGCGGTAGCGCCTGCAGCAGAGTCGCGGCGACGAGCGGCTCCCGCAGCTCGGACAGCTCGACGTCGGTGCCCGAAACGCCGATCGCGACCGCGCCGCGGTCGGACACGCAGCCAACGGCCCGGTACGCCGGGTCGCCGTCGAGCCGCAGGTCCAGCGTGAGTTCGCTGTTCGCGACGGTGTGCAGCAGCCGCACCAGCTCGGGCGCGGGCGAGTCGACCGTGCCGAGTCCGCGTTCGGACAGCGTCGCGCTCGCCGTGGCCACCAGTTCCGCCCGGAACTCCGGTGTCCGCCCGACGTGCGGGACCTCCAGCACCGCGGGCAGTTCGTCGCGGCCGTGCGCCGACCAGAGAAGGAACAGCTCGCCGACGTGCAACCGGATCCAGTCCATCAGCGGTCGGTCCTCGGGTCTTCGCCGATGACCGGCGGGGTCACGTGCCCGCTGAGACCCCAGACGTCGGAATCCTCGACGAGATAGCCCGGGGACTTGCGGCTTTCACCGTCCTGCTGCCCTTGCGGCGGCATCATCCCCATCGGCATCCCGCCGACGCCGCCGATCCCCGCGGCCGCGGCCCTGGTCCCGGCGACCTGACCGGGCTGCTGCCCCGACGGGCCGAACCCGCCGACACCCGAGCGGCTGCCCTGCCCGAGATCCTGGGTCGTGCCCGCGACGCCGGGCGGCGGCACGACGGCACCGCTGCTCGCGCCGGGCTGACGCGGCGCCTCGACGACCGGCTCCCGCACCTGGATCGGGCCGGCGTCGTCGACGCCGCTGCTGCGCGTGGAGTCGTCCGGCGGCGTCTCCGGCTTCGGCTCGGGATCCGGCTTCGGTTCCTCGGGTTTCTCAAGGATCTTCGGCTGTTCGCCGTACGAGACGAACTGCGGGACGTTCTCGTAGACCTCGCCGGAGCTCCGCTGCATCCGTGTCATCACGTCGGCGGCCTGACGGTGCAGGTCCTGCGCGTTCTCGTCGGTGGGTTCGGCGACGATCCGGCCGGCTTCGGCGAAACCGCCTCCCGACGGCGGCGAAGCCGACATGGCCTGCGTCGAATCCGGATCCGAAACCGGGACAGGACGGCGTTTCGGTATCTCCGGCGGCTTGGGCCGCGGGGCGTATCCCGGCGGCTCGGGCATCGTGCGCCGCGCGGTTTCGGCGATGTCCGCCTGGCGGCGCACGCAGTTCGCGACGTTGTCCGCGCGCAGGCTCGTCTCACTCGCCCAGTCGACGAGCTTGATCGCGACGTCACGCGCCCTCTCGGCACCCTCGCCCGTCCAGCCGTCGGCGGTCGCGACGATGGCCGCCCTCAGCTCCGAACCGATCCTGTCGAGGACCACCCCGATGGTCGCCCACTGCCCGGCGGCGGCTTCCGCGCTCGCGAGGTCCAGCTCGTTGTGGACCATCTCGTAGAGCTCCCGGTGCGGGATGGTCAGGTAGTCGATGTCGGCGTAGAGGCTGTCGGGACCGGGTTCCGGGTCGGGCTCGCGCGGCGGCCACGGCATCGGCAGGATCCGCATCAGCGCTCATCCTTCCGCTCGTGGTCGACGACGTCCTCCATGTCGAACCGGCGGGCGATCCGCTCGATGCGTTCCTGCCCCTCCTCGTCCGCGGCGACGTACAGCTTCCGCGCCGCCTTCACGGTGAGCTGGAAGTCTTCGAGGACACCGGCGAAGTCCGTGAGGACGGGCACGGCCGCTTCGGTCCCCTTGGTCGCGGCGCCCTGGAAACGTTCGCTCATCGTGTGCCCGACGAAGTTGTCGCCCAGTTTCAAGGGCGCTTTGAACTCCGTCGAGCCTTTGATCAGGGCGTCGAGCTCCTGACGTGCCTTCACCAGTGCGTCGATGAGCTTCTTGGCGGCGTCCTCGGTGACCTTGACGGTCCCCTTCTTGGCATCGGTCTTGGCTGCCCGGACCTTGCTCGCCAGCGGCGCCAAGGCGGGCGCCGAAGCGCCGAACGCGGCTTGCGCCGTCACGCGCGTCTCGGGTGACTGTGCCATCGGCCCCCTCCCCTGTCACATCTGAAGGGGAATGCTAGCGCGAACGGAGTCACCGCAGGTGGGCGTCGAACCAATTCAGCGTGCGCTGCCAGGCCTCCGCGGCCGCGTCCGGGTCGGCGTCGAAACGGTGGTTGGCGCCCGGGTAGTGGACGACGTTCGTCGCGACGTTCGCCGTCGCCGCCGCTTCGCGAAGTTGCTCGACTTCGGCGCCTCCGGCCTCGTCGCCCGCGTCGCCGTACATGCCGAGCCAAGGGCTGGTGAGCCGTCCCGCGATCTCGACCAGGACCGGCAGCCCGGTGACGCCCTGCCCGCCGACGCTGACCGCCGCGCCCAGCCTGCGGTTCGACGCCACGACCAGCGCGGCCGTCCCGCCGAGGTCGAAACCGACCACACCGACGAGATCCGCCTGGACACCGCGCTCGGCGAGCCAGGAGAGCGTCGCGTCGGTGGCTTCGAGCAGGTCCTGCTGCGTGAGGTCGTCCCGGTCGAGATGCGGGGTGACGGTGAGCCAGCCTTCGCCGGCGAGACCGGCCAGGAGCAGGCCCAGACCCTCTTCGACCTCATCGGCCTCCTCGTGCAGCACCACGAGCCCGCCGCGGACGACACCGTCCGGTTCGGCGAAGGTCAGGCGCAGCGTGCGGCCGTTGGCGTGCTGGTGTTCCACGGTGGTCGTCAGGGTCATTCCTCCATCAGACCACTCTTAGGTAAATATTCGGAGCTTGCGCTCGCGCGGGAGGATACGGTGTCGGAGCCGTCCCCCAGACGTAGGAGCGCCGAAGATGTCACCTGTTTCGCCGCGTGCGGATCTCGAATCGTTGCCGAAGTACGTCCCTGGCCGGACAATCCAGGGCGCGATCAAGCTGGCGAGTAACGAGGTTCCCGGTGGGCCGCTGCCGAGTGTGGCGCAGGCCATAGCCGAGACGGCGCAGGGCATCAACCGGTACCCGGACATCACCGCTTCCGCGCTCGTCGAGCGGCTGGCCCGCGAACTGGGCGAGCCGGTCGAGCGGATCGCCGTCGGCTGCGGTTCGGTTTCCCTTTGCCAGCAAATGATCCAGGCCCTGTGCGGCCCTGGCGACGAGGTCGTCTTCCCGTGGCGTTCGTTCGAGGCGTACCCGATCGTCACGCAGGTGGCGAACGCCGTCAGCGTGAAGGTGCCGCTGACCGCCGGGCACGGGCTGGACCTGGACGCGATGCTGGCCGCGATCACGCCCAAGACGCGGCTGGTCTTCGTGTGCAACCCCAACAACCCGACCGGGACGGTCGTGCGGCGGGCGGAACTGGAGCGCTTCCTCGACGCTGTGCCCTCGGGTGTGCTCGTCGTGCTCGACGAGGCGTACAAGGAGTTCGTGACCGACGCCGAGGTGCCGGACGGCGTCGAACTCGCGCGCGGCAGGGACAACGTCGCGGTACTGCGGACTTTCTCGAAGGCGTACGGCCTCGCCGGTCTTCGCGTGGGTTACGCGGTGGCCCCGGAAGCGATCACCGTCGCGCTGAAGCAGGTCTACGTCGCGTTCTCGGTGAACATGATCGCCCAGGCGGCGGCCATCGCCTCGCTCGACGCGGCCGACGAGCTGCTGGAACGCTGCAAGGAGATCGTCTCGGAGCGCACGCGTGTCCGGGATGCCTTGGTGGCCAAGGGTTACGAGGTGCCGGAGACGCAGGCGAACTTCGTCTGGCTGCCGCTGGGCGAGCGGACGACCGAGTTCGCGGAGCACGCACTGGAGCGCAAACTGATCGTGCGTCCCTTCGCGGGCGAAGGCGCGCGAGTGACCATCGGGACACCTGAAGAGAACGACCTCTTCCTCGAAGCGGCCGGGGATTTCCCGCGCTGAGCACACTTTCGGCCGGCCCGCGCTTCGTCCACGGAGCGCGGGCCGTTCCTCTTTGAGGGCAAGGCAAGGGAATCCCGCACCGCGGACGAGTCGGCACGCGCATCGGGCCGGTCCTATTTGAGGAGCAGCTGCACCATCGCGGCGAGGCCGATCACGACGATCACGCCGCGCAGCACCTTCGGCGAGAGCTTGCGGCCGATCTTCGCGCCGATCTGGCCGCCGATCGTCGACCCGACCGCGAGCAGCGCGACCACGGGCCAGCTGACCGGCGCGATGAAGGCGTAGATCGCGCCCGCGACGATGTTCACGACCGCCGACAGGGCGTTCTTGACGCCGTTGAGCCGCTGCAGCGACTCCGACATCAGCATCCCCATCACGGCCATCATCATCACGCCCTGCGCGGCCGTGAAGTATCCGCCGTAGATGCCGATCAGGAAGATCAGGAACAGCAGGAGCGGCCCGATCTTGTGGACCGTCCCGTTCTCCTCGCGGCGCTTCGCGACCCAGGCGGCCACTCGCGGCTGGACGATCACGAGCACCACCGCGAGGCCGACCAGCGCGGGGACGACGGTCTCGAAAGCGTCCTTCGGCAGCGAGAGCAGCAGGATCGTCCCGCAGATCGCGCCGAGGAACGACGCCACGGCGAGTTTGGCGACCTGGGGCCAGTAGCCCTTGAGCTCCTCCCGGTAGCCGATCGCCCCGCTGACCGTGCCGGGGGCGAGGCCGATCGCGTTGGACGTCGTCGCCGTCAGCGGCGAGTAGCCGAGGGCGACCAGAACCGGGAAGGTCACCAGCGTGCCCGAACCGACGACCGTGTTGATGGTGCCCGCCCAGAGCCCCGCGACGAAGATCACTACCGCGTGCCACCACGTCATAAAGCGCTCACGTCCGCACCCTAAGCACCGTTACCTCCTTTCGCGCTCCGGATGTGTCTAGTCGAACATTCAACGAGCCCGTTATGTCTCGTTCGGTGCGAAGACGCAGAACTCGTTGCCCTCGGGGTCCTCGAGAACGTCCCACTCGACGTCTCCGCCCTTGGCGCGCACGAGCTTCGCCCCGGCGGCGACCAGCTCGGCCGCGGAGCCGAAGACGTCGATATGCATGCGGTTCTTCACGATCTTCGCCTCGGGCACCGGGTTGATCCAGATCAGCGGGCCGCGACCGGCCGGATCCTCGATCGCCACCGGCCACTCCACCGGCCGCTGGTCGCGGTGGCGGCGGACGTACCCCATCGCGGCGCACCACCAGTCGGCGAGGGCCTGGTGGTCGTTCGCGTCGAGGCAGATGTCCTCGAACACCGCCGGCATTCAGTTCTCCTCCGGTAGATGAGCCGCGGTGATCTCCGCGTCGACCGTCCAGCCGAGCGTCAGGTACAACGCGCGGCCCTCCTCCGTGGCGACCAGGACCGCTCGCTCCGCCCCGGCGGCGACCGCCACCTCGTCGAGCCGGCGCATGACGAACCTGCCCAGCCCTCGCCGCTGGTGCTCGGGCTCCGTCACGACCTGATCGATCACCGCCGTGCCGCCGGCTATCGCGACCCGGCCGGTTGCCGCGCATGAGCCGTCCGGCGCGCGCACCACCACGTCGGTGACCACGCCATCGCCGACCAGCTCCGCCCGGTACGGCTCGGGCGCGGCCATCACCGGCCGCAGCGCTATCGGGGCGCTCATCAGGTACTCCGGCGGGCCGACCTCCCATTCCGGCGGCACCGTCTTCGCCACCTCGTCCCGCGAACCACTCACCTTCAGCCATGTTCCGGGCTCTGTCAGCGAACGCGCCCGGCGCGCGACCGATCCGGCGTCCGCCAGCACGTATCTCACGCGATGCCCGGGACGCCCGACGTCGAGCCGGTAGCCGTCCGGTTCGGCAACCGGGACCCCGACGCCGCGCGAAAGCGCCCAGCCGTGCACCCATGCCTTGATCAGCCCTGCCACCCCAGTCATCTTCGGATGATGACACCCCGCACCGACAATTCCTGGCGTTCCGCCGAACCTGCGAGGATGGCACCGTGGCGGGCGACGAGCGCGAACAGGTGTGGAGTGCGACGGTCGACCATCTGCGCGCGATGATCGACTCGGGCAGGCTCCCCGCCGGATCGAGACTGCCCGCCGAACGGGCGCTCTGCGAACAGCTCGGCATCAGCCGCGGTTCGCTGCGGCAGGCGTTGCGGGTGCTGGATTCCATCGGTTACGTGCAGGTGCGGCCGGGGTCGGGCACGTACGTTCGCGAGAAGCTCGACGAGCGACCCCTGCGCGGCTGGTTCTCCGAGCACGAGCACCTGGTCGAGAAGCTGTTCGACCTGCGGACCACCGTCGAGCCGACGCTGGCCGAGCGGCTCGCGCTCGACCACACGCCACGGGTGCTCGAGCGGCTGGAGGGCACCGTCGACGAGATGGACCGGGCCGCGGCCGACGGCGACATGCTGCGCGTGATCGCGGCCGACGCCGAATTCCACCGGGTGATCGCGGAGAACGCCGGCAACGACGACGTCACCGATCTGCTGCGTTCGGTGCTGTCGCTGGTCGGCGAGGAGCGGCGGGCGGCGTTGCGGCTTCCCGGGCAGATCCGGAAGGCCGTCGACGAGCATCGCGCGATCCTCGAGGCGATCCGCGGTTCGGACGCGGCGGCCGCGCGGGAGATCACCCTGCGGCATCTGCTCGACGCCAAGACCTACGTCCACGACTACACGACCCGGGATTGACGCTTCCTTGATGGCGTTCGCGGATCCGCGCGAGTAGAGTTTTCAGAAGATTGTGAAACTTCTGACGGGGGTGTGCGGTGGAGAAGGTCCGGTTCACCGAAGAGAAGGCGACGATGCTCGCCACGCTGTACGGCCGGGCACTCGACGCCCGCAGCGACCGGCCGATCCTCGGCGACAAAGCCGCCGACGAGGCCGTCAAGCAGATCGACTACGACTTCGCTTCGCTGGGCGTGAACGCCGACATGGGCTTGACCGTCGCGATGCGGGCCAAGCCGATGGACGACTGGGCCGCGGCGTTCCTGCGGGAGCACCCGGACGCGACCGTCGTCCAGCTCGGCTGCGGGATGGACAGCCGCGTGTACCGCGTCGACCCGCCGCCTTCGGTGCGGTGGTTCGACGTCGACTACCCGGAGGTCGTCGATCTGCGCGCCCGGATCCACCCCGCGCGGGACGGCTACCGGACCATCGGCTCGTCCGTGACGGACTTCGGCTGGCTCGACGAGATCCCGTCGGACAAACCCGGTCTGGTGATCGCGGAGGGGCTGACGATGTACCTAAGGCCGTCCGAAGGCGAGGAACTGCTGCGGCGGCTGATCGCGCGTTTCCCGCAGGGCGGCGAAATGGTCTTCGACATCTTCAGCAGGCTGGGGATCAAGCTGCAGAAGCTGAATCCGGTGGTCCGCAAGGCCAAGGCGACGCTGTACTGGGGCATCGACGAGATCTCCGAACTGGAACGGCTCGGCTTGACGCTGGTCTCGAAGCTCGACTCGACGGATTACGCGACGCCCGAAGTGAAGGCGCGGATTTCGCCGTCGATGCGGGCGCAGCTGTGGTTCGCGGGGCTGTTCCCGGCGTTCAAGAAGATGGGGCGGATCCTGCGGTTCCGGTTCTGAGGGCCTCCTTCCCCACTCTGAAGGTCAGGATCCCGGCGAAGTCGCATGAACGCCGGCCAGTGTCGCTCTTGGCGATTCGAACCGGACCTCCTGACAGACGATGTCCACAAAGGACTCCAAATCCCAGAAGAATGTCCGTTTGATGCCTATATGTACGGTTCGATGGTGGTCGTGAGTGAGCAGGACGGTTCTATTGAGGGGAAGGGCGAATGTGGCGTGACCGAGCCTCTGCGATGAAGGACCCCTTCACTGGCTCAAGGCAGAGGCGGCCTTCGCGGCCGTGGTTCTGGACTGGCCGACAGGAGCCGACCGCGCCCCCGAGTGTCCACCAAGGACACTTTTCGCTGACTCGATGTCCGAGTGATGCCCAGATGGGCGATGTCACGAGGGGGTCGTGGGGGGGGGTTTTGGGTGGGAACCCAAAAACCCCCCCCCACGACCCCCTCGCCGAACCGTGCAAATCACCCAAGTCGGACACTGTCACCGGGAAAAAGTCCGTAATGAACAGTTGGAAAGGCGCCTGGTCGGCGAGTCCCACTCCCGCTGCCAACTCCGGAACACCACGTTTGCCTTACCCCTCTATAACCCTCTTTACCACTCACGACCCCTTCGCAAAACGCCCGAATCGGGCACGGCTGCCCCGAAAGGGTCCCCTGTGGACGGTCGAGAGATGCCAGGCCACCGTGACGAGCCCCTCCACCACCCATTTGACCAGCGGATAGACGACTTCGCCGGGACCCTGACTCTGAAGGTAGCGAAGGGGGCCCTTCGCTACGCCGCCGACGGGGCTTTGGCGAGCCTCATGGTCTGGGCGTCTGTTGCGAAAGCATCTTTCGCAACGTTGAAGGTTGCTGTGGCTTTCGCAACGCCTGGCCGCTCGGTACCCCGGCGGCGTCAGCGTGACTCCAGCACCCGCTCGACGAATCGGCGCAGTTTGTCTTCCAGCCGGAAGACGCGTTCCTCCAGCGTCAGGGACTCGAACGGCTGCGGCACGTCCGACTGCAACTCGCCGCGGATGTACTGGCTGCACGCGAGGTTCGCGCACGCGTAGATGCCGAGCGTGTTCCCTTCCCTGCCGGATTTCCCGGCGCGGCGGCCGGAGAACAGCGCGATGTCCGACAGCGGATGTGTCGTTGTGCACAGGCCGCACATGTTGCTCAGCAGGACACGGCCCTTCGGCCGGGGAGCGGCCCGGAGGGACAGCCCGACGGTTTCCCCGCGGTACGGCAGCACGAGATACGCCCGGGAGGCGGCCTTCGGATCGCGCCAGCCGAGGAATTCCCTTTTCTCCCAGGGGATCTCTTCGGGCCGGGCGGGCAGCGTGACCCCCTTGGCCTCGCCTCGGGTGCAGTTCACGAAGGACGCTCTGATCTCGTCCTGGCCCAGCGGTTCCATACCCGCACGGTAACCAGCGCACCCGAGAACGGGCGAACCGTTTTCCGCCGGAGGTCATACGATCACCGGGTGCGCGGGAAGACGATGTCGAGCCGGTTCCGGCTGGTGCTCAGGACCAGTCTCGGTTTCGCCGCGCTCGGCGTCGGTTCCAGTGTGTGCGGTGCCGGTGTGGTCGCGTTGCTGCTGCTCCTGCAGGGCCTGCCGAGCGAGGTCGGCGATCGCGGCTGGATCCTCGGCGTCACCGCCGCCGGCATCGTCGCGCTGTCGCTGATCGTCGGTACCTTGTGGACGGCGTGGCTCCAGCGGCGCACGGCGGTCTGGTTCGTGTTCGGCCGCCCGCCGACGAAGGCCGAGGCCGAGCGGGCGCTCCGGCTCCCGGTCGACATGGGGATCGTCAGCGGGACACTCTGGCTGATCGGCACGATCGTGCTCGGCGCGCTCGCGCGGGTGCTCGGGTCCTGGATGGACGCGCTCGGGATGGCGCTGGTGATCGGGCTCGGCGGGCTGACCACGGTCGGCCTCACCTACCTCGCCGCCGAATGGGTCGCGCGGCCGGTGATGACGATCGCGCTCAAGGTGACCCCGCCGAAGGGGACGCTCAGGGTCACCGTGCGGACCAGGGTGGTCGTCACCTGGTCGCTGGCGAGCGGCGTGCCGTTCCTCGGGGTGCTGCTGGTGGCCGCCCCGCCGGACCTCGGCCAAGGCGACCACGTCGCGAGCCTGATCATGCTTTCGGCGATCGGCCTCGGTGTCGGCGCGATCGGGACGGGCCTGCTCGCGAAGGCCGTCGCGACACCACTGCACCGGCTGCGGGTGGCGCTCGACGAGATCGCGCGCGGCAACAAAGAGATCGTGGTCGAGGTCGACGACTCCAGCGAGATCGGCCTGCTCCAGACCTCGGTCAACGACCTGGCCGCCGGGCTCCGCGAGCAGGATCGGATGCGGGATCTCTTCGGCAGGCACGTCGGGGACGAGGTGGCGCGGCACGCGCTGGAGTACGGCGCCTCCCTTTCGGGTGACGTGCGCGAGGTGACGGCGCTGTTCGTCGACGTCGTCGATTCGACGGCCTTGGCGAGCCGCACCCCGCCAGAAGACCTCGTGAAGACGCTCAACCGGTTCTTCACCAGCGTGGTGCACGCGGTCGGGGCACGCGGAGGGCTGGTCAACAAGTTCCAGGGTGATGCCGCGCTCTGCGTCTTCGGCGCCCCGACCAGGCTGGCGGACGCGCCCACGGCGGCGCTTTCGGCCGCGCGGGCCATCCGGGACGCCGTCCAGGAGACCGGCGAACTCGACCTCGGCATCGGCGTCGCGAGCGGGCGGGTCTTCGCCGGTCAGCTGGGGACCAGCAGCCGGTTCGAGTACACCGTCATCGGCGACGCGGTGAACGAGGCCGCGCGCCTGACCGAGGACGCGAAATCCGCCGACGGCCGGATCCTGGCGAGCGAAACGGTGCTCAAGGCCGCGTTGGAGAGCGAGCGCGCGCACTGGAAGCCGTACGCGGAACTCGAGCTGCGCGGGCGCCAGGAGCCGACGCACGCCTGGGAGGCGAACGCGCTCAGCCCGGAATGACGTCCGGCCAGCGCAGCAGCGTCGAGCCCCAGGTCAGCCCGGCGCCGAAGGCCCCCATCACGACGCGGTGCCCCGGCTGGAGCGCGCCCTCCTTGGCCGCGTCGGCCAGCGCGATCGGGATCGACGCCGCGCTCGTGTTGCCCACCTTCTCGATGTTCGAGTACATCACGTCCTCCGCGAGCCCGAGCTGTTTCGCGCAGGTCTGCAGGATGCGGATGTTCGCCTGGTGCCCGATGAACCGGTCGATGTCGCCGACCGCCCAGCCGGCGGAGTCCAGCACCGCGCGCGCCGATTCGGCCATGCGGGCGCAGGCGTGCCGGAAGACGGTCTGGCCCTGCATCACCAGGTAATGATCGCGCGGGTCGTCCGAGCGGCGGTTCTTCGCGCCGCCCGCCTCGACCCAGAGCAGTTCCGCGAGCGCGCCTTCGCTGTGCAGGTCGAACGGGCCGAGCGCGCCGAGCTCGTCCGGGTCGCCCGCGCGCAGCAGGACCGCGCCCGCGCCGTCACCGAAGATCGGCACCGTGCCGCGGTCTTCGGGGTCGACGAGCGAGGTGAAGACGTCGGCGCCGATCACCAGCACCCGCCGCGCGATCCCGGCGGCGATCAGCCCGGCGCCGGTGGCGAGCCCGTAGACGAACCCGCTGCACACGGCGTTGACGTCGAACGCGGCGACACCGTTCAGCCCGAGCTCGGTCGCGACCTGCGGCGCGCTGGCCGGGCACAGCTGGTCGGCCGTGGAGGTCGCGAGCACGACGGCGTCCGCCGCGGTCTCCCCCGCCGACGCCAGCGCCCGGCGTCCCGCCTCGACCGCGAGGTCCACAGTGGACGTTCCGGGATCGACGACCCGGCGTTCGGCGATGCCGGTCCGCGAGCGGATCCACTCATCGGAGGTGTCCAGCCGCTGGGCGATCTCCTCGTTGCCCACCACGCGCGGAGGCAGCCATGAGCCGAGACCGGCGAGAACGGCGGCCTGAGATGAGGGCACCAAGGAATCCTTTCGCGGGGAAATGAGAGGTCTGCCATTCACTTGTAAGCGCTACCATTCAGTAGACCCGTCAGTTGTGTTCCGGGTCACAATTCAAAGAATTCTCATCTTCTTCCCGAAGCGACCAGGCGCACGGACCGAGCACCCGATCGGGTGACGCACACCGCGTCGAGGCGCGAGCAAAGAACAGGCGCCCGGGAGAGCCGCCCGGTTAGCCTGACCTGGTGCACACACCCGACCTCGACCGCATGGACGTCGCCATCCTCGCCTGCCTCCAGTCCGACGCCCGCACGATCGCCGAGCACATCGGCGCGAAGGTGGGCCTGTCGGCGGCCGCCGTGCAGCGGCGGATCAAGCGGCTGCGGGAGACCGGGGTGATCGAACGCGAGGTGGCGGTGCTGTCGCCGCGCGCGCTCGGGCTGTCGATGACGTTCGTGGTGATGGTCGAGATGGAACGCGAGAACCTCGCGGTCCTCGACGGGTTCCGGCGTCAGGTGCTCGCGGACGACAACGTCCAGCAGTGTTACTACGTCACCGGCAACGCGGACTTCGTGCTCGTGGTGACCTGCCGGGACATGGCGGATTTCGAGACGTTCACGCGGCGGATGTTCTTCGACAACCCGAACGTGCGGCACTTCACGACGTCGGTGGCGATGGACCGGGTCAAGACCGGACTGACGCTGCCACTGGAGCCCTGAGGGGCCGAAGGGGACGACGGCGTCAGTTTCGACCGCTTCCAAAGAGGACAGTCCTCAGTGGACCTCGCGACGGGCGGGCCTCGCGAGAACAGCCACTTCGCGAGTTGCGTCCTGCGCAACGCCGGCTCACGACCTCGTCACCACGGGTATCCACCCGAACGCAAGGGGTCTGTGCCCGGCGTTACACCACTATGGACATATGCAGCCGATAGCGTGAACGTCGTCGCAGTCGCGTCATCCGGCGCGTGTCCGGCCATCTCCTCCCCGAGACGAAAAGTTCGCGCCGCGCGAACCACGAGCACTTAGGAGTGGCCGTGCACACCGACGCAATTCACCAGAGCCAGTTCGTTCTGCTGAACAACAGCAGCACGCCCGTTCTTTCCCGCCTGTCCTTCCACACCGGCGAACCGTTCGCGGTCACCGTGTCGTTCCGGACGGAGCGCGGCCGGTGGGTCGAGTGGACCTTCGCGCGTGAGCTGCTCGTCACCGGCCTCACCGACCCCGCCGGGCTCGGCGACGTCCGCGTCCGCCCCGACCTCTCGGAGGACGAGGCGCTGCTGACGCTCGAAATCGAGTCACCCGACGGCTACGCGTCGTTCGAGCTCGAGCGTGAGGACGTCGAGTCGTTCCTCGAGTCCACCTACGAGCTCGTCCCGCTCGGCTCCGAGAGCGAGCACTTCGACGTCGAGGCGCTGATCGAGGAGATCAGCAACGTCTGAGACCTTCCCGCGGCACGAAGACGAAGGGCGGCCCGAGTGCGCTGGAGGCACTCGGTCCGCCCTTCGTCCTGTTCACGGTCCCCCGATGACCGGGGCTGAGGTCAGCCGAGGACCAGGGAGGTCCCGGTCGCGGACAACGCCGGCCGCACCGGGAAGAAGTACGTCACCGAGCTGTTGCCGCCGGACAACATGCCCTGTGCCTGGTTGCCCGCGATGAACGAGCCGCCGGAGTCGCCCGCCTGCGAGCGGACGTTGGTGGCGGTCATGCCGTAGACCGTGCCCTCGGCGTAGCGGACGGTCTGGTTCTTGGCGCCGACGGTGCCGCAGGTCCAGCCGGTGGTCGACCCCGACTTGCAGACCGACGCGCCGGTGGCCGCCTCGGTCGAACCGCTCACGCGGGTGCCGTTGTTGATGACCCCGCGCGGCACCCAGTTGCTGTTGACCCGGACGTGGCCGTAGTCGTTCCCGGGGAAGCTGGCGCGGGCGAACGAGCCCATCGCGACCCGGTTGTAACCGGTCACCGTGCCCGGGCCGCAGTGCCCGGCGGTGAGGAAGCCGCCATTGACCGAGAAGCCGATCGAACAGCGCGAAGAGCTGTTGATGTAGTACGCGTCGCCACCGCGGACGTCGTACTTCAGGGTCGGCACCGAAGTGGTCTCGACCACCGCGACGGCGGCCTTGTCCACCTTGGCCTTCTCCAGGTACGAGTCGACGACGCCGCTCTTGCCCGGCAGGACGTTCACCGTCACGCGGTTGGTCTTGGTGTCGACACCCCAGCCGGTGATCGCGCCGTCCGCCGCGCGCTCACTGGCGTTCAGTTTGTCCACAGTGGAATCCAGCTGGGCGGCCGAGAAGCGCACGAGTTCCGCTTCCGCGCCGCTGGCGAGGACCTGGCCCAGTTTCGCCGCGTCCGTGACGCCGACGCGGAGCTTGCCGGTGGCCTCGTTGTAGCTGGCGCCGCCGAAGCTGCCGGCGAGCGCCGAGGCGAGTGACTGTTCGAGAGCGCCGGCGGCCGTCTCGCTCTGGATCCGGGCGAGTGCCTGGCCGGCGGTCAGGCCGAGGTCCCGTTGCAGGGCGGGAACCATGTCTTGATTGAGCAGAGTGTCCGAGGACGCTGCCGCGGGGGTACCCGTGACGAGCGCGCCGGTGGCCAGTGCTGCCGTGGCGGCCACACCGAGGAGCTTCGTGATCTTCATGCTTCTCCCTCGTCATCACGCACGGCTCCGGTTCGCCATGCGATGGCCCTCCCCTGACGGGTGAGAATTCTGGACTCGGACGAAGGCCGCAATCCGGGTCGGCGCGGGATAGGTATACCCATTCTTCTGGAACCGAATCCCCTGCTCCACGAGCGGCCACCTAGTGCAGGCACCCGGACGGGCACGTCCGTAAGTAGGGTTTCGAAGCAAATACCTTGCGTAGTCATGGCCACCCCCTGAACGTGGGATGAATCGCCGAATCGGGTTTTTCGCCGACGTTTCGGGTGTCCGGTGATTTTCCAACCGACGATCCGTCAGCCAACTGGTGACGCTGTGTCCACGAACGGCCTCAGGGGGTGCCCGGGGTGTCCGTGTTGGGTGGTTTACGACCCGGTAGGCAGTGCTTAGGCTCCGCAGGACAACGCACGAGATCGTGTCGGGCTCAGCGGGAACTCCCCACCGAGGAGCGCATGATGTGGCTTGCCACCCCTCGCCCGACCTCGGTTTCGGTCCGCGCCGGATCGACGGCGCTCGTGGGCCGCGACGTCGAGGTCTCGGCGATCGTGAAGATCCTGCTGCGCCGTCCCGCCGCCGTGCTGATCGAAGGCGAACCCGGGATGGGCCGCAGCAGGCTGCTCGCAGAGCTGGCCGGACGCCGTGAGTTCGCGGCGGGCCGGGTGCTCTCGGGAGCCTGCCAGCCGATGCGCGAGCCGTTCCCGTTCGGACCGGTGCTCGAAGCGCTGCGTTCGGCGGGCGACCGGCCGCTCGGTCCACTCAGCCCGGTGGCCGGGGTGCTGAGACCCTTGTTGCCCGAACTGGCGGAAAGCCTTCCGCCCCAACCGGAACCACTCGCCGACCCGTGCGCCGAACGGCACCGCCAGTTCCGCGCCGTCCGCGAGCTCCTGATCGCCTGCGGGCCCGCGCTCGTCCTGATCGACGACCTCCAGTGGGCCGACGAAGGCACCCGTGACCTCATGCGGTTCCTCGCCGCGGCCATGCCCTCCGAACTGGCCGTCGTCGCGGCGTACCGGACCGGCTCGCCGTCGGGACACGGAGGCGCGGGGATCCCGTTCCGCACCCCGCCGAACGTCCAGACCGCCCGCGTGACGCTGGGCCCGCTCGACGTCGAAGCCGTCGGGAAGCTGGCCGAGGAACTGCTGGACCTGCCGCGGGTCTCCGCGCCGTTCACCGCGAAGCTCCACGAAAGCACCGCCGGGATCCC
Organism: Amycolatopsis sp. NPDC043889; assembly: GCF_056435645.1. Taxonomy (NCBI): domain Bacteria; kingdom Bacillati; phylum Actinomycetota; class Actinomycetes; order Pseudonocardiales; family Pseudonocardiaceae; genus Amycolatopsis; species Amycolatopsis sp. NPDC043889. The sequence goes on from NZ_JBWKEC010000001.1 coordinate 188,677, forward strand.
GTTCGTGGTCGAGGAGACCCTGCGGGCGCTGCGCGACGCGGCCGGCCGCCTGCCGATCGGGGAGGTGCTGAGCGACCGGCTGCTGGAAAGCCTCGAGGTCCCGGTCTCCCTGCGCGAGGCCATCACCGAACGGCTCGAAGCGCTGCCCGAGCCCGCCGTCCGGCTGGCCCGCGCGGCGGCGGTGCTCGCCGTCCCGTCCGAGCCCGCGGTGATCGGCGAACTCGCCTGCCTCGACGGCGACGCGCTCCGCGCGGCCCTTTTGTCCACTTTGGATGGCGGTGTCCTCGGCGAACTCGGCGGCGACCGCTACGGCTTCCGGCATCCGTTGGCCCGCAAGGCCGTTTACGACACGGTGAGCGGCCCGGAGCGCACCCTGCTGCATTCGCGCGCCATCCAGGTGCTCGCCGGTCAGCCGGTCCCGCCGCTCACCCTGCTGGCGAACCACTCGCGCGCGGCGGGGCGGGCCGAACAGTGGCGCCACTACGCCGAAGCCGCCGCCGACGAGGCCATCGCCCACGGCGACACGTCACGGGCCATCGACCTGCTCCAGTCCGTGCTCGCCGAGGCGGGGCTCGGCGAGGACGACATCGCCCGGCTGGCCACGAAGCTCAGCCAGGTCGCGCTGCGCGGGTTCCGCCCGGACGTCATCGAGACACTGGAGCGAATCCTCGAAGACCTCACTGGCCTGCGCCCGAGCGTGCGCGGGACGATCCGGCTCAGCCTCGGGATGCTGCTGGTCCGCACGATCGGGCGCCTCGGCCGCGGCCGGGTCGAGGTGGAGAAGGCGATCACCGAACTGGTCGACGAGCCGGAGCTGGCCGCCCGCGGGATCAACCTGCTCGCCCAGCCGATCGACGGGCTGACCCCGTTGTCCTGGCACGAGGTCTGGATGGAGCGGGCACGCGAGGTCTTCGGCCGGATCGAAGACCCGGAACTGCGGCTCGCACTCCTCGGCGACCGGATCTCCACCCAGGCGCATATCGGCGACGGGTCGGCCTGGACCGAGTTCACCGAGCTGCCGGACCAGGGCAGCGGGGTCGCCGAGCGGGTCCAGCTGGCGCGGCTGTGGTGCAACCTCGCCGACGCGCAGTCCTGGGCAGGCCATCTGGCCAGAGCGGAAAAACTGGTCTCGGAAGGGATCCGCCGCGCGACCGACGCCGGCGCGCTCTACGCCGCCGGGCTCGCGCAGGGCACCCGCGTCCGGCTCGACTGGGTGCGCGGCGACTGGTCCGGCCTCGCGGAGGCCACCGAACAGCTGCGCGACGCCTATCCCGACCTCGGCCCGATCGTCATGGAGTGCTCGCTCGTCCTCGGCGGGTTGTCCGCCGTTCGCGGGGAATTCGCCGCCGCGCAACGACATCTGGCCGCGGCGGGCGTCCACGCCCCGGAACACGGGCCCATCCCCGTCGTCCTCTCGGCCGCGGGGGTCCTGATCAGGGTGCTCCTCGCGACGGACGACGTCGACGGCGCGTGCGCGGCGGCCGACAACGCCGTCGCGGCGGCCCGGCGCAAGGGTGTCTGGGTGTGGGCGGCGGCGCTGGTCCCCGCCGCGGCCGAGGCCTACACGCGGGCGGGGCGCTGGTCGGAGGCGGACGCCGTGGTCGAGGAATTCGCCCGCGGGATCGACGGCAAGGACTCGCCGGTCTCCCGGGTCGCGCTGCTCGCCGGCCAGGCGATCCTGCTCGACGCGCGCGGCAAACATCCCGCCGCGGCAACGGTTTTCGACGAGGCGGCAGCGGGCTACGAGGCGCTGCCGATGCCGTATCAGGCGATCGGCGCCCGGGAGCGGGCGGCCCTGTCCCGGCTCAACGCGGGTCGTCACACCGCGGGCGACCGCAAGGCGATCGAGGAGCTCGCGGCGGCCGCGGAGGCCTACGAGCGGCTCGGCGCGACCAGGGACGCCGGCCGCTGCCGCCACCAGCTGCGGGAACACGGCGCGTGGGCCCCCTCACAGCGCGGACGGCGCGGCTACGGCCAGGAGCTCTCACCCCGCGAACTCGAGGTCGCGCGAATGCTTTCCGACGGACGGACGAACCGGGAGATAGCGGACGGGTTGTTCCTTTCGCCGCGTACGGTCGAACAGCACGTCGCCAAAGTCCTGAGGAAACTCGGGGCTCGTTCGCGGACGGACGTGGCCCGCCGGATGACGACCTACGCCCCGGCGGGGGCCGACCGCTGAATTCGGCCCCCGTGGCACGGCAAAGTCACATAACCGCTGGTCGGCGGCGCTCCTGGCCACTCGAACGGGACATCGTCGGCTGCCGGCAGAGGCAGCCGACCGGGTCGCGGGTGTCCACAAGGGACACTTTCTGGCGGCTGGATGGCCTATATGTGCAGGTTCGCGAGGGGGTCGTGAGTGGCGAGGGTGGTTCCAACCCAATGTCACGTAGCTTAAGTTGATCTTGGGCGAGGTTGGCAGGTGGGGTGAAGGCTCACTTCGCTGCGTCTGATGCGACGAAGGGGCTTCGGCTCTGGTCGTGGGTCGGGTTGGTCGTGAGTGGCGTTTCGGGTTCTAACCCGAAACGCCACCCACGACCCCCTCGCGAAATCGCCCACCCGGGCTTATTCCTTTAGGGGCAAGAAAAGTGCCCGATCGGGCACGGTGATCCATTCCATCGGGTTCAGCGGTGTGCGTATGGTTCCGTAGGTTCATGCGCTGTGCTAGTTTGTTTTGGCCATTAACAAAGTCGGGGCCCGACCCCGTGAGGGAGTAGCGCAGAAGCATGGCTGAGCGAGCCGATTTCGCGCTGGGGACGGTCGAGGCGACAGTGGTCGGGCGGGCGCTTGGCGTCGATGCCCGCTTGTTTCCCTTGCGCGTCCAGAACACTTCGATCGACCCGGAGCGGTACGCCGCGATCGTCCGGAAGGTCTACACCGATCTCGAACGGCGCCGCCTGTCGATCGACGGCGAGCTGAACCAGGCCGTCCGCACCGCGTTCGCGCTGCTCGGGAACCACCGGATCACCGTTTCGATCAACGGTATCGACGGTATCGGCCAGGACATCGCCGTCCTCGCGCTCACCGATGGCAGGCAGGCGCTCGGCATCACGCAGGCCCACGGCGAAGACCTCCTGCAGTTCGCGCTCTTCTCCGACGAAGAGCTGGTCGAGGTCCTCTCCGGGGTGCTGCCGCGGATGCGCCCCGCGTCGACCGGCCGCCGCACGATCGTGCAGAAGGAGGAGCGCGCCGTCTCCGCGATGGCCGCGCGCCGCCAGGCCGAAGCCGAGTTCGACGAGGAAGAGACCGACGCGTTCGGCAACCTCCAGTTCACCGGCGTCGTCCGCGCCCGGCCGGAGGCCCCGGCACCGCGCAGCGACGAGAGCGACGTCGAGGTCTTGGAGAAGGTGCTGTCAGGGACCCGCCTCGGCGGCGGGTACATCATCGTGAGCGGTATCGGCCGCCGCGGCGAACGGCTCCGGTCGACACCGTTGAGCTGGCTCGACACCGAAGACGGCCGGTACCTGGTCTGGACCGAGACCGACGAAGCCTCCGGCGCCGTGATCGGTCACTACGACCCGGCCAGTCAGTCGGGTGTGGCGAACGCGATCCGGGACGCCATCGCGGACATCTACTGACCCCTCCTGAACCCGGCGAGAGGACCCTCCGTTGACCGAGGAAGCACAAGAACTGAAGCCGGCGGCGGCGTTTGCCCCCGCGCAGGTCGCGCTCTCGGGCACGCAGCTGAAGCGCATGGCGGTGCAAGGTGGCTTCGCCGTCGACGAGACCACCGGCCAGGAGATGATCCGTTCACTCCAGGGCGTGATCGACAGCCTCGAAGAGCGCTGGAGCGCGCTGACCAAACTTCAGAAGTCGCCGCCGATGAGCTCCACCGCGACCGCCCGCTGGGTGTCCGAGCACATGCACGGCACCGCGACCGACGCTCAAGGTCTGCTCACCCAGCTCCAGTCCGCTCGCGCCGAGTTCCCGACCTACATCGAGGCGATCGAACTCGCCCAGCGGAACTACCGGGAACGCGACACCCAGAACCAGCGCGACCTGAAGCAGATCGACACCGAGATCTGAAGGAGAGACCCGTGACCGAATCCGAGGAGAAGACGGCGAAGGTCTCCGACCCGAACTCGCCCGACTACAACAAGCTCGACTCGCACTACGACCCGACCGCCGACTCGTCGTCCGACTACTACGTCGGGCCGCTGGCGGACAAGGCCGCCTCCGGCGACGAGATCCGGGCCGGGGCCTCGGCCGGGACGGACCTTCTCTTCAACATCCTCGGCTGGGGTGACAAGGCGCTCAACGGCTTCAAGGACATGTTCACGCAGAAGATGTACGAGGGGCAGCTGGAGAAGGCGCGCGAGGGTCTCGACAAGAACCTGGACATCCGCAAACCCGGCGAGCCGCCGTCCACGATCTGGGCGAACGCCACCCACGAACAGATGCAGACCGCGATCGCGGACAACGCGGATCCGGCCGCGGTGGCCGAGACCTCCGAGGAGTGGATCCGGGCGGGCAACGACCTGGCCTCGCATCAGCGCAACCTGGCGAAGGCGATCAGCGCGAGCACGGCCAACTGGGAGGGCGAGGGCGGCGACGCGGCCCGCGAGCACCTCGCCGGTGTCGGCAAATGGCTCGGCTCGACCGCGAACGGCGCGACGCTGGCCGGACGGCAGCAGCAGATTCACTCGCAGACGCTCAACGAGACGCAGAAGCAGATGGCGGCGAACCCGCCGGTGGCGTTCAACGTGCAGGAGGCCAACGCCAACCTGCAGAAGATCACCGACCCGTACGTGTACATGGCACAGCTCGGGAAGGACCTCACCACCTTCAAGAAGCAGCAGGACGCGCGGGACCAGGCCGCGAAGGTGATGACCGAGTTCGACACCACGGTCGGCTCGGCGATCGCCACCCCGGCGTTCCCCGCCCCGCCGAAGCTGGCGACGGCGACCAGGCAGCTCCAAGGCAGCCCCGCCGGCGGTGGCGCGGGTTCGCCCGCCGGCACGCTTCGCGACCGGATGTCGCCCGAAGGCGCCGACGGGCAGCTCAGCCCCTTCAACGCCGCCTCGGACCGTACGCGCCCGGACGGCCTCGTCGCTTCGATGGACGGCACGCCGCAGGGCGGGGCCGGTGGTCCTGGCGGCGTGTCGCCGTTCAGCTCGCCGAACGGCGGACCGGGCGGCGGCCCCGGTGGTGGTCCGGGCGGCGGCCCCGGTGGCTTCCCCGGCGGCGGTCCCGGTAGCGGCGGCCCCGGCTCCAGCCCGACCATGCCCAACATCGGCATCCCGAACGGGCCGACCGGCGGCGAGACCTACAAGCCCGCGGCGTCGACGAGCCCCCACCTCCCGAACATGCCCAAGATCGACGACGGCACGCGGACCACGGGCTACACCCCGCCGTCCGTCACCCCGCCGTCGTTCACCCCGCCGAACATCCCCATCCCGGAGAGCGGCGGCCCGCGGCCCGGTGGCGGTCTTCCGTTCACGCCGCCGAACATCCCCGTCCCGAACGGGCCCAACAGCGGCGGGCCGAGGCCGGTCATGCCGAACATCCCGCCGATGCCGCGTCCCGGCGGTATCGGCGAGCGGCTCACCGGCCCCTCGTTCCCGGACGGCAACTCCTACAAGGGCACGCCGTACAACGCGCCCAAGCTCGGCATGCCGAACATCCCCGGCGGTGGCGGCACCGGTGGCACCAGCAGCTTCGGCGGTGGCGGTGCCGGCACGGGCGGTGCCGGTGGCGCGGGCGGCGGAGGTCTCGGCGGGGCCGGACGGGCGACGGGCTCGCTCGGCATGGGCGGCGCCGTCGGCGCGGGCGCGATGGACGCCGAGGCCGCCGCGGCCCGTGCGGCGGGCTCCGGTGGCAAGCCGGGTACGCCCGGCGGCATGGCCCCGATGGGCGGCATGGCCCCCGGTGCCGGCAAGGGACAGGGCCAGGAGGACAAGGAGCACAAGGTCGCCGACTACGTCGAGTCCGACGACCCGTCCTTCTTCGCCGCCGACGAGGTCGTGGCGCCGCCGGTGATCGGCGACTGGAAGAACAAGGACTGGAAGTGACCGCCTCGTTCGAGGTCGATCCGGACGACCTGACCGCGCACGCGAGCCATCTCGAAGGGCTCGTCGACCGGCTGAACACCGCGCACGGCGCGACCGGTTCGGCGATGTCTTCGGACGCGTACGGCCTGCTGTGCGCGTTCCTGCCGCCGATCGTCAACCCGGCGGGCGAACGCGCGGCGGAGACGATCAAGGCGGCCGCCGAAGGCATCCAGTCCACGGCGGACAACGTCCGCACCGCGGCCAAGTCCTATGTAGACGGTGACAAGACCAACGCGGAACCGTTCAAGGCGGACTTCAAGGCCTTGGACATCGGAGGAAAGCAGTGACCGGCGGGAACGAGCTCGGCGAGCTCATGCTGGACCCCGACGAGGCCCAGCGCAAAATGGACCGATGGGCCGCGGGGCTGGAAGAGAAGGCCCAGCGTTACGCGGCCGCGCAGGAGCGGACGGAGCAGCTGCGGCTGACCGCGTCCAGCTCCGACGGCGCCGTCAAGATCACCGTCGGGGCCGACGGCGGCGTGACGGACATCGAGTTCGGGAACAAGGCCAGGACCTATCCGCTGGAGGAACTGTCGCGGCAGATCCTCCAGACCATGCACAAGGCGCAGTCCGGGATCGCGGGCCAGGTCGCCGAGGTCATGCAGGAATCGCTCGGCGACGAGGACCAGGAGACCAGGGCGCTGATGATCGGCACCCTGCGCAGCCGCTTCCCCGAGATCGAAGAGGAAGAGTCTTCGGACCCGCCCGCTCCCCCGGCGTCGTCCACCGACACGCCGCCCCCGCCGCAAGCGCCTCGCGAGAAGCGTCACGAAGCGCCGGACGACGAGGAAAACTCGCCCTGGTGAGGTCCTCGTCCTTGAAACACGAGGAAGGTCGCCGTGGGTAACCCGCTTGTCGCCGACGTAAAGGACTCGACGAAGGCGTACACCGGCTCGTCACTGCTGGAGTCGGCGTTCGAGCTGAAATCGGCCATCGAAAGCGGCGACTGGGCGTCGGTGGCGCTGGGCGCGGTCGGGACCGCGCTCGACGCGCTGTCGATGGCCATGGACCCTTTCGGCGCGATCCTCGCGAACGGCGTCGGCTGGCTGATGGAGCACGTCGGCCCGCTCAAGGAAGCGCTCGACGCGCTCACCGGCAACGCCGACGAGATCGCCGCGAACGCCGAGACCTGGATGAACATCGCGACCGAACTCGGTGACGTCGGCGCGGATCTGGCCGGGATGGTCTCCGCCGATCTGCAGAGCTGGACCGGGGTCTCGGCCGACGCCTACCGTGCCCAGGCCAAGGACACGGTCACGCTGCTGGAGTCGGCGAAGGCGGGGTGCGAGGGCGCCTCCAGCGGTGTGAAGACGGCGGGCGAGGTCGTCGCCGCCATCCGCGCGCTGGTGCGCGACATCATCGCCGAGCTGATCGGGCATCTGATCAGCTGGGCGCTCCAGGTGCTGTTCACCCTCGGCATCGGCCTGACCTGGGTGGTCCCGCAGGTGGTCAACGCCGTGGCGAAGACCGCGAGCAAGATCGCGAACCTGACGAAGAAGACCGTCAAGGCGCTCCAGGCACTGATGCCGCTGCTGAAGCGAGCGGACGACCTGTTCGACAGCGCGGCGAAGGCGCTGAGGAAGCTTCAGCCGGGTAAGGGCGCGCCCGCGCCGAAGCCGAACAAGCTGGACGAGGGCACGACGCCCAAGAGCAGCCCCGACGGCGACGGCACGACACCGTCCGGCGCGCCGCCGAAGAGCGATCCACCGCCGGTGAAGTCGGATCCGCCGCCTCCGCCGAAGAACGAGACCCCGGACGGATCGACCACGCCGTCCGGCTCGCCGCCTCCGCCGCCCAAGGACCGCGGCGCCCCGAAACCCGAGACGAACAACCGGATCAAGGACAACGAAACCACCCCGGGGGACCGCGTCCCGCCCAAGGACCGCGGCGGCTGCGGCGACCCCATCGACGTCGCGACCGGCTCGATGATGCTGACGCAGGACGACGTCGTGTTCGCCGGCGTCCTCCCGCTGACCGTGTCGCGGACGCATCTCTCGTCGTACCGCCTCGGCCGGTTCTTCGGCTCATCCTGGGCGTCCACTGTGGATCAGCGGATCGAGATCGAGGACGACGGCCTGCACCTCGCGCTCGCCGACGGGACACTTCTTTCTTACCCCGTAACGCTTTCCGACCGCCCTGTCCTCCCGGAATCCGGGCAGCGGCTCCCCTTGTCCAAAGTGGACGACGGCTACGGAGTGACCACTCCGGACGGAATGCTGTTCTTCTCCGGCCCCGGGGACAGCCTTCCCCTGCGCGCGATCGTGGACGGCGACGGTCACCGGATCTCCGTGCACTACGACGACAACGGCGTCCCCCGCGAGCTGGAACACTCCGCGGGCTACCGCCTGCTCGTCGAGTCGAAGGACGGACTCGTCACGGCCCTTCGGCTGCCCGGCGCGGAAACCGCGCTGCGGAGCTACCGGTACGACGAGCGGCGCCGCCTGGTCGAGATCGCCGACGTCGCCGGTCAGCCCCTGCGGTTCACCTATGACGCCGAAGGCCGGATCGTGCGCTGGGAGGACGTCAACGGGCGCTGGTACGGATACGGCTTCGACTCCGAAGGCCGCGTCGTGCGAGCGCAGGGCACCGGCGGCTTCCTCGACGTCGACATCGAGTACGACCGGGAAAACCTGGTCACCTCGGTCACGAACTCGCTCGGGCACGTCACCCGGTATCAGCTCGACGATCTGCACCGGATCGTCGCGGAGACCGATCCGCTGGGCAACACCACGCGGTCCGAAATCGACCGCTTCGGCAAGCTGCTCAGCCGCACCGACGCCTTGGGCCGCACCACGCGGTGGGAGATGGACGATGACGGGAACGTCGTCACCGTGCTGCAGCCGGACGGCGGCCGCGCGCTCGCCGAGTACTCCGCGCCGGGCCGCTGGACCAGCAGGACCGGGCCGGACGGCGCCGTCTGGCGCCGCGAGTACGACGAGCGGGGAAAGCTCGTGCTTGCCACGGATCCGACCGGCGCCACCACCACCTACGGCTACGACGACGCGGGCAACGTCGCGGTCGTGACCGACGCGCTCGGTGGCGTCACCCTGATCGAGTCGAACGCGGCGGGCCTGCCGGTCTCCGTCACCGACCCGCTCGGCGCGGTCACGCGGTACACCTACGACGAGTTCGGGCAGACCACCTCGGTCACCGACCCGCTCGGCGGCGTCACCCGGACGAAGTGGGACGGCTTCGGCGAGATCGCCGAGCAGATCGACCCCGACGGCTCCGTCTGGCGCTGGAACCGCACCACGGCGGGTTCGGCCGACGAAGCCGTGGACGCCCGCGGGCTCGCGGTGCGCACCGAGTACTCGCAGTTCGACCTGCCCACCGCCGAAATCGGCCCGGACGGCGATCGACTGTCCTATGTGTACGACACCGAGCTGCGACTGGTGTCGGTCACCAACGAACACGGTCTCGTCTGGCGCTACGACTACGACCCGGCCGGGAACCTGGTCGGCGAGACCGATTTCAACGGTCGCACCACCCGCTACGGCTACGACGCCGCCGGGCGGATGGTGTCGCGTACCAACAGTCTCGGCCAGACGGTCGTCATCGAACGCGACGCGCTCGGCCGGGTCGTCGCCCGCCGGGCGGGCGACGACGTCGCCACGTTCACCTACGACGGCGCCGACCGGATGACCTCGGCACGCAACGCGCATTCCGAAGTCACCATCACCTACGACGCGCTGGGCCGGATCGTCTCGGAAACCCTCAACGGCCGGGCAGTCCGCTCGGAATACGACGCCATCGGCCGTCGCGTCGCGCGGCGCACCCCTTCGGGCGCCGAGTCGTTCTTCGCCTACGACGCGGCGAGCCGCCCCGTCGCGCTGCGGACCGCCGGGCGCACCATGCTTTTCGAGTACGACCCGGCAGGCCGGGAAGTGTCGCGGCGGCTGGAGGGCACGCCGGTCGAGCTGCGCCAAGGCTGGGACGCCGCCGACAGGCTGACCTCCCAGACCGTTTCCACCGGCAGGGGTGTCGTCCAGCACCGCGAGTACGGGTACCTGCGGGACGGGCTCGTCTCGTCGATCTCGGATTCGCTGTCCGGGCCGCGGTCGCTGCGGGTCGACCGGGCGGGCCGCGTGGTCGACGTCCAGGGTCAGGGCTGGCGGGAGAGCTACGGCTACAACCTCGCGGGCGCGATCACGCAGGCGGGCTGGCCGGGTGCGGATCCGGCCGTCGGACCGCGGCGCTATCAGGGCACCCTGATGACCGGCGCCGGGGCGACGTCGTACCTGCACGACACCGAAGGCCGCACGATCGCGCGCCGCGAGCCCGGCCGCGCCTGGACGTATCAGTGGAATTCCGACGACCGGCTGACCGGCGTGGTCACCCCGGACGGCGAGCGCTGGCTCTACCACTACGACGCGCTCGGACGGCGGATCGCCAAGCAGCACCTCGACGTCCACGGCCGGATCCTCGAACAGATCGACTTCACCTGGGACGGCTCGAAGCTCGCCGAAGAGATCCGTGGCGGCACCGCCGTCGTCTGGGACCTGGAGCCGGGCACGGACCGGCCGATCACGCAGCTCGAACGGATCCCCGGACAGGACGCCCGGTTCCACGCCGTCGTCACCGACCTCGTCGGATCACCGAGCGAACTGCTCGACGAATCCGGCGATGTCGCCTGGCATCTGCACACCTCGCTGTGGGGCAAGGTGCTCTCGCCGCCGGGGCAGGCGTACACGCCGTTGCGGTTCCCCGGCCAGTACCACGACCCGGAAACCGGGCTGCACTACAACTTCAAGCGCTACTACGACCCGGCCACCGGGCGGTACCTCTCGCACGACCCGCTCGGCCTCGAACCGGCGTCGGATTCGCTGGCCTACGTCGGCAACCCGACGGACATGATCGACCCGCTCGGCCTGGCACCGACGAAACCGAAAACGGGCACCTGCGGCAAGGGGACCCGCGGAGGCGGCGGCAAGACGAAATCTTCGGGCAACCGGGTCACCAAGCCGAAGCCGACGCCGGGCCCGAAGAAGCCGCGGCGTCCGCCGCAGAGCTACCTCGACGGCACGCACGGCGCGAAGAAGCGTGAGCAGAACCGGCTCACGGCGAAGTACGACAACGATCTCAAGGCCGACGGCCGGGAGAAGGTCTCCGGAGATTCCCACGAGTCCGAGCACCCGGTCCCCTACGAGGCGATCGGCCGTGGCAGTGGCGGCGCACGGGGTTCGAGTCACGACCAAAAGGACCTGGAGAACCACGCTTGGGCGTATCAGGAGGCCAAACCCGCGCACGCGTCGCATATCGGTACCGGTAACAAGGGCGACCAGGACCTGACCGAAGGTTCGGCGAAGCCGAGCGGCTTCAAGAACAGCCAGGACTACCGCGACTCCGAGCGCAACGCGCTGGAAGGCGGCGACCCGAACACCGCGATCCAGCTCAACCAGCTCGACTACGCCTTCCGGGACGGGTTCAAGAACACCGACGGCACCCTCGACGGCAAGATCGCGGACGACTCGTACCACAAGATGATCGACGACGCGCACGCCAGCGGCAAGGGCCTCACCTACTCGACCGGCCCCGGTACGACCGCGACCACCCCGCCGCTGTCCAGCCACGACGTCAAGGAACTGCACATGACCCGGGACACCATCCGGGACGGGGACTGGCCCGAGGAGATGAAGCGGCAGAACCGCGAGACCTACGAGCAGGAAGTCGATCGGATCCACGAAGAGACGTACAAGAAGCCGACCAAGGAAGACTGGGAAAAGCTCGACGCCGGCGGCTTCGGACCGCTCGACACCGGCAAGAAGGACCCGAACGCGATGGACGTGGACTGACGTCCCGGTTTTCGCGTGACTGGATGGCGAGGCAAGGGTGTCGTGGTGGAGCGACTGCCGGATGGCCTTCTTCGTACCCGATGTGTCCACAGAGGACACTTCCTGGCGACTTGATGCCCGATTGATGCCCTTACGTACGATTTTCCAGGGGTCGTGAGTGGCAAGGAGGGTTAGAACCCTCTTTATCACTCACGACCCGACCCCAAAGCCGCGCAAAGCACCTAAATCGGACATCTTGATCTCCACTAGCGTCCTTTATGGACAGTGCCTTACCCGGCAAATCGCGCATATAGGCATCAGACAGACATTTAGGGCGTTGTCGATTTCCTCGTGTCAGCCCTCGAAGCCGACGAAGAAGGTAGTTGCACGCGCAAGGACCGCATCCAGAGGACTGAATGCGGGTCGTCAGGCGGCGGCGAGCGCGACGACGCGGTTCCGCCCGCTGTTCTTCGCCTGGTAGAGCGCGGAGTCGGCGACGTGCAGCAGCCGTTCCAGCACGGTCCCGCCGGACGGGTAGACCGCGGCGCCGATCGACACCGAAAGCCCCCGCACGACGCGCGGCCCCGAAGCGGTCGCGACCTCGACCTCGAGCGCCATCACCGCCCGCCGCACGCGCTCGGCCACGGGGAGCACGTCGGTCTCCGTCGCGCCGGGAAGCAGCACGACGAACTCCTCGCCACCGAAGCGGCCGACGGAGTCGTAGTCGCGTACATGCTCGGAGATCGTCTTCGCGACGGCCTTGAGCACGACGTCGCCGGCGAGATGCCCGTAGACGTCGTTGACCTGCTTGAAATGGTCGAGATCGAGCATCAGCACGCCGAGTTTGCTCTTCGCCCTGGCCGCCGACGTGAGTTCCCGCTCGCTCAGCGCGTGCCACGCGTGCGCGTTCAGGACGCCGGTCTTGCCGTCGATGTTCGCCGCGATCTCCAGCTGCCGCACCAGCACACTGCGGTGCAGCACCAGCACCGGCAGCAGAACGAACGGGACGAGCGCCGGCGCATGCACGATGCCCAGCGCGGTCGAGGTGCCGAGCACCAGGGTGGTGATCTCCAGCAGGTTGTCGTCGCCCGTGCCGAACAGCGCACGCGGGGCCCTTGCCCCGGTGTGCAGGTACACCGAGAGCGCCACGATGAAGGCGTTGACCACGGTGAACACGGCCGCCGCCTCGACGATCTTCAGCGAGCCGGCGAACCCGACGGGCAGGCCGTTCCACCCGGAGACGATGGCGCCCGACGCCAGGCAGGAGATCACGATGGCCGCCGCGCAGTACACCACGCGGTACGCCGGGCGGTGGCTCATCCCCCGCCACACCCGGAGCCAAAGATGCAGGTAGATGAGCAGTCCGAGGGCCAGCGCGAGCCCCTGCGGCAGGACGAGCACCCCCGCGAACGTCCACACCGAAGTCATGTTGATATGCGGCCGGTCACAAAGCGTGCGCCGTAACCGTTCCACCGAACGCGAAAGCTCGGCCTGCAGGATGGCGAGGCCGAGCAGTGATCCAAATCGGACGAATTCCGTAGTCTCGTAGTTCGATCGGAGCAGGGCGATTACGGCGACTGCCGCCGCGAGTCCTTCCACCACAAGAAAAACCGCGGGGACACCGCGTGGTCCGGACCACAAGTCCCAGTGCCGGACCCAGGCTCTCAGACGTGTACCGGCCCCTTCTCCGGCGAGTTCCGTATCCCCCATAATCATCGTCACCGGTCCCCCTTCCGTACATAATTCAATGTATCCGAGGTAGTACTGAGGGTGGCTCGAGTCAATTCCGGAACACACAGATGGAGCAGTGGGAGGGAGGACCATCATGAACGGTCGCGAGGACTGATCCCACCAATTCAGCCGGTCCGGCTCCCGGCAGGGAGCCACACATCGGGTCCGGTGGCGATGGCGCGTTTCCAGGCCATCGCCATCGGCCCCGCCGAGGCCACGGCCACCGTCGCGGCCACCCCGACGGCCACGAACGGACCGGTCAACTGGGCGAGACCGCCCGCGAGCATGATCCCGATTCCTTGCACGGTAACCAAACTCGTCGAGGTCAGGCCCATCACCTGTGCCCGGACACCGTCGGGCACCGCGCGGGCCATCAACGCGACGGCCTGCAGGTGGTACGGCGCCGCGAAGGCGCCGCTGAGCCCGATCAACCCCAGGCACACCGGCAGCGACGGGCGAAAGAAGAGAAAGACCAAAGGAACGACGGATGCGATGGCGAGAATGCCGACAATTCGCGTTTTCCGTCGCGCCGGAACCCATTTCGTGAAGATCCACGACCCGATTACCGAACCCACCGGATCAGCCGCGAGAATAAGCCCGACCGCGAAAGTCCCCGCCCCGAGACCGACTGCGAGCGGCGCCGCGAGCCCTTCCGGCGCGATGGCGAACCCGGCGAGCATCTTCAGCCCGAAGAGCACCCGGATTCCCTTGCCCTGCCACAGTTCTCGGGCACCTTCACCACTGAAAGCCCGTGCCACCCGGCTTTTCACCGAAGATTCCGTGGCGACGGGCTTCCGGCGGCGAACCCCTGTGGACACCAGCAGCGCAGAGACCACAAAGGTCACCGCGTCGATCACCAGGCCCCAGTAGGGCGTCACGAACCCGATCACCAGCCCGCCACCACCGAATCCGGCGAGCTGTGCCGTTTGGATGGTGATCGTGCGGACCGCGAGCCCGGCGACGTACCGGTCGCCTTCGAGGACGTCCGGAAGCAACGCGAGCTGCGCCGCCCGGAAGGGACCGCCCGCCATCGTCAGGATCACGAGCAGTCCGGCCAGCACCGAGAGCGGCATTCCCGGTACGGCCATCAGCGCCGCGATCACCGCGCGCAGCAGGTCGCAGACGATCATCACCGTCCGCCGCGGATACCGGTCCGCCAAACCGGCGAACAGGGTGCCCCCGATCAGCGTCGGCAGGTACGTCAGGCCGTAGGTGAGCCCGGTCAGCCCCGCCGACGCCGTTCTTTCCCAGACCAGCACCGACAACGCGACCCTTGCCAGCTGGTCACCGGCCTGCGAAAGCCCCTCGGCCGCCCACAACGCACGGAACTCGCCGACCGCGAAAGCGGCCTTGAACGCGGTGCTCCGAGCGGAATCCCCCTTCTCCATGAGCCCCTCCCCTTGGCTCACGGTAGTCGATCACTTCCGCAGTGTCAGCGGCCATCCGGACCACGACGTCCGTCAGTGTCCACTATGGACAGACAGTTTCGCGTGTTCCACGGCGGCGCGGGCGAAGGCCTGGACGAGCGGATGCGGCCGGGTTCCGTCACCGGCGAGTTCCGGCTGGAACAGCGTCGCCAGGAAGAACGGATGCTCCGGAAGTTCCGCGATCCGCGCGTCGCCCTCGCCGTCGAATCCACTGAAGACAACCCCGTTCGCCGCCAAGTTGTCCAGATGCCGGGCGTCGAGGCCGTACGAACAGTGGTACCGCTCAACGGAACGTTCCGCCCTGAGGATCCGCGCCGCCAGGGTGTCCGGCGTGACGTGGACGGCACCCTCGTGCCCGACGAGCGAACACGCCAGCGGGACGATCAGCCGCTCGGCCGACTCCGGCGCGTTCTCCGCGTGCCCGATCCCGCCGAGACCGCAGACGTTCCGCGCGAATTCCAGCAGCGCGTGCTGGAAGCCGGCGCAGGTGCCGAGGAACGGGATGCCGTTCTCGCGGGCGGCGCGCACGGCGTCCACCGCGCCGGCTTCGGACCGGTAGGGGCTGCCGGGCACCAGCCAGACGCCGTCGAAACCGGCGAGGTCGCCGACGGCGTCCGTCGGGAGCCAGTAGGCGTCGAGTTCGATGCCGTCACGCTCGGCGAGACGGGCGAAGAGCATCGGGATCCGGACGTGGGAGCGGACGCCGTCCGAACGGTCACCGACCAGGGCGACCCGGGCTTTCTCTGTCATGCGACCATCCTGACCCGCGAACCGAGTTCAGCGCCAACGATGATCCATGCTGGATCGATAAGCGATACTGATGACCATGGAGACCCACTTGCTCCGCACCTTCGTGGCGGTGGCGCGCGGCGGCTCGTTCTCGCGCGCCGCCCGCGACCTCGGCTACACGCAGTCCGCGATTTCCCAGCACATCGCCACGCTCGAACAGGATCTCGGCACCACACTGCTGACCCGGCGGCCCGTCGCGCCGACCCGTGCCGGGGAACGTCTCCTCGAACACGCCGGCCCGTTGCTGACGCGGCTCGACGCCGCCCGCGCGGATCTCGCCAGGCTCACCGCGGCGCCCACCGGCCGGGTCGTCCTCGGGCTGACCCCGCTGTCGCTCACCGCCGAAGTCGCCGCCGCCGTGCCGCGCGGCACCGACGTGCGCGTCCTGGGCCGCGAAGACGTGCTGACTGAGGTCGCGGCGGGCGCACTGGACCTCGGTCTCGTCGACGGGATGACCGCGCCGAGCGATCCGCTGCCGCTGCCGGACGTCGGCCCGCTCAGCACCACCGTCGTCGGCGAACGCCCGCTCGCGGTCGCGGTACCCGCCGACCATCCGATGACGGGACGGACCGTCCGGCTGGCCGAACTCGCCGACGCGGGCTGGATCGACGCACCGGACACCGCGATTCCCTTGGAGCGCTTGAGGAAGGCCGCCTCGACCGACGGGTTCCGCGGTCGGCTGCGGTACACCGGGACCGACGTCCGCGGGCTGCTCGGCCTGGTCGCCGCCGGTCAGGGACTGGCGCTGCTCCCGGCGGACGTGCTCACCGGCGTGAGCACGCTTTCCTTGTCCTCGCCGCGCGTGGTGCACCGCACCGAACTCGTGCACGGCGACCCCCGCGAGGGCTCCGCGCTGGCCGCCGCGCTGACGGGTCAGCGGCCGTAACTCATCATCCCCTGCGCCATCTCCATCGCCAGAGAACTCGCCACGACGGGATCCATCATGCTCCGGAGACCGTCCGCCGCCTTGTCCCGCGATCCGATGTCGGAACGCGGCTGCTCCGGCGGTTTGGTCTCGGCGGGCGGCAGGGCGACGACCTGCTCCTTGGCGGGCTTCTTCTTCGTCACGGGCGCTTGCTGTTTCACGGTGACCGGGACGTAGACGGTCACCGGGGCGGCCTGCGGCGCGGGCTGCGCGGGCGGCGGCGCCTGCTGCGTCGCCACGGCGGGCAGCGGCTGCTCGGGCAAGGCGGTGTCGTCGACCGGCTCGACGGTGAAGGTGCCGGCGAACCAGCCGATCGCGAGCAGCGCCACCCCCGCCCCGCCGACCAGCCACGAGCGGGCGCGACGGTGGATGACGACGGCCTTGGGCCGCAGATCCTTGTCCACGACCGGTTCGCAGACCGGGGGACGCACCGGCATCGGCTCTGGCTCGGGTTCGTTCTCCGGGCTGCGCCGCCGCTTCGGCAGGCTCGCCGCGATGATCCCCGTCCGGTCCAGGAGTTCGACGGTTTCGACAGGCGCCGAGAAAGCGTCGGTCGACGGACGGCGCTGGGCGGCGCGCGGCATGGGGACCTCCGGAAGCGGAATCACGAACTTGAGCATTGTGGTGCATTTCCGACGCCGCCGTAAGTAACGCACCCCGATCGAGTTATCCCGAGCCGTCCGGACCACGGAGGGTTACTCCATTCAGAGCCGTTTCATTCCCAAGCGCCCCAACAGGGCGAGCGGCCGCTGGTAAAAGGAGCCGAGCACGCGGGGAATCACGTCGATGGCGTACGCGTCCGGACCGATCAGGATGCGCGCCGTCCCCCGTTCGATACCGCGCACGATGGTCTGCGCGGCCTTCTCCGGCGTCGTCCTCGCGATCTTTTCGAATCCTTCGGCGGCTTTGTCGATGTCCCGCTCGACGCCGCCCCGCGCGTCACGGGCGATATTCGTCTTGATGCCACCGGGATGCACGCAGCTGACCTTGACCGGATGCCGGGCGATCAACATTTCCTGCCGCAGCGCCTCGGTGAACCCCCGCACCCCGAATTTCGCCGCGTTGTAAGCGCTCTGCGTGGGCACGCCGATGAAGCCGAACACGCTCGAAAGGTTGACGATATGCCCGTCACCCGAAGCGATCACCTGCGGCAGAAAGGCTTTCGTGCCGTTGACCACGCCGCCGAGATTGATCCCCATCAGCCAGTCGTAGTCGTCCCAGGTCATTTCCTCGACCGTGGCCCCGAGCGCGACCCCGGCGTTGTTCACCACGACGTTGGCGCCCCCGAAATCGACGGCGACCTCCTCGGCGTGCGCGAGGACGGCGTCACGATCGGCGACGTCGAGTGCGTACGCCTTCGCGGTCGCGCCGGCCTTCTCGCACTCCGCCACGGTGCCCGCCGCACGGACGGCGTCGACATCGGAGAGCGCCAGCCTGGCGCCCCGCCCCGCCAGTTCGATCGCGAGCGCCTTGCCGATCCCCGAGCCCGCGCCCGTGATCACCACGACCTTGTCCGTGAACGACTTCATACCCGCTCCAACCCGCTCGACTGTTACCGGAGGTAACACATACTACGGCTGTGAGCTTGCTGTGCGTTGATCGATTCGGGCTGTGTTCGCATACCACTTATGGTGATCTGGAACCCGGACGGCCGTGGACGAGCGAAAGGAAGGCGATGCGCCGCGCCCTGTTGCTCGTGCTCTGTGTCGTTCTGTCCGGTTGCTCCGCCGTGCCGGATCCTGCCGCGACCGAAGGCGACAGCGCCGGCGCGACGGTGGCGGCCACGCCCGCCGCGCCGCGGACCAATCCGGCGATCGGCGCGCTCTTCGTCGACGGAACGCATTTCTGCACGGCCAGCGTCGTCCACAGCGCCCCCGGCGACCTCCTGCTCACGGCGGCGCATTGCCTCCACGACGGCGAAGGCGGCCAGTACGCGACGGGGATCTCGTTCGCGCCCGGCTATCACGACGGTGTCGCGCCCTACGGCTATTGGGACGTCTCGGATCCGCAGGTTCCCGACGGCTGGGCCGAGTCCTCCGATCCGGACCTCGACGTCGGCTTCGCGACCGCCCACCAGGCGGGCACCACGAAGCCCCTCGAAAGCATCACAGGCGCCAACACGCTGCTGACCGGCGGCGGCTTCGCCCATGCGATCACCCTGACCGGTTATCCCGACGAACGAGAGGCGCCGGTCGTCTGCCACGGCTCCAGCGCACAGGCCGACATCTACCAGATGCGCGTCGCGTGCCCCGGCTTCACGACCGGTACCAGCGGCGGCCCGTGGGTGGTCGGCGCCGACCCGGCGACCGAACTCGGCACCGTCGTCGGCGTGATCGGCGGCTACCTGTACGGCGGGGACGATCCGGACACGTCCTACAGCAGCTACTTCGACACCGACGTCGCCACCTTGTACCGGAAAATGGACGCACGGGGATGATCTCCCCATGAGCATCCACGACGTCCCGATCACCGGCGAGCCGATCCGCCTCGGTCAGTTCCTCAAACTGGCCAACCTGGCCGAAGACGGCTCGCACGCCAAAGACCTCCTCGACGCCGAAGAGGTCACGGTCAACGGCGAGGTGGAGGTCCGGCGCGGCCGTCAGCTGACGAACGGCGACGTCGTGAAGGTCGGCGGCGAAGGCGGCCGCGTCGTCCTGGGCTAGCTGCGCGTGCCCTCGATCGCCATGTCGTCCGTCTGATCACGCGAAACTAGCGGCCCTGCAGCGGAGCCAGGCGCAACGCCCTCGCGAGTTCTTCGAGCTCGCGGTGCACCGGCTCGTTCAGCGGGACACCCAGCGCCTGGCACTGTTCGAGGTACTGCGCCTCGCGCCAGCCCGGGTAGCGGACCGGCGTGCCGCCCTCCCAGCCGAGCAGGCTGCCGAACAGCGCGCTGGCGGCTTTGTAGAACCCGTCGGCGCTGCGGAGCGTCGTCGGCGCGATGGCCATCACCATCAGGCCGGTGTCGTGATCGTGGTCGCCGACGCCCGAAAGCACCCCGGCGAAGATCTCCACCAGCAGGGCGAAGCCGGCGACGGCGGCGCTGTCGACATCCGCCAGGGTGTCGAGGTCGAGGACGAACTCCGGGTACGCGCCCGCGGGGGCGGCCATCCCGAGCGGGTTCGCGGCCTTCCCGAGCTCACCGCCCGCCGCCATGACGAGCCCGATCATGGTGTGCGGCAACGCCCTCGCCGCATGGTGCCCGGCACGGCCGAACGGACCGACGCCGCGGACCGACATGAGCCCGACGCCGTATCGGCCCGCCCGGGACACCGCCCGGTCCATCGCGTCGCCGACGGCCCACAGCCCGGGCGCGCGGCGGTAGTCGATCAGGGCCGCGGCGCCGCGGTCGGCGATCATCAGCGGTTCGGCCCTCGGCCGCACCGTGCCGTCGACCAGCATCGGCAGGTGCAGCCGGGTCAGCTCGGCGACGCCGGACTCCGGCGTTCCGGTGAGATCGCCATGGCACAACGCCTCGGCGGCCATTCTGGCGCGCGACCACGGCAGATCGTGCGCGGTGAAGACCTCGGTGACCAGGTCGATCAGGGCGTCGATCGGGACACGCTGCCAGACTTGTTCCGGAATCGGGGAGGGTTCGGCCGGTTCGGGGATCGGCTCGACGGGCGCACGGCGAAGAGAGCGGGGTCTGAGGGGCACTCCGCCGAGGGTGCCCAACCGCGTTTTTCGGCGTCAACGAACCAGGGCAGCTTCTAACCGACTGTGTGATCGAAGCACTCGGAAACGTCGGTGGGCGGACGTACCATCGGGCCATGTGCCGGAACATCACGACGCTTCGAGGGCTTGAGCCGGCGGCGACGCCGGACGAGATCGAGGCCGCCGCCCGCCAGTACGTCCGCAAGGTGTCCGGGGTGCAGAGCCTGTCCGACGCCACCCGCGAGCCCTTCGAGGCCGCCGTCGCCGAGGTCACCGAGATCACCCGGCGGCTGCTGGCCGAACTGCCCGCACGCCGTCAGCCGCCGACGACGGTGCCACCGTTGCGCCGCCCCGAAGTCCAGGCGCGAATCGCGGCGAAGGCCGCGAAGAGCCAAGCTTCCTGAACTCCGGCGGTTACGGTGAGCGGGTGACATACCCGCAAGACCCCTACGGTCACCAGCAGCCCTACGGCCAGCAACCCCCGTACGGGCAGCCGTACCAGCAACCGGGCTATGGGTACGGCCCGCCGCAACCGCCGCAGGAACAGGGCCTGGCCATCGCGGCACTCGTCGTGTCGATCGCCAGCCTGGTCGCCTGCAGCGGGCTGCCGTCGATCGCGGGCGTCATCATGGGGCATATCGCGCATTCCAAGGCCAAACGCGGGGAAGCCGGCGGCCAGGGAATGGCGCTCGCGGCGATCATCATCGGCTACATCGGCGTCGCCATCGTCGTCCTGCTCTTGGCGGGCTTCATCTTCGTGGGGATCCTGACCGACTGGGACTTCGACTAGTCCAACGGAAAGCCGCGCTTCGACTGGATCCGAAGCATTCCGAGTACAAGCCGTCGGATACCCTCGACAGCGGTAGCGTGTCCGAGCGGCCGAAGGAACATGTCTTGAAAACATGCGAGGGCTCTGTCCTCCGTGGGTTCGAATCCCACCGCTACCGCCAGTCTTGAAACCGACGCTCCCCAGGTCCACAGACCTGGGGAGCATCGCGTTTACGCGGGTACGAGAGCCCAGATGGTCTCGTCGCCGCGGCCGCCGTGGAAGGGCCGCTGCTCCAGCAGCGAAGCCGTCCCGTTGTTGACCTGCCGCACCGCCAGCTTGCTCGCCCGGTTCACCAGTCCGTAGCGCATGTCGGCGCTGCGGAGCAGCTTCCACTGCTGGTCGGTGGCCGAGCCGCAGTGCGTCTGTTCCAGGAGCGCGCCCTCCGCGGTGCTGCCGGAGACCGGCCGCAGGCACTGACCGCTGCGCTCGTTGGAGATCTTCCAGTACCCGCCGCCCGCGTCGGTGAGCCGCCACTTCTGGCCGTTGTCGTTCTGCCGCGCGACGTTGGTGATCTTCGCGCCCGCCGACGACGAACCGTCGACGACCGCCGCGCTGTTGCCGTTGGTGGCGACCGTCAGGTAGTACTTCTTGCCCGCCTTCGGGCCGGGGTCGGTGACGGGGTTCAGCGTCCACTGCTGGTCGGCCGCCCCGGTGTAGGGCCGCTGGACCAACGGCGCCGGGTACGCGCCGCCGTCGGTGATCGCGTAGCCGGTCAGGTAGTTGAAGATCGCCACCTTGCCGTTGCCGAGCGGCTGGAACGCCCACCGCATGCCGTTCTGGCCGTTGCAGTTGTACTGGAGGATCGGCGTGCCGGGCGCCGTCCCGCTCTGCGCACTGTCGGCGCACAGCTGGCTGTTGGCGTTGACCAGCTGCAATCCGGTGTTGTACCCGAGGATCCACTTCTGGCTCATGGAGTCGTTGCGCGGCCGGTGACTGAGGTCGGCGAGGCCGCCGGTCGAAGAACCCACGACGTCGATGGCGTCGCCGTTCGCACCGGTGATGACGTAGGTCTTCCCGCCCCGAGCGTGCCCGTCGTCGTTGTCGGGGGCGTCCTTCTTGATCAGGAAGGCGCTGTTCGCGACGTTCCAGTGCGTCGCGAGCCAGCTGCCCGGCGTGGGGTTCGTGCTGAAGTAGTCGTCGTTGCCGCAGTCCAGCAGCCGATCGAAATCGCGTTCCGTGCAGTCGAAGGACTGCGTGTCGCCGTAACACATCAGATCCCATTCCTGGGAGCAGTGCCCGCCGCCCTGGTAGTGCGGGGCGCCCGGCAGGACGGCGCCGAGCATGTGGCCCAGTTCGTGGGCGGCGGCGTTGACACCCCAGCAGGGGACGGCGATCTCCGTGTAGTGCCTGCCGTTGTTGAAGGCGTTGGCGGGACCGGGCTGGTCGTCGCTGTCGCCCCAGGTTCCCGCGCAAGTGTGCGGGTTGTCGGAGAACAGCATGTAATCGCGGTCCGCGTTGAAGAAACCGGCCTGGATGGCGCGGTCGCGGATGGCGCCGGACAGGTACGTGCCGTCGGGCACCACGAGGTTCGCGACGGCGACCTGGCAGCCCGCGCCCGCGGTCGTCACGTACCGGAGGTGCCTGCTGCCGCCTGTCGCGGCGGCGCTGTCGTTGAACGCGTCGTCGACCCCGGACGCGTAGGCGCGCAGAGACGGCACGACGGTCGCGTACCGGTCGGGCTGACCGGCCTCGCGGACGTAGACCAGCTCGACGCGTTTGCCGGAAACCCCGTCGCCCTCGCAGACCACCGGATTGGCGGCGACCTGCGCCTGAGCGACGGCGGGAGCGAGCGGGGCCACGGGGGCCGCGCCGGGTGGCAGCGGATGGCTGTGGTCCTTGGCCACGGAAACCGCGAATGCAGCGAATTTATCGGAGGCCGCGGCCTCACCGACGAGCAAACCACCGAGGAGACCGACCAGGACCAGCAGCCGTTTCGCCTTCGACAAGGGCTCTTCCTTTCGCGAGGGAGGAACGCGACAAGGACGCTAGAGGTCGGAGGTATAGACCACCAGGAAGAAAAACCGGCAGACTGCCACTACCCTTCCGGCATGCCCGAGTACCTGCTGCTCAAGCCCTACCGCGGCGCTCCGGCGGCGGTCAACGACGTGCCGATGGACCACTGGGCTCCGGACGAGATCACGGCGCATATGAACTACATGAAGGACTTCGCCGCCCGGCTCGTGGAGACCGGCGAGTTCGTCCAGGAGCAGGCTCTCGCCCCCGAAGGCACCTTCGTCCGGTACGACGGCGAGGGCAAGCCGCCGGTCACCGACGGCCCTTTCGCCGAGACCAAGGACCTCATCGCCGGCTTCATGGTGATCGACGTCGACAGCTACGGCCGACGCCGATCCACGAGTGGCTCGAACTGCGTCCGCTCCTGAGCGAGCAGCTCGTCATCACGGAGTGAACACCGAGCTGGACGAGGCCCTGCTCCGGAGCCTCACACCGAACGTCCTCGGCAGGGAAGCGCTGATCGAAGCCGTCCGCGTGTGGCCCGGCGACCCGCCGAAGGACCCGAAAGGCTGGCTCGTCACCGTCGCGGGGAGACCGACTGGGTGCAGATCGTCGAGTGGTACGACGAGCTCGCGCGACTGACCGGCAGCCCGGTCGTCCGGCTCAACCGCGCGGTGGCCGTCGGCGAGGCGGACGGACCGCGCGCGGGCCTGGCCGCGCTCGCGGAACTGGACGACACGCTGCCCCGGTACGCGGCGGTGGCGGCGTACCTGCACGAGCGCGACGGCGACTTGGCGACGGCGGTACGGCGAGGCGGCCGACAAGGCGGCCAACCTGGCCGAGCGCGCGCACCTGACCCGTCAGGCCGCGCGGCTCAACGCCCTCAAGAAGTGATCGGCGGCAGGCGCGGAAGGCCGTCGATCTCCGACAGGTGATCCAGCACCCGCCCGAAAGCCTGCCCCAGCACCCGCTGCTCTTCGGGGCTCAGCAGGTCGATCAGATGCTCCCGGACCCCCTCGACGTGCGTCGGCGCGGCACCCTCCAGCAGTTCCGCGCCGCGTTCCGTCATCTCCGCGACGACACCGCGTTTGTCCGCCGGGTCACGCGTGCGGCGGATGAGCCCGTCGGCCTCCAGCCGGACCATCTGGTGCGAAAGCCTGCTCTTGGTCGAGCCGAGCATGCTCGCCAGCTCCGTCATCCGCATCCGCCGGTCGAGCTGGAGCGAAAGACAGACCAGGACCTCGTAGTCGGCGAGGGTGACGCCATGGCGCTCGGAGAGCTCGCGATGCAGGCGCTGCCGCAGCCGCATGGTGGCGACGATGTACGAGCGCCAAGCGACCATCTCGGACTCGGACAGCCAGCGCACTTCCTTCTGCTTCACCGCCATCCACGCAGAGTAGAGCGTTGATCGCACAAGGCGCATACCCACCGGTCACTTTTCGGCCCGTGAAAAACCCGGTGGGACATTCGCCCGAAGGAGGGTTACGAAAAGGTTGAGACTCGGCGCGAAAAGGCGCATTCTGCTTGTCAGCGGATGGTCGGGCAAGTAACGGGCGATCTCCTCGAAGGGTCGCCGGACCTGCTCCCCAGCCGGGAAGGGTCAGGTGGTGGTATGGCGGGTGATTCTCGCGGTTGACCGCCTGCTGTGTCCCCGCGACCGGAACGGAAAGGACCGGGTCGGTCGCGACTGAGAACAGCGATGAGCGCGGGCATCTCAAGATGCGCTCGACAATTCTCGCGCATTCGGCGTCACTCCGGCCTGTTTCGGGTTCGCGGCCTCTTCGACCGCCTCGGCAGTGCCCGGCGCCGGCCCGGTGATCGCGGCCAACCGGCGATCGGAACAAGACAACCTCGGTAGTCCTGGGTGCGGCCACTCCGGTGGCCGCACCCAGGCATATCCGGGGTCTTCCGGCTACGCTTTCCCGGTGCGATTCGACGAAGGCGCGGGACTGGACACCTCCGAGGTCGAGGACCTGCGCGGAGGTGGTGGCGGCGGTGGTATCGGCGGCCGGGTGGCCCTCGGCGGCGGCGGGCTCAGCGTGGTCGGCCTCGTCATCTACTTCCTCATCTCCCAGTTCGGCGGCGTGAGCCTGAACCCGTCTTCGGGCAGTCTCGGCGGCGTGGGCTCCGGGCAGCAGATGGACAACACGTCGCTGTCGCAGGAGTGCAAGACCGGCGCGGACGCGAACCGGAACCACGACTGCGCGATCGTCGCCGTCATCAACTCGATCCAGGACTACTGGGCGCAGGAGTTCCAGCGGTCCGGGTCGACCTACCGCAAGGCCGTCACCAACTTCTTCAACGGCGGCGTGAACACCGCCTGCGGCAACGCGACTTCGGACGTCGGGCCGTTCTACTGCCCTGGCGACTCCGAGGTCTACATCGACCTCGGCTTCTTCAACGAACTCCGCACCCGGTTCGGCGCACAGGGCGGGCCGTTCGCGGAGGCGTACGTGCTGGCCCACGAATACGGACACCACGTACAGAACCTCACCGGAGTGTCCAAAAAGGGCACCGGGAGCGGGCCGACGTCCGGCTCGGTGCGGCTCGAACTGCAGGCCGACTGCTACGCCGGCGTCTGGGCGAACCACGCCACCACCACCCCGACCGAATCCGGGCGGCCGCTGATCACCGAGGTCAGCCAGGGGGACATCGACTCCGCGCTGGACACCGCTTCGCGGATCGGTGACGACTACATCCAGTCGAAGCTCGGCGGCGGCCGGGTCGACGAGTCGAAGTTCAGCCACGGCACTTCGGCGCAGCGGAAGAAGTGGTTCACCACCGGCTTCCAGACCGGCGAGCCGGCACGGTGCGACACCTTCGCGACCAACAGCCTGGGCTGAAAGCCTCGTGAGTGGTAAGGACGGTTCTAACCGTCCTTACCACTCACGAGGCATCTTGTGGATCAGGCGGCGACGTGGTGGTCGTCAGCGTGGACCGAAGCCGTCAGGCTTCGCTGCTGCGACCGCTCGGCCGCGCGCAGTGCCTGCACCTTCGTGGCCTTGGCACCCGAGACACCGTTGATGTTCTCCGTGCTGATCGCGTACACGCCCAGCGCCCAGGCGACGGCGTCCGAGTTGCGCTCGAGCGCGACGCGGTCGACGTTGCCGAGGTTGTCGCACGCCTGGTGGTAGCACTTGTCGTAAGGAACGTTGGCGCTACCGCCCCACTTGGCGGCCTGTGCGGCGGTCTTCACGCCTTCGGCACCGGTGAACAGGCCACCGGCCGGGATACCGGCGCGGATGAAGCCCTGGTAATCCGAGCGGCCGGTGAAGTCCGTGCCCTCGACCGGGACGCCCTTGCCGAGCTGCAGGTAGTCGACCAAGGTCTTTTCGAGCTGACCCGAGCCGTACGGTCCCGCGCCCTCGCCGACACCGTCGGAGTTGTCACCGTCGTACGCGAAGTACGCCGCGTTCGGCGAACCGATCATGTCGTAGTTGTAGTAGAGCGCGATGTCGAGCTGCTGCTCGAAGGTCAGCGAGTTGACGTAGTGCGTCGAGCCGACGAGCCCGAACTCCTCGGCGCTCCACCAGCCGAAGCGGACGGCGTTGTTGGCCTTGGGTTTGCTGCCCAGCTGCAGCGCGGTCTCCAGCAGCGCGGCGGAACCGGTGCCGTTGTCGTTGATGCCGGGGCCCTCGGTGACGCTGTCGAGGTGGGCGCCGAGCATCACGACGTTGTCCTTGCGGCCGCTCTTGGTCTCGGCGAGGACGTTGTAGCTGGTCCGCTCCTCCTGGAAGGCACGCAGGTCGAGGGTGACCGAGGAGCCGGCCTTGGTGGCGAGCGCCTGGCCGTCGGCCTGGGTGATGCCACCGGTCGGGATCTTGCCCGCGGCCGGGTCGCCCAGGGTGCCGTTGACCGGACCAGGGACGTTGTTGTAGACGATCGCGCCGAGGGCGCCCGACTCGGCGGCCGTCGCCTGCTTCTGCGCGAAGGAGCAGCCACCGCGCTGGATCAGCGCGATCTTGCCGGCGACCCCGCCGGCGTAGTCGGCCGCCTCGCAGCCGCTGGTGTCGTCGACCGGGACCACCGCGAGCGGCGCGGTGATTCCGCCCGCGGGCGTCGACGGGCTGTAGGCCATGATGATGACCGGGACGTCGGCGCCCGCGACCGTCAGTTCCTCCGCGAGGGTCTCCGCGTAGGTGAAGGGGAACTCCTGCCGGGTGACCGCGAAGCCCGCCTGCTCCAGCTTGGTGGCGATGTACTCCGCGGACCTCTTGTGGCCCTCGGTGCTGGCGGCGCGACGGCCACCGGTGGCGTCCGAGATCCGCTGGAACGCGACCAGGTGCCGATTGACGTTGTTCACGTTGACCTTGTTGACGAGCTGCTTCGCCAGTGCGGGACCGTCGATCCCCGTGGCGGCTGTCGCAGCGGGAGCCATTCCGACCGTGAGCGCGGCGGTGGCCGCCACCACGATCGAGGGAACAATGCTTCTTCGCGAATATGACATGGGCGTCACCTTTGTGTGGTTTGCGCCACAGGTCAACCGACGTTCGGCGGACTTTATGACACCGGGATAGGGTCGTTCGTATGTACGCGATCACCATCCGTGAGCCTGGCGATCCCGATGTTCTCGAATGGACCGAGGTCCCCGATCCCGTGGCCGCTGAAGGCGAAGTCGTCATCGAGGTCGCCGCGAGCGCCGTCAACCGGGCTGACCTGCTGCAGCGCCAGGGGAACTATCCGCCTCCGCCGGGCGCGAGCGAAATCATCGGACTCGAATGTTCGGGCACGATCGCCGAAATCGGCGAAGGCGTCGAAGGATGGCGAATCGGCGATGAAGTTTGTGCTTTGCTCGCCGGTGGTGGCTATGGGGAAAAGGTCGCCGTCCCGGCCGGACAACTGCTTCCGCTGCCCGCCGAAGTCGAATTGCTCGCGGCCGCCGGACTGCCCGAAGTCGCGTGCACGGTTTGGGCGAATGTGGTGATGCACGCCGGCCTGTCCGAGGGTGAGGTCCTGCTCGTCCACGGCGGCGCGGGTGGCATCGGCACGCACGCGATCCAGGTCGCCAAGGCACTCGGCGCGACGGTCGCGGTGACAGCGGGCTCCGAAGACCGGCTGGAGAGCTGCCGCCAGCTCGGCGCCGACATCGCGATCAACTACAAGGAGCAGGACTTCGTCGAGGTCCTGCGCGCCGAGACCGGCGGCGCGAACGTCATCCTCGACAACATGGGCGCCAAGTACCTCGGCCGCAACATCGACGCGCTGGCCATGGACGGCAGGCTCGTGATCATCGGCATGCAGGGCGGGGTCAAGGGCGAGCTCAACATCGGCAAGGTGATGGGCAAACGCGCGAGCCTCTATGGCGCGGGCCTGCGGTCGCGGCCGCTGGAGCAGAAGGCGGCGATCGTCGCCGACGTCCGCGAGCGGCTGTGGCCGTTGGTGGCGCAGGGGTCGGTGAAGCCGATCGTCGGACAGGTCGTCCCGATGGCCGAAGCCGCCGCCGCGCACCGCGCGCTCGAAGAAGGCACGGTTTTCGGCAAGGTCTTGCTGGCGGCGAAGTCCTAACGGATCTCTTCCAGCACCCGGACGAGCTGATTGACCTCGAAGACGTTCGAGTAGTGCGCGAGTCCGATGCGGACGGCGCCGCCGACTTCGGCGGCGCCGAGCGACCCGAAGACACCGCTCGTACCGTCGTCGGCGAAGGCGCAGAGTCCCTGGGACGCCAGGTATTCGGCGACCTCGGGCGCCTTCTTCCCCGCGACGGCGAACGCGAGCGCGGGGATCCTGCGCATGGCGTCACCGATGACCATGACGTGCCGCAGCGAACGCAGTTCCGTGGACAGCTGCGCCAGAAGTCCCGCGTGGTACGACTTCGCCGAACCCAGCGACGTCACCAGCTTCTCGCGCCGCGAGCCCATCGCGGCGTCGTCCAAACCGGCCAGATAGTCGATCGACGCGATCAGACCGGCCAGCAACGGGTACGCGTGCGGCCCCAGCTCCATCCGGGCCGGACCGCGCGCGGCCGGATCGAGCGACACCGACGGCAGGCGTTCGAGCAGCTCGGGATCGCGGAAGACCAGCGCCCCCACCGACGGCCCGCCCCAGGCCTGCGCCGAAACCACCATCACGTCGGCGCCGAGCTCGTTGAGATCGAGCGGCACGAACGGCGCCGCGTACGTCGCGTCGACGACCACCAGCGCGCCGACCCGTTTGGCGAACTCGATCACCGTCGGGACATCGGGCCGGGTGCCGACCGAACCGGAGGCCAGCGTCACCGCGACGGCCTTGGTGCGCGCGGAAACGAGGTTCTCGTACTGCCAGGCGGGCAGCTCGCAGGTCTCGATGTCGATCTCGCCCCAGCGCACGACCGCGCCGACGCGTTTCGCCGCGCGGCGCCACGGCGCGAGGTTGGCCTCCTCGTCGAGCCGGGAGACGACGACCTCGTCGCCGATCGTCCAGCGATCGGCCATCGCGTCGACGAGACGGCGGATGAGATCGGGCGCGTTGGGGCCGAGCACGACCCCGGCCGGATCGGCGCCGACCAGGTCGGCGACCGCCCGGCGAGCGGCCGTGACAATGCTTTCCGCACGCTGGGAGGCCGGAAACGCTCCACCCGGCCCGGACACCGGAGCGCGCATGGCCGTGGATACGGCCGAAGCGACCTGTTCAGGTACGAGCATTCCGGCGGCGCCGTCGAAGTGAATCCAGCCGTCACCCAGCGCGGGAAACAACCCACGGATACGAGCGACGTCGAACGCCATGGGGACACCGTACGGACGTGCGGTTTGGCGCTTTACCCGGGGTTGGCTGCCTGACCACGGGGTGCGACGATTCCCGCTACGCTCGGAGACGGCGCCGAAAACCACACTGCGCTTCGTGCCCGACGTAGGCCAGGATGGAGCACATGACCGACCCAGTTTCCCGCGAATCGACCACCCCCGGTGACGGCGGCGGAGACTCCCCACACCATGTGGTGGTCGTCGGTCCCGACGGCACCCCGGTCGGCACCGCACGCATCGCCTCCCCCGGCTCCGACGACGAGACGTCACAGGAGGAGTCGCTCGGCGACCTCGTCGAAGAGCCCGCCAAGGTGATGCGCATCGGCACGATGATCAAACAGCTGCTGGAGGAGGTCCGCGCCGCGCCGCTGGACGACGCCAGCCGCACGCGCGTGCGCGAGATCCACCAGACCTCCATCCGCGAACTGGAGCAGGCGCTTGCGCCGGAGCTGCAGGACGAGCTGGAGCGGCTGGTGCGGCCGTTCACCGAGGACTCGACGCCGTCCGATGCCGAACTGCGGATCGCGCAGGCGCAGCTGGTCGGCTGGCTGGAAGGGCTGTTCAGCGGCATCCAGACCGCGCTGTTCGCGCAGCAGATGGCCGCGCGGGTGCAGCTGGAGCAGATGCGGCGCGGGCTCCCGGCCGGGCCGTCCGCGGGCGGCGCCCTCGGCGGGCACGGGGCAGGCGGCGAGTCGCACGGGCCGGGCCAGTACCTCTGACACGCGCCATGAAAGGTCCTTTCCTTGCGAAATTTGCAAGGAAAGGACCTTTCATGGCAGCCGGGAGTCAGCGCAGCGGCCGGAAGAACGTCCGCAGGTCGTCGATGAGCAGGTCCGGCACCTCCAGCCCGGGGAAGTGACCCCCGCGGTCCGGAGTGGACCAGTGCACGATGTCGTCGGTGCGCTCGGCGAGGTGCCGGATCGGCAGGCCGGTGTCCTTCGGGAACACGGCCACCCCGGTGGGCACTGTGGACTTCGCAGGCCCCTCGCCCCAAGCCGGACCCAGCGCGGCGTAAATCCGCGAAGACGAGTTCGCCGTGCCGGTGAGCCAGTAGAGCATCACATTGGTGAGCAGATCGTCGCGATCGATCGCGTCTTCCGGGACGTCCCGCGAGTCCGAATAGGATTTGAACTTCTCCACCAGCCAGCCGAGCTGCCCGGCCGGTGAGTCGGTGAGCCCGTAGGCAAGCGTTTGCGGTTTGGTCGCCTGGATCATCGCGTAGCCCAGCTCCCCGGTCTGGAACTCCCGCCCACGCGCCAGCGCCGCCTCTCCCCGCGCGAGTTCGTCACCGGTGAGCCCCGCGAGATCGGCCTCGGATTCCGGCACCGCGTGCGGCAACATCGTCAGATGCGCGCCGATCACCCGCTCTGGGCACCGGACGCCCACGTCGCGCGAAACGATCGCGCCCCAGTCGCCGCCGTGCAGCCCGAACCGCTCGTACCCGAGCCGCGACATCAGCACCGCCCAGGCGTCCGCGATCCGGCCGGTGCCCCAGTCGACCTCGGTCGTCGGCCCGGAGAAGCCGAACCCCGGCAGCGACGGCACGACGACGTGGAACGCTTCCCCCGGGTCGCCGCCGTACGCGCGCGGGTCGGAGAGCGGGCCGACGACGTCGAGGAATTCCACAATGGACCCCGGCCAGCCATGCGTCAGCACCAGCGGGATCGCGTCCGGCTCCGGTGACCGCGCGTGCAGGAAGTGGACGTTCGCGCCGTCGATGTTCGTCAGGTAACCCGGGAACCCGTTGAGCCGCTCCTCGTGGGCGCGCCAGTCGTAGCGGAGCCGCCAGTACTCGGCGAGCTCCTGGAGGTACCCGAGCGGCGTCCCGAGCCCCCAGCCGACGCCGTCGATCTCGTCCGGCCAGCGGGTGTTCGCCAGGCGGGCGGCGAGGTCGTCGAGGTCGCGCTGGGGGACGGCGATCGTGAACGGCGTGATCTCATCGGTCATGCGGCCGACGGTAGGGAGGATCGAGGACAGCTACGGTCCTCGACTCTGGTCAAACCCGGTACTCCGGCAGAGCCCAATTGGTCATCAGCTCCGCGATTTCGGCGACTTCGTCCTCGTCGGCCTCTCGGCCCTCCGCGCGGAGGAACAACATGAGGTCCATGAGCTCTTCGAACAGGTCCTCCCGAGAGGTGCCGCACTCGAGTTCCTCGATGAGCAGCGGCCGGGCCTGGCCATAAAGCTTGTTCGTGACGATGTCGAGCAGTCGTTCGCGGAAATCGCCGCTCACAGCCATCCGTCGCCCCCTGGAATCCGAATACCAGGCTCCAGTGTCTCCGTCACTACAAACGAAATTCCCGCCGAACCCAGTCCGAGATCAGGTCGGCGACATCCTCGCTCCCGCGAGACACCCCGCTCGACCTCCGCGGCGAACAGGGGCCGGATCTCGAAGATGGTCAGACCCGCGGCGACGAGCTCCAGAAGGCGGGTCCGGAAATCCGCACTCGCCCCCATGCCCTCATCCTCCCGGCAGTTGGGCACGCAGCCGGTCGAGCCAGCGGTCGATGGTGTCCTCGTACCGGCCGGGGTCGTTCCGGCGCTGTGCCTCGCCGACGGACTCGTCGAGCGCCGCACGGATCCGCGCGGCGTGCTCGGGCAGCGCGAAGACCTCCTGGAAGTAGCCCTCGCGCATCTGGACGTCCGCGACCAGCTCGTAGTCGCGCGCCGCGTCGGGGACGACGAGGCCGTACGCCCAGCCGGGGGTGGCGCCGCGATCGCGAGCGGTGACGACGATGACCGTCGGGCGGACGGCCTTGACGACGTCCGTCGGCGGGGCGCCGTGCGCGATGGCCTCGTCGTTCAGTCCGATGTAGTCGATCGACTTCCAGCCGCTGTAGTACGGGATCGCCCCCGCGTCGGAGACCGCCAGGCTCCGTGCCGCCTCCGGCACCTGGGCGTTCGCGAGGCCCTTGCCGATGGCGACGTGGGCGCGCTGCAGATCGGGACCGTAGTTGGCGATCACCGGCAGATCCGTCGACTGGGCACCGGTGACGGCGACCCAGCCGACCGCGACCGCGCCGGACACCGCGGCGATCCACCGGCGGCCGAGGTGCGCCATGGCCAGCCCCGCGCCGAGGCACAGCACGGGGAAGGCGTGGAAGGCGAAGCGGTGGATGTAGTCCATGGTCGGCCCGGAAACCGCGTAGGTCATGCCGGTCAGCAGGACGACCGAGGACAGCACCAGGCCCGCTCCCCTGCTCGCCTTGCGGACCAGCAGGAACGCGGTCAGTGCCAGCAGCGGGAGGACGAGCCAGGCGGTGGTCTCCAGCCAGACCGATCCGGCGTCGAGGTTGCCGAACTTGACGTAGAAGGTGTTCGGGAACAGATGCCCGAAGTAGGTCCACCGCCAGGCGAAGTATCCACCGCCGAGGACGAGGACCGCGGCCGCCAGCGCCCAGGTCCGCCGTCGTCCGTGCCCGAGCCACAGCCAGATCAGGAAGGCCGGGAAGGTCGCGAGGACACCTTCGGGCCGGATCATCCCGGCGAGCAGCAGCAGGAGCGGCGGTTCCCAGTCGCGCACCGCGCGGCCTTGGACGAGGTCCACACCGACGATGGCGGCGCGCAGCACCACGGCGGCGAACGCGATGGTCTCCAGGCCGGCCGTGACGTGGAAGTAGGTCGGCACGAACAGCAGCAGCGCGCCGCCCGCCACGAGCGCGCCGAGGACGCCCGCCGCGCGATGCCCGGCGCGGACGAGCATCACCAGGATCAAGCCGCCCAGTACGACGGACGTCACCTTGGCGACGGTCTCCAACGGCAGGCCCGCGAGGGCGAACGGGACGTGCCAGAGCATCCAGAGGAAGTTCGTGAAGCCCTCGATCGGGTCTTCGCCCACGTTCCACACCGGACCGTGACCGTCCGCCATGTTCCCGGAGTACCGGAAGGTGATGAAGGCGTCGTCGATGGTGAAGAACCAAGCCGCCCAGCATCCGGCGAGGAACAGTACTCCGAACCCGAGCAGGACGACGAGAAATCCTCGACGTGGCTTCGGTTCCGGAACGGCGTCAGCCTCACGTCGCTCCGCCGTGGTCGTCATTCCGCCATCCTCGTCTTCTCCAGTCGGTCCAGCACACGGTCCACTCCCCGGCCGTCCACAAGAGCCATCGAAGTCCCGGAGAGACCGTTACGCGCCAGTGGGTCCGACAACAGGACCTTGAGCGTCTCGGTCGCCCGGTCGTCGAGCGCGTCCGCGCTCCCCAGCCCGGCCGCCAGCCCGAGATCGAGTGCCGCGCGATATCCCGCGTCCTGGTTCTCCACGAGCCGGACGACGGCGGTGGGCACACCGAGGCAGCACAGTTCGAGGAGGGTCACCCCCGCCGCGCTGATCGCCACGTCCGTTTCCACCAGCAGGTCGAGCAGGCCCGGCCCCGGCGACGCGATGCGGAACTCCTGGCCGGACAGCGGTTCGGGCACGGTCGGCTCACCGCGTACGAGCACGTCGGCTTCGAAGGGCGCACAAGTGTCGCGAAGGGCGCGTAGGAGCGCGCTGACCGTTTCGGCCCATTCCGCGCCTCCTCCCAGCACGACGGTGATCCGCGGCCGTTCCCCAGCCGGGCCCTGGGACCGCTTTTCCCGCGCCCGCACGACGGCTTCCCTCAGCGGCGCGTAGCGCACGCCGCGCAGCAACTCCCCCGAGCCGTCCTCAGGACGCGGCCTCGGCTCGAAGGCGCAGTCGACGACGAGATCCGCCGCACGCCTGCCGAAAACGTCGTCCTCGATGGACACCAGCAGCGCGCCCGCGGCGTTGACCTCGTCACGCAGTTCGCCGAGGCCGTAGTGATCGACGACCACCGCGTCGAAACCCTCGAAGGGCGCGGACGGCACCACCGGGACCGAAAGCTCGCCGAACCGGGCGGCCAGCCATTCGGCGTTGTCCACCCGGCCCGCGAACACGACCTCCCAGCCGCGCGCGACGGCGCGTTCGGCATAGGCGACCATGCGCGCGACGTGGCCGGCGCCGATCGACGGCGAGGCATCGGCTCGAAGCAGCAGCCGGGTCACCTGGCCACCTTCTTCTGTTCGACGTGCGCGTTGAGCTTCACCAGGTCGGGCCGGGACCGCAGCACCGCGACGACCTCGCGCCAGTCTCCGACGCGGTCGCCCAGTTCGGCGACGATTCCTTCGATGACCGACCAGTCCTCGAGGGTGTCCAACGTCACGCGCAGGTCGTCGGCGGGCGGGCTGACGACGATCCCGGCGCACGAGTACCGCTCCGGGTTCGCGTAGACACCGGAGGTGACGTGCTCGCGGTCGGCGCCGCGGGCCGTCTCGATCTGTTCGGCGAGCACCCCGGTGCGCACGAGCTCTGCGTCGAACCCGCGCGGCAGGGTGCGCACCAGCACGGTGCTCAGATAGTCCAGCGACGGCTGCGCGCGCCACTGCGCCACGAGCTGGCCGATGAGGTGGGGATCCAGCAGCGGACAGTCCGCCGTGAGCCGTATCACCGCGTCGGCCGGGTAGAACTCGATAGCGACCGCGAACCGCGCGAGGACGTCGTCGAGCGGACCTCTGGCGACCAGGGCGCCGTGCCGGGCGGCCTCCTCTGCCACCGCGTCGTCGTCGGCCTCCGTCGAGGTCGCGACCACGACGTTGTCGATCCCCGGCGAAGCGGCGGCGGCACGGACCACCCAGCCGAGGACGCTCCGGCCCGCCAGGGGGCGGAGCACCTTGCCAGGTAGCCGGGTGGACGACGCGCGTGCCTGGATGACGGCGTTGACCACGTGGGCCCCGGGGTCTGGATCCATGGGTGACATGATGTCCTGCGGCAGTAGCACCGAAACGCGGAGGTCAACGATGTCCGAGCTGGATGGCTCCAGCATCCTGCTCACCGGCGGGACCGGTTCGTTCGGCAAGGCGTTCATCACCTACGCCCTGGCCGAGCTGAACCCGCGACGGCTGGTCGTGCTCTCCCGCGACGAGCTCAAGCAGTACGAAGCGCGCCAGCAGTTCGACAACGACCCGCGGCTGCGCTGGTTCATCGGTGACATCCGGGACCGCCGCCGACTCGAGCGCGCCATGCACGGCGTCGACTACGTGGTGCACGCCGCCGCGCTCAAGCAGGTCGACACGGGTGAGTACAACCCGTTCGAATTCGTGCAGACCAACGTCGTCGGCTCGCAGCACGTCATCGAGGCCGCGATCGACACCGGGGTGAAGAAGGTCGTCGCGCTGTCGACGGACAAGGCGTCCAGCCCGATCAACCTCTACGGCGCCACGAAGCTGTGCGCCGACCGGATGTTCATCAGCGCGAACCACTACGCCGCGACGCATCCGACCAGGTTCTCCGTGGTCCGCTACGGCAACGTGATGGGCTCGCGCGGCAGTGTGATCCCGTTCTTCCGCGCGCTCGCGGCCAAGGGCGAGTCGCTGCCGATCACGCACAAGGAGATGACCCGGTTCTGGATCACGCTCCCGCAGGCCGTGCGGTTCGTGATCGATTCCTTCGACCAGATGAACGGCGGCGAGCTGTACGTGCCGCGCATCCCGAGCATGCGGCTGGTCGATCTCGCGCAGGCGATCGCGCCCGGTTCGCCGATGCACGAGGTCGGCATCCGTCCCGGCGAGAAGCTGCACGAAGAGATGATCGCCCCCGACGACGCCCGCCGCACCGTGCGGCTGAGCGACCGGTACGTCGTCCAGCCGCATATCGCGGGCTGGGGTTACGAACCGCCGACCGGCGGCGAGGCCGTGCCGGAGAACTTCGCCTACCGCTCGGACACCAACGACCTGTGGCTCGACGCGGACGAGCTGCGCGACCTGGTCGAGCAGTATGGCTGACTTCCTGCCCTACGGCCGCCAGTCCGTTTCGGACGAGGACATCGCCGCCGTCACCGAGGTGCTGCGCGGCGACTGGCTGACCACCGGCCCCGCCGTCACGCGCTTCGAATCCGACCTCGCCGAGCACACCGGTGGCACGCCGGCGGTGGCCGTCACCTCGGGCACGGCCGCGTTGCACGTCGCGTACGCGGCGGCCGGGATCGGCCCCGGTGACGAGGTCGTCACATCGCCGATGACCTTCGTCGCCACCGCGGCGACAGCCGCACTGCTCGGCGGCAAGGTCGTGTTCGCCGATGTCGAGGCGGACACCGGGAACCTCGATCCGGCGGCGGCTTCGGCGGCCGTCACCGCGCGCACCAAGGTCGTCGCGGCCGTGGACTACGCCGGCCACCCTGCCGAGCTGGACGAGCTCGGCCGGATCGCGCACGACAACGGCGCACTGCTGCTGGAGGACGCCGCACATTCGGTGGGCGGAAACTGGCAGGGCAGGCCGGTCGGCTCGCTCGCCGATCTCACGACGTTCTCCTTCTTCCCCACCAAGAACCTCACCACGGCCGAAGGCGGCGCGGTGGTCGCCGGTTCGGACGAGCTGCTGGCCCGTGCGAGGGGTTTCCGCAATCACGGGCTGGTGCGGGACAAGGCGGCGCAGCGGTATCCGGACGAAGGCGCTTGGCATCAGGAGGTGCACGAGTTCGGCCTCAACTACCGGTTGCCGGATGTGTTGTGCGCCTTGGGAAGCAGCCAGCTGCGCAGGCTCACGGAGTTCAAGAAGCGGCGCGCGGAGATCCACGCGCGATACACCGCCGCACTGTCCTCATTGGACGGAGTGCTGACGCCTGCCGTGCGTGAAGGCGCGGATCCGGTGTGGCACCTGTACCCGCTGCGAGTCCTCGAAGGACGACGCCGCGCACTGTTCGATCACTTGCGCGCCAAGGGAATCGGCGTACAGGTCAACTACATCCCCGCATACTGGCACCCGGTTTTCGAGGACCTCGGGTACCGGCGCGGGATGTGCCCGAACGCGGAGCTGTACTACAGCCAGGAGCTCTCGCTGCCGCTGTTCCCGGCGCTGACCGACGCCGACGTGGACCGCGTCATCGACGAGGTCCACGGCTTCTTCCGCTAGATCAGGCCCCAGGTGAGCGCGGTGCCCTTCGGGACATCGGAGGAGAAGGTGCGGCCGAGCACGTTCACGATCTCGGCGGGGGCCAGCCCACCGGCGGGCCGGATCGAGCGGACGTTCTCCCGCGTCACCGTGTCCCCGGCACGCACGTCTTCGACGACGTACAGGGAACGCCGCAGCCGCAGGCCTTCCTTCTCGCTCTCGCGCGGCCCGATCACCGCCGCGCCCAGCGCCTCCCACGCGCGATGCGATTCGGTGACCAGCGCGGCCAGTTCGGCGGGTTCAAGGGAGAACTCCGAGTCGACACCGCCGTCGCTCCTGGCCAGCGTCACGTGCTTTTCGATGGCGACGGCGCCGAGCGCGACGGCCGCGAGCGGGGCACCGATGCCGGGCGTGTGGTCGGACAGGCCGACGAGCGTCCCGGTCACACCCGCCAGGACGGGCAGACCACGCAGGTTGCTCTCGGCGGGCGACGCCGGGTAGCTGGCGGTGCACCCGAGCACGATCAGCTGGTCGTTGCCCGCCTCGCGCGCGGTCCGGACCGCCGCGTCGATCTCGGCGACGCTGGCCATCCCGGTCGAGATGATCAGCGGTTTGCCGGTCTTCGCGCACAGTTCGATCAGCGGCAGGTCGACGATCTCCGACGACGCGATCTTGTACGCGGGCGCGTCCAGCGACTCCAGCAGGTCGACCGCGGTGGGGTCGAACGGGCTGGAGAAGATCTCGAGACCGTGGGCGCGGGCGCGCTCGAACAGCGGCTCGTGCCATTCCCACGGCGTGTGGGCGCGCTCGTAGAGCTTGTAGAGGTTCTCTCCACCCCACAGCGAATGTGAGTCGCTGACCCGGAAAGCGGGGGTGTCGACGTCGATGGTGATCGTGTCCGGCCGATAGGTCTGCAGTTTGACCGCCTGCGCGCCGGTTTCAGCGATCGCGTCGACGATTTCCAGCGCCCGGCCGAGCTCACCGTTGTGGTTACCGGACATTTCGGCGATGACGAACGGCGGATGCCCGGCCCCGATGCGGTGCGCGCCGATCCGGACTTCCTGTGCTGGCATGGACGAAACGCCTCCCTGACGACGATCTGGTCAGGACACAGTCTTACGCAACTTCCGGAAACCGTCGACGGCAGGCGCGGTCTCGGTGTACCCGGCCCGGTCGAAAAGCGCGGCCGATGCCGCGTTGTCCTGATGGACGGCCGCCATCACCACCCGGACCCGGTTACCGGCGGTGAAGGCCCGCTCGCCTTCCGCCAGCACCGCGCCCGACAGGCCGCGTCCCCGGCTTTCCGGCGCGAGAGTGATGCTGACCTCCCAGACACCGTCGTCCTCGCGATCGAACCGGACGGTGCCGACCGGCACACCGCCGAGTTCGACGACGTACAGCACCCTGTCCGGCGACGCCAGCACCCCGCGCAGCCAGGCGGAATGCTCGTCGAGCGTGATCAAGCCGGTCGAACGGGACGCCTGGCGGGTTCGAGGGTCGTTCCGCCAGTCCAGCAGCAACCCGGCGTCGGCCTCCGTGGCCTCGCGAGCCAGCACGGGCTTACTGGGCCTGCTCGATGGTTTCGCGCTGGCGGTCTTCGATCCGGCGCAGCCGGTCCTCGTACCGGGCGATACCGGCGAGCCGCACGCGGATCTGGGCGTGCTGGCGCTGGATCTCCTGGATCAGGCTGCGCGCCTCGGCCAACTCGGGCTTGTCGGCGTGCACCGGCAGCGACAGCGACTCGCGCAGATCCTCCAGCTGGGCCTCCTGGGCCGCGACGCTCGGGATCAGGCGATCCAGCTCGGCACGGGTCCAGCGCAGGTCGCCCCGCGCGTGCTCAAGGCCGCTCTCGGCGCCGTCGAGCCGGCGGCGGTGGTCCGCGGTGGCGTGTTCGAGGTCGTTGACGCGCCCGTTGAGGTCGCGGAGCCGCTCGTCGATCCGGAAGTCGATGAGCCGGGCGATCCGGCCGATCACGCCGCTGCGGAGTTTCTGCACTGCCATGGGGTGTTCCTTCTCGGGGTGGGCTGGCTGGGAGTTCAGCGCAGGAGTTCGGTTTCGCCGGTCTTCGTCCACGAGTCCAGCAGCCTGCCTTCGGCGGCGATGCGGTGCTCGGGTCCGACGATGCAGGAGTCGCCCGCGGCGTGCTCCCAGTGGGTCTGAGCCGGGTCGTCGATGAACGAGAACCCGGACAGGACCAGCGTGGCGTGCGGGAACGACGTGCGCGCTATCCAGGCGGCCAGCGTCCCGGTGGTCGACCACAGGCCCTCCTCGCGGCTCGGCAGCCCGAGCGCGTCGGACAGCGGCAAGACGACCTCGCGGTTCGGCACCGGCACGTAGCCGAGGTCACCGGGCCACCAGCCCGGGATGTCTTCGGGTTCCCAGTGCATCCGGCCCGGCTCGACCAGCAGGTAGAGCCGCTTGCGGTAGTCACGGAAGACGTGCTTGGTGGCGCGGACGGCGCGGTTGAACACCACGACGTGCACCCGGCTGCCGACCGTTTCGGGGCCGCCCGGCTCGTCCACGACGAAGCCGTTGACGCGGATCACGAGGTCACAGGCGTCGATGGCCTTCGCTCGCCGAGGATCCGGCGGAAGCGGCTGATTCCCGACCACGGCCACCGAACGGGGCTCCGGCCGGTCGGCGTATGCGGCGAGCAGATTGACCATCAGGCTCGCGTCGCCGAGTGCAGCAGTCATGAGGGCAGAAAGTACCAGCACACGCACCGCGTTCGGGTTCGAATCCGACGGTAGCTTTCCGTGGTCGGGGCGGGGCGGCCCAGGCATCGACGGCTCCATCGGTACCCTCGTTCCCGTGCATGCCACCAGCACGGTTCACGCCGCCGACGGTGCTGCGCCGACCTCGGTTCCGCCGATTTCGGACAGCAAGACCTTTTCGCGCGCGTTCGCCGATATCAAGACCGGTTTCGCCGCCAAAGAGCTGTGGGGACACCTCGGCTGGCAGGACATCAAGCAGCGCTATCGCCGCTCGGTGATCGGCCCGTTCTGGATCACGATCAGCCAGGGTGTCATCGCGCTGGGCCTCGGGCTCCTGTACTCACAGTTGTTCGGCATGCCGACGTCGACGTTCCTGCCCTACATCAGCACGGGCTTCATCATCTGGGGCTTCATCAGCGGCTGTCTGTCCGAGGGCATGGAGACCTTCATCTCCAACGAGGGGCTGATCAAACAGCTCCCTGCGCCACTCTCTGTCTACGTGCTGCGCACGGTGTGGCGCCAGACCCTGATGCTGATGCACAACCTGATCGTCTACGTCATCGTGGTCTCGATCTTCTTCACTTCGCTCAACCACCAGTACTCGCTGAACACCGGCAACTGCAACGAGGGCTTCTCCGGTATCTGCCACCCCGGTATCGGCTGGTACTCGCTCACCGCGATCCCCGGTTTCTTCATGCTCGCCTTGAACGCCGGCTGGGTCACCCTGCTGCTGGGCATCATCTCGACCCGCTACCGCGACATCCCGCAGGTGATCAACTCGCTCATCCAGCTGCTCTTCTACATGACGCCGATCGTGTGGCCGATCGACCAGCTGCTGGCGGGCGGCGCGCGGGCCGCGACCTCGTGGGCCCTGCCGTTCGTCCACGGCAACCCGTTGTTCCACTTCATCCAGATCGTGCGCGCACCACTGATCGGGCAGGAAGTCAGCATCAACAGCTGGTACGTGGTGCTCGGCATCACCGTCGTCGGCTGGGTCCTCGCGCTGGTCGCGATGCGCAATTACCGTTCCCGCGTCTCTTATTGGGTGTGACAGATGGTCAGCATTGATGTGCACAACGCCTACGTCGACTTCCCCATTTTCGACGCGAAGACCCGCTCCATGAAGAAGAAGGTGCTGGGCAAGGTCGGCGGCAAGATCGGCACCGAGACCAAGGTGCCGATCATCGAGGCCCTCCACGACGTGACGCTCCAGCTCCGCGAAGGCGACCGGGTCGGCCTCGTGGGCCACAACGGCGCCGGGAAGTCGACGCTGCTGCGGCTGCTGTCCGGCATCTACGAGCCCACTCGCGGTTCGGCGAAGATCTCCGGCAAGATCGCGCCGGTCTTCGACCTCGGCATCGGCATGGACCCGGAGATCTCCGGGCTCGAGAACATCATCATCCGCGGTCTGTTCCTCGGGATGACCGCGAAGCAGATGGAAGCCCGCGTCGACGACATCGCGGAGTTCACCGAACTCGGCGACTACCTGCAGATGCCGCTGCGCACCTACTCGACCGGTATGCGGGTGCGCCTGGCGCTGGGCGTGGTCACCTCGATCGATCCGGAGATCCTGATCCTCGACGAGGGCATCGGCGCGGTCGACGCGGCGTTCCTCAACAAGGCGAAGGACCGGTTGAAGGCCCTGGTGAAGCGCTCGGGCATCCTGGTGTTCGCCAGCCACTCGGACGAGTTCCTCTTCGAACTCTGCGACTCCGCCATCTGGATGGACGAGGGCCACGTCAAGCAGCGCGGTTCGCTGCGCGACGTGCTCACCGGCTACAAGGGGCGCGACCCGTTCGAGAACATGAGCAAGGAAACGCTGGAGCGGTTCGGCCTCGAGACCGAGCCGGTGGCGACGACGAACGGTGGCCAAGGATGACCAGCGAGACCCGGCAGTTGCCCGAAGGCGCCGTCGTCGGCGTCGTCGTCACGCGCCATCGGCGGGAACTGCTCGCGGACTCGCTCAAGGTGATCGCCGCGCAGACGCGCCCGGTCGACCACCTCGTCGTGGTCGACAACGGGCCGGACAAGTCGGCGCGGGACATCGTCGAGGACTACCCGCTTCCGTTCACGTACCTGCCCTCGCACCGGAACCTCGGTGGCGCGGGCGGGTTCGCGCTCGGCATGCTGCACGCGCTCTCGATGGGCGCGGACTGGGTCTGGCTGGCCGACGACGACGGCCGTCCCGCCGACGAGAACGTCCTCGCGATCCTGCTGGACGAGGCCGAGAAGCGGGATCTGGCCGAGATCTCCCCGGTGGTCACCAACATCGACGCGCCGGACAGGCTCGCGTTCCCGTTGCGGCGCGGGCTGACCTGGAAGCGTTCGTCGTCGGAGCTGGGCGTCGACTTCCTGCCGGGGATCGCCTCGCTGATGAACGGCGCGTTGTTCCGCGCGTCCACTTTGGACGTCGTCGGCGTGCCGGATCTGCGGCTGTTCTTCCGCGGCGACGAGGTCGAACTGCACCGGCGCCTGGTGCGTTCCGGACTGCCGTTCGGCACCTCGCTCAAGACCGCGTACCTGCACCCGGACGGCTCGGACGAGTTCAAGCCGATGCTGGGCGGCCGGTTCCACGCGCAGGACCCGGAGAACGAGGTCAAGCGTTACTACACCTACCGCAACCGCGGGTACCTGCTGTCCCAGCCCGGCATGCGCAAGATCGGCGCGCTCGAAGTGGTGCGTTTCGGTCTGTACTTCGTCGGCGTGAAGCGGGACCCGAAGGCTTTCCTGCAGTGGCTCAAGCTCGTGCGCCAGGGCCGCAGGGAGAAGTTCTACCGCTACTGAGATACACGGGAACATCACAGTGGCCACCCGTGCCGGCGAGGGAACTCGGCGGCACGGGTGGCTGCTGTCGCTCAGGGAGCCGTACGGAACCGGAGCTGTTCGCCGGACATCCGGCGGACAGGCAACCTGTGTCCGGCTCCGGTCGTGAACACAGAGCACCAGCACAGCACTTTGTACAAGGCTCGGACCTTTTAAGGGGTTAGATCGTGGACGCAACCGTACTCGCTCCGGAAACGCCCGAAGCGAGACCTAGATCGAGACACAGACCCAGATCTCGATTCGACTGGAATTTCGTCACCATCGGGCTGGTCGTGGGCCTCTTCGCGGTGATCGCGTGGAACCGAAGATGGGTGTGCGACGACGGACTCATCGTGCTGCGGACGGTGCAGAACCTTCTGGACGGCAACGGTCCGGTGTTCAACGCCGGTGAACGCGTCGAGTCGAACACCAGCACGCTGTGGACATACATCCTCGCACTTGTCGGCCTCTTCGGCGTACGACTCGAATGGGCGGCCGTCATCCTCGGCCTGCTCTTCGCGGTCGCCGGCATGGCGCTCGGCCTCGACGGCGCGCGGCGCCTGCATCCCTCGAAACTGATCCTCCCGGCCGGAGCCCTCGTGCTTCTCGGCCTCTCCCCGTTCTGGGACTTCGCGACATCCGGTCTCGAAACCGGCCTCGTCACCTGCTGGCTCGCCGGCGTGTGGTGGCTCTTGGTCCGCCATGCCACCCGTCCTGACACACGCCCCTGGGCGACGGTCTTCATTCTCGGCCTCGGCCCGCTGGTCCGCCCCGAATTCGCTCTGGTGACGGCGCTCGGCGGCGTCGCTTTGCTTCTCATCGTCAAGCCGGGCTGGAAACGCGCCCTGCTCTGGATTCTCGTCGCCGGCGTCCTGCCGGTCGGCTACCAGATCTTCCGGATGGGCTACTACGGCCTGATCACGCCGAACACCGCCCTGGCGAAGGAAGCCTCGAAGGCTCGCTGGGACCGGGGCTTCTTCTACATCGCCGACCTGCTCGACCCGTACCTGCTGGTGATCCCGCTGCTCACCCTGGTGGTCGTCGCGGCGTTGGTGCTCCGGAAGCTGACACGCGCGACGACCATCGTCGTCCTGATGCCCGTCGTCGCGGCGCTCGGCCTGCTCTTCTACGTCACCCGCGTCGGCGGTGACTACATGCACGGCCGCATGCTGCTTCCGTCGCTCTTGCTGCTTCTTCTCCCCGTGCTCGCGGTACCACTCAGCAAGTGGACCGCGGTGCCCCTGCTGGTGCTCGGCGTCTGGGCCGTGGTGAGCGGA
This sequence comes from Amycolatopsis sp. NPDC043889, assembly GCF_056435645.1. Lineage (NCBI taxonomy): Bacteria > Bacillati > Actinomycetota > Actinomycetes > Pseudonocardiales > Pseudonocardiaceae > Amycolatopsis > Amycolatopsis sp. NPDC043889. Next base: position 233,196 of record NZ_JBWKEC010000001.1, read on the forward strand.
GGCTGGTTGAGAGCGCCCTCGGCGATCACGCACAAGATCGGCGCCAACGCCATCACCGATTCCCGCGTCTTCTGGGCCGACACCACGGGCAGGTCCCACCCGATCCTGGCCGAGGACGCCGCTCAGATCCCCGGCTACCTGCCGGAGTTGGCCAAGGCCATGGAAGGCAAGCAGGGGCCTGTCGTCGCCGTGTCGGTCGGCGGCCGGTGGTTCGTCGTGCCGGCACGGGAGCGGACCGTGGTCTCGTCTCCCGGCGCGCTCGGCTTCCCCGGCATGCTGCTGCCCTACGAGAACAAGGTGGTCGACGACCTCGGGCTGGCAAGTCCGCTGGCCTCGCACTCGATCTCGGTCCCGGGCTGGCCGATGGGCCACGACAAGCTGCTCTCGGTCGCCTGGACTATCGCGGACGCCGGCCGGGGCACTCCGGAAGAGCTGTCCGCGGCGACGGAGGGGGTGGTACCCGCGGAGGAGATCGCGTCCGCGAGGCGTTCCCTCGCCAGGCCCGAGATCCAGGAAATGCTGGCTTCCGTGCGAGCGCCGCTGACCGGAGAGCGGTTCTGGAACAACCTCGTGCACTCGGTCGGCCGGTCCAGTCTGCGCTACGACCGCGATCCGTACATCGCACAGCATGGACGCTGACGATCGAGCCGGCCACCGGTCGGTGCACTTCACCGTCACAACCCCGATCGGCCGCACCGGCCACTTGTCCCATCGGTCAATTTCCGCACCATCAAACCGCATGGGGGGCGCGTTCGCCGGAAAACTCCGGCACAACCAGCCGAACGTGTGACCCGTCGGCAGCAGAAAGGCCCTTCCTCGCGCGTGGCGCGAGGAAGGGCCTTTCTGTCACGTCTACTCGCCGATGACCGGCGGAGCGGTGCGCATGTCGGTCCCGAAGACCTCGTCCGGGTCACCCTCGACGAGATACGTCGGACGCTGGTGCTCGGTGTCCTCGTCCCCGTCCGCGTGCTGACCGCGGCCGCCCATGCCGCCACCCATACCCGGTCCGCCGCGCCCGGCGGCGCCACCGCCGAGACCGCCCATACCGCGGCCTGCCGCCGCTTCGGCGGCACCGATACCACCGGGGCGGGCCGCGCCGGACGCGGAGCCCGAGCCGGGCGTGGAGCCGCCCGCACCGCTGCCGGGACCGAACCCGCTTCCGCCTCCACCACGGCCGGTGCGGCTGTTGTAGTCCGAGTCGCCCATGCCGCCACCCATCATGGGCGCCATCGGCATGGGGCTCACCGGCATCGCGGTGTTGTTGTTGGGGCCGGGAGTGCTGATCGGCGCCGGCCCGTTCTGGAAGCCGGACGGCGTCGTCCCCGACGGGATGCTGCCGGAGCCGGTGCTGCTGCCGGGGCCGGGGAGGTTGGGCGAGCCGTAACCGCCACCACCGCCTCCACCGCCGCCGCTACCCCCGCCGCCGCTGCCGGGCGGGATGTAGGTGTTGCCGCCACCAGGCTGTTCGTCCCAGGGCATTTTCGACCCGGGCGGGAGTTCGTAGATGCCGGGCTTGCCTGTCCCCTCGCCACCGCCTTCGCCGAACTTCGGCGGCTCGGCGAAGGCCGGCTGCTTCGACGCGGCGTCGTACAGCGCCTTGTCGTAGCTGTGCATGGCGGAGGCCGCCTCGGTGTGCGCCTCCTGGCTGTCCTTCTGCTTCTGGATGGACTTGTCGATGTTCTCGCCGAGGTTGAACGGGTTCGACGTCATCCACCCCCCGACCTCTTCCTTCCAGCTGAAGGGGATCGGTTTGGGCATCGTGTTCTTCACGGTGGACGCCGCGGTGCCCTGGTCGTAGATCGTCTCGGACGCGAGCTTGGCGTTCTGGGAGTTCGTCTCGGACCACTTGCTGAGGCTCTTGAAGTAGCCCTGCGCGTTGCCCGCCGCGTCGCCTTCCCAAGTGCCCTGCGACGCGGTGACGGCTTGGTCCATCGTCTTCGCGAAGGTGTCGAAGGCCTTGTGAATCTCGTGGTAGGCGGTCGAGACGTCGGAGACCTGTTCGACGTTCAGATTGCTGTTGACGAACTGTTCGAGCTTCTCGTGGTCGTAGCCCTGGTAGTCCGCGTTCGACGGCTCCAGGCCCTCGACGTACTGGACGTCCTTGTTCTTGGTCAGCTGGTCGACATTCTTGTCGCCGACCTCCTGCGACTGCTGGTGGGCCCTGCCGGAGGCGATGAACTGATTGACCGCGCCGAACAGCCAGCCGTCACTGGGGTCGACGCCCTCCTGTGCCTTCTGCTGGAAGTACGCGTCGCGAGCCGCCGGCGAAAGGTCGGAGACCTGCTGCTCGGTCAGGTTCGGTGTCTTGGTGGTCATCCTGGTTCCCCCTTAGCCCTTCGGAAGCTTCGGTTCGACGGTGTCGGCGACCTTCTCGGCGACCTCACAGGCCTGCTTCGGGTCGGTGGCGTCCACGAGGACATCGGCCCGCGCCGAAGCGGTGAGCTCGAGTGCCATCAAGCAGCCGGACGGCGGTTTCGGCACGAGCACCGCTTTGCGCCCGTTCACGTTCCCGGTGGTCTTGCCGTTCCCGCCGTCGTTGACGCTGTCGATGTTCTGCGTGTCCCGGAGGTCGACGGAGACGGTCAGGCTGTCCGAGGCGCTCGCCGCCTCCTTGGAGAACTGGCAGGCGCGGGCTCCGCCTTCGTTCAGCGTCACCGGATCCTTGAACGCCCCGTAGGACGAGAGGTCGGCCGCGCTGAGCAGAGAGCACGGATCGATCGACTTGGTGTCACCACCGCCGGTGGCGGGCGCCGAACTGGATCCACCGGTCTGGGCGGGCGGCGCCGACGGTGCCGGGCTCGCGCTCCCCGGCTTCTCGCTGGAGCACGCGGCCAACACCAGGGCGGCCGCGGCGAGCGGCAGCACGCAGAGTTTCTTCATCGTCCCTCAGGCCTGAATCTTCTTGGTGGCGTCGATCGCGCGGTCTTCGACACCCTTGTACAGCCCCGCGGCCCTGGCCAGCGCTTCGTCTGCGTCCCGGACGACCTGCTTGAACTGTTCGAGCACCGCGCTCGCGGAGTTGCTCGCCTGCGCGGCGCCCTTGTGGTCGTGGGCCGCGACGGCCTTGCCGTACGGGTGGTCGCCGAGCTGGGGTGCCTCGGAAAGCCGCGTCGTCCGGTTACCGAGTGCGCTGAGCTCTTCCGACATGTTCGCGAGCGCCTCACGCAGCGGCTTGACGCCTTCGGCGGTGATCTTGAAGCCGCCGCTCTTGGCGGCCGAAACCAGCTTCTGGGTCTCGGCGCTCACCTTGGCGATCGCGGCCTGGTTCAGGCCACCCGCCTCCACGTACTTGGCCGCCGCCCCCATGGCGGAGCCGATCGAGAAGTCCGGTGCCGCCTGTCCGCCGTCCGCTTCGAAAGCCATCGCCCGCCCCACTGCATCGTCTGCTCGCCCGTGCGTTCGCCCGGAAGTCTACTAGCCGGGCACTCAGCGCAACGGTGATTCCCCGATCACCGGAGATCCCGCCGGAACTGTGACGAAACGGGCGTCACGCCGGTTCCCGAAGGTTCAGAACTGGCCTTCGAGCTGGGCGTACAGCTGCTGCGCGATCCTCGCGTTGTCCGCGGGAGCGTAGGTCAGCCAGCTTTGCCCGTCGGTCGCCTGGCGCGAAGTCATCATGAACCGGCCCGCTTCGGTGTCGAACCACGCCAACGGCGGGAAGACCTGGCCACCGCGGATGAACACGCTGAACTGGCCCACTCGCTTCATCGGCTTCTCGAAGATCCGTTCCACCTGCCGCTGCTGCGGGTTCGATCCGTGGGACCGGGGCCCGCTGACCTGCGCGAAGGGGTCGTACGCGTCGTCGTTCCGGGGGCGCTTCGGCGCGCTCACCGGCTTCGCGATGGTGACCGACTGGCCGGGGCCCGCCGGGGTGAGGGGCAGGAGATCGACGATCGACGCGACGATCGCGGTCGGCCGGGTCTCCTCGAACACAAGCAGGTTCTCGTCCTGGCGCACCAGCACCGCGAACTGCCCGTTCGTCGCCGCCCGCGCGAACAGCTGCTTGTCCTTGTCCATCTGCGCGACCGCCCAGACCGCGAGCTGCGGGGTGACGAACGTGGCGAGCGCGAGTTCGACGTCGGCGTCGAGCCTGCCGCCGCGCATCATGCCGCGGCCTTCGAGGTCGCGGAAGACGGCCTCGCGCACCATCGCGCGCTGATCGGTCGTCGTGCCGATGTGCGGGACCTCGAACGGGACGGGCGCCGGACCGAACCGGCCGTGTTCGAGCAGGATGTCCACCGCCGCCAGCGACAGCGAGAACGAATGCGGCATCGCCATTTCCCCCCGCGGGTGTCTTGTTCGTCGGGATGAACGTAGTCCACGCACCCGATACGCCCGCAGCGAACCCGCTTGCCCGGCCGTGATCAACGCTGGTGCCATGGATTCATGACAGACCAGAAACCCGCGCTCGTCCTCCATCTCGCCGCCGGCGGCGAGCCGCTGCTCTTCGCGCTCACGGCGGACGAAACCGAACGGCTGACCAAGGATCTCTCGCATTTCGTCCGCACCGGCGCGGTACAGACGATCCGGACGAGAGACGATTCCGAGGTGGCGATCAACTTCTCCCACGTCGCCGCCGCCTACATCGACGACCTGAACCGCAAGACTCGCGTGTTCGGCCTCCACTAGACCACGTGGCGGCGCCGCACTCGCGCTTTCGCCCAGGCGGTCAACTCCGGGAGAAGAGCTCCAGCAGACCGGTTTTGATCTCCGGGCGGCTGGCGGCGACCATCAGGAAGACGGCTTCCCGGACGAGCCGCTGGGGGTGTCGTCCGACGAGTACCGACGTGCTGCCGTTGGCCGCGACCAGCGCGCCCGCGGCCCGGAACGCGAGTTCCGCGCCCGCCGCCCTGGCCGCGGGCAGCGACGGCGGGTCGGCGAGCGCCGCGTCGAGCCTGCCGCGGACGACGTCGATCTCGGCCCGGATCCCGGCGGCGACGTCGGCCTTCCCGAGGTCCTCGATGAGCCGAGCGGCGCGGGCGGCCAGGCCGAGCGGCGCGCAGCCGTTGAGGCGGGAGGCGAAGGTGTTGCCCGCGACGAAGTCCGCGTGCGGGGTCTTCCCGTAGACGCGGTCGTCGGCGAGGAAGAAGCGGGTGAAGCCGAGGTGCACGGTGGACGTGCCCTGCGCCGCGACGAGGTCGAGCGGCTGGACCTCCAGCCGCTCCCCCGCGACCGGATCGATGATCGCGCCGATGACGGTGTCGCCGTCGCGGGCGCAAAGCTGAAGCAGGTCGATGACGCCCCACCCGCTGACGAAGGGGGCCTCGCCGTCGAGGAGGTAGCCGCCGTCGACGCGTTCCGCACGCAGCCTGGGCGGAGTCGGGATCACCGCGGCGAACGCGGCGCCGGCCTTGAGTTCCCCGCTGATCAGCGACGGGAGGTAGCGATCACGCAGTTCGGTGTCGACGGCGCCGGTCAGTGCCGTGACCAGGCCGTGGTGCTGGATCCAGGTGAACATCGTGCTGAGGCAGCCGCCCGCCAGTGCCTCGAGAACCTGGACGATCTCCGGGAGTTCTGCACCCGGACCGCCGGCTTCCTTGGGCGCCGCGAGGCCGTAGAAGCCTTCGGCCGCGAGGGCGTCGAAGTGACTTGAAGGCACTTCGCCCTTGAGGTCGACTTCGGTGGCTGCGGGGAAGAGGAGATCATCGGCGAGGGCGTGGGCTCGAGCGACCAGATCCGTCATGAGAGTAAGGCTACCCTTACTTGACCTGTTGCGAGTCTAGCGCCGCTAGGAAAGCTAGCGTTACTAAAGGTCCCTTGCTCCCCTTTTAGCCCCCAGATAGCAGTGTCCCCAATGTCGCATTGGAGACACTGAGCGTCTCTAATGCGACATTGGGGACATCGAAGCCGCGCGAAGCGGGTGCTACAGCTTGTAGAGGCGCTTCCAGTTGTCCCGCGAGGTCAGCTCGGGCATGGCGCGCTTGTACTGCTCCTGCACCGCCGCGCCTTCCTTGCGGAGCCGCTGGATCACCTTCGCGCCCCGGCGCGCCAGGTCGAACATCTTCGCGCGGTCGTACGAGCGGACCCGCACGCCTTCCTGCGAAGCGTCGGTGACGACGGCGGTGTCGAAGGTCGCGACGTGCCACCAGTGGGCCTCGTCGATCGGGATCGCGCCGAGCGAGTGGCGGCTGCGGCCGAGCACCCGGTCGAGGATCCGCTTGATCAGCACCAGGCGCTGCATGCTGGGCCGCGGCGCGCTGTTGATGATGCCGATGTCGTTCGACGCGATACCCGGGACGTCGGTGGCCTTGTGCCGTTTGGTCTCGGGGTACTCGTCGCGGATCCGGCGGATCTCCTTCATCGCGGCGACGCCGCCGTCACGCAGGACCTCCGGCCCCTCGAGGAAGTCCTCGACGGCCTTGATCAGCGTGGCGGACAGGCCGTACTGCATGCCGAGCAGGTACCGGACCAGCTGCGCGATGAGCACGCGCGAAAGCAGGTTCAGGTTGAACGGCGAGTGCAGCGCGGCGGTGATGATCGAGTTCCGCAGGTTGAAGTAGCGATGCCACTCGTCCCAGTCCTTCCAGTGGAAGTCGGCGTGCCAGACGCCGGCGCCCGGAAGGGTGACCGTCGGGAAGCCGTGCGCGCGGGCACGGTAGCTGTACTCCGCGTCGTCCCACTGGAAGAAGAAGGGCAGCGGGTAGCCCGTGGCCTTGACGACCTCGTACGGGATCAGGCACGACCACCAGCCGTTGTACCCGGCGTCGAGGCGGCGTTCCTGGCGGTTCGGCTTGAGGGTCTCCTCGTCGACGCCGAGCAGGTCGGCGGTCGAGAGCGAGTGCTGCACCGGCTGGCCGGGCTCCAGCGTGTTCAGCCGGGCGTATTCGGCGCCGACGTGCAGCTGGTTCGGGTGCAGCAGGTTCAGCATCTGCCCGCCGACGATGACCGGATTGACCGTGCGGTTGGAGAACGCGGTCATCCGGATCACCAGATCCGGCTCCAGCAGCACGTCGTCGTCCATGAACAGGACGTTCGCGTGCTCGGTCTCGGTGTGCCCGGCGACCTCGTAGAGGCCGCGGGTGAACCCGCCGGCGCCGCCGAGGTTCGGCTGCTTGATGTAGTGCAGCTTGTCGCCGAGGTCCTTCGCGACCTGCTCGAAGCCGTCACGCGACTCGACGAGGTCGGTGCCCTGGTCGGCGACGTAGATCGCGTCGAGCGTCTCCAGCGAGGAGACGTCGGCGGCGAGCGCCTGCAGGTTCGACAGGCAGTCGTCGGCGCGGTTCATCGTGCAGATGGTCACCGCGGTCGGGCGGATCTTCTCCGGCGCTTCGACCGTCCAGCGGACCTTCTCGACACGCAGCGACTGGCCGCCCTCGGTCTCGAGGTCGAGCCAGAGCGCGCCGCCGTCATAGAACTTGTCGAGCTTCGCGGTGAGCGTCACCTTCCGCTGCTTCGCACCCGCGACGACTTCGGCCGCGACCACACGCGAGTCGCCCTCGATGTCGGAGGCGCCGACGGACAGCTGGCCGTCACCGGTGACGACGGCCTCGACCTGGACCTCGGTCACGTCGGTCCAGCGCTGCCAGTAGCTCGCGGGGAAACGGCCGAAATACGTGTTGCCGGACACCTTCGACGCCGGCTCGATGGAGATGCCCGCGCGCTCGCGCACGGCGGTGCCCCATTCGAGTTCGGCGTAGAGGTCCTTGCTGACGATGGGGGCCGGGCCGGCATAGAGCCCGCGCTGCGCGGTGAGACGGCCCTGCGGGGTGCGTTCCGCGAAGCGGGTGTCGTCGACAGTGCTCACCATGGCGCTCGGGGCCTCTCCGGTGACGGCGGCTTTACCGGGCATGAATCCTCAGTTCTCCTCTTTGCTGGTGGCGATGGCGCGGGGCTCACGGAAGACGACCCACTTGAGCATGACGAAATTGATCATGGTCGCGGTTGCCTGCGAAACGACCCAACCGAAGGTGGCCTTCCAGGCCGACTCCGGCAGGACGTGCAGCATCGTGCGGTTGACGCCGACGGCGACGAGGAACGTCACGGCGTACAGGAGTACGAAGCTACCGATCTGACGCGCGCCCTCCTGGCGTCCACCGGCGAAGGTGAACTTGCGGTTCAGGAAGAAGGCGGTCGTGGTGCCCACGATGAAGCTGAGCGCGCGGGCGATGTCCACCCACGGCGTCGCGTCCATTCCGAGGGCGCGAAGCCCCTGGTAGACACCGTAATCGACCAGGGCACAGAAGCCGCCGATGAGGCCGAAGCGGATGAGCTGCCCGAGCAGCCCAGGAGAGGACGGCGCTGCTGCCGTCACGCCGGCTTTCGGGTCGGTCGCCACCACTGCTCTACCTCATAAACTGCTGGGGCTGATGCGCAAAGTGTAGAAGCGAGCACTTCAGGGTCACGTTCCGGGCATTGTTCGGCGTGGTTACCCTGGTCGGCGTGACCCAAGCACCCAAGACACAGCGGCAGTCGCTCATGGGCTGGGCGAGGACGTCGCCGAGTATCGCGGACGTCCTGAGCACCCCCGATGTGGAAGCCATCGCCCGTGCGGTGACGCGGGCCGGGGAACGCGGGGTCATCGCGCGCGGTCTCGGCCGGTCCTACGGCGACCCGGCGCAGAACGCGGGCGGCCTGGTCATCGACATGACCGCGCTGGACCGCATCCACTCGGTCGACCCGGATTCCGGCATCGTCGACCTCGACGCGGGCGTCAGCCTCGACAAGCTGATGCGCGAGGGCCTGCCCTACGGGCTGTGGGTGCCGGTGCTGCCGGGGACGCGCCAGGTCACCATCGGCGGCGCGATCGCCAACGACATCCACGGCAAGAACCACCACTCGGCGGGCAGCTTCGGCAACCACGTGGTGTCGATGGACCTGGTCACCGCCGACGGGCAGGTGCGCACGATCACGCCGGACGGCCCCGACGCGGAGCTGTTCTGGGCGACCGTGGCGGGCATCGGCCTGACCGGCATCATCGTCCGCGCCAAGATCCGGATGACGAAGACGGAGACGGCCTACTTCAAGGCCGACATCCAGCGCACGGCGAACCTCGACGAGACCCTGGCGCTGGTCACCGACGGCTCCGAGGCCAACTACACGTACTCGTCCGGCTGGTTCGACTCGATCTCCCGTGGCGCGAAGCTCGGCCGCGCCGCCTTCCAGCGCGGCTCGCTCGCCAAGCTGGACGAACTGCCGCCCAAGCTGCGGGCCGACCCGCTCAAGTTCAACCCGGGCACCCTGGCGACCCTGCCGGACATCTTTCCGAACGGGCTGGCGAACAAGCTGTCGTTCACCGCGATCGGCGAGCTGTATTACCGCAAGACCGCGAAGAACGCGCGCGACCAGATCCAGAGCCTGACCGCCTTCTACCACCCGCTGGATCTCTTCGGCGAGTGGAACCGCGCGTATGGCACCAAGGGTTTCCTGCAGTACCAGTTCAGCACGCCGCTGAACGCGCACGAGCCGCTGCGCCGGATCATCCAGAAGGTCGCGGATTCCGGGCACGTGTCGTTCCTCAACGTGTTCAAGCAGATGGGCGAGGGCAACGCGGCGCCGCTGTCGTTCCCGCATCCCGGCTGGATGGTCTGCCTCGACTTCCCGATCAAGGACGGGCTGAGCCGGTTCTGCCAGGAACTCGACGAGGACGTGCTCGCGCTCGGCGGCCGTCTGTACACGGCGAAGGACTCGCGCACCTCGGCGGAGAACTTCGCGAAGATGTACCCGCGGCTCGAAGAGTGGCGCAAGGTTCGCGCTTCCGTTGACCCCGAAGGCGTTTTCGCCTCTGACATGTCCCGAAGGTTGGAACTGTGATCGACGCTGTGGGCAACCCCCAGTCCCTGCTGCTGCTCGGCGGCACCTCCGACATCGCGCTCGCGATCGCGGAGAAGTACCTGTCCGAGAAGCCCCTCCGGGTCGTGCTGGCCGGACGCCAGTCGCCGCGGCTCGACGCGGCCGCGCAGCGCCTGAAGGACAAGGGCGCCGAGGTGTCCACTGTGGACTTCGACGCCAAGGCCATGGACACCCACCCCGCCGTGCTGGACAAGGCGTTCGAGGGTGGCGACATCGACGTCACCGTCGTGGCGTTCGGCCTGCTCGGCGACCAGGAAGAGCTGTGGCAGGACCACGCGAAGGCCGTCGAGGCGGCCACCGTGAACTACTCGGCCGCGGTTTCGGTGGGTGTCGCGCTGTCGAACAAGCTCAAGAAGCAGGGCCACGGCAAGGTCATCGCGCTGTCGTCGGTCGCCGGTGAGCGGGTCCGCCGGTCGAACTTCGTCTACGGCTCCTCCAAGGCCGGTTTCGACGGCTTCTACCTGGGCCTCGGCGAGGCCCTGTCCGAGTTCGGCGTGCGGATCACCGTCGTCCGCTCCGGCCAGGTCCGGACCAAGATGACCGAGGGCCTCAAGGACGCCCCGCTGACGGTGGACGCCGAGCAGGTCGCCGAGACCGCGGTCGCCGCCTCGCGCGCCGGCAAGGAACTGGTGTGGTCGCCCGCGCCGTTCCGCCTGGTCATGTCGGCCCTGCGGCACATCCCCCGGCCGATCTTCCGCAAACTTCCGATCTAGGGAACGAGCGCGTTACTCCATTCGTCTCACCCGGGCACGGACTCCCTCCGTCCCCGGGTTGAGAGGAATCGATGGCTGACCAGGAAGCCAGGCTCGACGCGGCCATCCGGTCGTTTCAGGAGCAGGCCGCCAAAGCCGCGGAACTGAAGGACAAGATCGCCGGGCTGCGCGGATCCGCGCGCAACGCCGACGGCTCGGTGACGGCGACCGTCGCCCCGTCCGGCGCCCTGCTGGGACTCCAGCTGTCCCCCAAGGCGATGAACCGCACGCACACCGCGCTGCGGCAGGAGATCCTCACCGCGGTCAGAGAAGCGACCCAGCAGGCGGCGGCCGCGATGCAGCAGACCGTCCAGCCGATCCTCGGCGACCGCGCGGACCAGTTCAAAGAGGCGTTCAACGCCCACGTCGAACCGCTCGGGCCCAGCGCTCCCCCGCCCGCGGAATCCCTCGCCGGGCCCGCCCTCCAGCAGCCCGTCCGCACGTCTCGTCCGACACGCCCCGCTCCCGCCGACGATGACGACTTCGGCGGCCCGATCCTGCGGAGGGACTCGTTTTGACCGGCTTCGGCGTACAGACGGAAGCGCTCACCGCGCACGCGACGGGGTCCAAAGAGGCCTCGGGGAACTTCGGCGGCCTCGCCGGCCTGCTGGAGCAGGCCAGGGTCTCGGACGACTGCTTCGGCCCGCTCGGCGAACTGATGGCCTTCAAGTACTTCGAGGGGCTGCAGGAGTGCCAGGACCTCGCCGAGCAGGCGAAGTCCTTCATGGACCAGATCGCCGACAAGACCACCACCGCGGCGAAGACCTATCTCGACCACAACCAGGGCACCGCCGAGGTCATCACCGGCCTCGGCGCCGGGCTGGACGACGGCGGCAGCGGCCCCGGCAGCCTGAGCGACCTCAACAGCGCCGGCGACTCCGGCCGCAAGGGGTTCTGGGAGCAGAACGGTGGCTACGGCAGTTCGTGGATCAGCACCTCCTCGGAGGTCGCCAGGGCGAGCAGCCCGCCGGACGTCGCGATCGCGACGGTGCACGCTCGGATGGAACAACTCCAGCTCGTGACGAGCCCCGGGCAGTCCTTTGTGGACAACGGGCTGGGTTTCCTGATCGGGATCGTGATCAGCCCGCTGGTCGAGCTGGTGTTGGAGCCCGCGATCGGTGACCCCGAGCAGATGCGCAGCACCGCCAAGGGCTGGGAGCAGACGGCGAAGTGGCTCGACGGCGTCGCCGAGCACGAGCAGAAGCGCGCCGATGGCACCAAGGAGGCTTGGAAAGGCCAGGCGGGCGACGCGTTCCGCGGCCAGATGACCGAGTTCTCGGGCGGCGCCAAGGCGTTCGCGAACGACGTCCGCGGGTTGCGGCAGATCCTGGAGATCGCGGCCGACCTGTTCGACGCGTTCGTCGAGATCGTCATCGACATCATCCAGGAACTGGTGATGGGCCTGATCATCGAGTGGCTGGCCGCGCTGGCCGCCTCGTGGATCACGGCGGGCGCCTCGGTCGGCGCGGCGGGCGCGGCCACGGCCGGTCAGGTCGCGGTGACCGGCGGACGGCTCGGGATGAAGGTCAAGCAGCTGCTCGGCAAGCTCAAGCCGTTGATCGACAAGCTCGAAGACATCCTGAAGGCGCTCCGCAACGGGCCGCTGAAGAAGGTCGTCGAGCGCACCGAAGGGCTGCGCGACGGCAACTGGCTGCAGAAGCGGCTCGCCGACCAGATCGACAAGAACCCGCTGGCCAAGATCGTCACGAAGGCCAACCCGGCGACCGGCGCCTCCAAGACGGCCAACAGGTTCGCGGACCGCTACGGCGTCGGCGGCGAGGGCTCGGACGCGCTCACCACGAACCTCACCGAGGCCGGGTTGCGGGCGATGGGCATGAGCGGCACGACCAGCGTCGGCAAGGCCGCCTTCCGCGGCAGTGCCGGTAACCTGGCCGAACTGGGCGTCGAGCAGGGCGTCAAGGCGGGCTACCACGAGTCACAGGACACGTCGTCCGAGGAAGAGCGCCGCGCGGCGACCGACAGAGGGTTCACGATCGAAGAATGAATCTCGGCTACCCGCTCGGGGCCGCGTCGCAGGCCCTGCCTTCGCTGCACCCGGGCGAACGGTTGCTGTGGGCCGCGTACGGCCGGACGGTGAACTACGACGTGCGCGGCCTCGATCCCTGGGGTGTGCCGAAGAAGAGCGTGCTGGGCAAGATCGGCTCCGGCGCGGCGAACTTCGCGGGCGACGTGGTCGGCGCGGCGCTGGGCGGGGGTGACGACGGCGGCAAGTCGAATCCGCCATCGCCGCAGGTCGTCGTGCTCGGCGAACGGGGCGGCCTCGCGCACGCGGCGGTGCGGGAGCTGCCCACCAGCGGCTCGCTTTCGCGGCTTTGGGCGCTGACCAGCGCGCGGCTGCTGGTGCTGGAGAAGTTCGTCGCTCCGGAGAAGCCCTCGAAGAAGTCGTTCATGTCGAAGGCGATCGGGTTCGGCAAGGACATCGCGGCGATCATGACCACGAAGACCTACGGCGAGAACGCCGAGGGCGTCCCGATCGCGCGGCACGAGATGGTGCCGTGTGCCGAGATCCCCCGCGACCGGATCGCCGGTTTCGCGGTCGCCGAGCACGGCAAGAAGCGGCGCCCGTGTCTTCGCGCGTCCTTTGTGGACGGATCTGGGATGGATTTCCTTTTCGACTGCGACGATCCCCGGCAGTTCGCCTGGCTGTACTCGGTGACGGTGAGCTGATGGAGAACACGCCACTGACCGCGAAGACCGTCGACGAGATCGTCGAACGGGAACTGCACCAGTTCTGGCTCGCGCCCGGCGAGCGCCTGATCATCGGCTGCCCGCCCGCGCACGGGTACGTCGGCCTGGTGCTCGACGGCAAGCTCACGCTGCCCTATTCGCCGTCGCGGGAAACCCCCGCGGTGACCGGGAAACCGCGGTGGCCGCTGCCCGCGCCCGAGGTCCTCGAAGCCGACTGGACCGACGACCCGACGATCGCCTACTGGGCCGTCGCGCGGACCGCGGACCAGACCGCCGCGCGGCTCGCGGACCACCTCGCCGGCGGGAAGGGCGAGGCGCGGCTGACGCTGTCCGACCGGCGGCTGGCCGTCGTGTACCCGGCGCGGATGCTGGAGGGCGAGGATCCCGCCCAGCCGTTCCGGACCTTCGAGGAGATGCCGCCGGGAGTGGTGCGTTCGGTGTCCGCGCTCTACCTGGGGCGGAGTTTCCCGGCGCGGCCGGTGCTTCAGTTCGTCTTCGCCGACGGGTCCGTGGTCTACCAGCGCGACATGCTGGCCGTCACGAAAGCCGACCGGGCCCGTTCCCGCCGCTGACCCCTCGCATTTCGTCCTCTGAATGCGGTAGTTCGCGATGCCAACTACCGCATTCAGAGGACGAAATGCGGGAGGTCATCGGGCCGGGAGGAGGTACAGGCTTTGGGTGCCCATCCAGGGCGAGCTGATCGTCCAGGTCGCCAGCGCGTTCGGCGGCGGCGCCTTGCGGGTGGTGGCCAGCACGAGATCCGGGGTCGCGGGCGGGACGCTGTGGTCGAAGAACCGGAAATTCGCCGCCAGCAGGGCCTTGCCCAGATCGCTGCTGCGGTTCTTCGTCTCGACGATCGCCGGGTCGACGGAGCCGCGGTCGGAGAACTGGTCGACGATGTCGCAATCGCAGGAGTACGCGAGCGCGCCGACCTCGCCCGCGCTCTCCACCTTGCGCCCCTTGGTCAGTTCACCCAGTTGCGCGCCGATCGCGCGGTACTCGTCGGACGCGGCGTGGTTGCTGGTGATGGGCGCGAACCGGCGCGGCAGCTCAGGAGCCGCGTAGGCGACGGCGCTCACGAGGACGAACGCGCCCGCGAGGATCCCCGCGCCGAGCCGCGCCCGGCCGGGCAGAGCGCAGGCTCCGGCGGCGAGGAAGACCGTCGCGCCGATGATGCTGGGCGCGTAATACCAGTGGTATGGCGGGACGTTCAGCCAGCAATAGGCCAGGTAATGCGCCGCACCGGCGATGGCGAGCGTGGCGAACGGCAGCAGCCGCTTCGCCCGCTCCGAACCGCGCCGGAAGTGGAATGTCCACAGTAGACCGGCGAGCGCGCCGATCACGAGCGGCAGGAAGGAAAGAGTCGCCGCCGACGGGAAGTTGCGCAGGTACAGCAGCGGGCCGTTGGTGAAACTGAACGGCCCCCACGAGCGCTGCATGATCTTGATGACCAGCGTGTCCGGCACCGCCGAACCCAGCACCAGCCAGCTGAACAGGAACCACGGCAGCATCACCCCCAGCGCGGCGAACGTCATCCGCCAGATGCCCACCCAGAATTCACGGCGCCCGAGGAACAGGACGAAGGCGATCAGCAGCAGGTCGATCCGGATCAGCGCGATCAGGCCGATCACCGCGCCCGCGGCGGCGGGACGGCGTTCGTGCAGGAACACCATCGACCAGACGACGGCGGTCGCGCCGAGGGCGACTTCCAGCCCGACCGACGACAGCAGCAGCGGATTCACCAGCAGCATGCCCAGCACCAGCGGGGCGAACCAGCCGGAGAGACCGGTCGCGGCGCCGATCCGGCGCAGGCCGAGGACGAGCGCCACCTGGCTCGCGACGAAGACGACCCCCGCGGCGAAGACGGCGTCCCGCACGATGAAGGTGACGAGCGCCAGCACGAGGACGTTCAGCGGCGACGTCGCGGTGTTGGCGGTGCCTTCTTCGATCAGGCCCCAGTGGCCGTGGAAGGCGAGGTTCTTCGCGTACGAGAGCGTGATGTACGTGTCGTCGATCAAATGCCCGCTGACCAGCACGAACACCAGAGCCGAAGCAACCGCCGCCCCGGCCGGGAGCACCCAGGTGCGGGTAAGGACGGCGGCTCCCGGCAGCGCACCGGGAGCCTGGGGCAGATCGGCGGAGGCGCTTCGCATCACGGACACCGTACACGGCGGCGTGATGATTCCGTTATCTACCCGCCATGGGACTCGTCACGCCGGCCGCGGTCGCCATGGCCGTCACGGAAGTCCCTGTGCATGCCGGGACCGCCCGGACCTCGGTGTTCGCGGGAGATACCGGGCCGCCGATCACCGTCGCGGGAGGCCAGGCCGACGGCGGTGCCGATGATGCCGCCGCCGAGGAGGAAGCCGAGGGCGCCGACCGCGACCAGCTGCGTCGCACGATGCCCGGCGAACCGGCGGAATCCGCCCTTCCGGGGCGGGACCTGCTGCGCCGGCGGAGGCGCGGCCGAAGCCTCGGCGGGCTTCTTCGGGTTCTCGTCCGCCACGGAGGGCTGCTCGACCGTCTTGTCCTCGTCATCGGACGGCCGCTGCGGGTCGCTCATCTCTTCGCTCCTCAAGTCGATGGGGGCGGGCTGTGTGCCCACCCCCATCACCGAGGATGCGTGCGCATCCTGTGGATGCGCTGTGTCCGAGCTGTCGATCAGAGATAGAACGACAGGAACAGCGTGATGACCCAGCTCGCGCCGAGCACCTGGAGCACGCGGTCCTTGAGCGCGATCTCCTCCGGCTCGCCCGCGTTGCCGCCGTCGACGTCGACGGCGTAGCGCAGGACGGCGACCACGAACGGGACCATCGAGACGACCGCCCAGACCGAGTCGTGCTCGACCTGGCGGATCTCGAACGCCCACAGGCAGTACGACATGATCAGGATCGCCGCGGACGTCGCCCAGACGAACCGCAGGTAGCTCGCCGAGTACTTCTTGAGCGAAGACCGGATCTTCGCGCCCGTGCGCTCGAAGAGCATGATCTCGGCGTAGCGCTTGCCCGCCACCATGAACAGCGAGCCGAACGCCGTGACCAGCAGGAACCACTGCGAAAGCGCGATACCCGCGGCGACACCACCGGCGATCGACCGCATCAGGAAGCCCGAGCCGACGATGGCCAGGTCGACCACGGGCTGGTGCTTGAGCCCGAAGCAGTAGCCGAGCTGGACGGCCTCGTAGACCGCCAGCACGACCGCGAGCTGCCAGCTGGCGAAGAACGAGATGCCGAGACCGGCGGCGAAGAACACGCCCGCCGCGACGAAGGCCACCGGCACCGGCACGATCCCGGCCGCGATCGGCCGGTTCCGCTTGGTCGGGTGGGCCTTGTCCGCCTCGACGTCGATCGCGTCGTTGATGAGATAGACCGAGGAGGCCACCAGCGAGAACGCCGCGAAGGCGATCAGCGCGGCGATCAGCAGGCCGGTCCGGTCCGTCGACTTCGAAAAGGCGAAGAACGGTGCGGCGAACACCAGCACGTTCTTCACCCACTGGCGCGGGCGTGCCGTCTTGATGATGCCGCCGACGAGACCGCCGGCGACCTTCTTCGGTTCGGCGGCCTCTGTCGCGGCCACGGGTTCTACGTCGTCAGGCTTGGAATCGGCCTTCTCGGTCGTTTCACTCATCGTCGCTTCAGCTTCCTACGTATCAGGCCGCCGACTACGCCCCCTAGGGCCGCTCCGGCCAGAACGTCGGTCGGGTAGTGGACGCCGAGCACGAGCCGGGAGGCCAGCATCGGCGGTACCAGGGCCGGGACCAGGTTACGCCCGGTCAATCCGGAGTAGAGCACCGCCGCCGCCGTAGTCGAGGTCGCGTGCGAGGACGGGAAGCTCAGCTTGCTCGGCGTGGAGACCAGGACCTCCACGCTCGGGTGGTCCGGGCGGGGCCGCCTGACCACGCGTTTCACCGCGATGGACGCGGCGTGCGCGCCGACGACGCCCGCCGCCGCGACCAGCCAGTCCTTGCGGCGCTTCTTGTCGACCGCCGCCCCGACGAGCCCCAGCGCGAACCATCCCGCACTGTGCTCGCCGAAGTGCGAAAGACCGCGTGCCGCCTTCACCGTGACGTCGCTCTTCAGGACGCCCTGAGCCTTAGCGAGAACAGCCACCTCGCCGGTGGGAGCGCCCCTCTCAAGCATCGAGGGACCCGTCCAGAGGCGCGCCATCGGTCAGGTGCGGCGCGATCTTGTTGTCGAACACGGACAGCGCCGAGCCGATGGCCATGTGCATGTCGAGGTACTTGTAGGTACCGAGACGGCCGCCGAACAGCACGTTCTTGTTCTTGGCCTCGGCCTTCGCCAGCTCGCGGTAGGCCTCGAGCTTCTCGCGGTTCTCCGGGGTGTTGATCGGGTAGTACGGCTCGTCGGCCTCGCCGGCGAAGCGGGAGTACTCGCGGAACACGACCGTCTTGTCGTTCGGGTAGTGCTTGCGCTCCGGGTGGAAGTGCCGGAACTCGATGATCCGGGTGTAGGGCACTTCTTCGTCGTTGTAGTTGACGACCGAGGCTCCCTGGAAGTCACCCGTCTCGACGACCTCGGATTCGAAGTCCACGGTGCGCCAGGTGAAGCGGCCCGCGGAGTAGTCGAAGTAGCGGTCCAGCGGCCCGGTGTAGACGGTCGGGGTGCCGGCGGGGATGTGCTCGCGGACGTCGAAGTAGTCGACGTTCAGCCGCACCTCGATGTTCTCGTGCTCCGCCATCTTCTCGAGCCACGCGGTGTAGCCGTTGACCGGCAGACCCTCGTAGGTGTCGTTGAAGTAGCGGTTGTCGAAGGTGTAGCGGACCGGGAGCCGGGTGATGATGTCGGCGCCGAGGTTCTTCGGGTCGTTCTCCCACTGCTTGGCCGTGTAGCCGCGGATGAACGCCTCGTAGAGCGGACGGCCGATCAGCGAGATCGCCTTCTCTTCGAGGTTCTGCGCGTTCGCGGTCTCGAACTCCGACGCCTGCTTGGCGATCAGCTCGCGGGCCTCGTCCGGCGTGTGCGACTTGCCGAAGAACTGGTTGATCAGCGCCAGGTTCATCGGCAGCGGGTAGACCTGACCCTGGTACTTGCCGAACACGCGGTGCTGGTAGTTCGTGAACTCGGTGAAGCGGTTGACGTACTCCCACACACGCTTGTTGGAGGTGTGGAACAGGTGCGCACCGTAACGGTGCACCTCGATCCCGGTCTCGGGCTCGGCCTCGGAGTAGGCGTTGCCACCGATGTGGTGACGCCGTTCCAGCACGAGGACCTTCTTGCCGAGCTCGGCCGCGGCCCGTTCGGCGACGGTCAGCCCGAAGAATCCGGACCCGACCACGATGAGGTCGTAGCCGGTGAAATCGGCTTCAGTAATCTTGTCGGGGTTCGTGTGCGCGCTCACGGGCGTCGAGGGTACGCACGTCGACTCCGTGCCCTGCAGCGAGCACCGGTTTTCACCTTCGACAGACACATTTAGGAAGCAGTGCCTACTCCGGACACCTTCTGGTCGTATTTCGGTGCGACCCTCACCTACCTGGCCGTCCTCGCGGTCCCCGGCGGGCTCGTCGGCCGGGCCGCCGGCCTGCGTGGCTGGGCCCTGGCGGGGCTGGCTCCGCTGCTGTCCTACACGGTAACCGGACTGGCCGGTCCGTGGCTGGCACTCGCGGGCGTGTCGTACAACCCCCTGACCGTGGCGGCCGTCACGGCCGTGCTCGCCGGGATCGGCTTCAGCCTGCGCAAGCTGGGACAGAGCCGCGGCTGGATCAAGCCGGGCGCCGAGGAGCCGCCGAAGAAGTGGCACCCGCGCGCGCACTACGCCGTCGCGGCCTGCGTCGCGCTGGCCGTGGGGATCTCGATCCTCGTGGTGCTCTCGGCCCGCGGCGGGACGACGGCGGTGTTCCAGCGCTGGGACACCGTGTTCCACGCGAACGGCATCCGCTACATCGCCGAGACCGGCGACGGCTCCCTGACCGGCATGGGCACCATCAACTGGTACCCGGACGGCTCGTTCTATCCGAACGCGTATCACCTGGTCGGCTCGCTCGTGTACTCGATCTCGGGTACGACGATCCCGGTCACGCTGAACGCCATCACGATGCCGGTGGCCGGCGTCTTCGCGCTGTCGATGGTCGCGCTGATCCGCCAGCTCGGCGGGCGGGCGGTGTTCGCGGGCTGCACGGCGCTGGTGGCCGCGGCGGCCACCACCGGCGCGTACGAGTCGGTGTCCAGCGGGCTGCTGCCGTTCGCGCTGGGGATCGTGCTGACGCCGCTGGCCGTCGTCGCGCTGGCCCGGTTCCTCGCGCGGCCCGGCCTCGACACCGGCTACGTGCTCGCGCTGACCGCGGTCGGGCTGCTGGCCGCGCACTCGTCGGCGCTGTTCGGCGCGCTGCTGTTCGCCTTCCCGCTGGTGGTGCAGCGCTGGTACCGCGCGCTGCGGCACAAACCGCTCGACGGGGTGCCCGAAGGCCGTGGCGGCTGGCGGGTGATCGGCGGCGACGTCGTCAAGATGGTGCCGGTGATGGTGGGCAGCGGGTTGCTCGCGGCCCCGCATATTCTCGGCGCCCTGAAATTCACTTCGGGTTCATACCCTTATTACGCGTGGGGCTCCGACCTGCCGGTCGTGAAGTCGCTCGGGCTGCTGGTGACTTTCCGGCAGGTGCTGAGCGCCCCGCAGGTGTGGCTGACGGTACTGCTGGTGATCGGCGTGCTCAGCCTGTTCCGGCTCGGCCGGATGCGCTGGGTGGGTCTTTCGGCGATCGGTTTTTCGGCGCTGTTCGTGCTGGTCGCGTCGTTCGGCGCCGAACCGTGGGTGATCTCGCTCTCGCGGCCGTGGTGGAACGACCGGTACCGCCTGATGGCGCTCGCCGCGATCCCGCTGTGCCTGCTGGCCGGGCACGGGATGGCGGAGCTGCAGCGCTGGTTCGCGAAATGGGCGAGCGGGCGCTCGTGGGTGAAGAGCCGTCCCGCGCTGCCCGCCCGGCTGGGCCTGGCGACCGCCGTGTTCGTCGTGGCCGCTTCGGCCGTGCTGACCAAGGGTTTCTACACCGAGTCGAACGCGCACGCGGTGTCGTTCCTGTACTACAACGGGCCCGAGGGCGAGGTCACGCCGCCGGTCAGCGCCGACGAGCTCGCCGCGATGAACGAGCTGGCCAAGATGAACATCGGACCGGACGAGAAGGTGCTCAACGAGCGCTTCGACGGGACGGCCTGGCTGTACGCGATCACCGGTATCCACCCGGTCGCCGGGCACTACGACCCGGGCGTGCCGCCGCCGGACGCGAAGTACCTGGCGCTGCACTTCCGGGAGTACGACACCGACCCCGAGGTGCGGGCCGCGGTGCGGCGGCTGAACATCAAGCACGTGCTGATCGGGAGCACGCCGATCAAGATCGGCGAGCCGCCGGCGCCGGGGCTGCGGGATCTGGACGGGCTGGGCTTCCTGCGGAAGGACTTCTCCAACGCGGGGGCTTCGATCTACACACTGACCCGCTGACGGCTGCCCTTCACGAATGTCACGAAAGGGTCGTTCAGGACATCTTTTGTCCTGAACGACCCTTTCATGACATCCGGACCGGTGCCGGGGCGGAAAAGATAAAGGCTCGCGTGGTCGCGGACTGCCCCTGCCGCGACCACGCGAGCCTCAGTCCCCCATTCACCCCCGGGGTGACCCATGAGGGGCAGCCGTCGCCGGCCGCGCCCACTCGCAGTACTTGTCTGTCAGACGACCATTAGGCGGAAGTGGTTTACCCGACCCGCCAACGTCACCCGATCGGCCTAAGAAGTTCTTCCCTGCAGTACCGGGAGTACGTCGCTCGCGACCTCTTCGAGAGTCGACTCACGGCCGACGTAGTGGTCCCCGGACCGCGGCCAGTGGGTGACGATGTCGGTGAATCCGAGCTCCCCGGCCCGCCCGGCGGCGTCGGTGAACGCGCCCACGCTGGAGAGCGAGAAGACCGGCGCCGAGTCGAGGCTCAGGAACCGCTGCACGCTCGCCTTGTCCCTGCCCACGACGTCGAGCCGCTCGTCGAAAATCTTCACGAGTTCCGCGACGCCCTTCCACCACTCGTCCTGGGTGTCCGCCTTGATGCCGGTGGTGGCCCAGCCCGCGCCGAACCGCGCGGCGAGCGTCATCGTGCGCGGACCGTTCGCGGCCACCAGGAACGGCAGCCGCGGCCGCTGCACGCAGCCCGGCTGGTTCCGCGCGCCCTTGGCCCGGTAGTACTCGCCCTCGAAGTCGAAGCCGTCGGTCATCAGCAGCCCGTCGAGCGCCTCGACGAACTCGGCGAAGCGGTCCGTGCGCTGTTTGACCGACAGTTCGGGGCCGTCGAGGACGACGGCGTCGTAGCTGGTGTTCGTGACCCCGGCGCCCGCGCCGAGGATGAAGCGGCCGTCGGAGATGTCGTCGAGGGTGGTCAGCTCGCGGGTGAACGGCACGGGGTGCCGCGCGACCGGTGAGGCGACGAAGGTGCCCAGTCTGATCCGCGACGTCACCATCGCGGCCGCCGTCAACGTCGGCATCGCACTGAACCACGGGCCGTCGACGAGATTCCGCCAGCCGAGGTGGTCGTACGTCCAAGCGTGGTCGAAGCCGTATTCCTCGGCGGCCCGCCATTTCGGCTCGGCCGCCCACCAACGATCTTCCGGAAGGATCACGATGCCTACGCGCACACCGCGAAAGTAACAGCGGAGCGAAGCTCCTCCGTCGAGGGTGGCGGAGGGGAGGAAGGCGGAGGTATTGGTCCAGACCGACACTTCGCCCGATGGGCGGATCTTCGGGGATGATGTGCCGGTGGAAAAGCCTCTCTTGATCGCCTCCGATGTCGACGGCACCCTGCTCGGCCCGTTGGAGGTCCTGTCCGAACGCACGATCGACGTCGTCCGGCGCGTCGCCGCGGCCGAAGTGCCGTTCGTGCTGGCCAGCGGCCGTCCGCCGCGCTGGATCGCGCCGATCGCGAACCCGCTGGGCCTCACCGGGTACGCGGTCTGCGCGAACGGCGCGGTGCTGTACGAGATCGGGACGGACCGGATCGCGGCGGTCCACGGCCTGCTGGAACCGCAGCTGCTGCACGACACGGTGAGTGCTCTTGATCACGCTCTCCCCGGCTGCCGGTTCGCCGCGGAGCGGGTCGGCGAGTCCGCGCTCGACCCCGAGATGCGCAACTTCGTGATCGAGCCGGACTACCACAATCCGTGGGGCAACCACGAGGGCACGGAGGCGCCGCGGGCCGAGGTGCTCGGGCATCCGGCGATCAAACTGCTGATCAGCAGGCGCGGGATGAACTCCGACGAGATGGCGCGGGCGGCACGCGAGGTGCTCGACGGCTCGGTCGACATCACCTACTCGACCAACACCGGCCTGATCGAGGTCGCCGCGCACGGCATCACGAAGGCGACCGGGCTGGCCGAGGTCGCCGAGCGGCTGGATGTCCCGCCCGAACGCGTGATCGCGTTCGGGGACATGCCGAACGACGTCGAGATGCTCGGCTGGGCCGGGCACGGCGTCGCGATGGCCAACGGGCACCGCTCTGTGCTGGACGTCGCCGACGAGATCACCGCGCCGAACTCGGAGGACGGTGTCGCGCAGGTGCTCGAACGCTGGTTCTAGGAAGTGATCGGTCACCGTGGTCGTGAGTGGCGTTTCGGGTTCTGACCCGAAACGCCACTCACGACCCACGGCAAGGCGGTCTAGCGGCCTTCGCGATCGAGTTTCGCGGCCTCTTCCGGCGTCGGCGCGGTGCCGCCGAGGTGCGCGGGCAGCCACCAGCGCTCGTCGTCGGACGACGGCTTCTCCGGGTAGCCGGCCTGGACGCGGTCCACGAGCGCCGACATCCGCACGCGAAGGTCCTTCGAGAGGACTTCGGCGTCCTCGTCGGCCTTCGGGTGCATCGGCTCGCCGACGAGGATCGAGATCGGGACGTGGCGTCTGGTGAGGTCCTTCGGGCGCCCCTTGGTCCACAGCCGCTGCGTGCCCCACAGCGCCATCGGCACGACCGGGACACCCGCCTCGGCGGCCATCCGGACCGCGCCGGACTTGATGTCCTTCACGGTGAACGACCGGCTGATCGTGGCCTCGGGGAACACGCCGACGACCTCTCCGGCCTTCAAGCGCTCGACGGCTTCGCGGTACGAAGCGAGACCCGCGCCGCGATCGACGGAGATGTGGTGCATACCGCGCATGAGCGGCCCGGCCACACGGTTGCTGAAGATCTCCTTCTTCGCCATGAACCTGACCAGGCGCTTCGCGGGCTGCGCGCCGAGCCCGCAGAAGATGAAGTCCAAGTAGCTCACGTGGTTGCAGGCGATGACCGCCCCGCCCGTCGACGGGATGTGCTCGGTCCCCTCCACCCGGATGCGGTTGTCCAGCACCCGGAACATCAACTTCGCCGCCATGATGACGGGCGGGTAAACGAGCTCAGCCATTCGTTCAGGTTACGCTACCGTAGGGTAACCAACCTACGGTAGCGTAGGTCACATCACTCCGAGCGTTCCTGCCGCGCGAAGGTCACCAGTGCCAGAGCGACGCCGAGCACCGTGCAGTACAGCGCGATCACCTGATGCTTGACGTTCTCCAAGCCGTCGCCCAGCGCGGCCAGGACGAACTGCCCGGCGGCGACGGCGAGCAGGAGGCCCAGCGCGACACCCAGCGCGGCGCGCCGGGTCTTCCAGCCACGCCAGGCGATCAGGGCCCATATCGGCAGCAGGGCGAAGAAACCCAGCGGTGCCAGCAGTTTCGTCACGGTCGAAACGATCGGGACGCGGTATTCCTGCGCCTCCGGGGCGAAGCCGGCCGAACGGTCGAAACTGCCGAGGTAGGGCGGCCGCGCGGTGAGCAGATCGCCCGCCGCGCGATCCAGGATCTCGACGGTGCGCCAGGGGTGCGTCGCGAAGTAGCCGACGACGTTGCGCCTGCTGATCTGTTCGCGGTACTTCGGGTACTCGGGATCCTGCGTCGCGGGCTTCGGATGCCACCAGCCGTTGCCCGCGTACTGGCCGAACGAGGCGGGCAGCCCCAGCGCGGCGAGATCGGCCCCGGTGTCGTGCCGACCGTCCACAATGGTCAGGAAGATCGTATTGAACATGTTGATCTCCCGCGAATCGTCGCCCGGCCGCGCGGCGAGCGAGCCGTCGGGCAGCTTCGCCGGTTCGACGGTCTGCTGCGCGTAGGCCGTGCCCCCGGCGAGCGCGCCGATGACGAACACCACGGGAAGCCAGCGCTTCAGGCCGCGGACTCCCGCCGGACGGACGAGCAGCGCGGCCAGCGCGAGCAACGGCAGGATCATCAGCGTCTGGACCTTGGCGTTCACCGCGATCAGGCCGCCGAAGAGCAGCACGGCGAGACCCGCGTAGCGCCACCAGCCAGGCCGCGCGGCGACCAGCAAGCCGCCGACGGCGAGCAGGAGGCCGAGAAAGGCGGCCCCCTCGCCGAGCACCGAGGCGAAGTAGCCGAAGAACGCGGAGTCCGCGACGACCAGCAGCAGTCCCACGGCCGCGAAACCGCGGACACGGCGCGAATACGGCAGTCCGGCGACGATCAGCGCGACCGCCGCGGCGGCGAGGACGCTGGTGAGCACGCCGAGGACGACCAGACTGAGCGTCGATTCGAGGCCGAGCAACCCGCCGATCGACCGTGCGATCCGCGCGAACCAGCTCTGGGTCAGGAGATAGGTGGCGTCGCATTCGCCTGCCGGGACGGTGTAGGCGAGGTGGACGAATCCCTCCGGTTCACCCTTCCACGGGATGCCCGCGCCGCAGAGCACGCGGAAACCGTCGCCGTTGTCGGACATCGCGATCGGCCGCGGCACGAGGAAGCGGACCAGGAGCACGGTGAGCGCGGCGGCGAACACACCGAGGCCGAACAGGCGCGAACGAGCCTCGAGCGCTGCCGGTCTGCTGGGGGAAACGCGTTCGTCGACACTCACGAGAGGCACGGTACGTGGCGGAAATCGGGCGAGCGGTCGAGGGCCGACGTGACCGCCCGCTCGACGTCCGCCCGGATGAAGACGGTGATCCACGACGAGGTTCCTTCGCGCGCGAAGGTCGCGACGCGGTACCTCGCCGCGTACGCCGGGTCGATCACGCAGGTCTGCTTCGCCGAGTAGCCACTGTCGGTGATGACGGCGATCGTCGGACGCCGCCGGGAGACGACGGCCTCGCCCGCTTCCTCGGTCTGGCCCCGGACGCCGACGATCTGCAGTTGCGTCCCGGCGTGGTACGAGAGCACGCCGGGCGCGGAGGTGCTCACGACCGAACCGGGCGGCAGATAGGCGTCGAGCCAGCGGCCGATCTCCTCCATCTGCGCGCCGTGGTCGTGCCAGGCGCGCACGCGGGCGAGCATCTCCGGGCTGAACACCGACACCAGCACCGCGAGCCCGGACAACGCCACCGCGGCGGCGGGCATCAGCCGCTGGACCGGCGGACGCGGCCGCGGGCTCGGCTTCGCGCCCGAGACGAGCACGCCGTAGATCGACACCGCCGCCATCGACAGCAGCGGCGGGATCGGCGCCAGCAGTCGCCAGGCGGGCCCGGCGTCGCCGCCGAAGAAGACCACGAAAGCGGTGAGCGCGACGGCGGTGGCCAGCATCAGCCAGGTCAGCGACCTGGCCTCGGCCTCGTGCGGCGTCCGGCCGGTGCGGCGCAGTGGCAGGGCCACCACCGAGATCAGGCCGAGCAGCAGGAATCCCTGGTGGACCAGCGAGAAACCCGACAGATACCGCCACCCGCCGTCGATCCGGGCGGCGAGGTCGAGGTCGAAGGGGATGATGACCGACGTCGGCAGGACATGGTCGTAGTAGGTCACCCGCCAGGCGATCCACGGCGCCGCGAAGACGAACCCGCCGAGCAGCGACCCCACCGGCGACCACCAGGTGTAGCGGCCGCGCAGGGCCGCGACGACCAGCCAGATCCCGACCAGCACAGCGAGCAGGAACCCCGCTGGGCGCGTCATCATCGCGAAGGCGACGAGCACACCCGCGACCACCGGCCGCCGGGCCGCGAGCGCGGCGAAGACACCGAACACGAGCAGCACGAACAACGGCGTCTCGGTACCCGATCCGCCGTACGCGGCGAGGCCTCCGGCGCCCGCGACCAGTACCGCGGCGGCCACGCCATAGGCAGGGCGCGCCTCACCGGCCGCCCGCGCGACCACGCGGTTCACCGTCACGTGGGCGAGCAGGACCGCGCCGAGCGTGGCGAGAACGCCGAGAACGATCGCGGAATTCTCGATGTCGGCCCCGAAAGCGGCCTTCGGCAACGCGATCACGATCATCCAGAGGAAATTCGCGTAACCCTCGATCCGCTCGCCGGGGTTGAACACCGGGCCATTGCCGTCGGCGATGTTCTGGGCGTAACGGAAAGTGATGTACGCGTCCTCCGAGATGGTCGAAAACATCAACTGGTGCACCAGGGAGAAAACGAGGGTCAGCATCAGCGCGACGGCGCGCCACGCCTTGTCCGCGCCGATTCTGGCCCAGGCCACCAGGACGAAGACCGCGACCACGAACCAGGCGACGACAAGCGCGATCACCACCTGATCCCCCACCCTCCCGGGCCGGCCACTCCCCTGACGAAAGACTACGGTCAAGTATCGATCACCGCGCCGGTGTGTTTCTTTCGGCGCAGTCATTTGACACGAATGGTCCAGCAAGTGTGCACAAAGTAGGCAACGGCCCACCGTTTTGCCCGTCAGGATGTGACTCCTTCGGGTAACGGTCCCCGGCGGTTAATCTGGCTTCCCATTCCGTTCCGCACCTCGGGGGTTCTGTGCGGATTCCCCACCCGAGGTAGCCCGTGCCCACCCAGACCTCCCTGTCCGCCGACGTCGTCACGCTGTGCGTCGCGCTGCTCGTCATCGGCCTCCCCGGTCTGCTCACCGGGCTCGCCGCCGGCCTGCGCGGCTGGGTGCTCGCGGGGATGACGCCGTTGCTGAGTTACGCCATCGGTGGCCTCGCCGGGCCGTGGGCGGCCGCGCTCGGACTCCCGTTCAACCCGGTGACGTACGCGGTGGCGACGGCCTTGTTCGCCGGACTCGCGTACGGCCTGCGGCGGCTCACCCTGCGCCGTTGGCCGCCCGAGCCCGACGAACCGCTGTGGGGACGGTCCGGTCATCTCGCGGTCGGGGCGTGCCTGCTGCTCGCGGCGGCCGTCGGGATGTACGCGGTGGTGCGCGGGATGGGCAGGCTGGACGCCATCCCGCAGGGGTTCGACGCCGTCTATCACGCCAACGGGGTCCGGCAGATCGCCGAAACCGGGGACGGCAGCCTGTTCGGCACCGGCGAGGTCAACTGGTACGGCGACGCGGCACCGGTGTTCTACCCGAACGCGTACCACCTGCTCGCGTCCGTGGTGTACCTGCTCAGCCCGGCGAGCATCCCGCTGACGCTGGACGTGAACACCGCGCTGCTGCCCGCGCTGCTGGCGTTGTCGCTGGTCACCATGGTGCGCGTGTTCCGGGGGCGCGCGGTGTTCGCGGGCGCGGCCGCCCTCGTCTCCATCGCGCCGGTGATGGGCCTGTACGAATCGATGAGCAGGGGACCTTTGCTCCCGTTCCTGCTCGGCCTGGCGCTGACCCCGCTGGCCGCCGTCGCGGTGAAGCGCTACCTCGACCGGCCCGCTCCCGACACCGGTTTCGTGCTGCTGGCCGCCGCTGTCGGGCTGCTGTGCGTGCACTCGTCCGCGTTGTTCGGCTCGATCCTGTTCGCCGGGCCGCTGCTGCTGCAACGCTGGATCGCGCCGGGCGAACAGTGGCGGCGGATCGGCCGGGACCTGCGCGCGCTGGCGATCGTCGGAGTCGTCGCGATCCTGGTGGCGTGGTTGCAGCTGTTCGGCGCGATCGGGCTCGCGAACGGCGAGGTGCCCTACCGCAGCTGGCCGGTCGAATGGCGGGCGACGACGGCACTCGGCGCGCTGCTGGGCTTCCAGCACCATGAGCCGTATCCGCAGGTCTGGCTTTCGGCCGCGTTGCTGCTGGGCTTCATCTTCTTCTCGCGGCTGGGCGGGCTGCGCTGGATCGGCGTGACGGCGTTGATCACCGGGCTCGCCTACATCGCGGTGACGTCGTCCGAGCAGCCGCTCGTGCTGGCGCTGTCACGGCCGTGGTGGAACGACCCGTACCGGTTCATGTCGATGGCGGCGATCCCGCTGGCGATCATCGCGGCACACGGCCTCGCCGAAACGCAGGCGTGGCTCCGGGACAACGTGGCGCACCGGAAGGTGCCCGCGTTCGCCGTCGCGGTGGCGGTCTTCGGCGCGTTCGCCTTCCTGAGCAACGGTTTCTACGCGCCGTCCAACGCGGACAAGGTCGCGCCCGGCTACGCGAACACGCCCGGCGTCGACCCGCACAAGCTGCCGGTGAGCCCGGACGAGGTCGTCGCGATGGAGAAGCTCGCCGAGTTCGTGAAACCCGGCGAGCGCGCGCTGAACGACCGGCTGGACGGGACGGTGTGGACCTACGCGCTCTCCGGCGTCCGCACGACCTCCGGGCATTTCGACGAGACGCTGTCACCGTCGGACGCGCGGCTGCTGGAGTGGCATTTCCGCGAGTACCCGTCGAACGCCCAGGTGCGGGCGGCGGTGGCGCGGCTGAACGTGCGGTGGGTGATCCTCGGGCAATACGGCTACCCGACGGGTGCCCCGCGCCAGGCCGGGCTGCGCGATCTGGACGGGCTGAACTTCGTGACCGAGGTGTACCGCAACGCCGACGCCGTCATCTACCGGCTGAACCCCTGACGCGGCCCCCGCAATTAGTCGACTAATTGCGGGGGCTGGTCACGAGGCGGGCCGAGAGGGCGGCGCCGCCGGCGGTGATCAGGTCCGCGACGGTGAACATGACCCGGGAGGCGATGGCGAACGCCGTCGCCTGGACGACGGTGAGGCCCGACGCGGTCAGCACGGCGACCTGCGCGACCTCGCGGACGCCGACCCCGCTGGGCAGGATGAACGCGAACGTCCCGACGGTCATCGCGACGGCCATCGCGCCGACGCACAGCACGAACCCGCTGAACCCGGGCGTGCCGACGGAGTTCGCCAGCAGCCACAGGTGCACGCCCTGGAGCGCCCAGGCGGCGGTCGACGAGCCGAAGACCTTCCCGACGACCGACCAGCTCAGCCGGTGGTCCAGCGGCGGACGGCGCAGGATGCGCAGCACCAGCGACGTGCCCCAGGTGAGCACACGCGGGTGCAGCATCGCCAGGCCGACCGGGATCAGCACGAACAGCCACAGCGCCCGCGGGCTGTTGCTGAACACCGCGGGCGCCGCGAGCAGCGACACGACCAGCGCGGACACCACGCCGACGCCGAGCTGGATCAGCGAGCCGGTGAAGATCCGCGCCCTGGCGAGCCCGGCCTTGCGCCCCAGCTCCATCTGCAGCAGGTACGCCCACACCGAACCCGGCACGTACTTGCCGAGCGAGCCGACGAGGCAGATCTGCGCGCCGCGGGCGTAGCCGATCGGCTTGCCGAGGTCGTCGACCATGACCTGCCAGCCGTAGGTCGACACCATGATCGCGGCGATGAGCGCGAGCAGGCTCAAGGTGGAGGATTCCCACGCGACCTCGGACAAGGTCCGCCAGAATTCGCCCCAATTGGTGACCAAGGTCTTGGCCGCGAAACCGACGACCAGCAGGATGGCGACCCAGCGGACGACGTCGAGGATCTTCGCCTTCGTGGATTTCGGCTGTTTTAGAGCTACCGAAGTGTCCTCTTCGGGCGTTTCGACGGTCGTCACTGAACCTCCTCTGCTGCTACCTCGTCACCGCAGGTCAGGCCTGTACGGTCACCAAGCGGCTGAACTCGGTCAGCAGATCGTAGCCGTCCCAAATCGCGGAGAACGTCAGGGCCGAGCCGAACGGAACGACCCGGTCGACGCCGCGGCCCGCCAATTCCGTCACGAATTCCGCCAATTCTTCTTTGGTGAAGCCGAATTGACCGACGGTTTGATCTTTGCGGAGCACGATCGGGACGAGGTCGGAAAGCGTGTCGACCCGCGCGTTGGCGAAAGTGCCCGCGCCGAGCCATTCGCGCGGCAGGACTGCGGGGTCAGCCAGTTCGAGTGTCGCGATGCCGTTGCCCTGGAATTCGATGCCGTTGACGAGCCCGTCGACGGCCGCGCCGTACGCGGACACCCGCTTCTGCACGGCCATGGCGGGCTCGGTGACGTGCTGTTTCGTCGCCAGCACCTCGGCGAGCAGCTTCCGGAACTCCTGACCCGCTTCACGGGCGCCGTCTTCGTCGCCGACCCAGAACACCGCGCGCGGCGACGAGCAGGCGGCCTGGTCGAACCAGTACGAGTCGTTGTAGAAACCCTCGGCCGCCCCGCGGCGTTCGGCCTCGGAGGCGTTCTGCCAGCCGCGCACCGACGCGACCGCGAACGACGACCGGTCCGGGAAGGTCAGGTCACGCGCGTGCGGGGCGAGCGGGTACTTGCGCAGCGCGGCGACCGAGGCGTCGCCGCCCCAGATGACCCGCAGATCCGCGGCGACCGACAGCGCGCCGCTGATCGCGTCGCTGCGGTCGTAGGTGACCATGCGCTGCGTCGCGGTGATCGCGGCGGCCGTGTCGGCGTCTACTTCGGACAGTGCGGCGTTCAGTGCCTCCAGCACCGTTTCCGCCGCACCGGCCGAACGCGAAGACACCCGGACGACGTTGTGGTTACCCGCGAGCGCGGAAAGCGCCCACGAGTACACGAAGATCGTGTCGACGTTGGCGGGCGGCACGTGGAAGACGAGGCCGCGCGGGAAGCGCAGCGCGTCACCGGAAGTCTCCAAAGTGGACAGTGCTTTGGCGATTTCTCCCTTGCGCAGGAAGAAACCGAGCGACGCCAGCTCCGGGAAGCGGCGGGCCGTCGCGGGGGCGAGCAGCTTGCGCGCGAACTTCGTCAGGAACTCGACGACACGCGGATCACCCACGCGAAGCCGTCCGCCGACCGGCTCGGACCGAAGCTCTTCGACGAGCTTGTCGACCTCGATCGCGTCCGCGAGCGGAAAACGCTGGTTCAGGCTCATGCCGCCGCTCCCTGGAAGGTGTCCGAGCAACCGCGGGCCTCGGCCTTGGGCAGCCTGCCCATGACCGAGAAGTGCTTGCCCGGCCAGTCACCGTCGTCGATCCCGTTGTAGACACCGAGATCCTCGGTGAGCAGGACATGCCCGGGGTACGAGTGCGGCAGTGTGCTGACGACCTCGATCACGCCGGGCTCGCCGACCGGCTGCTCTTCCCAGGTCTCCGGGTTCCGGATCACCACATCGGCGAAATCGGGGCAGTACAACGAGTTCCCGGACGGTCCTTCGAGGAAAACGGTGCCGATCTGCTCGATCATCCCGTAGTAGTTGTGGATCCGGGTGAGCCCGGTGTCCTCTTTGAAGCGACGGCGGAACTCGGTGTTGTCCACCGCGCGGTCGATCAGCTTCTTCCAGCCGCCGGAGTGGATCAGGATCCCGTTCGACAAGTCCAGCTTGTGCTCACGCGCGACTTCGTAGAGGTACTGCCACACCATGAAGGTGAAGCCGAAGATCAGGAAGGGCTTGTCGCCGTACGTCGCCAGGAACGTCTTGACCGCCTCGACGTCCGGCTGGTCGTTCTCGTCGAGGACGTAGGTGTGCTTGCGGCCGAAGTTCGCCATGCCCAGCACGCCCGCGCCGCGTGCGGAGAACGAACGGCGGTTCTTGATGATGCCGATGGTGTCGACCATCAGCATCGGCAGCCGCTCGCCGCCGAGGACCTCCTGCAGCGTGGCGCCGAGCTGCTTGGTCTGCGCGCCCGCGGCGGCCTTGTCGAGGTAGATCCGCGACGCGCCCGCGCCGGTGGTACCCGACGAGGTCAGCGTCTTGAAGATCTCGGACTCGGGGATGCTGCGCAGGTCGTGCGTCTTGAACATCCGCACCGGCAGCCACGGCAGGTCCGCGATGGAGCCGAACGACGCGTCCCGCGCGATGCCGAGCGACGAAAGGATGCGCTCGTACCCCTCGGAGTTCTCGCGGTGGTGCGCGGTCAATTCGGCGAGCTGCGGAAGCAGATGCTTCTCGCGCTCAGCCTGTGAAAGCGTGAACACACTCATACCTGGGCCTCCAGCGACCGGTAGTCGATCTTTCCGCTGGCCAGCAGCGGCACGGTGTCGCATGCGCGGACGTCGAACCCGCTCGTGTGCAGGTGCAGCCGCTCGGACAGCGCCTTCGCGGCGTCCTTGCAGATGTCCTTGTCGGCGCCTTCGGCGAACAGGACGACCTTGTCCCCGGCCGGGACGGCGGCCACGACGTCGATCCCCACCGAGGCGGAACGCACGGCGTGCTCGAGATCATCCAGGCTGACGCGGTTGCCGAAGACCTTGCCGATCCGCTTGAGGCGGCCGGTGATGTAGAGGAACCCGTCCTCGTCGAGGTACCCGAGGTCGCCGGTGGCCAGGACGCCACCGTATTCGTCGCCCGCGGCCAGCCCCGCCTCGTCCTCGGCGTAGCCCATCATCACGTTGGGCCCGCGGTAGACGACCTCGCCGACGATCTTCGGATGCGTGGTCTCGGAACCGTCCTCGCGCCGGATCGCGAAGGAGCCGCCGGGCAGCGCGGGTCCGGCCGCGCCGAGCTTCTCCGCGAGCCGTTCCGCCGGGACGGTGGTCATCCGCGGGGCGGCCTCGGTTTGCCCGTACATCACGAACATCCGCCCGCCGACCTCGCGGATCCTGTCGTTGAACTGGGCGACCAGGTCGTCGCGGAGCTTGCCGCCCGCCTGAGTCAGCGTGCGCAGCGTCGGGTACTTCGCCGGGTCGAACTTCAGGCGCCGCAGCATCTCGTAGTGGTACGGCACGCCCGCGAGCGAGGTGACCTTGTGCTCGTTGACCGCGTCCCAGAACCCGCGACCGAGCACACCCGACGGCTCGATGACCACGGTCGCGCCGCGGACGAGGTGCGAGTTCAGCACCGACAGGCCGTAGCTGTAGTGCAACGGGAGGCTGGTCGGCGCGATCTCGTGGCGGTCGATGCCGAGCACCTCGGCGATCGCGTCGGCGTTGGCGAAGATCGCGCCGCGCGAGAGCCGGACCAGCTTCGGGTTGCCGGTGGAACCGCTGGTCGGCAACAGGACCGCGAGATGCGGATGCGGCTCGACGCCCTCGGTGGACTTCCGGACCCAGTGGCCGTCGGAAACGCCGTACCCCTCGGGTGCGGGCGCGTCCGGCGCGGACAGCACGGCGGCCGGGCGGAAACGCTCGATGAGCCCCGCGAGGACGTCGGCGTCCAGCGCCGGGTCGATCAGCGCGATCGCGCGGCCCGCCTCGAACGCGCCGAGGTAGTTCAGGACGCTTTCGAGGTCCACCGACATCCGCGCGAACAGCGCGCCCGGCGGCAGCAGCGACAACGCGGCACCCACGCGGGTGACCTCGGTGTCGAGTTCCTCGCCCTCGAGCGTCCTGCCGCTCGTGACGTCGATCAGTCGCGCACCCACACCCAAAAGGGTCATTACAGAACAAGTCCTCCGTCGATGCCCAGCACCTGCCCGGTGATGAACGAAGCGTCATCACTGACGAGGAACCGGATCGCGTTCGCCACGTCTTCGGGCGTGCCGAGCCGCCCGAGCGGGGTCTTGCCGATGTTCTCGGCCTTGGCGTCCTCGGTCAGGCCCGAGGTCAGGTCGGTGTCGATGACGCCGGGCGCCACCGCGTTGACCCGGATCCCGGAACGGCCGAGCTCCTTCGCGGCCGAACGCGCGATGTTCGCCACCGCCGCCTTCGAGGCCGCGTACACCGTCTGACCTGCGCTTCCATACTCACCGACGATCGAGGCCAGCACGACGATGGCACCGGTCTTCTTGCGCATCATCGCCCGGGCCGCGGCCTGGACGGTGTGCAGCGTGCCGGCGACGTTCGTGCTCAGCGTGGTGTCGACCAGTTCCTCGCGGATCATGCCGAGGAGCGCGTCCTCCATGATCCCGGCGTTGGCGACCACGATGTCGAGCTTGCCGTGCTCCTTGGCCACCCCGCGGACCAGCGTCGACACGGCCTTGGCGTCGGTGACGTCCAGGGCGAGCCCGCTCGCGGCCCCCGCCGCGGACGCCGCTTCCTTGGCCTTCGCCTCGTCGCGGCCGGTCAGCACGACGGTGGCGCCCGCCTCGGCGAGCGCCCGAGCGGTGGCCAGCCCGATGCCCCGGGTACCCCCGGTGACCAGGGCGACCTTTCCGTCCAGCATCACTTGGACTGGAGGTCGGTCACCATGTCGACGGCGACCTTGAAGCTGGACATGTCGATCACCTGGTCGGTGTCGAACTCCACATCGAACTCGTCCTCGATGGCCGCGACCAGCGCCATGTGACCGACCGAGTCCCAGGCCTCGATGTCGCGGTACTTCAGGTTCTCGACGTCGACCTCGCCGTCGAGGTCCAGCGCCTCGACGAAGACCTCACGCAGCTTGCCGGCGACTTCCGCCATGTCCGTACTCCTAATGATCGTCGCGTGGACGGGCGTCCCACGCCTTCACCAAGGTAGAGAGGTCGCCGGGCAGCCGGTCGGCCAGCCCGTCCTCAGGGAGACCGGCCTTACCCTTCAGCCAAGGTCCCAGCGCCTCGATGGCGGCCTCGTCCAGGCCTCGGCGGGACAGGCCCACGGTATTGACGCCGGTCACCCGCGCGGGGTTGCCCACGGCGATGGTGAACGCGCCCACCTCCTTGCGGACCGCGGAGCTCATCCCGACCATCGCGCCGGGGCCCACCACGACCCGCTGGTGCAGGATCGCGCCCATGCCCAGGTTCGCCCCGGACCAGATGTGGCAGTGGCCGCCGGTGATGACGTTCGAAGCGACCGTGACGGCGTCTTCGACGATGCAGTCGTGGGCGATGTGGCTGCCGCGGAGGAAGTAGCCGCCGTCACCGATGCTGGTGGTGCGCCAGGTGCCCTGGTGGACGCTGACGTACTCGCGGATCCGGTTCCGGCTGCCG
Organism: Amycolatopsis sp. NPDC043889; assembly: GCF_056435645.1. Lineage (NCBI taxonomy): Bacteria > Bacillati > Actinomycetota > Actinomycetes > Pseudonocardiales > Pseudonocardiaceae > Amycolatopsis > Amycolatopsis sp. NPDC043889. Next base: position 268,312 of record NZ_JBWKEC010000001.1, read on the forward strand.
ATGACGACGCCGTGGCCGTCGTGATCGGGATCACCGTCCGGCGCGGCCTCCCAGGCGGCGGGGTGTTCGCGGCCGCGATCCTCACCCGGGGTGCCGATGGTCACGTGCGGGCCGATCCAGTTGCCGTCCCCGATCCGGGTGGGGCCCACGATGACCGTGAACGGTCCGATGACGTTGTCCTCGCCGAGCTCGACACCCTCGCCGATGACTGCTGTCGGGTGGATGCGGTTCACCACGTGAAGATCCGTTCGTCGTGGCTGGAGACAGCCTGGGGTATTGGGCGCTTCGGCGGTCCCGGTAACGTGTGGCCCGCGCCAGAGAGGGCGGCCGGGCGCAGAACCGGCGGCTCACTGTACCGGACGCACCAGAACGCCCAGTCGAGAGAGACTTGCAGATGATCCCCATTACCGTGGTCGACGTCCGTGACGCGGAGGACCTCGTCGTCGAGGTGCTGCGATCCGGCGCCATCGCACAGGGACCGATGGTCAAGCGCTTCGAGGACGCGTTCGCGAGCGTTTCCGGCACGAAGCACGCGATCGCCGTCAACAACGGCACCACCGCGCTGGTCGCCGCCATCCAGGCGCTCGACCTTCAGCCGGGCGACGAGGTCGTCACCTCGCCGTTCACCTTTGTGGCGACGCTGAACGCGATCCTGGAAGCCGGCGCGACCGTCCGCTTCGCCGACATCCGGCGCGACGACTTCGCGATCGACCCGGACGCCGTCGCCGCCGCGATCACCGACCGCACCAAGGTCCTCATGCCCGTGCACCTCTACGGGCAGACGGCGGACATGGGCAAGCTCGCGCCGCTGGCCGCCGAGCACGGTCTCAAGGTCATCGAGGACTCGGCGCAGGCCGTCGGCGCGTCGTTCCAGGGCAAGCCGTCTGGCTCGTTCGGGATCGGCTGCTTCTCCTTGTACGCCACCAAGAACGTCACCACCGCCGAGGGCGGTGTGATCACCACGGACGACGACAAGCTGGCCGACGCGCTGCGGGTGCTCCGTAACCAGGGCATGCGTGCGCGGTACCAGTACGAGGTCGCCGGGCACAACTACCGGATGACCGACCTGCATGCCGCCGTCGGCATCCCGCAGCTGGAGAAGCTGGACCAGCTCACCGCCGCCCGCCAGGCCAACGCGAAGCGCCTCACCGAGGGCCTCGCCGGCACCCCGGGCCTCGACCTCCCGCAGGTCCTGCCCGGCCGTGAACACGTGTGGCACCAGTACACCGTGCTGGTCGGCCCGCACGCGATGCTCTCGCGTGACGAGTTCGCCGCCGCGCTGACCGAGCGGGGCATCGGCAACGGGATCTACTACCCGAAGATCGTCTTCGACTACGACTGCTACCGGAACAACCCGCTGATCCCCGACGCGAAGGTCGAGGACTTCCCGGTGGCCGCTTCCGTCGCCGCGCAGGCGCTTTCCCTGCCGGTGCACCCGCACCTTTCCGAGTCCGACCTGGACACCATCATCGAAACGGTTCGCGAGGTACTCGGCGCATGACCACCCACAAGATCGCCCTCATCGGCACGGGGAACATGGGTTCGCTGCACGCCCGTGTCCTCGCCGCGAACGAGCGCGTGGACCTCGTCCGCGTGATCGACCCGCGCGAAGAGGCGGGCCGCAAGGTCGCCGAACGCTACGAAACCCAGTGGACGCCCGAAATCGGCTCACTGTCCGATGTGGACGCCGTCGTGCTCGCTTCGGCCACCGAGGCGCATTACGAGCTGGCGCAGGAGATCCTTGGCCAGGGCAAGCCGATGCTGGTCGAGAAGCCGGTGTGCAACAGCTTTGAATTCTCCCAGGAGATCGTCGGGCTGTCGGCGAAGAAGGACGTCCCGCTGATGTGCGGGCTCCTGGAGCGCTACAACCCGGCCGTGATGACCGCGCGGGCGCTGGTCAACGAGCCGATCCACCTGATGGCCCGCCGCCACGGCCCGTACGCGCCGCGGATCAAGACCGGTGTCGCGTGGGACCTGCTGGTGCACGACGTCGACCTGGCGATCCAGTTCTTCGGCGGCGCGACCCCGCAGCGGGTCGCCTCCGGCGCGGGCTACTTCCACCCGAGCTCGGTCGAAGGCGCCGAAGACACCATCGAGACGGTGCTGTCGTTCGAATCCGGGCTCGCCACGGTCTCCGCGTCCCGCCTCGGCCAGCGCAAGGTCCGCTCGCTCTGGGTGTCCGAACTGGACCGCATGATCGAGATCGACCTGCTCCGCCGCGACGTCACCATCTACCGCCACGTCTCGCACGACTCGGTCACCGAGGACGGCCTCGGCTACCGCCAGCAGACCGTCATCGAGATCCCGGAACTGGTGACCGCGCGCGAGCCGCTCGCGACCCAGCTGGACCGGTTCGTCGACCTGCTCGAAGGCAAGATCGACGCCGACACCGAGCGGGACCTGATCCTGCCGTCGCACGCCGTCGTCGACCAGGTGCTGACGCAGGCCGCGGCCTGATCTCTCGCATTTAGTCCTCTGGATGCGGTAGTTGCCCACGCAACTACCGCATCCAGAGGACTAAATGCGTTATTTGGTGAGGCGCTGGCCCCTCGCGTCGTACGCGACGAGGGGGGTCAGCACGTACGGCGACTCCACCTGGCCTGGGTCGAACCAGAAGATGACGACCGACGGGTCCTCGCTCCAGGGGATGGCCTTGGCCTCGACCGGTTTCCCGCGGACGGTGCTGGTGATCCGCACCGCCGGACCCGAGAAGTAGCCGAACACGGGTACGAACGTGCCCCGGATCAGGTCGCCGCCGTCCACGGCGTGGAAGCCGAACGACCGATCGGATCCCTTGAATTCGTTGGCGGCCAGGAGCGCGTCGTAGTCGCCCGCGCCGTCCCGGTACGCGACCTGAAGACCGAACCGGACGTCCGGCATCGACGGCTCGTCGATCTCGGACGCGTAGATCACCAGCTCGCGGCCACCTTCACCCTTGAACCCGAGCGGGATCACGTCACCGAGCGGGGAGGGCGACGGGGCCGCCGTGATCGACGGGCTCGCCGGTGCCGGGGTCGGGACGGGCGCGGCCGGCGCGCTCGCGGCGGGCGGAAGCGGCTGCTGTTCGGACGAAGAGCCTTTGAGCGCGACCGCGCCGACGATGACCAGCACCGTCACCACGGTGGCGGCGCCCCCGCCCGCGCCGGTCGCGAGACGGCGGCGACGGCGGATACGCCTGCCCTTGGTCATGATCGCGCCGAGGTCAGGTTCGGCGAACCCTTCGACGGGCGGCTCCCGCAAGGCCGAACGCAGCATCTCGAGGTCGGTCATCGTCCCAGCCCCCCGATCAGTTCCGTTCCGTCCTCCGCGGTGATCCGCAGCTTGGTCAGGGCGCGGGAATTGGTGCTCTTCACGGTGCCGATCGAGACACCCAGTTCGCCGGCCACGTCGGATTCCTTCAAGTCGAAGAAGTGCCTGAGCACCACGACGGCTCTCTCCCGGTCAGTGAGCGTACGCAACGCGTCAAGCAGCCATTTCCGCTGGACGACGGCACCGGCGACGTCCAGGCCGCTCGGCTGCTCGGGGATGTCCTCCGTGGCGTTCTCGCGGATCGGACGCCGCCAGCCGTCGATCACATGGTTGACGAGGACCTGTCGCGCGTACGCGTAGGCGTCCTTACGGCGTACGCGCGACCAGGCCGCATACGTTTTCGCGAGCGCCGTCTGGGTGGCGTCCTCGGCCTGATGACGATCGCTGGTGAGCAGGTAGGCGGCGTGCTGAAGACGCGTCGCCGAGTTCCGCACGAACTCGACGAACTCGTCATCGCCGCGAGCCACCCTGGTCCTCATCTCCGTTCGACGGTTGACCACGTGAAAGGTTGCTTTGACCGCTTAGTCCTTCCGACGAGTGAACCGGAGCGCGACGACGATCCCCGCCACGACCACGGCCACCGCGAGGACGATCCACACCCAGGCCGGTACCAGATCTTCGGGGGTGGTCTCGCCGGCCGGAGGCGCCGGGGACGCGCTGCCGGCCGGGGCCTGGCTGCTCGTCGGGGCCTGGCTCGTCGGGCTTGGTACCGGCGCGCTGAGGTTGAACTTCACCGAGCCACTCGCGGCGTGCGTGTCCTCGAAGGTGACCTTGTAGCGGAGCGTGTACTCGCCCGCGGGGCCGACGGCCTGGACCGGCGCCGTGACGACCGCTCCGGCGACCTCCGCGCGGCCGACCGTCCACGACGCGTTCTCCGGGCCGGTGATCTGGATCGGGTTGTCGTCGGCGAGGGTGACCGGGCCCGAGAAGGTCAGCTTGACCTGCGTCGGGGGCGTCGCCAGCGAAGCACCCCTCGCCGGGTCACTGCTCTTCAGCTCCGAATGGGCGAGCGCCGGGGACGCGGTGCCCAGCAGGGCCAACCCGGTGACCAGCAACGACGCACCGAACCGCTTGAGCCTCATCTGACACCCTTCTCACCGGGGAACTCCCCCGCCGAGCCTAGTAGTCGGGTCGAGCGGGGTGGTGGTTCCCGGTCGTGAGTGGCTAGGACGGTTCTGGCGGCCCCCGCTCGGCATGACCTTGATCAACGGAGGATCGGGGACGTTGAGTGTCCCCGATCCTCCGTTGAGCAAGGCCCGAGGACGCGTCACCTCGCGTTCGGCCAGCGTCTCGTGAGTGGCTAGGACGGTTCTAACCGTCCTAGCCACTCACGAGGGCGATCACGGGCGCTGCGCGTGGCGGGTGGTCAGTGCGTCGAGGTCGAGAGTGAGCGGAGTGCCGTCGAAGTCGAGGCTCACCTTGCCGGTGTGCTCGCCGAAGTTCTCGTACTCGCCGTCGATCAGGCGGTAGGTGGTCATGCTCGCCGGATCGTCGAGGTCGACGATCCAGTAGTGCTCGATGCCGACTTCCGCGTATTCGGAGAACTTCGTGACCCGGTCGGTGCGGACGGTGCCCTCGGACAGGACCTCGATGACCAGCCGCACGTCTTCCTCGGCGGAGACTCTCGCCGGGTTTTCGTCGGCCACGAGGGCGGAGGTGACCAGCACATCGGGAACTCGGACCGTCAGCGGCGCGGTGGCGACGACCATTTCGGCCTCACCCATCGCGCTGTACTCCGGCGACGTCTGTTCGTCGAGCCAATATGTCAGGCGATTGACCGCACGCTGATGGAAAAACAACGGACGGGGTGACACGACCAGCACTCCTTCGACGACTTCCGCGCGGTGTTCCGGGTCTTCCGGCAACGCGGCCCAGTCGTCAAGCGTCAGGAATCGGTGAGGCCACTCCACGACACTCATCGAACTCCTCCTTCGCCGGTGATCACCAGACCATCTTCCCACGGTTTCCCCGAGAACGTATCAGCACGGAAAGTAGTGAATCATTACAGTGAGGAGTTGCGGGGAAGCAAGGCCCGCATCGGGGTGCACCATCGTGCTCCCTGCGTTTCCGCAGGTCGTCTTCCTTTCGAGAAACGAAGAACCCTGGAGGTTCTTGACTGTCGGTGCATTCTCTGACCGGACGGAAAGAAACGCCTGGTCACGACCGCCCCACATTGGCTACGTTCCCGGCGTGCACAGATCGAGGGGAATCCTCACCACCGTATGCCTGCTGCTCGCCGTCACGGCTTGCTCGAGCGGCACCGCGACCGAGCCCGCGCCGATGTCGTCGACACCGTCGTCGAGCAAACCGGCCAGTCGCGCGACACCCAGCCCGGCCACGACGCCACCGGCGCCTCTCACCAAGATCACCGCGGCCTGCCCCGTACTGGGCGTGACCGAATTCCTTCAAGTGATCGGGAGATCAGACGATCTGGTCGCCAACGAAGGCGAGTCCGAACGGGTCGGCGCAGGCAAGGCCTACCGGTGCGCCTACGAAGACCCGAAAGGAAAGTACGGGAAATCGGCGGAGCTCTTCGTCGCGGCCATCCCCGGAAACCAGCCGCCCCGCGCGACGATCGACAAGCTCGCGAAGGAATGCGAAAAACCGGCCACCCAGCTACCCGGGATCGGCGAGCAGGCCCTGTGGTGCGAGATCCCCACCGACGGCCCGGACCTCGACATCCTGGTGAGCGTCGGGAAACGCGGCCATGGCGAAACAAGGGTGGCGACGCTGTACCTGTACAAGACCAGGTCCGACGTCTACGCCACGCTGGCGAAACTGTTCGCCGACAGGCTGTGATCAGGGCCGAGCTACTCCGTGAAGTCGCCCGCCGGCGCGCCCCAAGAACCAGCGGCGTCCCCACGTTCCTCCGCCAGCGCGCGCCGCCGCGCGTTCTCGGCGCGTACACGCTCCACTTCGGACTGGATGTACTCGTCGTCGTACTTCTGGAACACGCGCGCGGGGTTGCCCGCCACCAGGCTGCGCGGCGGGACGTCCTTGGCGACCACGGAATTGGGCTGCACGGTGGCGAAATCGCCGATCGTGACCCCGGCCATGATCACCACGAGGCCGCCGATGAAGCAGCCTTTGCCGATCTTCACGGGTTTGCGCTCGATGAGGTCGCTGCCGGAGTGGTTCTGCAGCGTCATGTTCGCGAGCCAGCTGGAATGCGTGAAGATCAGCGTGTTGAGCCCGATGCTGGTGTGCTCGCCGATCTCCAGCCCGCCGCTCGCGTCGAGCGCCGCGCCTTCGCCGATCCAGCAGTGTTCGCCGATCTTCAGGTTCTCCGGGCTGATGATCTTGACCCGTTCGCGGACCCTCGTCGTCTCCGGCAGTCCGTAGAACCGGGCGCGTTCGGCGTCGTTCATGTACTGCGAGACGAGTTCGGTCAGGATTTGCGGGCGCAGGCGGTTGCTGCGCTCGTCATCGAAGAACATCGGCCTCGGTCACCAGTTTCTCGAAGGTACGCAGGTGTTCTTCGGCGACGACGTCGAGGCCGAAGTTGGCCCGCACCATCGCGCTTTCCCGCTGTGCCACCAAAGCCCGCTTCTCCGGGTCGTCGAGCAGGTCGATGACGGTGTTCGCCACCGCCTCGCTGTCGTCCGGCCGCACCAGCAGGATGTTCTCGCCGTTGCGCAATTCGATACCCGGGTAGTTGTCCTCGGTGACCGACGCGATGGTCGCGGTGCCCGAGAGCATCGCCTCCAGCGACGCGGTACCGCAGCCGCCGTTGAGGTCGTGCGTCACGATGTCGGCGGCGGCGAAGTACGCGGGGACGTCGGCCTTCGGCACGGCGCCGGTGACGATGATGGCGTCCGCGACGCCCAGTTCTTCCGCCCGCTTCAGGAAGACGTCGTGGTAGACGCGGCCGACGACGACCACCTTCACGCCAGGGTGCTTGTCCAAAATGGACGGCAGCGCCTCGACGAGGGGGAGCCGGTTGCGCAGCGGGATCACGTGCCCGAGCGAGACGATCACCGGACCGTCGCCGAGCCCGTGCTCCGCCCGGACATCGAGTGTCAAAGGCTTCTCGAAGTTCCCTGTGTCGACGGCGATCGGGAAGTAGTCCGAGTTCGCGTCGCTCGTGCCGTAGCGCTCGACGCAGTAGTCGACCCCGAGCTTGTCGAGGATGACGTAGCGCGGCTTGAGGTAGCGCAGGATCGGGTTCACCAGCACGCTGTCCAGGAACCGGAACACACCGCCGTACAGCTTGTTGTCGCTGATCAGCAGGGTGTGGATGGTCAGCAGCATCGGCAGCTCGTGCCGCCGCGCGTACAGGCCGGCCAGCCACGAGAGGTCGAAGAACTGCCCGTGCAGGTGGACGGCGTCCGGTTTGAACTCGTCCAGCAGCTTCCACAGCCGCCGCCAGTTCCCCGGCCGCAGCGAGGCGAAGCTCATGTCGAAGTCGATCGACAGGCCCAGCTGCGGCATCTTCACCGCGGGCAGGCGGACGACGCGGTAGCCGTCCTTCGTCTCGTCGGCCGGGGCGTCGGCGTAGGCGGCGGTGATCGCGAGCACCTCGTGCCCGCGCGCCGCGTACTGCTCGGCCAGGGACGCCGCCATGTGCGCGCTTCCGCCCACCCTCGGCGGGAAGAAGTTGTTCACCACGGCGATACGAAGAGGACGGCTCTCCCCCGGCGCCATCACCATGCCGTCTCCGCGGAAAAGAGTGCGTCGACGGAACTCACTCGGAGGCCTTCACCAGTTCGTACATGCCCTCTTCCACGGAGATCTTCGGCTCCCAGCCGAGGACCTCGCGGGCACGGGTGATGTCCGCGGCGCGGCGCGAGACCAGCACGTCGCGCTCGTTGAACAGCGGCTCGACGTTGACGCCGACGGCGTCGATGAGGATCTTCGCCAGCGTCGCGATGGAGGTGTCGATCCCGGTGCCGACGTTGATCGGCAGGTTCGCCTTCTCCGACTCGAGCGCCGCGACGACGGCCCGGGCCAGGTCCGTGACGTGCACGAAGTCCATCGACTGGTCGCCGCGGCCGTCGATGATCGGCGGCTGACCGGCGCGCAGGCGCTGGATGAAGTGGTTGATCACCGACGTGTAGTAGGCCTCGATCTTCTGGCCGGGGCCGTACACGTTGAAGAACCGCAGCGCGTTCCAGGACAGGCCCTTGGTGCGCTCGTAGAAGCCGAGCATGTCCTCGCCCGCGCGCTTCGAGATGCAGTACGGCGTGAGCGGCTTGAGCTCGTCGTCCTCGTGCATCGGCAGCCGCTTCGGGTCGCCGTAGACGGACGCGGTCGAGGCGAACACGAGCCGCTCGACACCCTCGTCCGCCGCGGCGGCGAAGACGTTGTGGTTACCGACCATGTTGATGTCGATGGACTCGTGCGGGTCCGCGACCGACTTGTTGATCGACACGGTGGCGAAGTGGATGACGTGCGTGCAGCCGCGCATGGCCTCGCGCACGGCACCGCCGTAGCGGACGTCCTTCTCGACCAGTTCGACCTTGCCGGTGGCGACGAACTCGTTGATCCGGGCGCGGTCGCCGCGGGTCATGTTGTCGAAGACGCGGACGGTGTACCCGCCCTCGATCAGCATCGGGATGACGTGCGCGGCGATGAAACCGCCGCCCCCGGTGAAGAGGACCTTCTTGTCGGGCATTTCTCTCCTAGCTCGGCAGTGCGGCGCTGACGGTCCCGATGACCCGGTCGACCTGGGCATCGGTGAGGTTGGCGTGCATCGGGATGGCGAGATGACGGGCGAAGAGGTCCGCCGATACCGGCAAGGTCTGCTTCTTGCCGTAGATGGGCTGGAGGTGCGAGGCGTACGTGCCGAAGTTGCACTGCACGCCCTGCTCGCGGATCCGCAACGCGAGCGCGTCGCGGTCGATCTCCGGGGCCACGGTGAGGATGTAGGCCTGCCACGGGTGCTCGCGGTCCGGCAGTTCCACCGGGACGTCGAGACCGGGCAGGTTCTCGAACGCCTCGTGGTAGCGCTTGGCCACCGAACGGCGGGCCGAGAGCAGGTCCGGGAGCCGGTCCAGCTGCACGTTCATGATCGCGGCCTGCACGTCCGAGAGCCGGAAGTTGTAGCCCAGCTCGTGGAACTCCGGGATCGGCAGCGCGCCGGAACCTTCGCGGGTGATGGCGGGCTCGATGCCGTAGGTGTGCAGCTTGCGCGCGTGCGCGATGAGGTCTTCGCGATCCGAGACCAGCGCGCCGCCCTCGCCCGCGGTGATGCCCTTGCGGCCGTGGAAGGAGAACGCGGCCAGGTCGGCGAGGCTGCCCGCCGGCCGGGTCTTGTAGGTCGCGCCCGCGGCGCAGGCGGCGTCCTCGAACAGCCACAGGCCGTGCTTGTCGGCGATGGCGCGGTACTCGTCGAAGTCACCGGGCTGACCGGCGACGTCGACGGCGAGGATGCCGACCGTGCGCGGGGTGATCAGCGCTTCGATCGACGCCGGGTCGGCGCTCCAGACGTCGGGGCGGATGTCCGCGAACACCGGCGTCGCGCCGGCCTGGAGCACGGCGTGGCCGGTGGCGGGGAAGGTGTAGTCGCCGACGATGACCTCGTCGCCCGGCTTCACGCCGAGCACACGCAGCCCGAGGAAGAGTGCCGACCCACAGTTGCTGGTGGTCAGGGCGTGCGCGGTGCCGACGGTCTTCGCGAAGCGTTCCTCGAAACGACGGCACGCGGGGCCGGCTCCGGCCAGCCAGCCGGACCGGAAGACCTCCGCCACGGCGGCGAGTTCTTCGTCGCCGACGGTCGGCTGACCCAGAACGACGGGTTCCTGCTCAGACATACCTCTCCCATTGCGTGGGGACCCGGCGAAGTGTATAGACGCCATTCGGCCGATCTCGGGCGGGCTGGATCCGCCCAGGTCAACGACGCCCTAGTCCATCCATGCCCCCGCCACCGCCCTCAATGGAGAAGCTGCGCTTCCATCCCTAACCTCTAACTCATGCGATTCGGCGTTCTGGGGGCGACGGAGGTGCGCCGCGGGGACGGCACCGCCGTTCCGATCGGCGGACCCAGGGCCCGCACGCTGTTCGCGTTGCTCGCGCTGGAGGCCGGCCGGATCGTCCCGGCGGAGCGTCTCATCGACGGCCTCTACGGCGAGCAGCCACCCGAAGGCGTGGCGAACGCGCTGCAATCGCAGGTCTCGCGGCTGCGTGGCGCGCTGAAGGAGCTCGCGCCCGTCGAGTTCAGCCCGGCGGGTTACCGGCTCGCCGTGGACCCCGGCGACGTCGACGTGCATCGGTTCGAGCGGCTCGCCGCCGAGGGACGGCGCTCTCTCGCGGCTGGGGACGCCGCGAAGGCGGCGGAACTGCTTCGCGACGCTCTCGGGCTCTGGCGTGGCCCGGCCTTCGCGGACATCACCGACGCGCCGTTCCGCGATCCGCAGGTCACCAGGCTGAACGAGCTGAAGACGTCGGCGATCGAGGACCGCGCCGAGGCCGAGCTCAAGCTGGGAAGACACGAAGACGTCCTTGCCGAGCTTCGCGAGGTCATCGACGAGCAGCCGCTACGGGAACGGACCCGCGCACTGCTGATCTGCGCGCTGCACGCCGCGGGACGTCAGGCCGACGCGCTCACCGCGTTCGAGGACGCCCGCCGCGTCCTCGCCGACGAACTCGGCATGGACCCCGGACCGCAACTCGCCGCCGCGCATCTGGCCGTGCTTCGCGGGGAGACGCCGCCGGTCAAGACAGCGCCCATCGAGACCGCGGCGCTCCCCGCGCAGCTCACCAGCTTCATCGGCCGTGAGGGCGATCTCCGGCACGTGCTCGGCAGGCTGGAGAGCTCGCGGCTGGTGACGCTGACCGGACCGGGCGGGGCGGGCAAGACCCGGCTGGCCATCGAGACCGCGGCCGCGATGGACCTCCCGGCGGTCTTCGTCGAGCTGGCGCCGTACACCGAAGACGCCGACGTCGCCCACGCCGTGCTGACCGCGCTCGGCCTGCGGACCGTCCCACTCGGGACGGTCACCGCACCGGTGGAGAACGCGCCGCTGGAGCGGCTGATCGACGCGCTGGCCGAACGGGCGGTCCTGCTGGTGCTCGACAACTGCGAGCACCTGGTCGAGGCCGCCGCGAAACTGGCCGCCCGGCTGCTCGGCGCGGCTCCCGCGCTGCGGGTGCTCGCCACCAGCCGCGAACCGCTGGGCATCACCGGCGAGCTCGTCTCCCCCGTGCCGCGGCTCGCCGTGCCGCCGCCGGGCACGCCTCCCGCCCGGTCGCTGGAGTTCGCCGCGGTCCGCCTGTTCGCCGACCGGGCCCAGGCGAGTGATCCGGGCTTCGCGGTCGACGACGAGACCGCGGGCGACGTCCAGCGGATCTGCGCCGCGCTCGACGGGCTGCCGCTGGCCATCGAGCTCGCAGCCGCGCGGGTGCGGACCCTGCCGGTCGGGGAGATCGCCGCCCGGCTGGGTCCATGGCCTCTCGGCGGGAAAGAGCACCTCGAGGGCGACGACCGGTTCGGGCTGCTTTCGCGGGGCAGCCGGGTCGCCGAGAGCCGTCATCGCACCCTGCGCGCCGTCGTCGAGTGGAGCTGGGATCTGCTCGACGAGGACGAACGCCTGCTCGCCAGGCGGCTGACCGTGTTCGCGGGCGGCACGACCCTGGCCGACGCCGAAGCGGTCTGCGCCGTGCCGGACATCGCGGAGCTGCTTCCGTCCCTTGTGGACAGATCGCTGGTCGAGCGCACCGGGGACCGGTATCGGATGCTCGAAACCATCCGGGCCTTCTTCGCCGGGAAACTCGCCGAAGCGGGTGAAACAGAGCGCTTGCGGCGCGCGCACGCCGAGTATTTCCTCGCCCTCGCAGAGGAAGCCGATCCGTTGCTGCGCACCGGCGACCAACTGGTCTGGCTCGATCGGCTCGACGCCGCCTACGACGACCTCCTCGCCGCGTTGCGCTGGGCCGCCGAGTCCGACGTGCGGATCGCGCTCCGGTTATCGGCTTCGCTGGTGCTGTACTGGTGGATGCGCGGCCGCCGGTTCGAAGGCTCGACGCTGAGCTTGGAAGTGGTCAAACGGCTCGGCGAACGGGCGCCGGACGGTCTCGAAGAGGAGTACCAGCTCTGCGTGCTCACCGCCGCCGCGGGACTGCGGGGCCACGAGGCGCTCGACCGGCATTTGCCGCTGGTGGACGGCCTCATGCTGAATCTCACCAAGGCGCCCCGGAACCCGGCACTGCTGCTGTTGATGGGCGTCGTGTCCGGCCCGCCCGGTGACGACGACGCGCTGATCAAACGCAGCCGGGTGCTGCTGGCGAACAGCGAGGCCTGGAGTCTCGCCCTCGCGCCGACCGGTTACGGCCTTCGCGCGCTGTTGCAGGGCGAACTCGACACGGCGGAAGAGTTCCTGCTCGAAGGGGCGCAGGCGTTCCGCTCGATCGGGGAACGCTGGGGCCTTTCGATGGCCCTCGACCATCTGTCCCAGATCCTGATCTGGACGAACCGGCAGGTCGAAGCCCTCGAAACGATGAACGAGGCCCTGCGGCTGATGCGGGAACTCGGCGCGTCCGACGACAACGCGGACCTGCTGTGCCGTCGCGGCGGCAGCAAGCTGCTCCACGGCGACGCGGCGGGCGCGCGGGCGGATTTCGAACTCGCCATCGAGATCGCGCGCCGCGCCGGGATGCCCGAAAGCCGGGCGGCCGGATACGTCGGGCTGTCGTTCCTCGCCCGGCACGAGGGCGATCTGGCGGCGGCTCGCGCGCTGAGCGAACGCGCGCTCGCGGAGTGTTCCGGTGGTTCGTTCGCGGCCGAAGGGGTGCGCGCCGGGGCGAAGATCTCTCTCGGCTGGGTCCTTGCCGCCGAGGGTGACCTCGACGGGGCCGAGGAACTGCACCGGCTGGCGCTGGTGTCGGCGGACCGCTGGCACGACAGCACCACCATGGCCTGCGCCGCCGAGGGTCTCGCCGGGGTCGCGCTGGTGCGGGGCGACGCCGAGCGGGCGGCGGTCCTGATCGGCGCGGCGGTGACCATCCGGGGCACCCCGTTCGCCGTCGATCTGGACGCCGCCCTGCTCAGGACGACCGTGCGGGAGCGGCTCGGTGACGACTTCGACCGGGCCTACCGCCGCGGGCTCGGCCTGCGGGGCGCCACTCAGCTGGCCTAGGCGCGGGTCAGCTGCGTGCCCTGCGGCGCGAAGCGGCCGACGGCCTCGGCGAGGAGCCGCTGGTCGAGCTCGGTGTCCTCGACCGCGACGTACAGCGGCGCCGCGTTGACCGGCACCGCGCCGAGGCGGGTCATCCCCGGGCCGACCGGGTCGATGGTGAGCCGGGTGACGTCCCGCCACGGCACGACCGTCCGCTCGATCCGGACGCCCACCGCGTCCAGTTCGAAGAGCACCCACTGCTGGTCGTGCAGCGACTTCACGTAGCCGATGGCCGCGCAGCCGACGGCGATCGCGATGATCCGCAGCACCCCGGGGCCTTCGATCGCGCCGACCAGTCCGATGAACGCGAGGACGGCCACGACCATCCCGGTCAGTTTCGCGGCGCCGACCAGGCCCGCGTTCGGTTTGTGCACCCGGAACCGCACGGCACGCATCAGGTGTTTGGTGAGCAGCCCGCCGCCGATCGCGGCGGCCAGCGCGAGCATCGTCACCACCAGCGAAACCGGGGAGAAGTCCGCGAAGACCTGGTAGCCGGCGACCAGCGTGACGAAGCCGCCCGCGACGGTCAGGAGCAGTGCGAGCTTGCCCTTGCGCACGTCCTGTTCGCGGCGCTGAAGCGAGGCCTGGTCGGGTGTGGCGAGGAAGCCGCCGTCGATGTTCCTCATCGGGCGTCACGCTGCGCTGCGTCGTTGGCTGCGGCGCGGCGCTCACGCTGGCGGCGGTCGAGGACGTACAGCAGCGCGCCGGCGCCGGCGCTCACGGCGGCGTAGAGCAGGTCCTGGAGGCCGTCGTCGGGGTAGCCGGTGGAGAACTCGACCATCGCGAGCGCGAGGAAGAGGACGCTGATGACCGCCCCGCCGATGATGTACACCTTGTTGCTGAGCATGGTTTCCCTCGTTCGTCGTTGCCTGGTGGGACCACTTTCGCTCGGGGCACATGACATTCGGATGACACACTGCCAGCGTTCGGTGCGTGGACGGTCAGCGGCGGCGGACACCCTCCGGACATGACCTACGTAGCCGGATCTCCAGAAGACTTCCTCGCCGTGCGGCATCTGACCCTGCGCGGCTCCCAGGCCGAAATCGGCCATGCCCTCGGCGCCGAGGTGAAGGCGCGCTCGGACTGGTCGCCGTCGCCGCTCGACCCGGCCGTGGCCAAGGCGCGGCGTACCTGGTTCGCGCGGAACTGGCCGCAGTACGCGGCGCGCACCGCCGGGTTCGCCGAGGCCCACGGATTCCCCGCCGACGCGGCCGTCTCCTTCGACGACGCGAGTGCCCTGCCCGCCGGATCGGGCTGTTCGGCGCTGTGGACGGGGAGCGAGCTCGGCCGCAACTACGACTTCTTCACCATGAGCTGGACTCAGCTGGGCGCGGTGCTGGCCGGGGAGGAGCCCGTCGACGACGGGACCGTGCCGATGGCGTCACGGCCCTACGTCCTGACGACGATCGCCGACGACGGCATCGCCTCGACGTCCCTCACGATGTCCACAATGGACGGTGGCATGGAGGGCGTCAACGAGGCAGGGCTCGTCGTCGCGCTGCTGATGGCCGAGGTCGAGACGGCCATGCCGCTGGAGCACGGTCCGCAGGCAGGCCTCTCGGTACTGCAGGTGTGCCGGTATCTGCTGGACACCTGCGAAACCGTCGACGAGGCCAAGGAAGCGCTGATGCTCGCCAAGCAGTACGCGCACGGCGCGCCCTGCCACTACATCGTCGCCGACGCCTCCGGCCGCGGCTTCGTCTACGAACGCGGAGCGCACGACGTCGAGTACTTCGTCGAGGTGGCCGACGGGCCGCTGTGCGTCACGAACCACCTGCTGCACCGTCATCCGGATCTCGGCGCGCTGCCCGAGGACACCCCGGAGACCATGCGCACCTACGAGCGGCTTCGCACCGTCACCAAGGAAGCGGACGCCGGGCCGCGCGACGCGCTCGACGCGGTGTCCTTCGCGGTCGAGCCCGGCGCGCCGTGGCGGACGTTGTGGCGCAGCGTCCTCGACCCGGCGGCCCGCACCCTGAGCACCCGTTTCTACCTGGGTGACGGCGAAAACGGCACCACGCGGCACACGCCGGAACTCACGTTCGGGGTCTCTCGGTGACCATCGGCAAGGGCCGCAAGATCGGCACCGTCGCGGTCTGCGTGCTGGCGCAGCTGCTGATCGCGATCGACCTGACCGTGCTGCACCTGGTGCTGCCGTCGCTTTCGGAGCAGATGCACCCGTCGACGACGGAACTGCTGTGGATCGCCGACGCGTACGGTTTCGCGCTCGCCGGGCTGCTGATCACGATGGGGAACATCGGCGACCGGGTCGGGCGGAAGAAGCTGCTGCTGATCGGGGCGTCGCTGTTCGGTGTCGCTTCGGTGATCACGGCGTACGCGCCGACGGCGGAGCTCCTGATCGCCGCCCGCGCGCTGCTCGGGATCGCCGCCGCGACACTGATGCCGTCGACGCTGTCGATCGTGCGGAACGTGTTCACCGGCAAGGAACGCGCGGCCGTGATCGGGGTTTCGAGCGGGCTGACGATCCT
Source organism: Amycolatopsis sp. NPDC043889 (assembly GCF_056435645.1). Taxonomy (NCBI): domain Bacteria; kingdom Bacillati; phylum Actinomycetota; class Actinomycetes; order Pseudonocardiales; family Pseudonocardiaceae; genus Amycolatopsis; species Amycolatopsis sp. NPDC043889. Next base: position 284,222 of record NZ_JBWKEC010000001.1, read on the forward strand.
CGGTTTCGGCATGGGGCCGCTCGTCGGCGGTTTCCTGCTCGAGCACTTCTGGTGGGGTTCGGTGTTCCTGGTCAACGTGCCGGTGGTGGTGGTCATGGTGATCGCGGGCGCGCTGATCCTGCCCGAATCGAAGAACCCGGTGTCCCATCGCATCGACGTGCCCAGCGTGCTGCTTTCGCTCGTCGGCATGGTCGGGATCGTCTACACGATCAAGGAAGTCGCGTACAAGGGCTGGGGGCACTGGGACGTCGCGGTCGCCGCCGTGCTCGGCCTCGGCTGCCTGCTGGCGTTCATCCTGCGGCAGCCGCGGCTGGCCGAACCGCTGATGGACCTGAAGCTGTTCGCTCAGCGGGCGTTCTCGGCGACCGTCGGCACCACGATCCTGGCGATGTTCGCGCAGCTCGCGGTCTCGCTGATGTTCGCGCAGTACCTGCAGCTGGTGGCGGGCTGGTCGCCGCTGAAGGCCGGGCTCGCCGGGCTGCCCGGGATGGGCGGCGCGATCCTCGGCGGCATGCTCACGCCACTGGCGATCAAGGCCTTCGGCCGCGCTGTCACCATCGGGCTCGGCTGTGCCCTGTCGGCGACCGGGTTCGCGCTGTACGCGGGGGTCGGCGTGACGATCGTCTACACCGACCTGCTCGCCGCGATGATCATCTTCGGCGTCGGGCTGTCGCTGATCCTCTCCGTCGCGACGGACACGGTGCTCGGCGTCGTGCCGAAGGCCAGGGCGGGCGCGGCGTCGGCGATCTCCGAGACGGCGACCGAACTCGGTGGTGCGCTGGGGATCGCCGTCCTCGGCAGTGCGCTCGGCGCGCTGTACCGGAGCGAACTCGTCATCCCGGCGGGCGTACCGCCGGAGACTTCGGCGGCGATTTCGGACACCCTGGGCGGCGCCGTCCAGGTCGCGGCACAGTTGCCGCCCGAGCAGGGCGCGCTGGTCCTGGCCAGTGCGAAGTCGGCGTTCGTCGACGGGTTGCAGGTGACGATGGTGTGCTCTGCGGGGCTGATGGCGTTGCTGGCGGTCAGCGCGTTGTTCACGCTGCGCGGGGTGCCGAAGGTCCTCGAAGATCCCGAAGAGGAGCCCGCTCCGGTTCCGACCCCGGTGGGCTGAAGGGGACCTTGAACTCCTGATTGTCCACAAGGGACTCTTCCCGAGAAGGAGCTGCCCGATTCAGGCGCTATGCGCGGTTCCACGGCGGGGTCGTGAGTGATAATGACGGTTAGAACGCAATGTCACGTAGCTTAAGTTGATCTTGGGCGAGGTTGACAGGTGGAATGAACGCTCCCTTCGCTGCGTCTGATGCGACGAAGGGACGCCTTCGGCCTGGCCGTGGGTCGACTGTCGTGAGTGGCGTTTCGGGTTAGAACCCGAAACGCCACTCACGACCCCCTCGTGAAATCGCCCATCCCGGAATCAATCAGACATTAAGTCAGCGAAAAGTGTCCCTTGTGGACACTCAGGGACCAGGCCGGCTCTCGTCAGCGGGGCCCGGCCAACGGGACCGCGCGTTTGTCGCCCGACCGGACCATGGCCAGCAAGGGTTTCGCGGCCACCTTCAGTAGCCGGGCCGCGAACGTGCGGCCGTTGCGGCGCGCGATGTCCGGGCCGAAGGCGTCCATGAGCGCGACGAGCCCCGGCAGCGGCCGCACGAACAGCGTCACTTCGGCGATGAGTCCGTCTTCGCCGAGCTTCAGCACCGCCGCCTCTTCGATCTCCTCGCCGCCGATGCGCGCGGTGTAGACGACGACCCGCGTGGCCTCGTCGCCGGTGTCGGTGTGGAACCGGACGTCGCGCAGATGCGAGTACGCGACCTCCAGCAGCGGCCTGAGTTCCGCGTGCCCGGTGAACCGGACGCGGCTCGTCAACGGCGAGCGCACGACGGCGTCCGGCGCGAAGGCGCTCAGCGCGAGTTCGACGTCTCGGGTTTCGAGGGCCCGGCGGTACCGCTCGGCGGTTTCGGTGCTCATGCGTCCTCCTGGATCAGGTTCCCCAGCCCGCGCCACAACAGATCCGCCGTGAGCGCGACGACCTGTTCCCGCGGGATGTCGCGGTTGCTCCACCACCAGGTGGCGATGGCGTTCAGTGCGCTCTTCGCCGCTTCGGCGAGCGCTTCGTTCGCGCGGTCGCGCGGCAGGTCCGCGGTCAGCGCCAGGCCGGGGACGCGGGCGAACACCTCGGTCAGCTGCCCCGTGGCCCTGGCCTGTCCGCGCCGGTGCACCTCGGCGACCGCCTCGTCGGACGGCGTCTCGGCGAAGATCATCCGCCAGCCGCGTTCGTTCGTCTCCATCCAGGCGAAGATCGCCGCCACCCGGCCTCGCAGGAGCTCCTCGGCGGTGCCCGACGTGGGCAGGTCCGCCCAGCCGGCCAGCAGACTGTCCACTTCGGACTCCAGGAGCCCGGCGTACAGCGCGGCCTTGGACGGGAAATGGTCGTAGAGCACGGGCGTGCTGATACCGGCGGCCGTCGCGACCTCGCGCATCCCGGCCGCGTCGTAGCCGGACGCGGCGAACACCCGCGCCGCCGCGGCGAGGATCCGCTCCCGGCGTTCTTCCCTGCTCAGCCGTTTACCTGACATCGGTCAGGTACGCTACCACCGAACCTGACAGCTGTCAGGTAGCGCTCCGGGTAACCTGGTCGATCGTGCGCACAGTCGTAGTCATCGGAGGCGGGATCGTTGGTCTCGCCACCGCCTGGGAGCTGACCAAACGAGGTCTGGACGTCACGGTGCTCGAGAAGGAGGACCACTGGGCGGCCCACCAGACCGGGCACAACTCGAACGTCGTGCACGCGGGGCTCTACTACAAGCCGGGTTCGTTCAAGGCCAGGATGGCGAGCGCGGGCAACCGGTCCATTGTGGACTTCGCGCGGCAGTACGGGGTGCCGGTCGAGGTCTGCGGCAAACTCGTCGTCGCCACCTCCGAAGCGGAGCTTCCGGCACTGAAGGTGCTCGCCGAACGCGCCGAGGCGAACGGTGTCCCGGCCAAGCTGATCACCCCGAGCGAAGCCCGCGAGTACGAACCCGAGGTCTCGTGCGTCGCCGCGCTGCGCGTGGAGTCCACCGGCATCATCGACTTCCCCGCCGTCTGCGCCGCCCTGGTGCGGCTGCTCGACGAATCCGACGCCGACCTGCGTCTCGGCACTCCCGCGCTGGGGATCCGCCCTGGCCGCTCCGGCGGTGTCGAGGTGGCGACCGGTGACGACGTGATCCACGCGGACGCCCTCGTCAACTGCGCGGGCCTGCACGCCGACCGCGTCGCGCGGCTCGCCGGGCTGACGCCGAGTGCGCGGATCGTGCCGTTCCGCGGCGAGTACTACGAGCTGAAGCCGGAACGCCGTCATCTGGTGCGCGGCCTGATCTACCCGGTCCCGGACGCTTCGCTGCCGTTCCTCGGCGTGCACCTGACCCGCATGCTCGACGGCAGCGTGCACGCCGGCCCCAACGCCGTGCTCGCGCTCCGCCGCGAGGGCTACACCTGGCGCGACATCTCGGCGAAGGACCTCGCCGAGGTCGCCCGCTTCCCCGGCGTCTGGCGGCTCGCGCGCAAGTACGCGTACCCGACCGGGCTCGACGAGGTCCGCCGGTCGTTCTCGCGCCGCCGCTTCGCCGCAAGCCTCGCGCGGCTCGTACCCGCCGTCACCGAGGACGACATCGTGCGGCACGGCTCCGGCGTCCGCGCGCAGGCGCTGCGCCCGGACGGCGCGCTCGTCGACGACTTCCTGATCGAGACCGCGCGGAACCAGGTGCACGTCCTCAACGCGCCCTCACCGGCGGCGACCAGCGCGCTGGAAATCGCGAAGCACATCTCCGACGAACTGGTCTAGAAGGCGGGCATGTTCCCGGTCACCAGCGGCATCACGGCTTGCGGGATTTCGCAGGCCTTGGCGTTGTCGCTGAGGTCACCGGTGTCGATCTTGACCGAGGAGGTCTCCGTGACCGGCAGCATCGCGACGCAGATCGGGCTGTCCGGGCTCGAGTAGACGAACCACTTCTTGCCCGCCACCATCTGCTCGACCGGGGTGCCGTCGAGACCGGGGACGTCCTCGAGTTTCGTCGCCGTGTAGAGCCACAGGTCGAGGGCCTTCTTGCCCTCGTCACCATCGTTGTCGTCCCACTGGCAGCCGTTCTTCGGATCCCTCGACGAACCGTTCATCGGCCGCGCGGCCTGAAGGTTGAACGGCGTCACCTGGTCCGGTTTGAGCAGGGAGCACGGATCGACGGTCACGAGCGGTCCGGAAGCCTCGATCGGCTTCTGGCCGGGGGGCGCGGTGAGCGGCGGGCTCGGCTGTCCGCCAGGCAGGTGGGACGCGACCGCGGGAGCCGCGGCCTTCGCCAGGTCACAGGCCTTGGTGACGTCTTCGCCGGGGGCCTGGCTCGTGATCTCGACGAAGGTCTTCGGATCGAGTTCGGTCATCAGCGAGCAGTGGCTCGGGCCGAAGATGGACGCGTACCGGGTCCAGGTGAACCCGCCGATGCCGAACTTCTCCCCCGGAAGAGCACCGCTGACGTAGTCGACCAGCGAGAGGTCGAAGCTCTGCGACACCTCCAGCGCGACCCCGTCGGGCGCGTCCTCCAGCTCCGGGTACCGGCACGTCCCGGGGATCTTCCGTGCCTTGTCCGCCGGACGTTCCTTGCCGGGAAAGGTGACCCCGATGGCTTCCGCCTGCTCCTGCGAGAGCAATTCGCACGGCTCGGCCTTCGTGATGACCGGCCCCTGCCCCGGCACCGGCGAAGCCGTACCGCCGATGACCGACGTGCAGCCGCCGAGCGTCAGCACCGCCAGCCCGATCGCGAGCGAATTCCGATACCGCATGCGTCCTCTTCCCCTCACCGCCGACCGCTACTTGGATGTCGGCGTGAGCACCTCGGTTCCGCCGAGGAAGGGGCGAAGCGCCTCCGGCACCCGGACGGAACCGTCTTCGAGCTGGTGGTTCTCCAGGATCGCGACGATCCACCTGGTGGTGGCGAGCGTGCCGTTCAGCGTGGCGACGGTCTGCGGGCGGCCGTCGTCGTCGCGGTAGCGGATGCCGAGGCGGCGGGCCTGGAAGGTCGTGCAGTTCGACGTCGAGGTCAGCTCGCGGTAGGTCTCCTGCGACGGCACCCACGCCTCGCAGTCGAACTTCCGGTACGCGGACGTGCCGAGGTCGCCGGTGGCGGTGTCGATCACCCGGTAGGGGACCTCGATCTTGGCGAGCATCTGCTCTTCCCAGTCCAGCAGGCGCGCGTGCTCGGCTTCGGCGTCCTCGGGACGCGTGTAGACGAACATCTCGACCTTGTCGAACTGGTGGACGCGGATGATGCCGCGGGTGTCCTTGCCGTACGACCCGGCCTCGCGGCGGTAGCAGGACGACCAGCCCGCGTACCGCTTCGGGCCGTCGTTCAGATCGAGGATCTCGTCGGCGTGGTAGCCGGCGAGCGGGACCTCGGAGGTGCCGACGAGGTACAGGTCGTCGTCGCGCAGGCGGTAGACCTCCGACGAGTGCGCGCCCAGGAAGCCGGTGCCCGCCATGATCTCCGGCCGGACCAGGGTCGGGGTGATCATCGGGGTGAACCCGTTCGCGGTCGCCTGCGCGATCGCCATGTTCAGCAGGCCGAGCTGCAGCTGGGCGCCGATGCCGGTGAGGAAGTAGAACCGCGAGCCCGAGACCTTCGCGCCGCGCTCCATGTCGAGCGCGCCGAGGCCCTCGCAGAGTTCGAGGTGGTCCTTCGGCTTGAAGTCGAACTTGTTCGGCTCGCCGACGTGCTTGAGCACGACGTAGTCGTCCTCGCCGCCTTCGGGTGCCTCGGGGTGGACGAGGTTCGGCACCAGGCGGTGCAGCTGCTCGAACTCCTCCGACGCCTCGGTCTGCTCGATCTCGGCCGTCTTGACCTGGGCGGCGAGGTCCTTCGCCTTGGCGAGCAGCTCGGCCCGCTCGTCACCCTGTGCCTTGGGGATGAGCTTGCCCAGCGACTTCTGCTCGGCGCGCAGCTTGTCGGCGGCGGCGATGGACGAGCGGCGGCGGGAGTCGAGGGAGAGCAGCTTGTCGACCACTCCTTCGTCCTCGCCACGGGCGCGCTGCGAAGCGCGCACGACGTCCGGGTCATCGCGCAGAGTCCTGGGGTCAATCACGAGTGCTGAGAGTAGTCCGTGCGAGCCGCACAAAATGTGCGGGTCCACGCGGATAACCCGACAGTCTGATCGTTGCCGCCCGTTTCGGGCCGTCCCCATACTGAGATCTCCCTGCTGCGGACGGAGAAACCCGATGACCGATGCGGACCTGCTGGCGCGGCACAAGGCGGTACTGCCGTCGTGGCTGGCGCTCTACTACGACGAGCCGATCGAGATCGTGCACGCGCAGGACCGCCGGGTCATCGACTCGACCGGGCGCACCTACCTCGACTTCTTCGCGGGCATCCTGACGAACTCGATGGGCTACGACGTCTCGGCGATCAGCGACGCCGTGCGCAAGCAGCTCGACACCGGCATCCTGCACACGTCGACGCTGTACCTGATCCGGTCACAGGTCGAACTGGCCGAACGTATCGCGAAGCTCTCCGGCATCCCCGACGCGAAGGTGTTCTTCACCAACTCCGGGACCGAGGCCAACGACACCGCGCTCATGCTCGCCACCCAGTACCGGCGCAGCAATCAGGTGCTGGCGATGCGGAACTCGTACCACGGCCGGTCGTTCGCGACGGTCGGCATCACCGGCAACCGCGGCTGGTCGGCGTCGTCGCTCAGCCCGGTGAAGGTGAGCTACGTGCACGGCGGCTACCGGTACCGCAGCCCGTTCCGGGCGCTTTCGGACACGGAGTACATCGACGCTTGCGTCGCGGACCTGGTCGACGTCCTGGAGACGGGCACATCGGGCGACGTCGCGTGCATGATCGCCGAGCCGATCCAGGGCGTCGGCGGCTTCAGCTCACCGCCGGACTGCCTGTTCAAGGCGATGAAGGAGGTCCTCGACCAGTACGGGATCCTGTTCATCTCCGACGAGGTCCAGACCGGCTGGGGACGGACCGGGGAACACTACTGGGGGATCCAGGCGCACGACGTCGTCCCCGACGCGATGACCTTCGCGAAGGGCCTCGGCAACGGTCTCGCGATCGGCGGGCTCGTGGCGCGCGGCGACCTCGTCGACTGCCTCACCGCGAACTCGATCTCGACCTTCGGGGGCAACCCGGTCGCGATGGCGGGCGCGGCCGCCGTACTCGACCACATCGCCGACCACGACCTCCAGGCCAACGCGCTGGCCCGCGGCAACGAACTGCTCGACGGCCTGCGCGCGACGGGGAACCCGCTGATCGGGGACGTGCGCGGCAAGGGCCTGATGATCGGTGTCGAGCTGGTCGAGCCGGGCGGTATGACGCCGAACCCGGAGGCCGCGGCGCGGATGATGGAGGAGACCAAGGCACGCGGGCTGCTGATCGGCAAGGGCGGGCTGCACGGCAACGTGCTGCGGATCGCGCCGCCGATGACGCTCACCGCCGAAGAGGCCGCCGAAGGCCTCGGGATCATCACCGACGCACTGGCCGCCATCTCCTGACAAACGCTAGGAAGGGACCTTTCCTTGCAAAATTTGCAAGGAAAGGTCCCTTCCTAGCGTTCAGGAGCGGACGAAACGGGCGATGACCTCGCCCAGCCGCCCACCGGCGTCCTCCTGCAGGAAGTGGCCCGCGCCGGTGATCGTCGGATGCTCGAGTTCGCGGGCGCCGCGCATCGAACCCCGCAGTTCGAGGCCCCACGGCGCGGTGATCGGGTCGCCGTCGGAGAACGAGACCAGGAACGGCTTGTTCAGCTCCGAAAGCACCTTCAGCGCGGCCCGGTTGGCGGCCGAGGCCGGATCGCCCGGAGTGATCGGCACCAGGGACGGCATCGCGCGCGGCGCGGCCTTGTACATCTCGTTCGGGAAGGGCGCGTCGTAGGCGGCGCGGACCTCCTCGGACAGCTTGGTCTGACAGCCGGACTGGACGAACCGCCCGACGTCGATGACCTGGGCGTTCTCCATGGCGTCGCGGAACTTGTGCCAGAGTTCGGGCATGTCGGTGTCGCCGGTGGGGAGGCCGGTGTTGGCCGCGACGACCCGCGCGAAGCGGTCGGGGTTTTCGGCGACCAGCCGCAGGCCGATCAGGCCGCCCCAGTCCTGGCCGACCAGGGTGACGTCGGTCAGGTCGAGGACGTCGAAGGCGAACGCGCGCATCCACTCGACGTGCCGCTGGTAGGTGTGGTCGACCATGTCGCCGGGTTTGTCGGATCGGCCGAAGCCGACCAGGTCGGGCGCGATGGCGCGCAGCCCGGCGTCGGCGAGCACCGGGATGACCTTGCGGTAGAGGTAGGACCAGGTGGGCTCGCCGTGCAGCAGGAGAACGGGCGGCCCGTCCTCGGGTCCGGCCTCCACGTACCCCACTCTGATCACGCCGCCGTGAAGGTCGACGAGTTCCGCGTAGCGCGGTTCGAAGTCGAAATCGGGCAGGTCCGAGAACCGGTCGTCCGGTGTCCTTAAAAGGCGCACGACTCCCACGTTAGTGGGAATCGTGCGCCCATGCCGGTTTCAGTGCGTCAGGAAATCACGAGATGGCGACGGCCACGACCAGGCCGAGGGCGAGGTGCGCGGCCGCGACGACGATGCTGGCCGGGGCGAACTTCTCGCTCTCGATCGTCGAGCGGACGTCGATCCGGGTCGCCCACTCCAGCAGCCGGACGGCGAGCACCTGCACGATGATGCCGAGCAGGCCGTAGACCAGCGAGGTGATGAGCCCCTCGGTCAGGTCGCTGGCGGAGTTCGCGATCGCCACGACGATGATGAACGCCATCGACAGCAGGCCCGACGCGGTGACGATGACCGCGTTCGGCAGGCCGCGGGTGACCAGCTGGGCGAGCTTGCCGGGCGTGGTCCAGTCGATCGCCCAGAACCCGGCGAACATCATCAGCAGGCCGACGACGCCGTACAACAGGATCGCGCCGATCCCTCGCACGAGGTCGGAGCCGAACGTGTCGGACAGCGCAAGGGTGGTGGTCACAGGGGTTCTCCAGGAGTCAGGAATGTCAGGTTTGTGCGGTTGCTTCTATCACGTCTCGACGATGCGGTGCGGGACGAACGCCGCACCGTCGTCGGTGACGAGACCCGCGGTCTCGCGGATGCCGAGGCCGGCGGCCTGGTCCCCGACGATCCACGCGCCGAGCGCGGGCCGGTAGCCCTGGAACTCCGGGAGCGGGTCGAACGCCTGGTAGACGAACCCTTCCGCGCCGTAGACACCGTCGGTCTGCGTCTCGTACCCGGTGGCGACGATCTGCACGTTCGCGCCCTCGCGGCCGAGTTTCGGCTTGCGGACGTACTCGGTCAGCAGACCGGGGTCGTCGGCGAAGGCGGGCAGCAGGTTCGGATGCCCCGGGTAGTTCTCCCACAGGATCGCGAGCAGCGTCTTGTTGGAGAGGATCATCTTCCACAGCGGCTCGACCCACAGCGTGCGCGGCATGGTCTCGACGGCGAAGCGGCCGAACTCCTCGTCGACCACCCATTCCCACGGGTAGAGCTTCACCACGGTCGCCATCTGCGCCTCTTCGAGGTCGACGAACCGTTTGAGCACCGGGTCCCAGCCGATCTCCTCGATCGACAGGCCGACGGTGTCGAGCCCGGCCTCGGCCGCGGTCTCCTGCAGGTACGCCGTCGTCACGTGGTCCTCACCGGACGGATCGGCCGACGACCAGGTGAAGTGCAGTTCGTTCGACGGCAGTTTGTCGGCGAGCTCGCCCCAGCGCTCGACCAGCTTCTCGTGGATCGAGTTCCACTGGTCGTCCTCGGGGAAGACCGTGGTCTTCCAGTGCCACTGCAGGACCGCGGCCTCGAGCAGCGAGGTCGGGGTGTCGGCGTTGTACTCGAGCAGCTTCGCCGGGCTCTTGCCGTCGTAGCGCAGGTCGAAGCGGCCGTAGACGTGCGGATCCTGCCGTTTCCACGACTCGGCGATATGCGGCCAGACCCACTCGGGGATGCCGAAGCGGTGGTACTGCTCGGTGGTGATCACGTTGTCGACGGCTTCGAGGCACATCGAGTGCAGGAGTTCGACGTCAGCCTCGACGGACAGGATCTCGTCCATGTCGAAGACGTAGTGGACCGACTCGTCCCAGTACGGCCGGGACTTGCCGGAGCCGTCGCGGGCGGGCGTGCCGAAGACCAGCCCCTGCTCTTCGACGATGTTCTGCCAGTCCCGCCGGGGCGGCTTGGAATCCCGGTACACCTACGAGCCCCCGCTCTTGCCGCTGCCGCCGCTCTTGCCGCTGATGCCGAACCCGCCGCGCTGGACGGACTTGCCCGATTTGGTGCTGATGTTCGCGCCCGACGGCGCGGTGTACGAGCCGCCGGAGACGCGCTGCCCGATCTGCCCGGTCCCGCCGTAGTTGTAGCGGTAGCTCTGCATCGGCCCACCGAAACCGCCGATGGGGATGAAGAAGAACCCGCCACTGACGTAACCGCCCTGCGACCGGACGTAGTTCTCGTCGCAGTTCCGGTCGTCGCCGATGATCTCCGTGTCTTTGGCAGCGCAGACGGCCGTGACGTTCTCCGGCTTCGCGACCGTGTAGAACGTCGCGACCAAGCCGACCAGGCCGACGGTCACGCCGGTGCCGATCAGGATCTTCTTCTTGGTCGAAGACTTCTTCTCGGCGGCGCGGGCGGCTTCGGCCGCGAGCACCTCCTGGCGCTCCTGCTCGGCCAGCGCCTGCTGCCGTGCCCGCTGCTCGGCCAGCGACGGCTGCCGCACCCGCGTCGTCTCGTCCTGAAACCGCATGCTGCCGCGCTTCGGTGGCTCCTGAGGCGGCTGTGCCCCCTGGTTGTCATCCTGCGTCATCAAAAGCTCCGTAATCGACGGCCCGCCAAGTATCCGTACCTCAACACTAACCACCCGGTACGCGCACCTTACGTGCGGCGCGGGCATCATGGAGTGGATGTCTCAACAGGCCAAGCGGTTCCGTGATCCGCGAAACGCGCTGAGCACCCTGCGCACCCGGCTCGTCATGGCCGGTGTGTTCGCGGGCGCGATCATCGCGCTTTCGCTGAGTGTGGCGTTTTCGTGGAACGTGGGCCCGGAGGGCGGTGCGGGCGGCGGCGCCCCCAAACTGTCGCCCGCCGCGGCCGAGGCGTTTCAATCTCCTCCGGGCACCTGTCTGACCTGGAACAATCCGGACGCCACCGACGCGCGGCGCGTGCCGTGCGCCGAGGCGCACCTGTTCGAGGTCACCAGCATCGTCGACATCGGCGCGCAGTACCCGCCGGGGGCGCCGAGCCCGAACCTGGAGCAGTGGCAGGAGATCTCCAGGTCACAGTGCACTGTCGACGTCAAGCCGTATCTCGGCCGCAACCTCGATCCCTACGGCAAGCTGAGCATGAACCTGCTCCGGCCGACGCCCGCGCAGTGGGCCGACGGCGACCGGCAGCTGCGGTGCGGTCTGCAGTGGGCGGGCCAGGGCGGCAAGCTCCAGCCGACCAAGGGGCCGGCGAAGGAACAGGACCAGTCCGCCGTCTGGGAGCCGGGCACCTGCCTCGCGCTGCTCAACAACAGCTTCGGCGACCCCATCGACTGCGCGCAGACGCATTCGTACGAGATCATCGCGACGCTCGATCTCAAGACGAAGTTCAAGGACGGCTACCCGTCGCAGGAGCAGCAGAACACCTGGCTGGACACCGAGTGCTCGACGGCCGCGCAGGAGTACACCGGCAACGCGGACCTGGCGGCGAAGAAGCTCATCCTCAGCTGGGACGTCCGCGAGCAGGAGAGCTGGGACGCCGGGTCGACGCTGGTGAACTGCAAGGTGGCGGCGGTCCTGCCGGAGAACAAGGGGCTGGCGCCGGTCACCGGGAGCGTCAAGGTCGGCACCGGCGAGACCCCGCCGCCGTCGTCGTCTTCGGCCCCGAAGACCGGAGGGTGATCGCGTGCCCGTCGAGATGACCCAGCAGCGGTTCGAGGAGCTGGTTTCGGAGGCACTGGACGAGCTCCCGCCCGAATTCGCGGACGCCATGGACAACGTCGTGGTACTCGTGGAGGAGTTCAACGAGGAGTCGCCCACGATCCTCGGCCTGTACCACGGGGTCGCACTGACCGAGCGGACCCACGAGTACGGCGGGGTGCTGCCGGACCGGATCTCGATCTACCGGCGTCCGCTGCTGGAGATGTGCGATACCGAGGAGGACGTCGTCGAGGAGGTGCTGATCACGGTCGTCCACGAGGTCGGCCATCATTTCGGCATCGACGACGCGCGCTTGCACGAACTCGGGTGGGGCTGAGCCGCCGGACGGACGAGAGCAAAGGTCCCTTGCTCCCCCGACACGTGCACAGTGGATTCCGTGCCGAAGGCGGCATGGTCGGTGATTTTCGTGCGTGGAGCACCAAGGGTACTCCGGATTTTTAACTGGGCGTAACAACCCAGCCACTTTGGGCGACAGCCCCCGCTAAACTTTTCGACACGTTGTCGCCGGCCTGCGCCGGCGAATGCCTGGGGGAGGCGGTCCATGACCGAGTCGGCGACACGAGGGAGGAGTGACCGGCGGTTGCGCTGGTTGCTCGCGTCCAGCGCGGCGTCGAACCTCGGCGACGGGATCGGCAAGGTCGCGTTCCCGCTGCTCGCGGTCACCCTGACCCGTGATCCGCTGCTCATCGCCGGCCTCTCGGCGACCCAGTTCCTGCCGTGGCTGCTGTTCGCGCTCCCGGCGGGCGCGCTGCTCGACCGCATCGACCGGCGACGGGCGATGATCCTCGCGAACAGCGTCCGCGCGGTCGTCGTCGGCGGGACGGCCGCCCTGGTCGCGGCGGGCGGAGTGACGATCTGGCTGGTCTACGCCGCCGCCCTGCTCATCGGCTTCGCGGAGGTGGTCGCCGACAGCGCCGCGAACGTGCTCATCCCGGCGGTCGTCGGCAAGGGATCACTCGACAGCGCGAACAGCAAGCTCCAGGCGTGCGAGATCGTGGGGCAGACCTTCCTGGGCGGGCCGGTCGGCAGCGCCACCTTCGCGCTCTTCGCGACGTTCCCGTTCCTGCTCAACTCGGTGGGCTTCGCGATCGCGGCCGCCGTGTTGATCGGACTCGCCGGGAGCTATCGGCCGAGAGCCACCGGCAACGCGCCCGCCGGCCTCCGCACCGAACTGGCGGAGGGTTTCCGCTGGCTGAAGCACAGCAGGCTGGTGCTGCGGCTGGTCGTCATCGCCGGGCTGATCAGCCTGGTCAGCGAACTCGCGCAGGCGCAGCTGGTGCTCTACGCGATCGAGTACCTGCGTCTCAGCGAAGCGGCCTTTGGGCTCTTCGCGTTAGTCGGCGGCATCGGCGGCCTGCTCGGCGCGGCCCTCGCCCCTCGGTTGGTGAAGGCGACCAGCCGGCGCGCGGTGCTCGTCGGGGGCACGGCCTGCTGCGGCGCGGCGTTCACCGGGATGGGCCTGACGAGCTCGCCGGTGGCGGGTGCGGCACTGTTCGGCCTGTTCGCGGCCGCCGTGGTCGCGGTGAACATCGTGCTCGGGACGGCGCGGCACACGCTCGTCCCCGGCGACCTGCTCGGCCGGGTCCTCGGCGTGTGGCGCACCGTCGTCTGGGGTGCGATCCCGGTGGGCGCCCTGCTCGGCGGCGTCCTCACCCACGCCCTCGGTTCCCCGGCCAGGACGTTCCTCACGTCCGGGCTGCTGCTGTTCGGAGTAGCCGGTTTCGCGTTCGTCTCGTTACGGCAAGGAACCTTCGATGACGAATCGGCCACGGAGGAGCGGGTTCTCCACCGAGACCGGTGAAAACAAAGGCCTTTGGTGCTGAAATAGCCCATCACCGCCACGGGTGACGGGGAGGTCCGCGATGCAGCAGACACTGGTGCCGGAGGCCGGCGTGGGGACGACAGAACCTTCGAGACGGCCGCAAGTACTGACCGCCGTCGCCGGTTTCGTGATCGGCGGTGGCGTGATCGGCATGCTGTGGGCGCTCTCGGGCGTCAACGCGGGGGCGCTCGAAGACGCGAAGCACGCTTGCTCGGCGCTGGCGAGGATCGGCACGATCCCGGACACCACCGACTCCGCACCCGGCGAACGGACCGTGGCCGTCCTCGCCCCCGAAGTCCTGCACCGGATGACGGCCGCACGCGAACTCTCCGCCGCGGCGGCCGCCGCCAAGGACACCTACCGGCCGCTGGCCGAACATATCGACGGGGTCAGCCGGATGGTGTTCAGCCTGCACTTCAACCAGATTTCGGGACAGCGGCATCTGGCGCAGGCCGAACAGCTCTGTGCCCAGCTCTAGCCCTTGTGGACGGTCTTGACGGTCAGCTGATTGCCAGGAATCTTCCCGGCGCAGCCGAGTCCCTGCACCGGCACGAAGTTCGACGCCGTCTCCTGCGGCAGGTACACCCGCAGCCCTCGGGTCTCGGTGGGCTTGCAGACCGCCTCGTCGTAGTTGCGGACGTTCACGAAACCGACGTCGGCGATCGCGCTCTCCCCATTGGCGAGCTGGACCGGGCCACCCTTGGCGCCGTCGCGGTACGCGGCCTCACCGACCTGGTGGCCGTCGGCGCCGGTCACGTACGAGATGCCCGGGAAGCCCTGGACGGTGCACGGGTGTCCGCTCGCGTTGGTGATGACGAGCTTGCGGTACACCGTGCCCGCGGCGGCGTCACTGTCCTTGACGGACAGTTTGACGTCGCCGGCCTTGCACAGCCCGTCGTTCTTCGGCGCCTGCGCGGGCGGCTGGACGGGCTGCGGGGCAGGCGCCGGGCTCGAAGAGCTCGCGCTGGGCGCGGCGGAGGTGTCCGGCGCCGAACCGGACGGCGACGCGGACGTGTTCTGCGCGACGGGCGCGGTCTCCGCACCGCAGGCGCTGAGCAGCAGAAGCCCGGCGGTACCCGCGACGAGACCGCCGATGGAGATCAGTTTCGAACGAACCATGGTCATTCGCCTCCCTGTAGTCCGACGCTGCCGGGTGACCCACCGTCCAGTAGACGTGTTGTCCGCCGTGGGGGTTGCGCTCCACCGGTTAATTCCCCACAAGGTGTTAATCGATCTTGTGGGGTGTATTCCCCGGCGGGCGCGGAGGCAAACGTCCCTGATCAGGGTTCGACGGGGGCCTCCGCCCAAGTGAGACAGCTCCAGCCGGTGGGGGTCGCGACGAGCTCGACGATCCCGGTGTTCGGCACGAGCCCCTGGTTGGCGACCTCGGCGGTCACGTTCCCGGCGAGCCATTCGCCGCCCAGCCGGATCGCGCCGCCGTGGCTCACCAGCACCACCGTGCCGTCGGGGTCGGCCTGCTCGTGCTTGGCACGCAGCCGGGCGACCGCGTCGAGCACGCGGGCGCGGACCTGCGCACCGGTCTCGCCGCCGGGGATCGGCGGGTCGAGCTCGCCGAGCGTCCACCGGCGCACGACGCTCATGTAGGTCGTGATCGAGTCCTTGTCCGTCTTGCCTTCGAGGTCGCCCGCCGCGACCTCGTGCACGCCGTCGAGGACCTGGACGTCCAAGCCGAGTTTCGCCGCCAGCGGCGCGGCGGTCTGCTGGGCGCGGATCGCCTGCGAGGCGTAGACCGCGACGATCGGCTCGCCGTCCAGCCGCTTCGCGAGGTCCTGGGCCTGCTCGCGGCCCAGCTCGGTGAGCGGTGGCCCCGGCAGCGCCGTGTCGAGCGCGCCCCGCACGTTGCCGTCGGTCTGGCCGTGGCGGACGAGGAGAAGTTTCACGCCTGTGCTCCCTTCCGTACCGACTCGACCCAGGCGATCGCGTCGGTGAAATCCTCGTTGGCGACGCCCGGCTCGATCTCGGTCGTGCCGTTGTCCGCGCGCGGGTGGGAGCCGAGGAACCGCACGTTCCGGCACCGGCGGCGCAACGCGGCCAGCGCGTCGCCGATCCGGGGCTCTGCCACATGTCCCTCGAAGTCGATGAAGAAGCGGTACTCGCCGAAGTTGTTCCTGGTCGGGCGGGCGTCCAGCTTGGTGAGATTGATCCCGCGGACCGCCAGCTCGGTGAGCAGTTCCGCCAAGGCGCCGGTCCGGTTCGTCGCGGCGGCGACGATCGACGTGCGGTCCGCCCCGGTCGGCTCCGGCAGCTCACCGGGCGTGCGGACGAGGATGAACCGGGTCTTGGCGTCGCGGACGTCGGCGACCTCGGTGGCCCGCACCTCCAGCGGGTAGTGCTCGACGGCGACCGGCGCGGTGACGGCGGCGTCGAACTCGCCCGCGTCGACCGCGACCGCGGCCGCCGCCGTGGACGACGTGGCGACCGGGCGCGCACCCGGCAGATTCGCCTCGACCCAGTGGCGGACCTGGGCGAGCGCGTGCGGATGGCTGGCCACGGTGCGGATCTCGGTGGTGCCCGGCCGGGTCAGCACGCTGAAGTGGACCGGCAGCAGCACCTCCGCCACCGCGACGACCGGCTCGGCCTCGCTCAGGCTGTCGAGGGTGGCGGTGACCGCGCCCTCCACGGAGTTCTCGATCGGGACACACGCGGCGTCGGCCGCGCCCGAGCGCACCGCGGCCAGCGCCGCCGGGATGGTCTCCGCCGGGATCAGCTCCTCCCCGGGGGCGAGCCGGCGCGCGGCCTGTTCGGTGAAGGTTCCCTGGGGGCCGAAGTAAGCGATCCGTGACACCCCGCCAGATTACGCACGGCGCGGATGGCGACTTTCACTCGGACAGCCGGTACGCGCACCGGTTACGCCGGGTGGCTTTTTTTGCCATGCTTAGGGCGTGACCGCCGAACCGGGCACGCGCACCGGCCACGAGGACACCGGCTCCTCCTTCGCTCCCCCGTCGGACCGCCCCACTCCGGAGCTGGTGCTCTGCGCCGTCGATGACCTGCTCGCACAAGCCTGGACGACCGTCGCGGACACTGTGGACGGCCGGGTCTTCGTGCACCGCGGGTCCGTGCTCGACGTCGTCGCGCAGGCCGTCGTCAGCCCCGCGAACTCCTACGGCTGGATGCGCGGCGGCATCGACGCCGTGTACGCCCGCGCCTATCCCGAGGTCGAGCAGAACGTGCGCAGCGCCGTGCTCGCCTACCACGGCGGGGAGCTCCCGATCGGCGAAGCGGTTATCGTGCCCACCGGCGAGGCCGAGCCCGCCTGGCTGATCAGCGCGCCGACGACGCGGGAACCCGGCGAACGCCTCCCGCGTGACACCGTGCATCCGTACCTGGCCGCCAGGGCGGTGTTCCAGCAGTGGCGCGACGGCAGGCTCGACCAGGGCCGGGTCCGTGATCTCGTGCACACGATCGCGATGCCCGGACTCGGTACCGGCTTCGGCGAGGTCGCGCCCGCGTCCTGCGCACGGCAGGTCGCCGCCGCGTGGAACGAGGTCTTCACGCCGGGCCGTACCCGTAACGGATGGTAACGCCCTGAAGCGGGGTACATCACATCGCAGCGCGTTCACGAGCCGTAAGCCCTACCGTTAAAGCGGCTTCATCCGGTTCGAGGCACGTTCACCCGCCGAGAACTCGTCAACACGGTTTTGTACGGCGCCAGCGCAGGCGACGGGCGAGGAGTGTGCGATGCCGCGGGTCCGTGAGCTCAGTCCCTACGTCGAGCTGCACCGTGAGCAGTGGCGCGAGTTGCGCAGGTCGACTCCTCTGCCGCTGACCGCCGCGGAACTGCTGCGGCTGCGCGGTCTCGGCGAACAGGTCGACCTGGCCGAGGTCGCCGAGGTCTATCTGCCGCTCTCCCGGCTGATCAATCTCCAGGTCGCCGCCCGGCAACGGTTGTACGAGGCCACCACCACCTTTCTCGGTGAAGACAGTCGGGGCACCAAGGTGCCGTACATCATCGGGATCGCGGGCAGTGTCGCCGTCGGCAAGTCGACCACCGCGCGCATCCTGCGCACCCTGCTCGCCCGCTGGCCGGATCACCCCAGGGTCGACCTGGTCACCACCGACGGCTTCCTCTACCCGCGTGCGGAACTGGTGCGGCGCGGGATCATGCACCGCAAAGGTTTCCCGGAAAGCTACGACCGGCGGGCGCTGCTGCGGTTCGTCACCGAGGTGAAGTCCGGGGCGGACCGGGTCAGCGCTCCGGTGTACTCGCACCTCGCCTACGACATCCTTCCCGACGAGGAACAGGTCGTTCAGCGGCCCGACATCCTGATCCTCGAAGGGTTGAACGTCCTTCAGCCCGGCCCTCGGCTCACTGTCTCCGATCTGTTCGACTTCTCGATCTACGTGGACGCGCCGACGACCGACATCGAACGCTGGTACATCGAGCGCTTCCTCAAGCTGCGGCACACCGCTTTCGCGGACCCCGCGTCGCACTTCCACCACTTCGCCGGCCTCCCGGACGACGAGGCCCGTGCCGAGGCACGCCACCTGTGGCGCACGATCAACGAGCCGAACCTGATGGAGAACATCAAACCGACGCGGCCCCGGGCGACCCTCGTCCTCCGCAAGGACGCCGACCACGCGATCAACCGGGTCCGGCTGCGCAAGCTCTGAGGCCGGAGCCGCAACTCACGTGATCGAAGGCGGAACTCGCGTGATCGGACCCGTAACTCACGTGATCGAAGGCGTAACTCGCGTGATCGAAGGCGTAACTCGCGTGATCGGACTCCGCACACCAGAGTCCGGCGCCCAGTACGCGAGTTCCGGCTCTGATCACGAGTGTCACGTCTTCGAGACCACAACGCCGCGTAACCGGGCACCCACGGATTCTCTACTCACGGCGAACGTTCACGACGACGGCCAAGATCACTTCGCCGTAAGCCGTTCACGCGGGCGGCTTCCGGCTGTTCCCTCACAAGGACCAGCCTTCGCACCACGGGAGAGCCTGTGGTGCCCGCCGGTCGCGCACCGCTGTCGGCCGGTGGCTTTCCTCGGCCGATCGGCCGATCCACGCACAGTACGTGTAACCGGTTGGCCGATACCGGCTACAGCCCCCCGAGGCGACCCTTGTGTCAAGGGTTCACGAGGTCTCGAAAGGACCTTGAGCAGGGAGGAGGCTCACGATGTTCTCGACCATCCTGACCTGGGTCGGCTCGATTCTCGGACTCGCACTCCTGGTGGCCATGGCCGCCGGCGCCTTCGTCGTCGACTTCGACGACGCCCGCGGTGACCGTCGCCGGAAGAAGCCACAAGTCACGGAGAGCAAGGGCACTCCCGCGGCACCGCTGGGCTGAACCCCGGTGAGCTGAACTCCGGCCGATCAAGGCGTCCGGACGTCTTGATCCCCGCGGAGCTCGGCTCAATCGAACGGATTGTGCACCTGCGCGCCGAGCCCGGCCATGTCGGCGAGGTTCCTGGTGACCAGGGTCAGCTCGTGGACCCGGGCGGTCGCGGCGATCAGCCCGTCGATCGACGGCACCTTCCGCGGCGCGTACTGCCTGCCCCATTCGGCCGCGATTTCGGCGGTCACCGGAAGGATCCGTTCCGAGAACTGCGCGGTGAGCCCGGCCAGCCAATCGGCCAGCGCCTCCGCACGCTCCCTGTCCCGCTCCCCTCGATGCCTGAGTTTCGTTATCCCCCTCTCGATTTCCCCCACCGTCAGCGCGCTCAGATAGAGCCTGCTCGACGACACCCCTCCCCACCACCGGGCGAAACCCGGGTTCGGCGTGCGGCGCCGAGCCTCGGACACGATGTTCGTGTCCAGCAGAAAGCTCACCCGCTCACCTCCACGGCATCCCTCGGCAGGTCTTCCGCTCGTTCGGCGGCGATCTCCTCCAGTACGTCGGCCAGCGCCTCCCCGTACTCGGGATGATGCTGCTCCCCGGAGAGCACGAGCTTGAAATCGACGGCTTCGCCACTTCCGGTCAACCTGCGGTAATCCACGATGTCCAGCACCACGGCCACCTCCTCCCCATGTTTCGTGACGAACTGCGGCCCATCGGACGCGGCTCGGCGCAGCAGCTCGCTCAGCCGCTGCTTGGCGTCCTGCACTTGCCAGGTTGCTGCTTTCATCTAGACAGACTAGACAGAACTAGGTGGGTTGGCAAGGGCTGGAGGGGGGTGACCGGGGAAAACGGGTGTCAGGCGAGCTCGCCGAGCGCCTTCCGGTAGTCGTCGATGTCGTAGTCCATCTCGTGCTCGCCCGCTTCGGTGAGCTGGGCGGACAGCGCGTCGATGAGGCGGTCGAAGATCTCCTCGCGCTCCTGCCCGGTCTCGCTCAGCCGCCGCACGGCCTGCCAGACCTCGGCGGGCTCGTCGGCCCAGAGCTGGTCGACGATCGTGGTCTTGAGCGCGAGCCGCATCCGCGGTTCGCCGTCGAAGGTCTCCTCGGCCAGCGCCTCGTGGTATTCGGGGTGCTCGCCGATCACCAGCAGGCGGCGCTGTTCGGGGTCGGCGGGTTCGAGCTCCAGCTCCTCGTCACCGATCTCCGCGTAGACCGTCGGGACGGCGAACATCCGGCGCGCCAGGGCTTCCGCGAGGTCCGCCGGGTCTTCGATCCCCTCGGAGCCGTCGAAGTAGACGTCGAGCGCGGAATCCTCGTCCTGCGCGAATTCCTCCAGGAACTCGGTCGCGCTCTCCAGCAGCGCGACACGCGCGGCCTCGGGGAGTCCGGCGCGGTCGGCGGCCCAGGTGACCCAGCCGAGCAGGGCGGGCTCCAGCGCGTCTTCGTAGGCCTCGTCGATCTCGAACTCGCCGTCCAGCAGTGATTCGAGGAACCGGGCGAGCTTCTCGGGGCCGACCCGCAGCGGGCTGCCCGGCTCGGTCTCACAGCCGTAGTCGACGAGCAAGCGCGCGTAGAACCGCGTCGCCTCCGTGTCCTCGACGAGTCCGGACCCGATGAAGTCGGCCACGACCTCTTCGCGGACCTGCTCGGGCCATTCGGTGATCTCGGGCGACGGCTCGGGAGCGGGCAGCGCCCGGATCCACGCCAGCGCGAGCGCGTGGAACCGCGCGTAGTCCTCGCTGACGTCGGGCTCTTCGACGACGTCCGTCGCGGCCAGCCCGTCCGCGAGCAGCTGGTGGGCACGCTCGGGCAGCACCCGCTCCAGCGTGACCAGCTCCGGGTCGTCGGCGGCCTGCTGCCGCATCTCGGCCAGCACGTCCTGCGGCTTGTCGACCACGACGACGTCGCGGATCCGGCCGCCCTCGGTGAAGTCGACCAGCGCGAGCAAACCGTGCTCGGCACCGCCGCGGGAGAAGACGCACAGGAGAGAGGACTCGTCGCCGAAGACGTCACCGGTCCGCCAGCACTCCCCGATGGTCACCGCGGCCAGCTCCGCCACCCATTCCGGCTCCGGGATCCCGCGGCCCAGCACGGTGTTCAGCGCCGAAGCGGCCGCCTCGCGCTCCTCCTCGGTCTCGGCGAAGACCTTCAGCCCGGCGAGCAGCGCGGCCGCGGCGGGGGTGATCTTCCGCTCGGCGAACGCGATGAGCTCCAGGCCCAGCGGCGTTTCGTCCTCTTCGAGCTCGATCTCCCACCACTGGCCGAGCACCTCGGAGGTCAGCAGCTCGACGTCGAGCACCTCGGGTTCGGCACCAAGGGTCGAGAAGTCCCGGAGGACGTCCTTGAAGAGGCCCGTCACACTCGGAGTGGAGGGCTGGGCTGCCTTCTTGCGCGCACGGCTGACCGGACTCATGGCGACATGTTTTCACGCGGACCCGGCCGGGCTCGTCGCGGTGGTCGCGGGCGCGGAACACGGAGTCCCGGACGCGGGCGGACACCGGTTCACCGACCACCGCGACTTCACCCTCTTCGCCGGGTTTCCTCGGTTCACTGCGAACAACGACAGGCGACGGGCGCGGTTACGCCCTGACCGGTTTGGGAATCGCGATTCTCGCCGCTTTGACCTCGGCGATCAGCCGGGTCTTGCGTTTGTGTATTTCCACCAATGTGCCGAGGTACGAGCTGAATTCTTCAGCCGTACCGGCCTTTTTGTGCGCCGTGCGCAGTTTGCGCAGTTGCCGGGCCGCCTCGCGGTAGGCGTTCGGATCCTTCCGCGTGATCAATTCTTCGACATGGTCCCGGTATACGGGAATGGTTTCGGCCGGATGGGCGACGGAACGGGAATCCGCGAGTTCGACACGCACCGGCAAAGACGCCTCGAAGCGCACGGCCGCCCGCCATGCCTCGTCGGCGCGGTCCTCGCCGAGCAACGCGCGGACGAGTTCGTCGGCGGCCTCCGTGCTCCCGGCGGCGAGTTCACGCAACCGGGCCAGCGCGGTCTTCCGCTGCGCGACCCAGCGCCCGGTTTCCAGCGACTCCGCGCGCAGCGCGAGGTACGTCGCGGCCGTGGGGTTCTCGTCGAAGTCCTTACGCGACAAGGGAACCGGCTCTTCCTCCAGCGGAGGCGCCTCCTCTTTCTTATCGTGCGTGAGCGCCCGCGCCGCATGCGCGATGGCCTCGCTGTGCCGCCCCGCCGCGCGCAGCACGCGCACGATCTTGAGACTGACGTCCACCCGCGGCGGCTTGGCGGCGAGGATCGCGACGAGCGCGTCGACGTCGCCGGACACCTCCGCCAGCTCCTCGCGCAGCCGCTCGGCGGTCTCGCGTTTCGCCCCGGACGGATGCTCCGCCAACACACCATCCACAGTGGACTTTATCCGCGCGATTCCCTTGTCCCCCAACGCGGAGGCGAAGTCGGCCAGCTCGATGACGGGCCAGCCGGGGCCGTCGAACTCCACTTCGAGGATCCAGGCGGCCAGGCTCTCCGGATCCGGCGGGTGCGCCACGCAGGCCCGCGCGTACAGCTCGACGGCCCGGTCCAGCCGGTCCGCGACCTCGCCCGAGGCGTCGTCGATCTGCTCCAGCATCTCGCTGATGTCGTCCACGGTCCGGCGGGCGAGCGGAGCGAGATCCGCCCGGCTGCCGGCGTCGAGAAGCCGCTGGAGCGTGTCGAGGACGGAGCCGACCTTCGCGGCGTACTCGACGTTGCCCGCCAGCACGGCGGTGTCGAGGAGGCGGTGCGCCTCGGCGACGTCACTCCCCTGGGTGGCGAAGCGGTTCTCCAGGGCCTGCCGTAACGCAGGGTCACGCTCGGCTTGGGCGTGCAGCAGGTCCGCCAGCGTTTCCGCGTCCAAGGTACGCAGGTAGGGGCGCAGATCCGTCGGGGAACTCACCCGGACAAGTCTGCCCGACCACTTCGCCGACTCGTGTGGGCCAACAGCGTGCTCTTTTCGGCGTAATCGCTCACCAGGTGTGACCAGGTCAGCGGCGTCGCTTCGAGGCGCGAAGGGCAGCGGACGGCCGGGATCGGCAGCCGGCGGGCGAGCTGCATGACGATCGCCATCACCACCGCCGCGAGCAGCGAAATCGCCGCGGCGGCGGCGAGGGCGCCGCTCAGCACCCGCCGCCCGCCGTCGATCGCGAGCTGCGCCGAGTACTCGATCTGGCGCGCGGCGAGGTCGCCGAGGGTCCGGCCGACGACGCCGGCCGCGACCCGCCAGGCGTCCTGGCCGACAGGCGGCGGCGTGGCCGCGCTCAACGCGGATTCGACCGCGCGGAACCGGCCCCAGTCCTCGCTCCCGACGAGATCCCGGTAGGTCTTCCGGCTACTTTCCGTGAGTTTTCCGGCGATCGCGTCGAGCCTGGACCGGTAGGCGCCCACGGCGGCGGCGTAGTCGCGCCGCCCCGCGTCGTCGATCCCGGCGACCGCGAGGGAATCGCTGCGGTCCATGCCTTCGACGGCGGTGAGCAGTTCGACGGCGATCGTCTGCTGGTAGCCGACCTCGGCGTCAGGGGCGGCCCGGGCGATCTCGCGCAGGGAGGAAAGCGAGGTGTCGATGCGATCGGCGTACGCGGTGTAGGTGGCGGAGCGGCTGCCCGGCGCCTTCAACGCGAACGCCCGCTCCCGCTGCAGCGACGCGATCACCCGGCTCGCCCCGGCGAGGGTGACCGCTCCGTTCTCGGCGTCGTCGCGGTCCTCGATGGCCTGCTGGACGAGGAAACCGCCGATGAACAACGCGACGAGCACCAAGGCCGCGCTCGGCACGAACGCGATGGAGAGCATGCGAGACCGAAGGCTTCGCTGATACGTCAAGGCTTTCCTTCCGGATCGGTCTCCCGACGCCGGCCGACGTTATGCAAGTTGCACTTTGCACGTCAACGCTCGTCCGCCATACGGCCGTTAGCGCACCGTGACGATCTGGTAGGCACGGCACGTGACACTCGACGACCTCAACCAGCGTCTCCGCGACTTCGCCGCGGCACGGGACTGGGAACCGTTCCACACACCGAAGAACCTGGTCATGGCGCTGTCCGGCGAAGTCGGCGAGCTGACTTCGCTGTTCCAGTGGCTCACCCCGGAGGAGTCCGCGAAGTGGCGCTCCGACCCTGAACTGGCACACAACGTCGTCGACGAGATCGCCGACGTCACGCTGTACCTCCTCCAGCTCGCGAACAGCCTCGGTGTGGACCTGATCGAGGCGGCGAACGCCAAGATCGACCGGAACGAAATCCGCTTCCCGGCGCCCGGTTAGCCGCCTTTCGGGTCTTGTGGGGCGTTCGTTCGGCGGAAACACTGTGCCGACGTCCCTGGAGGTGGCCCCTTGTCGCGTTCGGCCCGCACCGTGTTCCTGGCCCTCGTGTTGTCCCTGAGCGCGGTCGCCGCGCCGGCGTACGCGGCGCCGCCACCGACCGCACCGCATCGGGACCCCGGCAACGGGCCGGAACGCAATGAAGTCGCCGCGACCGATCAGCCGATGGGCGTCGCGCGGGCCGCGGCGGGCGAGAACCTCGCGGGCGACCGTTCCGGCTATCCGCGCAAGACCCAGCTGCGCGTGTACCCGGAGAACACGGCCGACAAGTCGATCAAGCTCGGGCTCGCGCCGTATCACGCGATCGCGCCGAAACTGAACGCGTTGCAGGCGCGCAGCGACCGGATCTCGGTCGAGATCGCCGGACAGTCGGGCCTCGGCCGGGACCTCTACCTGGTGACGCTCACCGCGCCGGAGAGTCCCGCCGAGACGCGGCGGCAGGACGCTTGGCGCTCGCTGATCGAGAACGACCCGGCCCGCGCCGCGCGCGACCCGTTCCTGCGCCACGGCTACAAGGCGCCGGTGTGGATCAACAACAACATCCACGGCAACGAATGGGAAGGCACCGACGGCGCGCTCCGCGTCATCGAGAAGCTGGCGACGTCGACCGATCGCACGACGGCCGAACTGCTGAAACGGAACCGTTTCTACTTCAACGTCACGGCCAATCCGGACGGTCGCGTCGCCGGTACGCGGCAGACGTCGCAGGGGTTCGACCCGAACCGCGACTTCGTCACCGCGTCGCAGCCGGAAGTGCGGGCCATGCGCGGGATCGCCATCGGCAAGCAGCCGCTGATGATGCTGGACGAACACGGCTACGTCGCGAACACGCTCATCGAACCGACCACCCCGCCGCACGGCCAGAACTACGACTTCGACCTCTACATCAAGCACGGGTACGCCAACGGGCTCGGCATGGAGCAGGCGGTCAAGGCGCTCGGACGGCCGGAAACGGCGAAACCCGAGATCCCGTTCCGCGACTACGAACCCGGCAGCTGGGACGGCTGGGCGCCGATCTACACCGCCCAGTACGCGATGTACCACGGCGCGGTGTCCTTCACGATCGAGATCCCGATGCGGGTCAACAACGCCGACTACGAAACGCGGCCGGTGGCGGAGCTCCAGCGGCGAGCGGTGATCAACACCGAGGTCGTCGAAGCCACCATCGGCAGCACGCTGCGGTACGTCGACCGCAATCGCGGTGAGCTCATCGCGAACCAGATCGAGATGTTCCGCCGCGGCACGGCGGGCGAGGCGCAGCGTGAGATCCCCGACGGATTCGTGCCCGGTTTCGGGCCGGAAGACCGCTACCGCACGGAGTTCCCGCGCGCGTACGTCATCCCCGCCGGCGCGGACCAGCGTTCGGCCGTCGCCGCTTCGCGTCTCGTCGACCACCTGGTGGCCAACGACGTCCGCGTGCGGCAGGCGGATCGCCCGTTCTCGCTGGCCGGGCGCCGGTATCCGGCCGGTTCGTACGTGGTCGACATGCACCAGCCGAAACGCGGCCTGGCGAACGTGATGCTGGAACAGGGCAGCGACATCTCGGCGAAGGTGCCGGTCATGTACGACATCTCCGGCTGGAGCCACCGCCTGCTGTGGGGCGCGTCGGTCGACATCGTGAAGCAAGGCAGGCTCGACGTCCGGGCGCACGACGTCGTCGCCGCGTCGCCGACCGGCGGCATCGACGCCGCGCCCGGCCGCGACCTCGCGCTGAAGCTCGTCGACGGCAAGGACGTCAGCGCCGTCAACGACCTGCTGAACCGGGGCCTCGCGCTGGGACGTGCGGACGACGGCACGATCATCGTCGCCGCGTCGGCCCGCCCGGCGGCCGCCGAGGTGGCGGACCGCTACGGCGTCCGGTTCACCGAAGCACGCGGGACGGCGACACCGTTGACCCGCAAGACCATCGCGGCCGCCGTCGGACCGGACGAGCTGAAAGCGCTGCGGGACATGGGCTTCGACGTGCGACCGGTGTCCGCGGCGGTGCTCAACGCCGGCTTCGACTGGTCCAGGGTGGACCTGCTGTTCGTCTCATCAGGACTGCGCTACACCGATCTCAATCCGGCCGCGAAGGACGCTCTGCGTGCCTTCCTCACTCGCGGCGGCGTGGTCACCCGCGGTGCCACGGGCGCGCGGTTCAACACCGACGTGGGACTTCTCGAAGCGCGTCCGGTCGCGGGCTGGGAGGACGGGAACGGCGTCGTCTCGGTGGTCAACGGGACCGGCCCGGTGGGGAGCGGCGCGCTGCCGGACTCGTTCGTCTACGGACCGTTCTGGTTCACCGATCTCGGCTCCTCGGTCAGTGTCGAGCAACGCTACGCGAGCGGGAATCCGCTGGTCGCGGGCCATTGGCGGACACAGGACGACGGGACGGGCGGGCCGCTGCAGGCGGCGGGACAGGCCGCGGTCGTGTCCGGGACCTCGGGACTCGGCGGGCGGGCGGTGCTGTTCGGCACCGAACCGCTGTTCCGCGATCACCCGAAGGGCTTGTACTCGCAAGTGGCCAAGGCGATTTACTGGGCCGCCGCGAAGTAACGTGAGGGTATGCCGATCCAGGTGCTGCTCATCGACGACCACGAGGTGGTGAGGCGCGGCCTGCGTGACCTCCTCACCGACGAGCCCGACATCGAGGTCGTCGCCGAAGCGAGCGGGGTCGACGAGGCCCTGGCCGTGGCGATGCACGTCGAGCCGGACGTCGCGGTGGTCGACGTGCGGCTCGGCGACGGCGACGGCATCGCGCTCTGCCGCGAGCTGCGCTCGAAGCCGAACCCGCCGCAGTGCCTGATGCTGACCGCGTTCGACGACGAGGAGGCCATGGTCGGCGCGATCATGGCGGGCGCCGCCGGGTACCTGCTGAAACAGGTCCGCGGCCAGGACGTCGTCAACGCGGTCCGCGAGGTCGCGGCCGGCCGGTCGCTGCTCGACCCGCTGTCGACGGCACGGGTGCTCGACAAGCTGCGGCATCCGCCCGAGGACGAACTCGGTTCCCTCACCGAACGCGAGCGCGAGGTGCTGGAGCTGATCGGGCAGGGCATGTCCAACCGCGAGATCGCGGAACGCCTGTTCCTCGCCGAGAAGACGGTGAAGAACTACGTGACGTCGGTCCTCGCGAAGCTGGGCATGCAGCGCCGCACGCAGGCCGCGGCGTGGATCGCGCGCCGGGACAGGTAGTGCGCGAAAAAAGCATCCCCCCGTCGTTTTGGCCGAAGGTCCCGGTTGACCCGGGATTCCGCTCCTGGTTGACCAACGCTCCCGAACGACAGCTCCTCGTGGTCGTCCGGACGTTGACGACGTTGAACCGGCTTCAGGACATCCTGACCCTGACGAGCGCCGATCTCCGGATCCAGACGACCTTCACCTTCGACGAGGCCCGGCCGGGGATCCTTTCGGCCGGGGTGAGTGACGCGTTGCGGGCCCTGCGTGTCGCCGTCACCCCGTGGGAACAGGCCGCGAAGAACACCTTCGACCTCATCCTCGCGGCGAGCGAGAACGACGCCCTTCACGAGCTGAACGGGCCGATTCTGCTGGTGCCGCACGGGATCGGTTACCAGAAGTACTACCCGGGCGGACGAGTCACGTCGGGGATGGACCCGGATCGGCTCCTGCACCACGACCGGGTGATACCGGCGGCGATCGCGCTTTCGCACTCCGTGCAACGGGAACAGCTGAAATCGGCTTGCCCGGAGGCGCTGGACCGGGCGGTCGTCGTCGGCGATCCCTGTCACGACCGGATGATGGCGAGCAGGCACCGGGTGGCGGCCTACCGCGCGGCGCTCGGCGCCGGGAACCGGAGGGTCGTCGCGATCGCGTCGACCTGGGGCAGGCATTCGCTCTACGCCAGGCATCCGCGCCTGCCTCACCGGCTGCTGACCGAACTGCCGCTCGACGACTACCAGATCGTCCTCACCCTGCATCCCGGGGTGTGGGCGGCGCACGGCCCGTGGCAGCTGGAGTCGTGGCTGCGCCCGGAACTCGCCGCGGGGCTCACGCTCATTCCCCCGGACCACGGCTGGCAAGCCGCGCTGCTGGCGGCGGATTGCGTGCTCTCCGATCAGGGTTCCGCCGCGTTGTACGCCGCCGCGGCGGGCAAACCCGTCCTCCTCGCCCCGTCCGCCGCGATCACGACGGTGGACGACTCGCCCCTCGCGATGCTGACGCGGGCCACGGCCGAAGTGGCGGAAACGGGGTTGCGCGAGCAGATCGACGCGACCATCGCGAACCATGTGCCGGATCGCTACCGGCCGATCATCGACCAAGCCGTCGAGGACGCCGCGAGCGGTCCGCGGCTGGGCGATGTGCTCTACGACCTCCTCGATCTGAAGCGGCCGGATCCCCGTCCCGTCTTCCCGCCCGTGCCCGCTCCGGCACCGGTGACCCATCCGGTGGCCGCGCTCGCCGCCGGATGGGACGAAACCGGGAAAGTGGTCCGGTTTCCCGCGTCCACCCGGCCGGAAGGCCTGCGCCACCGGCATGTTCTCGCCCACGCCGATCAAGCGACCCTGCGTGACCTGGACGGTGCGGCCATCGTGTTCGCCGAGGACCCGGGCCGGTTCGACGAGCTGCTCACCCACTGGCCGCTCGCCCGGCTCGTCGCCGCTCCCGCCCCCGGCGGCTGTCTCGCGCGGATCCGGGATCGCGGCGATTTCCTGCTGTCAGCGGAAACGGATCCGACACTGCTGGCGAGTCATCTCTACCTTCTGCTCGTCTCGCACGCGGACGTCGCAGGGACGCACGCGGTCAACGGGCAGCCGGTCACCGTCGCCCGGTGTTAGCCAAGACCGAACGGAACTCGGCCTCCCGCGGATGCCCCGCGTCGAAGTACGTCTGCCAGGCACGCTGGAAGTGCGTGTGCGCCCGGCCGTGGTCCCCCCGAGCCGCGAAAAGCCTGCCGAACTCCTCCTCGAACTCCGCCGTGTACTGCGTCGCACCGGACACCAGCCGCCACGCCTCGAGCAATTCGCGTTCGGCGTCGTCGTAGTGGCCGATCGTCCGGAGGTACTTGGCCCGCACCATCGACACCCGGCCGAGGTTCCGGCTGTCGGACGCGGGGAACTGCCGTGCGGATTCGGCGAGCAACGCCCAGACGTGTTCGTACGCACCGGCTTTCAGCAGTACGTTCGCCAGCATGCGGCTGTGGATGCCGAGTGACCGGCGGCCCGCTTCGGCCATCGCGCGGTCCAGCGTCACGGCTCGCCGGAGGAAGTCCGCGGCGGCCGGGAGGAGCCCTTTCTCTTCGTGAAACCGGCCGCAGAACTCCTGCACGGACGACTCCAGCGCCGGGTCGTCCAGGGTCCGGACCGTTTCGAGAGCCTCCTCCAGCAGCGGCTGAGCGCGGTCGAAGTCGTGCAGCAGGAAGAAAGTACGGCCTTGCTGGCTGAGGATCCTCGTGGTCAGGGCCGGATCGCCATGCCGCCTCGCCGCGAGCAGGCCCCAGTGGTTGATGTGGGCGAAGAGCCGGTGGTGCCCACGGTTGAGCATGAGCACTTCCAGCGCGCCGCAGATTTGCCCGAGTTCGACGTCCCGTTCCCGCTCGAAGGCCTGATACGCCAGTGCGCCATAGGTTTCCCGGGCGTCCTCGACCCAGTCGAGCGGCGCCTTCCGCTCGAAATCCGGGGTGGGCACGGAAATCGGCGCGTAGCGGCGCAGGCGGTCCGGGCTGGTGAGGTGGTCCGCGGCGACGGCCTGGTCGCGGAAGAAGACCAACGCGCGATCGGTCACGACGTCCCGGCTCCCGCGCCGGCGCGCCCCCTCGCGGATCAGGTTGAACAGCCGCTGCCGGGGAGTGCCCGTGGGCGCCAGGAACCCGGCGTCCGCGAGTTCGTCGAGCGCGTCTTCGGCGGGTTCGCCGAAGACCGCGGTCGCCGACGCCGTCGTGAAGTCGGGGCCGGGATGGGCCGCCAGCACCTCGCAGAGTTCCGCGGCGTCGGTGGACAGCTCGGCGAACGACTGCTCGAACGCCATCGCGATGACGTCGACTCCGCCGAGCACCCCGGTCCGCCGGAAATCGGCCAGTACCGAGGCGACCGCGCCAGGGCCGCGCCGCAGGCGTTTGCGGATCCGGACGCCGGCCTGCACCAGGGCGAACGGCATGTGGTCGCACAGCGCGGCGAGTTCGGCGGCGGAGTCGCGTTCCGCCTCGATGGCCGCCCGATCCGACGCCTTGCCGAGGAGTTCGAGCGCGAAGTCCCGTTCGAGGGAGTCCAGTTCGATCGGCGGAGCGACGTTGCCGGCCAGCAGGTCGTCGTCCTGGCGGATGGCGGTCACCAGCACCAGGCTCGACGGTGACGAGGGGATCAGTTCGCGGATGTCCGTGGCCACTTCGGCGTTGTCCAGTGCCAGGAGGAACCGGCGCCGGGCGGTGACCGACCGGTACTGGGCCCACAGCTCGGCGGTGTTCGTGGTCACCAGATTCGTCTCGACCCCGAGCGCGCGCAGGACCCTGGTCGCCACCTCCGAGCGGCGCAGCACGGTGCCGTCGCGATAGTCCGAGAGGTCGACATAGACCTGATCGGGGTACCGGTCGCGGAGGTCGTCCGCGAGCCGGTACACGAGCGCGCTCTTCCCGGCCCCGCGCGGACCGGTGATGACGTGGACGCCCGGCCCCGAGGCGCTTCGCCGTTCCCTGTCCCGGTCGACGAAATGCGCGGGCGCGCCCGGCACATCGCGAACACCGGTGCCGTCTCCCGCGAGGATCTCCTGCAACCGCTCGGCGAATTCGGGATCGGTTTCGACCAGTTCCCGGACCGCCCGCTCGGCGCCGCCGGGATCCGCGAGCAGCGCCTCGACGTCCTGTGCGGTGCGGCGGCGGGCGAGCCGCTTGGCCACCAGGTCCTTCACCCCGCCGCCGGCGCCGACCGCCAGCGCTTTCACGGCCTCACCCAGAACGGCTTCCCACACGGCGTGTTCCCCTCGTCACGGCTGGTACCGAGGCTATCAACGATCGGTCTCCCCGATCGGGAGATGGCCGATCCCGGCGAGCGTCACGACCTGCCGGTTGTGGAAGTAGTCGTCCTCACGCAGCACCGTGACGCTCCCGGGTGAACCGCGGAAGTCGACGTACCCGGCCGACTCGAGCGGCATCCGGATCCACGCGGCGATCACGAAGGTGAGCGCACCACCGTGCGTGACGACGATCTGGTGTTCGCAACGGCTTTCCAGGATCGACTCCATGGCCGCGTACACCCTCGCGGCCATCGCTCCTTTGGTTTCGGCGCCCGGGATTCCTTCGTCGTGTCCCAGCCGGTCCCCGACGGCGGGAGGCGGGACGAACCGGCTGTCCAGCCACTCCTGCGGCCTGCCACCGGCTTCCCCGTACGACTTCTCGCGCAGCCGCCGGTCCAGGATCGGGGTCACGCCGAGCCGTTCACCGATCAACTCGGCCGTCCGGACGGTGCGGCGCAGATCCGAGGAGTACAGCTCCACCTGTTCCGGCACCTTCGCCCGCAGCGACTCGGCGACGGCGGCGGCCGCGCGTTCTCCGGCAGGAGTGAGTTCGGCGTCGAACCACCCGCCCACCAGGCGATCGACGTGGTGCGTGGCCTCCGGATGCGTGACGACGTAGACGGTGCGCATCCGGAGAATCTAAACGCGGGTCAGCTTCGCGAAGGCCACGACGTTGTCGAGGTAGTTGCCGGTCGAGGAGTCGAAATCACCGCCGCAGGTGATCAAGCGCAGTTCAGGCCCGGTCGTATCGCCGTAGACCTTCTCCGTGGGGAAAGACGACTTCGGATGCCGTTCGACGGCGTACACGGTGAACACCGCGGTGATCCCGTCCTCACGGTGGACCAGGGCTTCGTCGCCGACCTTGAGTTCCTTGAGCCGGACGAAGACGCCGGGGACCTTCTTGTAGTCGACGTGCCCGGCGAGGACGGCGGGCCCGATCTTACCGGGTGCCGGGCCGCCGGTGAACCAGCCGGTGGTGATCGCGTCGTGCGGCACCTCCAGGGTGCCGTCACCGGCGAGGCCGAGGTCGATGATCTCGCCGGTACTGACCCCGATAGCCGGGATCTCGAGCCTCGACGGCCGTGCGGGCGCGAGCGGTGGCGCTTCCACGGCCGAAAACATCGCCGAGGCCACCGTGGTGGGTGGTGCGGGCGACGCGACCTTGCCCGGCGGCGGGACGGCGCACGCGGTCAGCACGGCCGCGCACACCATCCCGATGAGGGTGCCGATGACCATCGGAAACGGCCATCGGCGCCAGAAAGATCCGGTCATCGCTCGGCACGCCGCCGGAGCATCAGTGACGCGCCCGCGGCCGTCGCGGTCAGCAGCGCCGCGCCGGTCAGCGCGACCGTGGCGACCTCCGGGAAACCGCCGTTGGTTTCGACCGGGCCCCCGCCGGTCGCGACGCCGCCGACGGGTTTGACCTTGACCTGACCCGATTTCGCGGGTTCGCCGAACCGGGATTCGCAGGCGTACCCGTCGTGGTCACCGTCGAGCTTGTGCGGGTCTCGCGGGTTCTTCTTGAGCTCGGCCTGCGCGGCGGCCTGTGAGGGGAAATCGGCGCAATCCTTGTCGGTGGATCGCGGTGCCCGCGTTTCCGTGGTGCTCGGCGGCGGAGTGGGCGTGGTCGTTTTGGTCGGCGCCGTTCCACGCTTGGGCCGCGTTTCACAGGCGATTCCGTCGTTGTCGTCGTCCAGGTTGTGCGGATCGGACCGATCTTTCTCGAGTTCGGCCTGAGCGTCTTCCTGATACTGGAAGTCACGGCAGTTGAGGTCGGCGATCGCGGGCGCTTCCGCCAGCGCGAACGCCACGGAAGCGGGTCCGAACAAGGAGAATCCGGCGAGAATGGCGGCCGCGCCGAGGGCGCGACGAATCGAGGACATGGGGAGTCCTTTCACTCGGAATTCGCGCTTTGAGCGCGTTCGATACACTTACAGTCGCGCACCGGCCCCAGCTGTTACTGATTAATCAGAATTCGCGAATTGTCACTCCAACGAGCGGCAAAGACCCGTTAATTTCACACGGTTTGATCGAGTGGAACGTCGAAAGCGACCAAGGTCCCCAGGCTCGGGGAAGAATTGATCGAAAAGCGCCCACCGGACGTCGTCGCGCGTTCGGCGAGATGCCGGAGGCCGCGTTTGGCCACCCCCTGCGGAACACCGGATCCGTTGTCCCGCACCCGGAGTTTGACGCCTTCCGCGTCGCGGCTGAGCGTCACGCGGGTCTCGCTCGCCCCGGAGTGCCTGACCACATTGGACAATGCTTCGCGCAGGGCGGCGCGGATGTGGTCCGCCTGTTCGGCGGGGATGTCGGCCAGTTCGCCCGACAGTTCGAGGGTCGGCGGGTAGCCGAGCAGCTCACCCGCGATGCGCACCTCACCCCGCGCGGACTCGGCGAGGTCGGTGGCGGTGACCGACTGGTTCGCGGGCTCTGGGCTGCGCAGGGCGCGCACGGTGCCGCGGATCTCTTCGATGGTCTGGTCGAGCTGGTCGATCGCCTCGGACAGCCGTGCGCCATCGGCCTGCGCGAAGCGTTTCCGCATGTTCTTGCGGACGCGGTCGAGCTGCATCCCGGCGCCGTAGAGACGCTGCACTATGACGTCGTGCAGTTCACGCGCGATGCGTTCGCGCTCTTGGTAGAGGGTCACGCGGTGGCGGGCGTTGGCGCCTTCCGCCAGCGCCAGCACCACACCCGCCTGCGCGGCGAACGCCGTGAGCACCTCGACCGTGCTGGCGGAGAACGGTTCCCCGCCGTGGCGGCGGTACACGGTGAGCGCGCCGAGGACGCGCCCGCCCGCGCCGAACGCCGACGCGGCGAAAGGCCCGAAGCCCTGGAGCTCCGGCGGTACGAACGGCGCCGTGCGGGGATCGACGGTGAAGTCCTCGCTGACCACCGGTTTCCCGCCCCTGGCGACCTGGCCCGCGGCGGAATCGGCGGAAAAGGCCAGCCCCCGGAGGCCTTGGGTGGTGTCCCCGTGCGCGGCCTCGGCGACCACCTGGCCGTCGTCCGCGCGCACCATGACGAGACCGAGGTCGGCCTCGGCCAGTTCGACGGCGCGGGCGACAACGGTCTCCAGCACGTCGCCCGGGTCTTCGCCGGACAGGGCGGTGCCGGTGATCTCGGTGGCGGCGGACAGTGCGCGCGCGGCAAGCGTGGGATCCATGAGCGCTATCGACATTAGACCGCTCCGGCCCTTGTTCGCGCTGTGACCCGGCCCTCCCGAACCTCCAGGATCACGTCCGCGCTGTCGGCTTCGGCGGCGTTGTGCGTGACGTGGACGACGGTCTTCCCGGCGAGTGCCTCGCCGAGCCGTTCGCGGACGCTGCGCGCGGTCGGTTCGTCGAGGTGGGCGGTGGGCTCGTCCAGCAGCACGAGATCGGCCCGGGCGGCACCGAGAACGGCCCGCGCCAGCGCGACCCGCTGCGCCTGTCCACCCGAGAGCCCGGCGCCGGCGCTATCGAGCATCGTCGTGAGCTCGACGTCCTCGAGAACGGCTTCGTACAAGGCTTTCCGCAAGTCGGCCTCGGACGCCGCCGGCTGAGCGAGACGCAGGTTCTCGGCGACCGTGGTCGAGACGAGCATCGGTTCCTGCGGCGCCCAGGCGACGTTCTCGGGAACGGCGACGTCACCCTTGCTCGGCTTGAGGAAGCCGAGCAGGGCCGCGACGAGCGTCGACTTCCCGGCGCCGCTCGGGCCGACGACGGCGACGTGCGTCCCGGGCGCGATGTCGAGGTCGACCCCGGTGAGGACCGGGCGATCGGTGCCGGGCCAGCCGAGGTCGGCGTTCCGGATCCGCACCCCGCCGGTGCCATGAAAGGCCCCTTCATTGCAAATTTTGCTATGAAGGACGCCTTCATTGCACGCGGCGAGGCGCAGCCGGGCCTGGCGAAGGGTGTCCCAGTGCTGCGCGGCGGGCGGAAGAAGGGAGAGGACCTCCGCCAGCGCGAGCGGTACCAGGGCGACCACGGGCGCGAGTACCGGGTTCAGCGCGCCTGCGGCGACGGCGCTCACCGCGAACCCGGTGCTCACGACGGTGGCGGCCCCCGTCGCCAGGATGATCAGGGCGTCGGCCGCTCCGGCGCCGAAGGCCTGTCGCCGGGCTTCGGCGGTCAGCGCGGCGTCGGTGGTGGCGATTCGGCGACGTCGCTCTTTGTCGGCCCCGTACGCGATCAGTTCGGCGGCGGCTTCGAAGAGGCTCAGCACCTGCGCCGCCACCGAACGCCGTCCGGCGGCCAGCGCGCTGGTCGCGCGGCGTTCCGCCCGGAGCGCGAGCAGCGGCGCGAACGCACTGACCAGCACGGCCGCGGCCAGCGCGAGACCGGCTTCGGGCAGCACGACGGCCTGGACCGCGACGGCGCCGACGGCCACCAGCGCGACCACGATCAGCGGCGTGATCACGCGCGGAAGCAGGTCGCGCACGGTGTCGGTGTCGCCGACGAGCCGCCGCTGCTCCTCGCCGGCCCGAAGCGCTCGTGCCGGGCCGAGCCGCACCAGCGAATCCCACAGCCGGACGCGCAGGCTTCCGGCGATCCGGAACGCGGCGTCGTGCGTGACCAGCCGTTCGAGGTAACGCAGCCCCGCGCGGCCGAGACCGAACGTCCGCACGCCGACGATCAGCACCGTCAGGGTCAGGATCGGCGGCTGTTGCGACGCTTTGGCGATCAGCCAACCCGAAAGCGCGGTCAGCGCGACCCCGGCGAGCAACGCGGCGGCGCCGAGCAACGCGCCGCCGAAAAACCTGGGGTTCAGCAGGTCGCGCCAGGGCAGCGGCCGGATCGCCCGCGTTTCTTCCACGACTCCGGCTTCAGGTATCGCATTGGCCGACATGTCGACACCGGAGGTGCGCTCGTGGGCGGCGATGATCGCGGCGGCACCCTCGTCGACGGCTTCGCGGACCGCGGTCATGACGAGTGCGGCGTTGGCCTCGTCGAGGTGGGCGGTGGGTTCGTCGAGCAGGAGCAGCCACGCGCCCAACCGGACCCGCGTCAGCGCCCGCGCCACCGCGACACGCTGCCGTTGTCCTTGCGACAGCTTCGAAACCGGCCGCTCGGCGAGGCCGGCGAGCCCGAGTTCGCCGAGGACGTCTTCGCCGCCGGCCTCCTCGCGGACCGTGCCCCCGCCGAACACCGGCGACTGCGGCACCCAGGCGACGTTCTCCCGCCACCGCTCCAGATCGGCGTCGGCGAGGTCGGTACCGCCGACAGTGATCGACCCGTCGTGCGCCTGCACGAAGCCGAGCAGTGCGGCGAGCGTCGTCGATTTGCCGCCGCCGCTGGGCGCGCGCAACCAGGTGATCTCGCCGGGCCGGACGCTGAACGTCTCGCCGTCGGGCGCGAATCCTCCCCGCCTGGCGACACGCAGTCCGCGGACGTCGATCTCGCCCTGGGCGGGTGTCTCGGAACCGTTGTCCGGCAAGGATTCCGAGAGCACATCCGCGACGCG
This sequence comes from Amycolatopsis sp. NPDC043889, assembly GCF_056435645.1. NCBI lineage: Bacteria > Bacillati > Actinomycetota > Actinomycetes > Pseudonocardiales > Pseudonocardiaceae > Amycolatopsis > Amycolatopsis sp. NPDC043889. The sequence goes on from NZ_JBWKEC010000001.1 coordinate 320,982, forward strand.
GCGGACGGCCTCGACGCCGTCCTCGCTGGCGTGGAACGCGGCACCGACCGCTCGCAGCGGCTGGTAGCACTCCGGTACGAGGATCAGCACGCCGAGCCCGATGGCCAGCGACAGTTCGCCGGAGACCAGGCGGACACCGATGACGACCGCGACCAGCGCGACCGAAAGCGTCGCGATCAGTTCCAGCGCGAACGCCGACGCGAAGGCGACCTTCAACGTCTTGAGCGTCGTGCGGCGATGACGTTCGGAGATCTTCCGGACCGTCTCGGCCTGCGCCCCGGCGCGGCGGAACGCGCTGAGGATCGGCAGTGCACGGACGAGTTCGAGCAGATGCCCCGACAGTCGTTGTTCGGCGTCGGCGGCTTCGGTGACCCGCTCGGCGGTGTGCTTGCCGATCAAGATGGCGAACAGCGGAACCAGCGGCACGGTGATCACGACGAGCACGGCCGACGGCCAGTCGGCGACCAGGATCGCGGCACCGGCGGCGAGCGGCACGATCGCGGCGGTCACCAATGCCGGGAGATACTGGGTGAAGTAGGCGTCGAGCGCGTCGAGTCCCTTGGTGGTCAACGACGTCAGCTCGCCGTGACCGCGGCGCGCGATCCATTCCGGGCCGAGTTTCAAGGCGTGGTCGAGGGCTTTGGCACGCAGCTCCTCTTTCGCGCGGGCGGCCGCGCGAACGGAAACGATCCGCACCGCCCAGCCGGTCAGCGCGCGCCCGGCGACGAGTGCGAGCAGCACGGCCAGCTGGGCGGTGCGGTCCCCCGGTGTTCCGCGGACGACCGCGGAGAGGACATCGGCCAGCAGGAACGCCTGTCCCACCAGCAAGACCGCGTTGACGAAGGACAGGGTCCCGCTGAGGATCAACGCCCGGCGCGCCGCACTCGAAAGTGGAGCCAGCGCGCCGAGCGGACCCTTCCCCGGTCGCGCTGGGTCCATTGTGGACTCCGTGGCGGAAAGGGTGTCGCGGCCGGGAAGTTCGGTCATGGCGCGTGGACCGGTGGGATGTGCCGGGTGCCGATGCGCTTGCGGAACACCCAGTACGTCCAGCCTTGGTAGATCAGGACGGCGGGAGCGCCGAACAGCGCGACCCAGGTCATCACGGTCAAGGTGTACGGGCTCGACGCCTCGCCCGCGATCGTCAACGTGTTCGCCGGGTCCACAGTGGACGGCAGGACGTTCGGGTACAGGGCGACGAAGATCGCGACGGCGGACGCTGCGATGACCCCGCCGAGCGCGGCGAACGCCTGCCCCTCGCGGCCGGCGCGGATCTTGAACCACGCGAGCACCGCGGCGAGGACCGCGACGCCGATGAGGAGCAGCGTCCACAGGTCGCCCGAGCGCAGCTGCACGAGGATGAGGAACGCGAGCAACGGCATCAGCGCGACCGGGAGCAGGCGGGTGGCCAGGTTCCGCGCCCGGTGGCGGAGGTCGCCTTCGGTCTTGAGCGCGAGGAACGCGGCGCCGTGGACCAGCGAGAACCCGACGACCGCGATCGCGCCGAGCAGCGTTTCGACGCTGAGTGCGGCGAACGGGCCGCCGACGCGGTCGCCGTCGGCGTCGAGCGGGAGACCGAGGACGGTGGTCGCGAGGAGGAGGCCGACGCCGAACGGCGGGATCCACGAGCCGATGCCGATGACGCGGTCCCAGTTGCGGCGCCAGCGATCGGAGTCGACCTTGCCGCGGTATTCGAACGCGACGCCGCGGCCGATGAGGGCGAGCAGGACCACCAGGAGCGGGAGATACGCGGCCGAGAACAGTGACGCGTACCAGCCGGGGAACGCGGCGAACATCGCGCCGCCGGCGACGATCAGCCAGACCTCGTTGCCGTCCCAGACCGGGCCGATCGTGTTGACCATGACGCGGCGCTCGGTGTTGTCCTTCGCGAGGACCGGCATGAGCATGCCGACGCCGAAGTCGAAGCCTTCGAGGAAGAGGTAGCCGAGCCAGAACAGGGCGATGACGCAGAACCAGATCGTTTCGAGGGTCATCGGGCACTCCTGCTTGCTTCGTTCACTTCGAGTGCTTGCACTGCTTCGACAGCCTTCGCTCGGCGCTGAGCCGCTTCCCGCGCCGGGACGTTGCGAAAGTGGCTTTCACAACGCCTCGTGACCGCCCGAGCCCGCCCGAGCAGCCCCCTCAAGCCCCGGTCGCCCTGAGTTATCCACAACCGCTCAAGTTGTCCACAGATCGGCTGTGGGTAACCCGCCTGAGCGATACCCCCGATACGCTGGGTGCGGGGCCGTCCCCCGGGAAGGGCGGGGGGCTGGGTAGGTGACGTAAAGAGGCGATCAGTAGGCGAAGGCCAGCGCGTCGTCATCGCCGTCACCGCCTTTCGAGTCGCTGTTTTCGCTGGTCGAGGCCGGTTTCTTGGGTGGCATGACCGCGTCGACGCCGCCGCGGACGTACTTCCGCATCAGGTAGACCTCGACCACGCCGAGTACCGCGTAGACGGTCGTCAGAGCGATCAGCGACGTCCAGACCTCGCCTGTGGACAACTTCGAGACCGCCTGCGCGGTGAACATCCACACCCCGTCGACACCGGTCGGGTTCGGCACCACCACGAACGGCTGACGGCCCATCTCGGTGAAGATCCAGCCGGCGCTGTTGCCGATGAACGGGGTCGCGATCCCGCCGAGCACGAGCCACGGGAACCACCGCTGCCCCGGGATCCGCCCACGCCGGGTCAGCCACAGCGCGAGCACCCCGATCCCGGCCGAGATCGCGCCGAAGCCGATCATCGCGCGGAAACCCCAGTAGGTCACCGGCAGGTTGGGCACGTAGTCGATCGGCTTGCCCGCGAGCGAACCGAGCTGCGGGTCGTCCGGGTAGTTCGTGCCGTACTTCGCCTGGTATTCGGTCACCAGGTTCTCAACGCCCTTGACCTCGGTCGAGAAGTCGTTGTGCGCCAAGAACGAAAGCAGGGCGGGCACATTGAACGTCTTGACGTCCTCGCAGTTGGCGTTCCGCACGTCGCCGATCGCGATGATCGAGAAGCTCGCCGGTTTCTCCGTGTGGCACAACGCTTCCGCCGACGCCATCTTCATCGGCTGCTGCTCGAACATCAGCTTGCCCTGCAGGTCGCCGGTGATCGCCAGCACCGCGAACGCCACCACGCCGGTCCAGCCGCCGAGACGCAACGACGAACGCCACACCGCGCGGTGCTCGTCGTCCTCCGAACGCTTGCGCCACAGCTGCCAGCCCGCGACACCGACCAGGAACGCCGCGGCCACCGAGAAGGCGCCCGCGAGCGTGTGCGGGATCGCGGCCAGCGCGGTGTTGTTCGTCAGCACCGCCCAGATCGAGTTCATCGTCGGCTTCCCGTCGACGAACTCGACCCCGACCGGATGCTGCATCCACGAGTTCGCCGCCAGGATGAAGTACGCGGACGCCACCGTCGCCAGCGAGTACGCCCACGCGCACGCCAGGTGGACCTTCTTCGGCAGTTTGTCCCAGCCGAAGATCCACAGCCCCAGGAAGGTCGACTCGACGAAGAACGCGACAAGCCCCTCCATCGCCAGCGGCGCGCCGAACACGTCACCGACGAATCGCGAGTACGCGCTCCAGTTCATCCCGAACTGGAACTCCTGCACGATGCCGGTGACCACGCCCATCGCGAAGTTGACCAGCAGGAGTTTTCCCCAGAACTTGGTCATCTTCAGGTACCGCTGATCACCCGTGCGGACCCAGGCCGTCTGCATCCCGGCGACCAGGACCGAAAGCCCGATGGTCAGCGGGACCATCAGGAAGTGGTAGACGGTGGTGATGCCGAACTGCCACCGAGCGAGATCGAGAACTTCCACGCCTCAAGCCTGCTCAACGCCCGATGAGCCCGCCAGTTCAAGTGGTCCCGATCTCGCCGGGACGTAGGTCCCGCGCCCTGGTCAGCCGAGGCCGGCGAGTGTGAGCCTCGCCTCGTCGGCGACCTGCCGCCGCACACCCGAATCCCCCAGCGTCAGCACGTGTTCCAGCGCCAACGCGTACGCCGTGTCGAAAGCGGCCTCGACGTCGACGGCGATGTCGGGCTGAACGCCGACGCCTTCCCAGTTGGTCCCCGTGACCGGGTTCACGGCCCGTCCACCCGGGACGGTGACGTCCAAATGGGTGTCCACTTTGTACTGTCGCCGCGGGTTCGCCCCGCCGCCGGTGACCGCGCCCACCGTCTTCGCCCGCCCCAGTTGCTGCAAGGAGTAGCTCAGATCCTCGGCGCCGGAGAACGTCGTCGGCCCGGTCAGCACCCACACCGGCTTGTCCGCGCCGAACTTGCGGCCCGGTACGTACGGCAGCGTCCAGAACTGGTTGGTCACGTCGCCGTCGCGCAGATAGATACTGTTGAAATGCGTCGGCTCGCCGACCAGATAGCTGATCAGCAGCGCGACCGCCATCGGATCCCCGCCCCGGTTCTCCCGGACGTCGACGATCAGCGCGTCGGTGGTCGCGAGCAGCGTCATCGCCGCGGCCAGCGCCTCGCCGGCGATATCCGGCCCGTAGAGCAGCTTGGTCTCCAGGTAGCCGACGTTCCCGGCCAGCCGCCGCGCCGACGCGATGCCATGGCCGTTCAGCTCCGCCTCGCGCCGATACTGCTCGGGATCGAACGACTCCCCGTCCACCTCGGGCAACGGGTCGACGTGATGCCGCAGCCGCAGGTGTTTGTCCCCGTTGACCGACTGCAGGTCCTGGGTGACCGCGACGGCGAACGCTTGATCGTCGAGGCCCGCGTACGCGCCGTCACTCAGCCTCGCCCGCAGGAGCACCGTCAGCTTCTCGGCGACGTCGGGGAACACATAGTGCTCCTTCAGCCGTTTGCACACGTCTTCGATCCGCGCTCTCTCGTCCATGCGCCCGGACGCTACCAGCGGAGCCGGAAAAAAGAATTCGGTTTGCCGAAAACTCAATTCAGCCCAGCCATGAAATACAATTCGCCCGCACATCCCATGCGATTCGGAAAAGCCATCAGCTTGCCTTTATCTGAAACACCCTTTTATCGTTGCAGTGAAAGGGGTGAAGCACTGTCATGTCGAGCTCGATGCTGGCGCTGATCAGCGCGTTTGGCCTGGTAATGGCCGTGGAGCTACCGGACAAGACCCTCGTCGCCACCCTGGTTCTCACCACCCGTTTCCGCGCGTGGCCGGTATTCGTCGGGGTCACCGCCGCATTCGCCGTGCAATCCGCGATCGCCGCCACCTTCGGCAGCGTGCTCACTTTGCTGCCGGAGACACTGGTGACCGTGATCGTCGCCGCGATGTTCGGAATCGGCGCGTTCATGCTCCTTCGTGAAGGGTTCAGTACCGGCAAGGACGGCGGAGAGGACGCGTCGCGCTCCGGGCCGAGCCCCGCGACCTTCTTCCGCTCCGCGCTGACGTCGTTCGGCGTGCTGTTCGCCGCCGAATGGGGCGACGCCTCCCAGCTCGCGACAGCCAGCCTCACGGCTCGCTTCGGCAACCCGTTCGCGGTCGCCCTCGGCTCCTTCGTCGCGCTTGTCGCCGTCGCCGGGCTCGCCGTCTTCATCGGCGCGAAGGTCCGCAGCCGGATCCGTCCCAAGCTCATCCAGCGCGTGGCGGGATTCGTCTTCGCCGGGTTCTCGCTGTTCGCGCTGGCCCAGCTGGCGTTCTGAGGCGCACGGGGTCTTCACAGGTTCGCCGGGTAACCTTTCGGGAACGAAAAGGTGAACACCCGCCCCGACGTGCCTGGAGAAACCGGTCGTGACCTCGCCGAAGACACTCGCCGTTTCCCCTGTGCACGGCAGGCTCGCGGTCTTCGGCATGGCCGTCGCGGTCGCCATCTCGATCGACCTGCACCTGAGGCTGTCCAGCCAGGTCAGCCCGATCTGGCAGACGCTGTCCGAGTACGTCTACGGCTACCTCTCGCCCGGTTCGACGGCGGCCCCGCTGTTCGGCGCGATGTGCCTGGCGCTGGGGTTCGGCTCGCTCGCCCTGCTCGGCGGGATCGCGAAAGCGCACCGGCGCGGCTACGAGTCCGTCCTCGTCCTCCTCGGTGTGTGGTGCGCCGGGCTGTTCGTCCTCGCGCTCGTCCCCGTCGACCCCGAGGGCCAGGCCCGGTCACTGGCCGGGCAGATCCACAACTACGCGGCGCTGGCGGCCTTCCTGGCGCTCCCCGCCGCCGCCTGGGTGCTGACCCGCCCCGGCCGGGCACGATGCCCGTGGGAGCCGCGCCGCACGACGATCCGGCGGCTTTCGGTGGCCAGCTTCGCCGCGGTGGTGATCGTGCTAGGCGGATTCGTCTGGACGATGCTCACCGGCCCGTCGCATCAGGAGGTCACGCTCGGCCTGTTCGAGCGGCTGCTGTTCGCGGTCGACCTCACGCTGCTGGCGACCATGGTCCGCCCGCTGCTCAGCCACCGCTGAGAGCCTGTTGGCGGAGCTGAGACGTACCCGCCCCGGCCGAAGGCCCCGGCTATCGCGGTGGCAGGGTGCCCTGTTCGCTTCATCGTGACCTGGATGACCAGGCAGCGCCCTGCCGACGTCGATCGCGGACGCGGGTTTCACCAACAGACACTGAGCGCTACTCGGGCTGTTTCAGCACCTCGGCCAGCCGGACGGCGGCCGCCACGACCGCCGGACCCACCACGGACGCGTCCAGCGGCTCCAGGGACACGACACCCAGGCTGGCCTTCAAGCCCGGCACCCCCCGCACGGGTGCGGCGACCCCGGAGGCACCCGCTTCCAGCTCACCCGACGAGGTGACCCAGCCCTCGCCGCCGCCGGGACGCAGCGTGATCGCCTTGCCCGCGGCGCCGGCGGACAGCGGATGCCGGGTACCGACGCGGTAGGCGACGTGGAAGCTCGTCCAGGACGGTTCGACGACCGCGACGGCCTGCGCCTGGTCTCCCTGCGCGACCGACAGGTGCGCGGTCGCGCCGACCTTCTCCGCCAGCTCACGCAGGACCGGCCTCGCGGCCTCGCGGAGCTGCGGGAGGACCTGTCCGGCGAGCCGGAGCAGGCCGACCCCCAGCCGTACCTTGTTGCCGTCACGCCACACCAGTCCGCGTTCGGACAGCGGGACGAGCAGCCGGTAGACGGCGGCCCGGCTCGCGCCGATGGCGACGGCGAGCTCGGAGATCGTCGCCGCCTCGCCACCGGCGTCCGCGACCGCTTGGAGCAGCGCGAGCCCCCGGTCCAGGGTCAGCGACCCTTCACGAGTCACAGCAACCCGAGTTCCCCGAGGTCGGCGACCGGCTCGTCGAACGAGGCCGCCGCGTACGAGGCGAAGAGCCCGCGAACGGCCTTCGCCGCCTCGTCCGACATCCCCTTGGCCTCGGCGGCCAGCGCGGCGCCGTCGGTCGATTCGAGGGCCGCGCGCACGTCACCGCCCGAAAGGCAGCGCGCGGACGCCACGATCAGGTTCAGGAACCCGTGGTGGGTGAAGCCGCTCGACTCCTCGGTGTGCCGGACGGCGCGGTGCAGGCTGTTCGTCGCCTTGAACGACGCCCCTGTCGAGCCGCTGACGACCGCGAGGAAGTCCGCGACCTCGTCGACGCTGGGGAAGTTCTCACCCGCTTTGCCGCCGCAGCGGATCTTCGGCCAGCTGCCGTGCTCGATCACCTTCCGCACGCCGTCCAGCCAGCCGACGCCGCGCCGCGGCTCGACCACGCGGATGACGTCCTCGGGCACGAACTCGGAGACCCGCTCCAGCCAGACCTCGTCGACGTCCGACGGCGCCGGCATCTCCACCATGCGCAGACTGAGGATCTCGCTGCGCGATTCGACGATCGAGATCGCCTTCGGGACGCCGCCGAGGCCGGTGTCGATGATGAGCGACAGCGGCAGCGGTTCCTTGGGTTTGATCTTGATGAGTTCCGTGATGAGCTCGGGCAGCCGCGACGCCTGGCACAGGAACACACCGAGGACGCCGGAGTGCTCACCGGCCCTCGACACGAAGTGCGCTCGCAGCGCTTCGGGCATGGACGCCTCGCCGGGCGGGAACAACGCCGAGTCGTCGACGAGCCGCGCGAACAGGGGAGGGATTCCTCGGGGGCCGGGTGGCGTGAGTTCCACAGCGCTTGACACGACTGACACGCTAGTAGCGTACGACATCAGGACAAAATCGTTCGCACAACGGACACGTTCCGGGGAGATTCCGATGCCTTACTACCGGCAGGTAGGCGAGATCCCGCACAAGCGCCACACGGCGTTCCGCAAGCCCGACGGGGGCCTGTACGCCGAGGAACTGATGGGTGTCGAGGGCTTCTCGGCGGACTCGGCGCTGCTGTACCACCGCGGGCTGCCCACCGCGATCGTCGACGCGGTCGCGATCGAGGACGAGCGCGGCCCCATCACCCCGAACCACCCGCTCAAGCCCCGCGCGTTCAAGACCCAGGACCTCAAGTTCGGCGACGCCGACGCGGTCACCGACCGGCGGCGGCTGTTCGGCAACGCCGACGTCACCATCGGCTTCGTCCACGCGACCAAGCCGTCGCCGCTGTACCGCAACGCCGCGGGCGACGAACTGTTCTACGTTCAGGGCGGCGGCGCGACCGTCGAGACGATCTACGGCTCCCTGGAGGTCGGGGACGGCGACTATCTCGTCATCCCGACGTCGTGCACCTATCGCGTGCTCCCGCACGACGACGGCGGGGTCAAGCTGCTGACCATCGAGGCGCGCGGCCACATCGGCCCGCCGAAGCGGTACCTGTCGGCGAAGGGCCAGTTCCTGGAGCACTCGCCGTACTGCGAACGCGACATCCGCGGCCCGTCCGAGCCGCTGGTCGTCGACGGCACCGACGTCGAGGTCCTCGTGCGGCACCGCGCCGGGCTGACGCGCTACACCTACGCGACCCACCCGTTCGACGTCGTCGGCTGGGACGGCTGCCTGTACCCGTGGGCGTTCAACATCGACGATTTCGAGCCGATCACCGGCCGCGTGCACCAGCCGCCGCCCGTGCACCAGACGTTCGAGGGCCCGAACTTCGTGGTCTGTTCGTTCTGCCCGCGCAAGGTCGACTACCACCCCGAATCGATCCCGGTGCCGTACAACCACGCGAACGTCGACTCGGACGAGCTGATGTTCTACGTGCGCGGGAACTACGAGGCGCGCAAGGGCTCCGGGATCGGGGTCGGCTCGCTTTCGCTGCACCCGTCCGGCTTCACGCACGGGCCGCAGCCCGGGGCGGCGGAAGCGTCGATCGGGGCGCAGTTCTTCGACGAGACCGCGGTCATGGTGGACACCTTCGCGCCGCTGGACCTCGGTGAGGCGGCCGACGCGTCGGAAGACCCCGGCTACGCGTGGACCTGGTCCGGCCGGGGTCCCGGCGCTTAGTGCCCATGCATTTAGTCCTCTGAATGCGGCATTCGAAGGCCGGCGCGAGCAGGCGCTCACGCATTCAGAGGACTAAATGCGGGAACGTGGCGGGATAAGTACCGCCACGGCCGCAACGGTTCGGCAACGCCAAGCCTGGCAAGGCGAAACCTCCGGATAATCGGTGTTTCTCACCGGGAGGTTCTCCATGGTCGTGAATCCAGGGCAGTCCCGCGGCGGCCGCAAGGTGCTGGCGTTCGTGGCCGCCGCGGTGGTCGCGATCGGGTTGATCATCGGTTTGCGCGCGATCACGAGCGACTCCGGCGAAGAGGCCGTCGAGGCGAAGTGCACCACCGGTGACGCCGTCAAGCTGCAGGTGTCGTCGTCGCCGGAGAAGGCGGGCGTGGTCGCCGAGATCGCCAAGGGCTACAGCGGCCGCACGGTGGCCGGACGCTGCGTCGACGTGCTCGTGCGGTCGAAATCGTCCGGCACCGCGATGCAGGCGCTGTCCCGCGGCTGGAACGAGGCGATCGACGGCCCGCGCCCGGACGTCTGGACACCCGCCGCGTCGGGCTGGGTGAACCTGTTGCGCCAGAACCTCACCGGCTCCGACCACCCCGCGCTGGTGCCCGAGGGCGACCCGGAATCGGTCGCGAACGCGCCGCTGGTCGTCGCGATGCCGAAACCGATGGCCGAGGCGCTCGGCTGGCCGGGCAAGGGCATCGGCTGGAAGGATCTCGCCGCGCTGGCCACGGATCCGCAGGGCTGGGCGAAATACGGCCACCCGGAATGGGGGAAGTTCCGGCTGGGCAAGACGAATCCGAACATCTCGACCTCCGGCCTCAACGCCACCATCGGCGCCTACTACGCGGCGACGGGCACGTCTTCCGACCTCACCGCGAACGCGCTCGCGAAGCCGGAGGCGCGGACGTTCGTGCAGAACGTCGAGCAGGCCATCGTCCACTACGGCGACAACACGCTGACGTTCCTGACGAACCTGCAGAAGGCCGACGACCGCGGCGCCGCGATGTCGTACATCTCGGCGGTCACGGTCGAGGAGAACTCGCTCGTCGGCTACAACCAGGGCAATCCCACCAACGACCCGGCGAAACGCGGGCAGCACGCGCCGCCGAAGGTGCCGCTCGTGGGGATCTATCCGAGCGACGGCACGCTCAACTCCGATCACCCGTTCACCGTGCTGAACTGGGCCGACGATCTCCACAAGCAGGTCGCGGCGGACTTCCTCGCGCATCTGCGCGGCGCCGAAGCGCAGCAGAAGTTCAGTGACATCGGCTTCCGCACGTTCGACGGCAAGCCCGGTTCGCAGACCACGAAGGAGAACGGCGCCGAGCCGGATTCGAAGCTCAACCTCATCCGCCCGCCGAGCCCGCCGGTGCTGACCGAGGTGCTGAAGTCGTGGAAGGACCTGCGGAAGAAGGCGAACGTGCTGCTGGTCGTCGACGTCTCCGGGTCGATGGGCGACGGCGTCGGCGGGACCGGGAAGAACAAGATGGATCTCGCGAAACAGGCGGCCGTGGCGTCGTTGCCGCAGTTCAGCGACGCGGACAAGGTCGGGCTGTGGATGTTCTCGACGAAACTCGACGGCGGCAAGGACTTCGTGGAGCTGCGGCCGGTGTCGCCGATCGGCGGTGAACCGGGCAGGCAGGAGCTGGCGTCGCGGCTGAACGGGCTGACCCCGCAGAACGGCACGGGGCTCTACGATTCGTCGCTCGCCGCGTACGAGTTCATGAAGCAGCGGCTGGATCCGAACGCGATCAACGCGGTCGTCGTGCTCACCGACGGCCGGAACGAGGATCCCGGCGGTATCGATCTGCCGAACCTCGTCGGACGGCTGCGGGCCGAGGGCGGCGGCGAAGCGGTGCGGCTGTTCACCATCGCGTACGGGTCCGACGCCGATCTGGACGTGCTCAAGGAGATCGCCGAGACCACCCAGGGGGTCGGGTACGACTCGTCCGAACCGGACTCGATCGACCAGGTCTTCACCGCCGTGATCTCGAATTTCTGAGATCCTCGGTTATGCGTTTCGTCCGTGAACTCGGTGAGCCGTGGGGACTGCTCCTCGCGGCGACGTCGGCGGGGGCGGCCTGGGCCGTGCAGCTGCCGGTGCTCGCCGCGCTCGGCGTCGGCGTGACCGTGCTGGCCGCCCGCGCCGGAGTCGCCGCCGCCACGCGGCCGAAACCCTTGCCAGAGCCCGAAGAACGGCCATTCCCCGACGTCAAGCCCGGTTCCCCGGAGGCGGATTGGCTGCGGCGCGCGGAGGCCGCGGCCGACGGGTTCCGGTCGATTTCCGCTTCGCTCGACACCGGACCGCTCGCCGGCCGGGTGGCCGACATGGAACCGGTGGTGCGGGAAACCGTCGACACCCTCCGGCGCCTGGCCGCCCGCACGTCCGCCACCGGGAAGGCGCTGGCGCGCGTGGACCTCGGCGCGGTGTCGGCCGAAAAAGCCAGGCTGCGGAAGGATTTGAAGACCGCCGACGACGACATCCGCGGCGACCTGACCCAGTCGCTCGAAGCCGTGCAAGCACAGGAGGACGTGCACGCGCGACTTTCGAGCGCGCAGCGGAAACTGCTGGCACAGCTGCGATCCGGCGCGCTCGGACTCGACGGCCTGGTCGCCAGGGCGGCCGAATTGTCCGCCGCCACCGGGGATTCGCTGCTCGACACGACGACCATCGGCGAGCTGAGCGAACAACTGGAAGGGATCCGGCGAGGTGTCGTGGAGACCGAGGAGGCGACCCGGCGCTCGCTCGGCTGACGTCACCGGCCGAATCGGACCGGTCCGAAAACCGCGTGACCGGGCACTCCGGCCTTCGCCGTCTTCCCGGCCGCGGGCACGCCGAGCACCCACAGCCGTCCGGTCGCGGCGATGTTCGCGGCCAGCGACGGATCCGAACCACCGGCGGTGACGCCGACCTCGCGTCCGTCGGGCAGGACGGTCCTGCCCTTCACGGTGACCATGCCGAACTGGTTGACCGAGGCAGGCCCGGGCACGACGGCGAGTTCGGTCCACCGCGGCTCGGGCAGCTTCCTGAGCAGCATCACCGCGACGATCGCGAGCCCGAGGGCGCCCACCGCGCAGCCGTAGCCGAAGAACCACGTCACCTTCACCACGACGCTGTCCCGCCGCGGATAGTCGACCGCCGTCCAGAAGCCGAACGCGCTCGCGACGAGCAGCATCACAACAGTGATGAAGTAGTACGCCGCGAGAAAACGCCGCTGGGTCGCGAGCATCCGGCCCGGCGACACCGGCTCCGCGGCGAACGGGATCGAGCCCTTCACCGCGGTGTCGCGGAACGCACCGCGGCGCGGGACGACGACACCGGGCAGCACGACGAACGGGCCGAGCACCCAGAGCCGTCGCTGGGCCGCGAGTTGCGCCCGGAGCGGAGCGGGTAACCGCACGACGAGCCACCGCCCGTCCAGGGGAACGCTCACCCGTGCACCGGCGACGACGGCGCCGTCCAGCCCGTTCACCAGGCGGAACGGCTTGCCGGTGAGCTTCCGCATCGAGGAGGATCCGGCAAGGGCGGAGTAGCCGAAGTACACCGAAGACGGTGTCATGAAGACCAGAAGGGCCAGGGGCGCGGCGATCCCGTGTCCCCCGGACACCGCGAGCACGACGCCCAGCGCCACGAGCAGTCCGGTCGCGATGGCCATCGTCCCGGCGGTGACGGTGTTGCGGTCGAGCAGGTCCACCAGGACCGGCATGTTCGTCGCCGGAATCCCTTCGGGTGGTTCGAGCACCCGGATTCCGTGGGTTTCCACCTGGTCAACGTATACGGATGCGGTGAGACGTGATCCAGGCTACTTCCACTCGGTGGCCAGATCAGGTTAGGCTCACCTAACCAGGAGGTGAGCCGTGACCACACCGACGTCCATCCGCCGCCCGCCGGCGCCGAACCCCGCCGAACGCGCGAAGACGATCGCGACCCGCAACGGGCCGGCGACGCTGATGCCGACCGCGGAGCAGCGTGACCAGCCAGGACAGTACGGCCGTGTCATCCCCGAACTGCACCACGTGCACACGAGCGGCAGCGTCAGCATCCTGCTGCCGGACGAGCACCACCTGGTGAAACGCGCGCACGAGGCCCAGCGCGGCGAGCTCGCGGTGATGGTCGAACTGACCGATCAGGCGCCGGTCGACCTGCGGGAACCCATCCGCGGGCTGCTGTGGATCACGGGCTGGCTCCGCCCGCTCTCCGAGGTTTCGGCGCGGGCCCGCGCGGTCTCGATCGCCGAGACCCGGCCGGACGAGCGGCTCCTGGACGTCGGGCACGGCCTGACGCTGCTGCGGCTGACCCCGGCGTCACTGGTCCTCGCCGACGCCGAGGGCACGCATTCGCTCCGGCCGCACATGTTCAGCGCCGCGCCGCCGGATCCGTTCCACGACTACGAGGCCGACTGGCTGCGGCATCTGGAGACCGACCACGCCGACGTCGTCCAGCAGCTCGCCAAACACGTGCCCGCCGAACTGCGCGGCGGGTGGATCCGGCCGCTCGGGCTGGACCGCTACGGGCTGCGGCTGCGGGTCGAGGCCGACTCCGGCGACCACGACGTCCGGCTCGCGTTCTCGCGTCCGGTCGAAGGTCCGCAGCAGCTGAGCGGCGAGATCCGCCGTCTCGTCGGCTGCCCGTACTTTCCGCAGGGTTAGGCCAGCTCTGCCGGGAAACCGCCCTTGGCAATCGGACCCCACGACTCGATGGTGACGCGGATGATGCTCTTGCCCTGCTTGACCATCGCTTCGCGGTACTCGTCCCAGTCGGGGTGCTCACCGGAGATCGCGCGGAAGTAGTCGACCAGCGGCTCGATCGAATCGGGCAGGTCGAGCACCTCGGCGGTGCCGTTCAGCTGGACCCACCGGTCGTTCCACTCGTCGGAGAGGACGCAGGCGGACACCTTCGGCTCGCGCCGGATGTTGACGACCTTCGCGCGCTTCGGGTACGTGGAGATGACCAGCCGACCTTCGGCGTCGACACCGCAGGTCACCGGGGAAAGCTGGGAGCCGCCGTCGGCCTTGGTGGTCATCAGGATGGCGCGGTGACGGGTGGACAGGAAGTCGACGAGCGCGGCGCGGTCGAGGAGTTTCGTTGGTCGCGATGCTCCTTGGCATGACCCGACGGTAACGTGCGGCCGATGAGCTGGCTGCGTCCCGAACGCCCGGCGCTGCCGGAATTCGTGGAAGATCCGGCGCGCCGCCGCGCGATCGTCATCGAACTGGCCGTCGTCTTCGGCATCACCCTCGGCCTGTCCGGGCTGCGCAGTCTGCTGTCCCTTGTGGACTCGCTGCTGCAGCCGGTGCCGCTGGCGCAGCAACAGGCCCAGCTGAACGTTCCCCAGGCGACACTGAGCCTGGTCGACCTGCTCAAGCAGCTGCTGAGCGCCGGCCAGCTGGTCGGCTGGGGCGCGCTCGGGCTGTACCTGTTGTGGCGCGGCGGGATGAAGCTCGCGGAGATCGGCCTCGACAAACAGCGGCCGGGCCGCGATGTCGCCCACGGGCTGCTGCTCGCCGCGGCGATCGGGATTCCGGGGCTGGGGCTGTACTTCCTGTCCTACGGCCTCGGGTTCAGCCTGTCGGTGCAACCGTCCACTTTGAGCGAGACGTGGTGGCGTCCGATCACGCTGACGTTGTCGGCCTTCGGCAACGCGTTCGCCGAAGAAGTGCTCGTCGTCGCGTACCTGCTGACCAGGCTGCGGCAGCTCGGCTGGCGCGAGAACACCTCGCTGGTCGCGTCTTCGGTGCTTCGCGGGTCGTATCACCTGTATCAAGGTTTCGGCGGTTTCGTCGGCAATGTCGTGATGGGCCTGGTGTTCGGCAGGCTGTGGCAGAAGACGAACCGGCTGTGGCCGCTGATCGCCGCGCACACCGCGCTGGATTTCGTTTCCTTCGTCGGATACGCGCTGCTCAAAGGGCGAGTTTCCTGGCTTCCCTAGCTAGTGTGAAACCGTGATTGACGAGACGACTCCACCCCGAGTTGACAGCGAAGTCGGCCCCCTGCGTGCGGTGCTGCTGCACAGGCCCGGCAACGAGCTCAAAAGGCTCACGCCTCGCAACAACGACCAGCTCCTGTTCGATTCCATCCCCTGGGTGGACCGCGCGCAGGAGGAGCACGACGCGTTCGCCGAGGTGCTGCGCGGCCGCGGCGTCGAGGTGCTGCTGCTGGCCGACGCGCTGCGCACGGCGCTCGCGGACACCCGCGCCCACGCGGCGGGCGTGCACGCGGCCGTCGACGAGCGGCGGCTGGGGCCCGACCTCGCCGATTCGCTCCGCTCCCATCTGTCGAGCGTCACCCCGGCGACACTGGCCGAGGTCCTGATGGCGGGTATGACCTTCGAGGAACTGCCCGCCGCCGAGGGCGCCTCGCTGGTCCGGCTGATGAACCACCCGAACGACTTCGCCGTCGATCCGCTGCCGAACCTGCTGTTCACCCGTGACTCGTCGGCGTGGATCGGCGACCGGGTCGCGGTCTCCTCGCTGACCATGCCCGCCAGGGTCCGCGAGACCGCGGTGCTGGACCTCATCTACGCCTACCACCCGTGGTTCCGCCACGCGTCCCGCGCGTACGGCGCGCATTCGGCACCGATCGAGGGCGGCGACGTCATGCTGCTCTCGCCGGGTGTGCTGGCCATCGGCGTCGGCGAGCGGACGACGGCGGCGGGCGCGGAGTCGCTGGCGCGGTCGGTGTTCGCCGACGGGATCGCGCACACCGTGCTCGCCGTCCCCATCCAGCAGACCCGCGCGACCATGCATCTGGACACCGTCTGCACGATGGTCGACGCCGACGCCGTCGTCATGTATCCGCTTTCCCGCGATTCACTGACCGCGTTCACGATGCGGCCCACCGGCGACGGTTCCGTGAAGGTGGAAGGCCCGGCCCCATTCCTCACCGCGGCCGCCGAAGCAATGGGAATCGACCGGCTCCGGGTCATCGACACCGGCCTCGATCCGGTCACCGCCGAACGCGAGCAATGGGACGACGGAAACAACACCCTCGCCCTCGCGCCCGGCGTGGTCGTCGGGTACGAACGTAATGTGGAAACCAACGCGCGCTTGGCGGAAGCCGGTATCGAGGTACTGGCCATCACCGGCTCCGAGCTGGGCTCCGGCCGCGGCGGGCCGCGTTGCATGTCGTGCCCCATCCGGCGCGAAAGCATCTGACAGAGAAATTAAGTAAGCCTTCCCTAATCGATTTCAATTGATTAGGGAAGGCTTACTTAATTGAGGTGAACCTAGTATTGGGAATACTAACCTAATAGGGGGTACATCACCAGAGAAAAGTGGAAATCGAATATGCGGATGACGTATCGTCGAACACATGGCCCTCACCAAGAAGAAGCAACCGCGCTCGAAGTTCTACGAACTGCTGCAGGCGCAGATCCACAACGAGTTCAACGCCTCCCAGCAGTACATCGCGCTGGCGGTCTGGTTCGACGCCGAGGACCTGCCACAGCTCGCGAAGCACTTCTACAAGCAGTCCGTCGAGGAGCGGAACCACGCGATGGCGCTGGTCCAGTACATGCTGGACACCGACCACCATGTGGAGATCCCCGGCACCGGCGACGTGCGCAACGACTTCTCCGACGTCCGTGAACTGATCGAGCTCGCGCTGCAGCAGGAGAAGGACGTCGCGACCGACATCCAGCAGCTGGCCAAGGCCGCCCGCGCCGAAGAGGACTACATCGGCGAGCAGTTCACGCAGTGGTTCCTCAAGGAGCAGGTCGAGGAGATCTCCCAGATGTCCACGCTGCTCAACATCGTCAAGCGCGCGAACGGCAACCTGTTCGAGGTGGAGAACCACCTGCACCGCGAATCCGTCGGGGACGGCGGCGCCGACTCGGGGATGCCCCCGGTCGCCGGCGGCGCGCTCTGACGCACCGGCCAACGCTCCCACCACGGGAAAACCCGGGCTCTCCCCCTTGGAGAAGCCCGGGTTTTCTTCATCCCGTCAGCTGAACTGACAGCCCTGCTCGATACGGGTCAGCAGGATGCCGAGGGCCGACCCGTCGTTGGCCAGCGCGATCCGGTACGCGCTCACCGAACTGATCGGCGCGAAGTAGGCGCTGCCGTTCTTGGTGCCGCCGGGGTAGGCGGCGAGAATGTCCGCTTCGCTCGAACCGACCCCGATCCCCTCGGGGGTGTGCACCGCCCCGGCCGGGTTGATGACGGTGATCCCGTCCGCCTCGGTCAGCGACACCGAAGTCGGTCCCGGAACGGCGGTTCCTTCCACGTAACCGTAGACGCAGTCTTGCCGCCAATCCTTCGCGCGCAGCGGACCGACGGCGGCTTCCGCCTCCTCCTCGCTCATCCCGAGCCGGAGCTTGCCGAAGCCGGCCGGGGTCAGCAGCGCGCCGGTGGTCACCTTGCGCGGTGTCGGCGGGTTCGTGGCGGCGGTGCTCTTCGGCGGCTTGACCGGCCCGTCGGGGGCCGTCGACGGCGGTGACGCGGCCGACGGGTTCGGCGACGCCGCCGGGGAGGAGACCGGCGGTGCCGAACTCCCCGGCCCAGGCCGCGCCAGGCTCGACGGGGCCGCCCCCATGGTGAGCTGATCGCCTCCGGGGAAGGCCGCGCCGTTGTCCTTGTCGTGGATCGTGAAGACCGTGACCCCACCGGCCAGCAGGACCACCGCGGCGGCCATCCCACTCGTCGTCTGCATCAGCTGACGGCGGCGACGGCGACGGCGGGCGCCCGCGACGATCGTCTCGGGATTCAGCGTGGGTCCCACGCCCAGCCGCTCATCAGAGAACAGGTCACGCAGCTTCCGCTGCACGTCCTCTTCGGACATGTTCATCCCGCTTCCCTCCCTTCGTCCTTGGGCTCGATCAGGGCGAGCTTCGTGCGCAGCGACGCGATCGCCTTGCTCGCCTGGCTTTTGACGGTGCCCTGGCTGACCCCGAGCGAATCCGCGATCTCGGCTTCGGACAGGCCTTCGTAGTAACGCAGGACCATCACCGCGCGTTGCCTGGGCGGCAGCGCGCGTAACGCCTGCCACAACGGCTCGTGCTCGAACGGGTCGGCGGGGCTGTACGGCTTGGTGTCCGGCAGGTCGGCGACCAGGTTCTCGCGTTTGGTCCGGCGCCAGCGGCTGATATGCGCGTTGGCCATCGAACGGCGGACGTAGGCCATCGGGTCGCCGGTCTTGTGCTGGACGTACGACCAGCGGGAACCGATCTTCTCCAGCACGGTCTGGACCAGGTCGGCGGCGTCGTGCGGATTTCCGGTGAGGGCGTGGCCGTACCTCAGCAGACCCGGGAGGCTGGCCCTCACGAAGTCGCCGAAGTCGATGAGTTCACCCGGCACGTCACTCCTCCGGCTCTCGCCGGCCCCCCAGACGTCCGTCCCCGGTATGACCGTCGCGGCAGCGGTCACCGTATCGCCTCCTCCCGGGGTCATCCGGCCAGGTTCGCCTGGCTCACCTCTCCCGAAACGCATGACCGCCCCCACAGGTTGTCTCTTGCCGCGAACCAGTTCGAGGGACGCCTGCTCAACGCCTCGACACGGAGCCGGGAATTCTGAACGTACCGTCCCCCTGAACAGGGAATTCGTGGACGGCCACCACGGCGTTACGCGGTATCGGCCCGTACACGTGGGGGAACTGGAGGCCTGCCGGATGCGGCGGGTCGCCGTCCTCCCAGACGACGGGCGCGCCGACGAGCGCCGGGTCGATTTCCAGCAGCACCAGATCGGTGCGGCCGGGGAACACGGCGTTGGCCGGGATATGCGCCGTTCCCGGGTCCGAGCAGTGGATGAAGCCGTCGGAGCCGAGCGACGCGGCAGTGTAGACGCCGCCTTCGGGCACCGCGGCCCAGTCGGCCTTGGGGCAGATATGGAGGATCACGCACCCATCCTCGCGCATTTCGTCCTCTGGATGCGGAGCCCGCATTCAGAGGACGAAACGCGCGGGAAGGGATCAGCGGATGGTGAGCTGGCGGCCGATCAGGCCGTCGCGCGAGCGCCGTTCGGCGGCGTTGAGCGGCTCGTTGTCGAGCGACTTCAGCGCGGCCTCGAGGCGGACGCCGAGCTGTTCCTTCGCGTCGGCCCACTCGCGGGCGTGAGCCTCGGGGTCGAGATCCCACACCGGGACGAGCAGCCCGTGCGCGCGGAACGAACCGGCGTAGCGGGAACCTTCGCCGAGGCTCAGCTCGCCGGCCGCCGACAGCCGCGCAAGCGCTTGCAGCAGCAGGTTCTCCGGTTCCGGGCGGACCCAGCGCAGGTGCGCCTTCTCGCCGGCGAGCACCCAGTACGCGCCCGCGCCGAGGCGTTCGGTCGGCATGATCGCCGCGTTCGCGCGCTCGAGGGACAGCGCGACGTCGCCGCCGGCGTCAGCGTCTTCGGGGAGCCACCAGGCGAAGTCGTTGTAGAGCGTGACGTCGAGTTCGGCGTTCACGTCGAGCAGGTCCTGGAGACGGGCCTTCTCGTCGGCGGTGGGCGGCGTCGTGGTATCCGGCACGGACAGGACGTCACCCTCCTTGGCGTCCAGCACCCACTGGAGCGCGCGGCCGAGGTCGCGGCTGATGTCCGAGGACCGGGTCTGCACCTGCATCCCGACGTAGCGCTCGCCGTCGGACCGGACGAACGCGGCCGCCGCCATCGGCAGCACCGTGCCGAGCGTGACTTTCTCGCCGGAGCCCAGCGTGAGCGCCGCCGTCGCCGACGGGACGAACTCGCGCAGCGCGATCAGCTCGGTCTCCGCCGCGAGCCCCTCGAAGGGCTGGCCGACGAAGACGTCGCGCACCTTCGGCTTGCGATCCGAGGTCGTCTTGGGACCCTTCTTGCGCGAACCCTTGCCCACGTCAGCCTCCTCAAAGCTCGGTTCGGAACGCTATCGCGGGAAGGCACGCGTCTCGTAAGGCCCCCGGGGTTGGTGACGAAGGCGGCGCGGACGACACCCGGCCGACCACCGGATCGACCGGATCGGTGGGTTTCAGCGGCCATCCGGGTACCACGGAAACGTGACTGAAAACGGTTGTCATCATCCGGACGATCGAATCGCGGGTGATCAGCCTGCCGTTTCCCCCGTACCGCACCGAATACTCGATCACGGCGCCATTCCGGCGCCGTAGTGCGGAGAAGGGATCACAGATGAGCACCTCGAAGCGCCGGGCCGCCTTGGCCGCGGTTCCCGTGGCACTCGGACTGATGCTGGCCGGGCCCGCGGCAGGCACGGCTTCGGCCGCGCCGGAGCCCGGCAGAGCGGACCAGGCCCGTCATTGCCTGCTGCTGTGCGGCGGCCATCACCACGGGCATCACCATCACGGCCTGCACCTGCACCTGGGGCTTTGGCTGCATCTGTAGCTCTCTGCCGCGCCGGGGCGGCCACCCCGGCGCGGGTTACAGTCGGCACGTGTTCGACCTCGCCGACCCGGCCTTCCTCGCGAATCCGTACCCGTATTTCGCCGACCTCCGCGAGCGCGGCGAAGTCCACCGCCACGACGGCCTCGGCATCGCCGTGGCGGTGTCGCACGCGGCGTCGGCCGCCGTCCTGCGGCATCGCGGGCTCGGCCGCATCTGGCAGGACGCGCTGCCGGTGGAGCGGTTCGCGTCGTTCAACCTGCTGCACCGCAACTCGCTGCTGGAGAACGAGCCGCCCGCCCACACGCGGCTGCGGCGGGTGATCGCGGGCGCGTTCGGGCGCGGGCACGTCCAGCGGCTGCGGCCGATGGTCGCCGAGCTCGCGGACGGCATGGTCGACGGGCTCGCCGCCGAGATCGCCGAAACCGGCTCGGCCGACCTGCTGGCGCATCTCGCGCAGCCGCTGCCGGTCGCGGTCATCGCGGAACTCCTGGGCGTCCCGGTCGAGGACGGCCCGCGCATGGTCACCCTTTCGAACCACATCGTGAAGATGTACGAATACGGGCTCGCCGAGGAGAAGCGCGACGCCGCCGAAGCCGCGGCCTCGGAGTTCGTCGAATACCTGCGTGGCGTCGCGAAGCAGCGCGCGAACTCCCCCGGCGACGACATCGTCAGCGATCTTCTGCGCAGTGAGCTCACCGAGGACGAACTGGTCGCGACCGCCGTCCTGCTCCTGATGGCCGGGCACGAGGCGACGGTGAACGTCATCGGGAACGGCGTCAACGCGCTGCTGACCCACCGCGACCAGTGGGAGCGGCTGCTGGACTCCCCGGATCTGCTGGACCCGTGCGTCGAGGAGCTGATCCGCTTCGACGCGCCGCTCCAGCTCTTCGAGCGAACCGCGACCGCCGACGTCGAGATCGCCGGATTCCCGGTGGCCGAGGGCGAGAAGATCGGCGCGCTCCTCGGCGCCGCCGCACGGGACCCGAAGGTCTTCGACCGGCCCGACATCCTCGACATCGGCCGCACACCGAACGCGCACCTCGGCTTCGGCATGGGCATCCACTACTGCGTCGGCGCCCCGCTCGCGCGCGTGGAGATCGCGGCCGCGCTGAGCTCCCTCGCCTCGAAGCTGCCGGGACTGGAACTCGCCGAAACCCCGGAGCGGCGGCCCGAATTCGTGATCCGGGGGCTGCGCTCGCTCCGGGTCACCACGGGCTAGGCCGTGTCCTGTAAGTCTGTCCGATGGGCTTCGTGATCCAGGTGGTTCCTGGCGGTGCGGGCGGTTCGGCCTCGTACCGGGTTGTACTCGGCTGAGCCGCCCGTGCCGTCAGGGGACGCCTGGGCGCGAAGACCGCGGGCAGACTTGCAGGACACGGCCTAGGAGTACTCGACGACCACTTCGTAGAGCGCGGCGTTGGGCGTCGCGACCTCCGCCGCGCGTTCGGTCGACGCCTGGAACACCTGGTTCTTGCCTGCCGCCTCCCAGGCTTCCTTGCTGTCGTAGTGCGTGACGTTGACCAGCTGGAAGCGTGAATCGGGCAGCAGAGCCCGATGGAGCTTGGCGTCGCGGAAACCGGGCGCGTCCCGCATCAGCTTCGCGCGCTCTCGCCACGTCTCGACGAACTCGTCCACACGGTCCGCGGGGATCTCGAAGACATTGATGAAGGTGACGCCGTCGTCGCTCATGAGCACAGTCTCGAACCTCCAGCGAACTGGAGGTCAACGGTGACCTGGCTCACCCCGGCGGCGACGGCAGCAAAGGTCCCTTGCTCTCTTTCGGCAGGTCAGCGCGCGGTTTCGGGATAGAGCGTGAAGTGGGAAACGTGCACCGGCTTGATGTGCTCGAAATGCCGGCGGTCAACCGTCGCCACCTCTACCGTCTTCAACCGTTCCGCCGTGGCCACGACCGCGGCGTCGGCCAGGCCGAGCGGCCAATCCGAGTACTGGCGCATCAGCACGGCCATCCGCCGGAAATCGTCGTCCATGGGGTGGTAGACGGCGAACTGAGGCGAGCGCATGAGCCCTTCGATGAACGCCGCCTCGGCTTCACCGCCGAGGTACTTCTCTATGTAGTGACATACCTCGGTCAACACCAGCGACGGCACCAGCAGATCACGCGTGGCCGCGGTCTCCAGCCACGACACCACGGCCAGATGATGATCATCTTTTCGGCTGACCATGGCGATGAGCGGGCCAGCATCCACCACTATCGGGCGCGCCATCGGATTACCTGGTGCGCCTCAGGCGACATCCTGGCCGCGCACCACGGCCTTCACGCTTTCGGACGCGTCCGCAGGAAGATCGAACATCCCCAAAAAGGACGGCGGCGCATACGGCTTCGACGGCTCGTCCTTGGCTGGCTCAGGCCTGCGGATTCCATGAGCGGTGAGGCCTGTTTTCACGCCAGGGTAAAATCGCTCAGCGGCAGGCCGCGCGATCTTCGGTCTGGGGGCGGACGGTTTGTACAGACCGAGCACAGCAGACCTCGCCCGGCCGGTCTCCCCGGCGGGCAGATCACACTCCTGCTGCTCGCTGCTCATACCCCCATGTTACAGACCGATCCACTTCCAGCGGAGTGCGGAGATCCCGCATTCAAACGTTCAGTGGAGAAGTTGCGTCAGCGCACTGAAGAGGCCGGGCGCTCCCGCCGGTCCGGATCCGGCGCCCCCTCCACCTTCAGCACGCGAAGCAGCCGAAGGCGCTTCTCCGCCACAGGCGCGAGCAGGTCCGACATGCGCTTCACGAGCAGCGCCGTCACCACCGCCAGCCCTGCCGCGGCCAGGTCGGTCAGCGCGACCAGGACGACCCCGTCGGCCAAGGCCTGGACGCCGTCACGGAACCGCCAGACGATGACGAGCCCGAGCAGCACCCAGTTCAGCATCCAGACGCCCCACCAGATCAGCACGAGCCGCGACGGCTTCGGCCGGGTGTCCCGTGTCCGGCGCAGGACGGCGTGTTCGAGTTCGGCGACGATCGGCAGCACCATGACCAGGTTCACCACCGGCACCAGCACGAACGCCAGCACGTGCCACTGCCGCCTCGGCGGCCCCTCGCCGCGGGCGTCCGCGGCGGCGTGCCTGGCCACGAGCAGCCACCACACGGTGAGCCCCGACGGCAGCAGCGAAAGGATCGTCGTGAGCAGGCCGGCGGTGATCACGAAGCTGTCGGACACCGAGACGACGGACGTCGACAACGCGGAGTCGCGGCTCTGCACGAGCAGGACGTAGCGCCAGATTTCGGCGGCCGAGGCGACGACGGCGAGAGCGGCGAAGGTCCACAGCACCGGCAGGAGGCTTCGCGTGATCACCCGCAGCCGTTCCCCAGCGGTGACCTCGCCGGAGGCCGTCCCGGGGACCGCGGTCGGCCGCCGCCAGACCAGGTTCGGGAAGCCCCAACGCGGTGGGACCGGATAGGACGGCGGACCGGAGTAGCGCTCGGCCACCGGATTGCGCCGCTGCGACAAGGCGCCGGGCGGCGGCGACGCGACCCAGCGGACGCGATGACGCGTCGGCTGCCGCATCGGCGCGGGGCGCACCGGCGGCATCGGTGCTCTCGGCGGGTAGTGGCCTGGCTGCACGGTTACAGCACTTCGGGTTCGACGCCGGGATGGTCGCCGACCATCGGGCGCCCCTCCTGCTTCCAGGAGCCCATCCCGCCGGCGACGTTCACCGCGTCCCAGCCGCTCGCGTTGAGCCACGCGGCGGCGCGCGCGGACCGGCCGCCGCTGCGGCAGATCACGTAGACCGGCTGGTCGTCGGGCAGGTCGTCGAGTTCGGCGACGCGCGCGGGCAGCTCACCCATCGGGATGTGCTTGGCACCCGGGGCATGCCCGGCGGCCCACTCGTCGTCCTCGCGGACGTCGAGCAGCGCGACACCGTCCTTCGGCAGGTCACGGACGGCGACGGTCGGGATGTCAGCAGGGCTCACCACAGTCCCATCCTCGCATCCCGTCCCGTTGCGCGCGCGTGAAGAGGCACTCAATGCCGGACGGCCTTTTCCGCACCGGCGCCGGTGAGCGACCGGACCTCCATCTCGGCGTACTTCTTCTGGTTGTGTTCCTTGGACAGCACGGTGCCGAGCCAGCCGAGGAAGAAGGCGACCGGGATCGAGACGATGCCCGGGTTGTCCAGCGGGAACCAGTGGAAGTCGACGCCTTGGATCATCGAGGCGCTCTTCCCGGTCTTCGGGTCGATGGGCTTACCCGAGACCGCCGGCGAGAAGACGATCAGGACGACGCACACGCTCAGACCGCCGTAGATGCTCCACAGCGCGCCCTGGGTGTTGAACCGCTTCCAGAACAGCGAGTACAGGATCGTCGGCAGGTTCGCCGACGCCGCCACCGCGAACGCGAGCGCCACGAGGAACGCCACGTTCTGGTTTTTCGCGAGGATCCCGCCGACGATCGCGACCGCCCCGATCACCAGCGCGGTGATCCGCGCGACGCGGACCTCGCTGTCCGGGGCGGTCTTGCCCTTCTTGAGCACGTTGGCGTAGACGTCGTGCGCGAACGACGCCGACGCCGTGATCGTCAGGCCCGCGACGACCGCGAGGATCGTCGCGAACGCCACCGCCGCGATGAACCCGAGCAGGATCGGGCCGCCCAGTTCGAGCGCCAGCAGCGGGGCCGCCGAGTTGGTCGTCCCCGGCGCCTTCGCGATCACGTCCGGGCCGACGAGCGCGCCCGCCCCGTAGCCGAGTACGAGCGTGAACAGGTAGAAGATGCCGATCAGCGCGATCGCCCAGACCACCGAACGGCGCGCGTCCTTCGCGGTCGGCACCGTGTAGAAGCGCATGAGCACGTGCGGCAGGCCCGCGGTACCGAGCACCAGCGCGATACCCAGCGACAGGAAGTCGAGCTTCGTCGTGCCGGTCTTGCCGTACTGCTTGCCCGGCCCGAGCAGCGCTTCCCCGGTCTGCCCGCCCTTGTCGACGGCGGCCTGGAACAGGCTGGACAGGTTGAAGCCGTACTTCCCGAGCACCCACAACGTCATCGCGAACGTGCCCGCGATGAGCAGGACGGCCTTGATGATCTGGACCCAGGTGGTGCCCTTCATCCCGCCGATCAGCACGTACAGGATCATGATCACGCCGACGACGGCGATCACCAGGTCCTGGCCGAGATTCCCTTCGATGCCGAGCAACAGGTTCACCAGGCCGCCCGCCCCCGCCATCTGCGCGAGCAGGTAGAAGAACGAGACGGCCAGCGTGGAGATCGCGGCCGCCGCGCGGACCGGGCGCTGCTTCATCCGGAACGCCAGCACGTCGCCCATGGTGAACTTGCCGGTGTTGCGCAGCAGTTCCGCGACCAGCAGCAACGCCACCAGCCACGCGACGAGGAACCCGATCGAGTAGAGGAAACCGTCGTAACCGTTGATCGCGATCGCACCGGCGATACCCAGGAACGACGCCGCGGACAGATAGTCGCCCGAGATCGCGATACCGTTCTGCGGACCGGTGAACGCGCGGCCCGCGGCGTAGTAGTCGGACGCGGTCTTCGTATTCCGGCTCGCCCGGAAAACGATCACGAGCGTGATCGCGACGAAGATCGCGAAAATGGTGATGTTGAGCGCCGGATTGCTCCCCTGTACGCCCGCTGCCAGCGTATTCACCGTTCGGTCCCTTCGACCTCGTGCCGGATCTTGTCGGCGAGCGGATCGAGTTTCCGGTTCGCGTACCGGACGTAGAGGCCGGTGATCACGAAGGTGGACACGAACTGCAGCAGGCCGAAGACCAGGCCGACGGTGATGTTGCCGAAGAGCTTGGTGCTCATGAACTCGGTCGCGTAGTCGGCGAGGAGCACGTAGAGCAGATACCAGAGGAGGAACAGGGCCGAGACCGGGAAGACGAATACCCGGAGCCTTCGTCGCAACTCGGCGAATTCGGGGCTCGCCTGCATCTTTTCCCAGTCGGATTCCGGATCGGACCCGAGACCTTGATCGGTATCGCTCACATCGGACCTCCCGTCTGCCGCGACCATTCGATGACTTCGTTGCCACGAAAGATCATGCCCCTCTTAGGGCAGGAAAGGAGCGATCCATTTGAGTGAACGGTACGACTCTGCGTAGACGCTCGCGACTCGAAAGAGTGATTTACTTCCGGTGGCGGCCTTTGCCGGTGGTCCGTGGCTTCTCTGTCTTCTCTTCGGCCTGCCCGAACCGCGCGACCGCACGATCACGCATGAACCCGAGCGGATCGGGCGCGTGCAGCCGCAGCATGACGCCGTGGACGTCGTCCGGCCGCCCGTATCCGGTCGCGCGGCTCACCACGTAGGTGGTCAGGAACGCCGCCGGCACGGTGATCAGCGCGGGCTGGTTCGAGAACCACGGCGCCCAGCCACCGCTGTACTTGCTGACGATGTTGACCACCAGCGCGGTCAGCACCAGCCCGCCGCCGACGAGCATCCCGGCCAGCGCGCCGGGCCAGCTGAGCTTGCGCCACCAGACCCCGAGCAGCAGCAGCGGGCTGAACGTCGACGCGGCCAGCGCGAACGACATCCCGACCGAAAGCGACAGATCGTCCGCGGGCAGCAGAAGAGCCAGCCCGAACGGGATGGCCGCGACGATCGCCGTCGCCACCCGGAAATCGCGAACGCGGCCGGGCAGGACGTCGGTGGACACCACCCCGGACACGCTCACCAGCAGCCCGGAAGAACTCGACAGGAACGCGGCGAAGGCGCCTGCCGCCGTCACCGCGCCGAGGATCTGACCCCAGAGCCCGGGGAGAACGGCGGACGGCAGCAGCAGGACGGCGGCGTCGGTCTTGCCGGTCACCAGCAGTTCCGGGACGTACATCCGCGAGAGCGCACCCAGCAGCGTCGGGAACAGGTAGAACAGCCCGAGCAGCAGCAGGACGTGCACCGTCGTGCGGCGCGCGGCCTTCCCGTCGGGGTTGGTGTAGAAGCGGACCAGGACGTGCGGCAGGCCCATGGTGCCGAGGAAGGTCGCGAGGATCAGCGAATAGACCTGCAGCAGATCGGTGAGACTGCCCGACCCCGGCCGGAGCCAGTCGCCGTTGGACGTGGGCGCGTCGCTGACCACCGGCACCGGGGTGCCGGCGGTGAACTTCAGCGTCGTGCCCTTCTCGACCTTGTGCCCGGCCTCCGGCGCCCACACCGCGAAACCGTTGGCACGCGCGCCTTCCACCTGTCCGTACGCCTCGAGCACGGTCACCGACGTGACCTTCAGCGTGACGTCGGCCTGCACCGAAACCGTGGTGTTCTCCGGGAACGTCGGCGGGGCGGGCTGCCCCAGCGGACGCGCGCTGCCCGGCCCACCGGAACCGAGGAACACGATGCACAGGATGAACGTCGGCACCGCGATGGCGAACAGTTTCAGCCAGTACTGGAAGGCCTGGACGACGGTGATGGCGCGCATCCCGCCCGCGATCACGTTGAAGCCGACGACACAGGTCACCAGGATCGCGCCGGCCCACGCGGGCACGGGCAGGATGGTCGCGAGCGTCAGGCCCGCGCCCTGCAGCTGCGGGACCATGTAGAGGATCCCGATGAACACCACGAACGCCGTCGAGACCCGGCGCAGCATCGTCGAACCCAGCCGCATCTCGACGAAGTCCGGCAGCGTGTACGCGCCGGACCGCCGCAGCGGCGCGGCGACGAACAGCATGAGCGCGAGATAGCCCGCGGTGAAGCCGATCGGGAACCACAGGGCGTCGGCGCCGTCCTTGAGCACGATGCCGGCGACGCCCATGAACGACGCGGCGGACAGGTACTCACCGGAGATCGCGGCCGCGTTGCGCCGGGACCGCACGGTGCGCCGGGCGACGAGGAAATCGTGCGTGCTGACGGCCGACCTCGAGGAGCGATGTCCGAGGTAGAAGGTCAGGACCGCTACCAGCACGATGCCGGCCATGGCCCACGGATTCAGCTGCACGGTGTGGATCCTCGCATGTGCAGCTCCGCGGTCAGTTCTCGATCATGTCGACGAAGTCGCGTTCATGCCGTTCGGCGAGCCGGTTGTACCAGAGGCCGATGCCGAACAGGAACGGGAAAGGCGCCACGCCGA
This sequence comes from Amycolatopsis sp. NPDC043889, assembly GCF_056435645.1. Classification (NCBI taxonomy): domain Bacteria; kingdom Bacillati; phylum Actinomycetota; class Actinomycetes; order Pseudonocardiales; family Pseudonocardiaceae; genus Amycolatopsis; species Amycolatopsis sp. NPDC043889. Next base: position 349,571 of record NZ_JBWKEC010000001.1, read on the forward strand.
GGATCAGCCAGGGCACCGGGATACCGACGACGGTCACCCTGCCGAATGACGGGATCAGATAGAAGAGCACCGGAAGCGAACACAGGGTGACCATCACCAGCAGCGCCAGCAGGGAGGCCGTCCGCAACTGGATCTTCACCAGGTCCCGGACCAGGAGTTTTCCCCAGCTGGTCTGTTCTTCGAGTTCGACCCTGGCTCGCAGGGTGCTGGTGGCCTGCCGCGGGTCGGCGAGGATCACCCGCTGCCGCTTGGGTTTCGCGTGATGTTCGGGTTTGGCCTGCTCGTGCTTCGGACCGGACGGCGCGCCGGGAACGGGTTCGACGGCGGCGCCCTCGGGCACCGCCGGTTTCCTGCTCTTGCCGAGCGTCGGGTCCGGTTCGCGGACGCCGTTGACGCGGCGGTAGTAGTCGTCGGTCACGTCGACCGGTTGGCGCCGACCAGCCTGTCCTTGAGGGCACGCGTGTGGCGGCGGCTCACCGGCAGCACCTTCTCCTCGTTACCGATCACGACCTGATAGCCGCCCTGCCCCATGCGCAGTTCGGTGATCAGCGGCAGCGAGACCAGGAACGACCGGTGGATGCGGACGAAACCCGCCTTCTCCCAGCGTTCTTCGAGCTGGGCGAGCGGGATGCGGACCAGGTGGCTGCCGTCGGTGGTGAACAACCGGGCATAGTCGCCCTGGGCCTCGACCCAGCGGACCGAAGACCGCGGGATGAGCTTCGTGGTGCCCGCGAGCTCCACGGGGATGACCTCGTCGTCGTTCTTGACCTGTCCCAGCCCGCCTTCCGGGCCGTACTTCGGCGCGGCGTTGGCGGCGAGTTTGTCCATCACGCGCGTGATGGCGCGGTCGAGACGATCCTGCTGGTACGGCTTGAGCACGTAGTCGAGCGCGCCGAGGTCGAAGGCGTTGACGGCCTCTTCCGCGTGTCCTGTCACGAACACCAGCGCCGGCGACGGGCGCAGCGCGGCGAACACCCGCGACATCTCCATGCCGGACAGACCGGGCATGTCGATGTCGGCGAACACCGCGTCCACGATCGGCAGCCCGCGGGCCTTGCGGTCGGCCAGCCTCGGGTCGTCCGCGGACAGCAGGCGCAGCGCCTCCGAAGCGTCGATCGCCGGGTAGACCAGGGCGACGCGCGGGCTGTTGCGGAGACAGTGGACGAGTTCGTCTAGCCCTTTGGGCTCGTCGTCCACCGCCAGGACGATGAGCTTCCGGGTGTCATCGTGAGCACTCACAGTGAGACGCATCCTGCCCATTGCCGCGTTCCTTGTCCAGCCCGCTTCACGAAAGTCGAACGAAAAGGACGGCACCGGCACCCCCGCGCCTGGGGTGACCGGTGCCGTCATCTTTTCCGGTGACACGAACCGCCTCGCCGTGCCACATCTATCCCTTCACGGTGTGAAGGTGAACCAGTTGACGCTCACGAAATCGGCGGGCTGTCCGCTCGTGAAGGTCAGGTAGACGTCGTGTTCGCCGGTGACGCCGCTGATATTCGCCGGGATCGTCCGCCAGCTCTGCCAGCCGCCGGTGTTCGCGACGGCGAAGCTGCCGACGGGCGGGTTGGAGCGGCTGTCGAGCCGGACTTCGACGAGTCCGCTGACGCCGCCCGCCGCTCCGGACGCGACGCGCGCCTGGAACTGCCTGGCCGTTCGTGTCCCGAAGTCGATGCCCGGATACAACGCCCAGTCACCGTTGCCCGCGGGGCCGATGTTCTGCCCACCGCCGGAATCGGACGTGGCCTGTTTGGCGATCCCGGCCGCCTGGCCGTACGACTCCGCCTGGATCGTGCCGTACGCGCTGCCACCGCCGCCGGGACTTCCCGTGGTGGTCGTGGGGGTCGTGCCGCCGCCGCGGGTCAGGACGGTGACGTAGTCGACGAGCATCGGGTGTCCCGGCACGATCCCCGGCCCCGGCGTGGTGGTGCCGGAGTTGTTGTTCGGGAACGCGCCGCCGATGGCGACGTTCAGCAGCACGAAGTAGCCGGCGTGGTTCGTCATGTTGGCCCACGTCGTGGCGTCGACCTGGTTCTGGCTGACCGAATGGAACTGCTGGCCGTCCACCAGCCAGCGGAACACGTTGGGGCTGACGCTCGTGTCCCATTCGAAGGTGTAGGTGTGGAACGCGCTCTGACAGCTCGCGCCGGGGCAAGTGCGACTGCCGACCAGTCCGGTGGTCTCGTTGCAGGGACCGCCGGGGTTGACGCCGCAGTGCAGCACGCCCCAGACCGTGTTGATCCCGTTGACGTTCTCCATGATGTCGAACTCGCCGACGGCGGGCCAGTTCCAGTAGTTGCCGCGATACGGCGAGCCCAGCGCCCAGAACGCGGGCCAGTAGCCGAGCGCCGCGGCGCCGGTGACGTTCGGCATCTGGATGCGGCCTTCGATCCGCAGCGCGCCGCCGGCGGGTGGTTTGAAGTTCGTGCGCTGCGTTTCGATCCGCGCCGAGGTCCAGTTGCCCGCGCCGTCACGCAGCGGCGTGATCCGCAGGTTCCCGGAGCCGTCCTGGGCGAGGTTCGCGGGGTTCGCCGTGTAGTTCTGGATCTCGCCGGTGCCCCAGTTGCCCGGGCCGCCGGGGTAGCCGTGGCCGGTGTCGATGATCCAGTTCGCGCTCGACGGGAGCGAACCCGCGGCGCCGGTGAAGTCGTCGGTGAACACGGTGGTCCAGCCGGCCGGGGGCGGCGGGACGGCGGCGGACGCGGGCAAGGTCAGGGGGACCGTGATCAGAGCCGCGCCGGCGGTGGCGGCGAGCGCGATCTTCCAGCGGCTCGTTCGGGGAGAAGTAACGGACATCGGACCTCCTCGTCAACGCTGTCGAGGTTTGTTGCCGTTCACAACAAAGCGGTATGTCCGATATGAGACCTGGTCTGAACCACTTACGCCTACCACCGTTCGGGTGAATCGCTCCCTGCCGCAGGTGCAATGAAGGGGCCTTTCATCGCAAATTTTGCGATGAAAGGCCCCTTCATTGCACGCGGGTCAGAGGCCGAAGCGGCTCCAGGCGGCCTTGGACTGAACGGCGTCCAGAAGCGCGCTCGCCGCGGCGGGCGCGCCGATACCGAGCCGCGCCAGCAGCGGCTTCTTCGGTTCGGCGATCGCGATCTCGGCGTCCGGGTACCGCTCCGTGATCACCTGACGAAGGCTGCCGACGCCGTCGATCAGGCCGAGCTCGACCGCACGGGCACCCAGCCAGACGTCCCCGGTGAACAGGTCCTCGGAGCCGGAAAGCCGGTCACCACGACGTTCGGTGACCCAGTCGACGAACAGTTCGTGGAGCTGGCCGTGCATCTTCTTCAGCCACTCGATGTCTTCCGGCTTCTCCGGGCTGAACGGGTCGAGCCGGGACTTGTTCGCGCCCGCGGTGTGCAGCCGCCGCTCGATGCCGAACCGCTCCAGCAGGCCGGTGAACCCGAACCCGCCGCTGATCACGCCGATGGAGCCGACCATCGACGTCCGGTGCGCGTAGATCTCGTCGGCGGCGCAGGCCAGCCAGTACCCGCCGGACGCGGCGACGTCCTCGGCGAAGGCCAGGACCGGCACGTTCTTCTCGTCGGCGAGCTGACGGATCCGCTCGGCGACCAGACCCGACTGCGTCGGCGCGCCACCCGGCGAGTTGATCTGCAGCGCGACGGCCTTCAACCGCTCGTGCCCGAACGCGCGCGTCAGCGCCGATTCGACGGCGGCGAGGTTGATCGACCCCCTGGCCAGGGGGGACGGGGTCGGCGTGATCACCCCGTGCAGCTTCACCACGGCGACGACGTCCTTGCGTTCACCTCGATCGCCGATCATCGGGAGACGGGAGGTCAGCTTGTCCGCAACGCTCATACCGCCAGGTTACCGACGTTCACGACGGCAGCACGCCGCTGCGCGAACCGCTCACCCCGCTGGACTCGTTCGGACCGCCCTGAGGCGGGACGGTCGCGCTGTCGGCGGAGAAGTCCGGCAGATTCGGCCGCACACCGGGCATGAACTTCGGCACCCGCAGGGTCACCTTCATGCCGGCGCCGGGCGCCGTCTCGACCATGAGCGCGTAGTCGCGGCCGAACACCTGCTGCATCCGCTGGTTGATGTTGCCGAGACCGACGTGCGCACCCGTGCGGTGCTGGCTGCGGAGGTCCGCGAGCTTGGCGGGTTCCATGCCGATGCCGTCGTCCTCGACGCTGATCAGCGCTTCGGCGCCGTAGTCCTCGGCGATCACCGTGACGCAGCCGCCGGACGGCTTCGACGCGAGGCCGTGTTTGACGGCGTTCTCCACCAACGGCTGGATGATCAGGAACGGCACGACCACCGAGAGCACCTCGGGCGCGATCTTCATCCGCACTTCGAGCCGTCCGCCGAAGCGGGCGTTCTCGATGGTCAGGTACCGGTCGATGTTCCGCAGTTCCTCGGCGAGCGACGTGAACATGCCCGACGTCCGGAACGAGTAGCGCGTGAAGTCCGCGAAGTCCTGAAGCAGCTCTCGCGCTTCCTCCGGGTCTGTCCGGATCAACGACGAGATGGTGTTGAGCGCGTTGTAGACGAAGTGCGGGGAGATCTGCGCGCGCAGCGCCTTGATCTCCGCCTGCTGGAGCTGGTTCTTCGATTCGTCCAGCCGCGCCAGCTCGAACTGGGTGCAGACGAACTGCGCGACCGCGTCGGCCATCTGCACCAGCCGCCCGCGCGTGCGCCCGACGACCAGCAGCGCCGCCTCGGTCTCGCCCTCGACGATCAGCGGCACGATCACCGCGGTCCGCATCCGGCAGGTGCCTCGGTGGTTGCACGGCATCTTGTCGTGCGCGACGACCTCGCGGCGGTGCTTGCGGATCGCGTTGCCGATGGCGTCGACGAGATCGACGTAGTGGTCGTTGGCCTCGCCGTCCCAGGACAGCAGCGTGCCTTCGCTGTCGGTGATGCCGACGGCGACGCAGTCGAGCATCTCCAGCAGCTGGCTGGTGATCTTGTCGGCGACCTGCTCGTCGAGCCCCTCGCGGAGATCCGGTGTCGCCTTCGACATGCGGTGGACGGCCTGCAGCACCGCGTTCTCCACGATGCTCGCGGGACGCCTCAGCTTGATCAGGAGGACGACGACGAGGATCGCGAGCAGCAGCGCCACACCCCAAGGGATGATCTGCGCGATCTCGAGCCCGGACACGGCGTCCATGCTCTGCGCTCGACCAACCGGGTGCAAGGTCTGCTCCCCACTTTCCGTTGAGTTGTGACAACTGAGGGTGGGGCCGACCCTACCCAAGACCGGGGCGTTGTCCCCATGGTCGCTCCCCGTCGCGCCGGGAAGACTGTGCGCAGGCAATCGCTTCCGGGGGAGGAACACAATGCACGGATCGGGGAAACTCGCGGCGGGGGTGCTGGCGGGGGTCCTGCTGGCGAGCGGGACGGCGGCCGCGGCCGGGGATCCGGTGCGCGCGGCCGTCGGCGATCTGGTCGGCGAAGGGGGTTTCCCGGGAGCGGTCGTCCAGGTCCGGACCGGTGAGGCGGTCTCGCGCTTCGGCGCCGGATACGCGAACCAGGCGACGCGCGAACCCGCGGGGCCGCATCACCGGTTCCGGATCGCCAGCAACACCAAGGCGTTCGTCGCCACGGTGGTGCTGCAACTGGCGGGCGAAGGCTCGCTTTCCCTCGACGATCCGGTGGAGCGAAGGCTGCCCGGTGTCGTACGCGGACCTGGCTACGAGCCGGAGAAGATCACGCTGCGCACGCTGCTGAACCACACCTCCGGCGTGCACGACCCCCTGGATCCGCATTTCTTCGACCCGTACCTCGTCCAGGGGAACCGGGCGCACGTCATCACGCCGTCGGAGGTGATCCGGCGGTCGCTCGCCGACCCGCCCTCGTTCGCGCCGGGCACCGGGGTGGAGTACTCGAACACCGGATATCTGTTGCTGGGCAAGGTGATCGAGAAAATCACCCGCAACGACGTCCGCGAGGAGATCCAGCGGCGGATCCTCGACCCGCTCGAGCTCGGCCGGACGTATTTCCCGCTGTGGTCGCCGTTCCTGCGAGGTCCGCACCTGCACGGGTACGACATGCGGGGGAGGGACATGACCGTGTTCAGCCCGTCGTACGACTGGACCGCGGGCGCGATGGTGTCGACCGTCGACGAGCTCGCGACGTTCCATCGCGCGTTGCCGACAGGACGGCTTTTGGAACCCGCACAACAGGCCGAACTCAAGCGGCTGGTGCCGTACAGCGAGCTGGGTGCGTACGGCGCCGGCGTCGAGACGCTCAACCTGCCTTGCGCCGGTGGCAAGAAGACGGTCTGGGGCAACACCGGTGCGGGACCGGGGTTCTACAGCGTCTCGATGAGCACCGAGGACGGCTCGAAGCAGATCGTGCTGGCGCTGAACGTGTACGACCTCGCCGCGGACGTGCACGGCGGGCAGCGGGTGCCGAAGCCGCCGATGCCCGCGGTGATGGCCGCCCTCTGCTGACCGCGTTTAGTCCTCTGGATGCGGTACTTGCATGCGCAAGTACCGCATCCAGAGGACTAAACGCGGCAGTGACGGGTCACTTGAGCAGGCGCGACATCCGCCGGTCGGCCAAGGGTTTCCCGCCGGTCTGGCAGGTCGGGCAGTACTGGAAGGACTTGTCCGCGAACGAGATCTCGCGGATCGTGTCGCCGCAGACCGGGCACGGCAGCCCGGTGCGCGCGTGCACCCGCAACCCGGACCGTTTTTCGCCCTTGAGCCGGGCCGCGGACTGGCCGACCGACCGCGTCACCGCACTGGTCAGCACTTCGCTGATGGCTTCGAAGAGCCCGTCGAGCGCCCCTTCGGACAGCTTTCCGGTTGTGGCGTAGGGAGAAAGCTTCGCCATGTGCATGATCTCGTCGGAGTAGGCGTTGCCGATCCCGGCGATCAGAGACTGATCGGTGAGCGCCGTCTTCAACCGTTCGGTGCGTCCGGCGAACAACTTCTCGAGCCCCGTGCGGTCCAGCGAGAGCGCGTCCGGCCCGAGCCGCGCGATACTCGCGACCTCCTCCGGATCACGCACGATCCAGACGGCCAGCCCCTTCTTCGTCCCGGCCTCCGTGAGATCGAAGCCCGGACCGGCGGCCGCGTCGAGGTGGACGCGCAGCGAGATCGGCCCCTTGCCGGGTTTGAGCGGTGCCGGCGCCAACGCGTCGGACCAGCGCAGCCAGCCCGCCCGGGCCAGGTGGACGACCAGGTGGAGATCACCGGCGACGAGATCGAGGTGCTTGCCGAAGCGGCCGGCACCGGTGACCTCGCGGCCGTGCAGCTCCGTCCACGGCGGGGTCGCCGTCTTCAGCACACTGAGGGACGCCACGTCGACACGGAAGATCGTCTTGCCCACCGCGTGTTCACGCAGGTGGTGGGCGAGCGCTTCGACCTCGGGTAACTCGGGCATGGCCCCAGTCTCGCGTGTTCAGGCCGCCGCGACTACTCCACCGGGTGCAAGGGGCCGTCGAAATCCGGCAGCGAGTGCTTCTGGATGGTCTTCGTGATCTTCGAGACCTCGCCGCGCACGGTGAACATGCCGCGGATGGTGCCGACCCAGCGCTCCGAGGGCCTGTCGCCCGCCAGGTCGCCCTCGGTCTCGGCGACCACGGTCCACGGGCGGCGCAGGATCCACCGCAACGGGAAGAACAACGCGACCAGCAAGAGCGCCAGCGGAACCCACGACGGGATTCTCACGTCGGCGGGGGTCCACATGATGAGCACGATCGCGAGCAGCGCCGTCACGGCGATCATCGCGATACCCGGGCCGTAGCTGCCCGCCACATCGTGCTCGAAATCGTCCGCTGTCGCGGGAGCACGCCATTCCATCTGGGCTCGGACCACCCAGTCACGGCCGTCCTCGCCGTGCACCAGCCGGTTCATTCAGTCGCCTCCCGCGCGGCCGCTCGCTCGTCGTGAGCGAGCTCCACCGTACCGTGACGGGAGCCGGATTCGCGAGAGTTCGAGGGCGATATGCCCGCTCGGGCGTTATGGGCACGTCGGGTAGTCGACACCCGGTTCCGGATAGTGGGAAGTCGGTTTCACCGGGCTCGGCTCGTCTTCCGACGGATCGCCGGACGGGGTCCCGGTCTCACTCTCGGGCGTGCCCGTCTCCGGCGAAGTGGACCCTTCCGGGTCAGTCGTCGACTCCGGCGTGCTCGACGGCTCCGTCTCGTCACGGGAGGTCGTCGTGGACGTCGGGCTCAGCGATTCCCCGGGAGGGATGTCGTCCCGTTTCGAGGTGGTCTGGTTCGTGCCGGTGCCCGGTTCCGGGACCTCGTTCCGCGGCGCGGTCTCCTGCGCCGGATTTTGCTCGTCCGGTGGCCGCACGCCGTTATCGGCACCGCCATCGCCGGCCGCACCGTTATCACCGCCGCCGAGGTCCTTCCGCGACGTGCCCACACCCGGCAGGCTCGGCAGGTCGGACACTCCGAGTTCCGCGGCCTGGCCCCGCCCGGTCACGGCGGGCCGATCGCTCTTGCCGTGCATCCGGTCCTCGGCGATCCGCTGGGGCGGGAGCTCCACCGGCTTACCTTGGGCGGGCGGCGCCACCTGCGCCGGTAGCAACGCCAGCTCCGGCTGGCCGCCCCCGGACAGGCCGACGGTATGCGTCACGTCGGTGCCGAACACGGCCGGACCGGCGACGATCCCGACCGCGCCCGCGGCGGCCGTCGACGTCACCGCCAGGCCGACCTTCACCTTCGACCCGAGCAGAAGTCCCTTGACCGACGCGGCGAGCCCGGACAACGCCCCGCTCGCGTGGGCACCGGCGGCCGCCGGCACCAGCAAGGCGACGACACCGGCGTGCGCCCGCAGCGAGGAACAGACGTCACGCAGCTCGTCGTGCGTCGCCCGGCAGGACTGGCACCCGATCAGGTGGGTCTTGATCCGGCGGGCTTCGGCCCCGGTGACACTGCCCGCGGTGAACCCGCCCAGCTTCTCCACCACGGCCCGGCACGAATCCGGCCCGCGGTTCACCGACAGATGCGCTTGGAGGTACGCCGCCCGCAGCCCCTGCCGCGCCCGCCGGGCCAGCGCCGCCGTCGCGTTCGCGCTCAACCCGAAATGCGGCGCGACCATCGACGGCTGCTCGCCTTCGACCTCGGTCTGCCACAACACCGAACGCCACCGCTCCGGCAGACTCGTGAACGCCGTCGTGATCAGCGAATGTTCGGCCGTGCGGGCATGCGTGTCCGCGCCCGCCCCGGCCCGGAAGGTCAGCTCGTCGTCGCTCACCGGCACGTCACGACGCGCGCCGTGCCACTCCCACGAGACCCGGCGAGCCACCGTCAGCAGATACGCCCGGACGTAGTCCCGCGGCCCGGCGCCCCGGCGCAACGCCTGAAGCACCCGGAAGAAGGTCTCGGCCGTGATGTCCTCCGCCTCCGACCGGTCGGCGGCCAGACTGCGGGCCAGCCGGCGCACGGCGGCGGCGTGAAGTTCGAAAAGCTCCCCGAAGGCGGCGTCCTCCCCATCACGGAGACGCTGGAGCAATGCCTGCTCGTCGGATTCCGAGGCCGCCTGAAGCGGCACCGTGCCCTGCTCGGTCATCCGGCCAGGCACCTCCTCCCCGAAGGACTCACCATTCGGTCGAATGGGGACACCATACGGAGGTATGCAGCCGTCGTCACCCCTTGTACGCCAGGTGTGACACCGAAGCACCTGGAGGGGTGGGTGCGAACGGCTACAGACGGTCTGTGTATGGTGTGTCCACACTGCTTCAAACGAGTGTTGAAGCGCTGAGTGACATGCGGATGTAGCGCAGCTGGTAGCGCATCACCTTGCCAAGGTGAGGGTCGCGGGTTCGAATCCCGTCATCCGCTCGCAAGTGGGCACGGCGTGTCCAGGGAACGCCTGGACCATGACTTGCTCACCATGATTCCCGGGGGCTCGAGCCCTCGGACCCCCGCGTTCCCTATAGCTCGCGTTGGCGAGTCGGTTTTCGGGCGCGTCTCGTTCACTCGTTCTGATGGTCACTAACTGCTACAGGTTCGGTGAGTGGGGTCACACGACCGTAGTAATTCGGATTTGTGCATATGTCGACCCGCTGGCGGAGGCCCTCACCTGGGGGTTCGGTACTTTGTGGACCGGATCTTCGAGCATGGGGGAACAAGCATGAGCGAGCGCACGTCGAGCGGCGACACCGCCAGCGTCGAGCCCGCCGCCGACCGTCCGCGAGCTGCCCGGTTGCCCCGCCCCGGCGCCGTGGCGCTGTGGCTCCTCCTGCTCGCCCCGATCGTGCTCGCGCTCGCCGAGGCCGTCAGGTCACCCCGGATGAACTACTGGGACTTCTGGCGCGTCATCGGCATCACCACCGACGCGAACGGCTCGCTCGACCCGGCGACCTTCACCGAGCTGTACAACGAACACCCGGTCGTCATCGTCGCGATGCTCTTCTGGGCCGACGCGAAACTCTTCGCCGGTTCCAACGCGGCCCTCGGCATCGCCACGTTCGTGCTGGCACTGGCCACCTACCTCGCGCTCTGGCGCATGCTCCCCGAGAAGCTCACCGGCCTTCCCCGGCTCGCCGTCCTGACCGCGCTTTCCCTGCTGGTCTTCTCTTCCGCCGGGACTGACTACTACGGCGCGGGCTGGATGGGCATCCAGTGGTTCGCCGGTATCGCCCCGGCCGTCGCGGCCATCGCGTTCGCCCATCGCGGCCACACCGTCCCCGCCACGATCCTCGCCGTCGTCGCCAGTCTCGGCCACGGCGCCGCCTTCCCGGTCTGGATCGCGCTCGGCCTGATCGCGTGGCTTCGCCGGGACAGGCCGTGGAAGGTGCTCCTTCCCCTGGTTCTGGGCCTCGGCGTCCTCGTCCTGTGGCGCCTCGCGACCAGTAACGAGGCAGGCTCGCCACCCGCCATCCTGGGCGCGGACACCTACTTCGGCTCGGTCGTGACCGTCCTCGGCCGCACCTGGGCGGCCTCCACGGCCGACACCGCCATGGTCTGCGGTGTCGCCATGCTCGTGGCCATCGGGCTGGCCGTCACCGACGCGGTCAAACGACGCGGGACGGCGCCCGAACAGACGGATCAGGTGAACGATTCGGGCTGGGTCGGCCTCGGCCTCCACATGGCGCTGGCGGCAGTGCTGATCGGGCTCGGGCGTGGACGGTACAGCAACATCGAGGGCCTCTCGGCCCGCTACGCGATCATCGGCCTGCTCGCCGTCGGCGCGCTCCTCGTCCTGCTGGCCGTCCGGGCACAAGGGCGCGTCCAGCGCTACCTCGTCCCGATCGCGCTCGTCGTCGGGCTCGGCACCTATGCCGTCGGATCATCGAGTGCGTACCTCCTCCGGAAGGACTATCCGACTCAGCCCGTCCTCGCGGTCGCCATGCAGACCGGCGCCGCGTCGGTCGTCAAGAAGATGAACGCCTACCCGGAGTTCCTTCCGAAGTACCAGCTTCTGGGCGTCTACCCCTTCACCCCCGACTTCACCCTCGGGTGTGGTGCGGGCGGGCCGGAACTCGGGTCGCGGATCGACGTGGCCGCGACGCCGGTGATCACCGGCGCGCCGAACGCCGAGCGGACCGCCGGATTCATCGAAAGCCCCGCGGTCACCGGCGACACCACTCTCACCGGCTGGGCCTTCCTCGGCGGCGAACAGCCCGACTGCGTACTGGTCACCGACGCGGCGGGCACGGTCGTCGGTGGCGGTGCGGTGGGGTTGCCACGTCGCGACGTCGCGACGGAGTTCGGCACCATCACCGGCCGCGCCGGCTGGGAAGCGGTGGCGCGGCCGGGCCTGAAGGACGGTCTCGTGTTCGCGAGCCGGGAAGGCCGCCTCTACCGGCTGGCCCCCGGAGCCCCGGCCGGCTCATAGCGCGGGCGTTTTGAAGGGGTCGTGCTCGGCGAGGAGTTTGTCGACGCGAGCCTGGTCGACTCTGCTGACGACGGTGTTCTCGTCCTGCCGGTCACGAATGCATTTGGCGAGGGTGAACGCCGAGGTCGTCAGGAAGAGCATGCCGAGGGCGAGGAAGCCGCGGACCCAGCCGTCGACCGGCAGGTACCAGATGCCGATGACGACCGCGATCAGCGCCAGCCCGAACGAACACGCGGCCTGGACGAAGAACGCGACGGTGGTGGGAGGCACTGCGGAGGTTTTCGTCATGCGTACCAAGGTCGCGCCGAGCACCCCGCGATGTCTTGAGTACGGCTACTCAAGAAGGGTTGCGATTCAGATCTCGTAGCCGTCCATCACGGTCGGCGCGACCGGTGACAGGTGGTCGTCGCCGCGTTCGGAGACCAGGCCGCAGGCCATCCGGTACACCTTGAACTCGTTGTCGTGGTCGGGATCCTGGTCGTCCCAGACGTGGAGGAGACCGTAGGAGCCCGGCGCGAGATCGCCGACGCGGGTGAACAGGTCCACCAGCTCGGGCGCGATCGCGGTGCCGTGCTTGTCCATGCCGCCAAGGTGCAGCACCGGCACCCCGGCGGCCCAGCGGAGGTCGAGCAGGTCGGCGTCGCCGAAGTCGCGGACGGCTCGGTGCACCCGCTCGACGATGCGCTCGAGCAGCGCGGCGTCGTCGTCACCGGAAGGGCTCGCTTGGATGGTCACCCACCCGTGGTATTCGAACACCCGCCTGAGTTTAGGCAGGTCCGCCCGCCATCACGGCCGGTGCCCCGTCGCGCCGCAGCACGTTCTTGAAAATCTGTTCGCCGTGCTTCTCGAAGGCGGGCACGAGCTTCTCGCCGTACACGCACAACGTCCGCTCCCACGGGTGCCCGAGCGTGCCGAAGCGGAAGTCGTTCGCCAGGAACATGTGGTAGTCCGTGCGCGGGAACACCGAAACCGGCCACGGGTCGAGCGCGGCGTGCCGATGCGGATAGAAGCGGTACGACTGGTGCTGCCAATGCAGCACCCAGACCCACTCGTCCTCGGCGACGCAGTCCTTCAACGCCGCGAGCGCGACACGGGCGACGTCGTTCTGCTCGACGGCGTACGGGCCGAGCCGGAATTCCGGTGACGAACGGTCGAGACCTCCTGGCGCGAGATCCCACGCGACGGACGGAGCGGGTTCACGGAAACCGGGCCAGGCGTGCGCGTAGGTGCTCGGCCAGAACGCGAGCTTGTCGTAGACCCAGTACCAGGCGGGCTCATCTACGACCCTGGAGATGGCTTCCCAAGCGTTGTTCACGAGCGACCCTCGGTGGTTCGGCCGGTTAAGACTGGGAAAGCTTCGTGTTCAGGGCCCAAGTTGTCCAGCTCGTGGGCATTCTCCGCGAAACTGTCACCTGATCAGGTGTCTTGCGCCGTCGCCGGAACCGTGAGAATGACGGTGCGTGAACGGCGAGCCCACCGAACGCGGGCTCGCCGTCGTTCGCTCACGCGGCCGCCTCCCAAAGACTCATGAAGGCCGAGGCCTCACTCCGCACCCATGGCCGCACCTTGTCGCGATCGCGCGGCGACAACGCGAACTCCTTCGAGCGCCGGACGTCGATCACCAGCGGCCGCCCGCCCGGCCGCAGCTCGTCCATGGTCTGCTCGAGCAACCACAGCACCATTTGCGCGGCGTCCCGGCTCAATGGCTCCTCCTTGAAATAGAGCCAGGTCACGTACACCGGCCCGTCTCCCTTGCGCAGGCCGAGATGAGGGTTGATCCCCACTTCGAGCGAGCCGAGCCGCCATCGCGACCGGCCGACCTCCGCCAGCCGCAGGTCACGCCGCCCGACGTAGCGCAGCCAGCCGTCGGCGATCTCGGTGTAGTGCGGCCGCGTGCGCTCGTCCGCGTTCTCGACCAGTGCCCGCAGCACCTCGCGATCCCCTCCGGAGATCCGCCCGGCACGGATCGCGTTCGCGGCACGGAGGTAGAAATTGAACCCGCCCCGGGCCGGGTCCTCGTACTGACGGCGCCAGCGCCGGACGAACGAGGAACGCGAGGGACCCGAGCTCGTGCTGTACCCCACGAACGTGGGCAGGGTGATGTAGGCCATCCGTGTCTGCCTTTCGCCGCTGTTCCTGCTGGACAACGACCATTTTAGAACACATGTACGACAGAAACCGGGGCTTTACGGGTGACGCGGCGGAGGAGGCCAAGGCCCTTCGAGCAGCTCGGCCGACTCCTCGAGGATCGGCACCTCGCAGACGTCCCGCGGGGTGAGGTCGGTCGGGATCCAGCCGTCGAGCATCGCCGACCACCGCGCGATCCCGCGCAACGACGGCGGCGACCCGAGCAGCTCGCCGACCTCGCTGACCAGCGCGCCGCCTGCCGCGGGCGAGAGGCGGCCTTCGACCATCGCGGTGAGCCAGCCGTGGATCAGCAGCCAGCGGGCGGCCGTCGGATCGGCGGGCAGTTCGAGGCCGAGCTCGTCGACGACCTGGCCGAAAGCCTTGTCGACGGCGGCTTCGGCGGAGGATTCGAGCCCGGCGAGCAAGGCGAGGGACGGGGTGTCGAGTCCGGCGACGATCGCGTCCAGACCGGCCTCGACCAGATGGGAGGTGCGGACGTCACGTCCGGCGAGCCTGCCGATGGCCAGCTCGCGCAGCGCGCCGCGACACGCGTCGATTTCCGTCACCCGGCACTTCCCACGTCCGCCACCGTACCGGCGGGACCGCCCGATCGCCGCTGACCAGCCGAAAGAGCATCACCCCGATGGACCCGCGCCGTCGCCTCCGGACCGTGCTGGACCTGCGCCGAAACGGACGCAAGAATGGGAAAGACCAATATCAACCACCCGTCCGGGTCATGCGACACTGGCTGCCCACACCCGGCGGCAGGGGGCTATATGAGCTGGCAGGACGAGCTTCGGCAGCTGGATGTCGAGCTGGCCTCAGGCCGTATCGGGCACACCGAACACCGCAAGCGGCGCGACGAGCTCCTCGCGGAGGCGTCGGGGGGTGCGATGCCGTCGCCGGTCGCCTCGCCGTTGCGTCATCCGGCCGGACCGTGGCACAGCACCAACCCCGCCGTCCGCCCGGCGGAACCGCGGACCGTCCCAGCCCCTTTTCCAGAATCGGCGGCCGAGCCGCCGTCTCCGCCGAAGCGGGAAATCCCCCGGATCGCGCACCACAAGACCACGGCGCCTTCGCCCGCCGACATCAATCCGACGGTCTATCTCCGCGCGGAACCGCCGCAGCAGCTCCGGCGCGGCCCCGCCACCGTCGAGCAGGGCCTGCCGCTCCCGCCGCTGACGCAGGAGCCAGGCCCCCGCCACAGTGCTCCCACCGACGATTACGCCGTCGTCGGCAAGAAGAAGCCGACGTGGCTCTTCCTCGGCGCCGGAGTGCTCCTCGTGCTGGCACTGATCATCGGCGGGACCCTGTGGCTCGGCTCGTCGTCTTCGAACACCGCCGCGTCACCGCCCGAAACCGCCCAGCCGCCGGGCGGGCTGTCCGGGCTCGCACCGAGTGAACGACCGGACAGCGCGCAGACGCCGCTGGAGGACCGGCTCCCCGCGTTGCCGGGAACGCCGTCCAAGGACAACTCCACGATGTCGGTCGCCAAAGGCGCCGAGCTGAAGCTCTATTCCCAGGCGGCGGCCGAATTCCTGCGGACCAAAGGGGTCACGTCGGTGACCTACAAGGGGTCTTCCGAAGGCGTGAACGGCTATCTCGTCCTGGTGATCCCCGCGAACGACGCGAAGGACGCGGACGCGATCGTCAAGTACTTCCGGCAGAACTCGATCAACGCCGGAATGCGCGAACAGCGCGTCGGTGATCAGCTCGCGCTCGTCGGCGCCAACAAGAACGGCCAGCTCAGCGGTCTCGGGTACACGTCCGGGACGATGGCCGTGACGGCGTGGGTGTCCCAGCCGCTCGGCGGCGATTCGAAGGCGCTCGACGAGCGTCTGGCGAAGACGGCCACCGCGCTGGGGGACGTGCTCCCGGCGGGCTGAATCGCCCAGATCGCGGGCAGATCACGATTCGACCCGCGAGAACACCATGGTGCCCGGCAGTGCAGAATGTGCGAGGTCACCGCTGTGGTGACAACGCGACGACCGGGCGCTCTCCGCGAGCCCGGCCATCAACGAAAAGGGGGCTGGTGGTGTCCTGGCAGGAAGAGCTGCGGAATCTGGACGAGGAGCTCGCATCCGGCCGCCTCTCGGCGGACGACTACCGCATCCGCCGCGACCAGGTGCTGTCCTCGGCCGTGGCCTATGGCGACGCGCCACAGCAGCCCGGCACCCCGCAGCCGCCCGCCGGGCCGCAGGGTCAGCCTCAGCAGCAGCCCGGCCAGCCCTCGGCCGATTCGACACAGATCATCGCGCCGGTGAACCAGCCGCAGGGTGACGGCGCCGAGCGCACGCAGGTCGTCCCGGCCTGGCAGCAACAGCAGGCCCAGCAGCCCGCCGACCCGAACCGCACCCAGGTGGTCCCTCCGGTGGCTTCACCCCCCGGTGGCTTCCCCCAGCAGGGTCAGCCGTCGCCCGCGGGTGGCTTCCCCCAGCAACACGGCTACCAGCAGCAGCCGCAGCAGGGCTGGAACGCGCCCGAAGCGGACGCCGCACCGCCTTGGGGCGGCTCGGACTTCCCGCCGATCTCGCCGGTCGGCAGCACGGAATGGGTCAAGCAGGGCCCCGAACTCTTCGACGACAAGCCCCGCGGCAAGGGCGGGAAGATCGCCGTCATCGCGATCGTCGCCGTACTCGTGCTGGGCGGTCTCGGCGTCGGCGGATACTTCCTCTTCTCCGGCGATGGTGACCCGCAGGCGACCGACCCGAACACGCCTCCCCAGAGCCAGTCGCAGGCTCCGCCGCCTTCGTCCACGAAGGTGCTCACTCCCCAGGAGAAACTGCTGGAGAGGATCCCCGAGCAGTCGGGGACCCCGGACCCCAAGAGCGGCGTGATCAAGGTCGGCGA
This sequence comes from Amycolatopsis sp. NPDC043889, assembly GCF_056435645.1. Lineage (NCBI taxonomy): Bacteria > Bacillati > Actinomycetota > Actinomycetes > Pseudonocardiales > Pseudonocardiaceae > Amycolatopsis > Amycolatopsis sp. NPDC043889. Next base: position 366,322 of record NZ_JBWKEC010000001.1, read on the forward strand.
AGCCGCGTCGATCACCGGGATGGAGCAGGGCGAGATCGACCTCGTCACGGCCGAAGGGGTCAAGGAGGTCATCTACCGGGGCTCGGAGAAGCAGCCGGACGAGACCGGGCCGCAGAAGGCCAAGATCTCGATCACGATCATCCCGATGAACAACCCCGGTGGCGCGCAGGACCTGGTGAGCAAGCTCCGGCAGTACCAGACCAGCCACGGGTTCGTGCACATCACCGACACCGTGCTGCCCGGCATCCCGACCAAGGTGAACTTCCACAAGAAGGTCGAGGGCGACAGCGGCGACTACCGCGGCACCTGGGTCTCCGGCAACAACATCATCCGGGTGGACGTCGTCCAGAACCCGCTCGGCGGCGGTCCTGGCGAGGCTGCCTTGAGCGGCACCTACCAGCGTGCGGTGAAGCAGGGCCTGCTGGAAAACTTCCCCGCCACGAACTGAGTGGGGCAGATGGGGGTCGGCAGGCTGCTCTCGACGGTCCTTTCGCTCGCCGAGGACCTGGATTCCCTCAGCGACGAGCTGCATTTCGCCGGCCAGGACCTCGCCTGCCACGCGCCGCTCGACCACGGTGCGGCGAACGTGCTCCGGGCACTCACCCTGCCCGGGAACGCCAGGGTGCTCGAAATCGGCGCCGGTCTCGGGGCGCTGACGAGGTACCTCGGCGAGCGGGCCGAGGTCGTGCACGCGATCGAACCGGACGAGGACTGCGCGGAAGCGGTCCGGTCGCGGACCGGTGAACTGGGCACGGTCGAGGTCTTCACCGTCGATCCGGCGAGGTTTTCGAGCGATGTCGAGTACGACGTGGTGCTCGTCGCCCAGCCGTATGCGACCAGGGGCCTGCTCGATTCCGTCCGCCGACGGCTGCCGCCGCACGGCGCCGTGGTGGTGACGACGCGCTCGCGCGCGGTCGTGGGCACGCTCGCGGCCGCCGGGCTGGACGTCGTCCAGGAGCTCCTCTGCTCGCCAGGACACGAGATCGCCCGATCGGTGCGGTCGGCGCGGCTCGACGCCGAAACGCCACGGCTGGCCGCGGCGATCGTGGACGAGCCCGCCAGTGGTCTGCTGCTCCTGGCCGGTCCCGGCGCGGACGCGCTGTGGCCGCCGGACCGGCTCGCGACCTACTTCAACACCACCGACCGCGCCGCGTTCGCCTGCACCCGGGCCGACGTCGTCCGGACGGCGGACGGGGCCGAGGTACGGCGGGTGCCGCTGCGTCCGCCGACGACCGTCGCCGGGATCTCCGTCGGCCCGTGGACGGATCCGGTGTACGACGCCGCCACGATCCTCGAAGTTCTGCTGGCCGCCCCGGAACGAGCGGGTGACCTCCTGCCCGCCTGGCGCGAACTGTTGCGGACCGAGGCGGAACGGGGCGTGCGGGCGCTGTGGGATCTCGTACCGCACAACGTCGTCGTCGACGGCGAAGACCTCCGCCCGATCGACCTCGAATGGCGGCACACCGGCGCGGGCGTCGCCGAGGTGACCGAACGCGGAGTGCTGGTGCTGGCCGACAAACTCGCCTCGGCGGGCTGGCGCGGAGCGGCCGACGGCGGGACCACGCGTGAGCTGGCAGGCTGGCTCGGCGTGCTCGTGGGACTCGATCCCTCCTTTGTGGACAGTGCGGTCGAGCGCGAGATCGACTTCGCCACGATCGGGTCGTGCGGCGCCGCGCACGGCACCGCCGAGATCCGCGCGGCGATCTCGGACATCTGGCACGCGCGGCTGGAGAGAACGATCCACGCCGCCGGGTACGGTCGCCTCAGCGACGAGAACAAGGAAGCGAAGCCATGACGAGCCTCTACACCGCCGGCATCGTGACCCCGGGCCGGCCGGTCGGGCATCGATACGAGCTCCGCGGCTGGACCACCGGCGTCGGCGGCGCCGGCGAGATGTCCGTGAGCTTCGGCAGGGTGTCCACGACCGTCGTCCCGGACGACTGCCCGGACGCCCCCGAAGGCGCGTTCGGCTGGCGGGCGGTGCCGCACGGATGGCTTCCCGTCGGGCGGCACGATGTGGTCGTCTACGGCCCCGGCCAGCGTGTCCTGTCCACGGCGACCGTCCACATCGGAACGCTGCCCGGTGAGGAACCGTTGTGGATCGGTGAGATCACCACGCCGCCGTCGGGTCAGGTCACCGACGCCCAAGTCGTGTACGTGTCCGGCTGGGCGCTGCTGCAAGGGCGGGCGCCGAGCTTGATCGAAGTACAGGTCGAAGGCGGCGGCACCGTGCGCGCCCGCACCCGCCTTCCCCGCGAGGACGTGCACCCGGTGCTGCCCGGTTTCGTGGACGCCGAGGTGAGCGGGTTCGAGGCGTGGGTCCCGGTCGACCTGCCCGAGGGCACCGAGCGGACGCTGTCGCTCCGGGTCCGGTTCCGCACCGAAGGGATCGGCGAACACGTCTCCCCTCGCCACACCTTCACGCTTCGGCACGCCGAAGCGGATCCTGACGAAGCCGCGCTCGCCGACGAACTGACCGCGGAAACCGCTCGCGTGCTGGCCAGGACCACGGTGCCGTCGGATCCGCGGCACGCACTGATCTTCACGCACAGCCTCGCCGTCGGCGGCGGGCAGCTGTGGCTGCAGGAACTGCTCGGCAGGCTCGTCCGCGACCATGGCTGGCGAGTCGACCTGGTGACCGCGGTGGACGGCCCGCTGCGGGCGGAATGCCGCGAACTCGGTGTGCCGGTGCACGTCACGACGCACTACCGCACGTCTTCGGTCCCCGAGTACGAAGGGCACGTCGCCGAGCTGGCCCGGTTCGCCAAGCTGTCCGGAGCGGGCGTCGCGCTGGTCAACACCCTCGGCGGTTTCCCCGCCGCGGACGCGGCCAAACGCGCCGGGCTCCCGACCGCGTGGGTGATCCACGAGAGTTTCTCCTTGTCCACCTTCGCTTTTCACAACTGGGGCCCGAACAAACCGCCGTCCGCGGTTCGGCGGCGCTGGGAGTCCACCCTCGCCGAGACCGACATGCTGCTGTTCGTGGCCGACTCGACGCGGGAGATGTTCCTTCCCTACAGCAAGCCGGAACGGTGCCGGACGGTCCGCTACGGGACTCCTATGTGGACACTGGGTGGGCGGACTCCGGCCGAGACCCGCCGCCGGGCACGCTCGGACCTCGGTTACTCGCCGGACGACGTGGTGCTGGTGAACGTCGGGATCACGGAATCGCGCAAGGGCCAGGCCCCGCTGCTCTCCGCGATGCGCCGGATCCGCCGCGTCCACCCCGAAGTGAAGCTCAGCATCATCGGCCTGCACCCGACCCCGTACGGGCTGGCCATGCGGCGGACGGTCGAGCGGACCGGGCTCGGGAAGGCCGTCGATCTGGTGCCGATCCAGCCGGATCCGATGCGCTGGCTCCACGCGGCCGACCTCTTCGTCAACAATTCGGACGTCGAATCGCTGCCGCGGTCGATCCTCGAAGCCGTCAGCTGCGGGGTCCCGGTCGCGGCGACCGACGTGTTCGGCGCCAGGGAAATGCTCGTGGACGGGGTATCCGGCTGGCTGTTCGAAACCAACGACGTCGACGCCTTGACGGCGACGTTGCTCCGGGCGCTCGGCACACCTCCTGCCCGGCGACGCGAAATGGCGGAAGCCGCGTACGAGAAGCTCCTGCCGTGGCTCGATCCGGCGGGCTACGCACGCGAATACTCCGAAATCCTGACCGATCTCGCCCTCAGCGGGCGCCACAGTGCGGGGGGCGACCGTGCCTGACGAAAACTCCGAGTTCACCGGTCTGCCCGGCCGTGTGCAGGCCGAACTGACCCGGCTGCGGGCCGAACGGCAGATGTTCACCGCCGAACAGGACAGATTGAAGGCGAAGCTGACCGGCACGGAGGAGGAACTGCGCGCGGTGAGCGTCGATGTCACGGCGATGAGTTCGCTGCGCGCGGAGCTCGCCGAAATGGAGGAGCGAGCGGCCGCGGTGCAGGAGCGAGCGGCCGCGCTGCGGGAAGAGCTCGACGTCGCGAACGCCAGGACGACGGCGTTGGAGGGCGACGTGCTTTTCGCCAGGCAGCAGCGTGATTCGATGCGCGCCGAGCTCCTGTCGGCCCGCGAAGAGCGCGACAGGCTCCGGCTCGCCTTGCTGGACGCCGAACTCGTGCTGTCCGCGGGGGTCGTCGAGGCGGACATCCTGCCCGGTGGCGAACCGTCCGCCGACCGGCAGCGCATGCTGACCGCGGAACGGGTGGCCGCCGAGATGGCGAACGAGCTCGACGCGACGCGACGGACGCTCAGCTGGCGGGTCACCGCGCCACTGCGGCTGGTGCGCAGGAGGATGAACCGGCCGTGACCGATCTCTGTTTCGTGTCCGCCGAGGGTGGCTCGTCCTTCATGGAGGAACTGCTCGAAGTGGTCGCCGACGCGGTGCGTACGGCGGGCGGGCGGGCTCGGACCGCCGTCGGCAAGTACCCCGAGGCGGGGCCGGACACCGTCTACGTGGTCGTCCCGCACGAGTACTTCGTCATCTGCCCGGACACCGACTTCCCCGACGCCGAACAGGTCCGGCGGACCATCGGGTTCTGTGTGGAGCATCCCGGCACATCGACGTTCGAACGCACCGTGTCGCTCGTCCGCGCGCTGGGCGCCGCGGTCGACATCCACGTCGACGCCACCGTGGAACTGCGACGGCGCGGGGTGAAGGTCGAGCATTTCCAGCTCGGCTACACCCCGCTGTGGGATCTGTGGGGCGGCGACCTCGACAGCCCTCGCGACCTCGACGTGACGTACCTGGGCACGGCCGAACGCCGCCGGTCGGCACTGCTCGGCTCGTACGCACGGGACCTCGAAGGCCTGCGGACGCGGCTGCTGACCCCGCCGCACGAGCCGATGACCGCCGCCCGCGTCGACTTCCTGCCCGGCAAGGCGAAGTTCGAGCATCTCGCGCGGTCGCGGTTCCTGCTGAACCTGCACCGGGAGCAGAAGCAGACGCTGGAGTGGGTCCGCACGCTCGAAGCGATGACCAACGGCTGTGTCGTGATCAGCGAGACCTCGGCCGACATCGAGCCCCTGGTCCCCGGCGAACACCTGGTGATCGCGCGAGCGGAGTCGCTGGGCACCGTCGCGGCGGCGCTGGCCGCCGAACCCGGACGTGAACGACGGCTCCGGGCCGCGGCGTACGAATTCGTGCGTTCCCTCGACATGGGGCCGTCGGCCCGGATGCTGATCGACGTGGCTTCGTCGCTCGCCCGCGGGGTCACCGCGGCGCCGGTGACGGACCTCGCCTCGATGCGGCGGTTCGCGTCGACCCTGCGCAGCCCGGCGAACGCGCTCGCGGTCGACACCGCGCCGTTCGATGCGCGCTTCGCCGGGGACCGCTCGGTGCAAGGCGCCGCCTCACCCGAAGGCCTGGTGGCTTCGGCGCAGATCATCCGGCAGGTCGAGGTCGCGCGACGGGTCGCCACACCACGCTGGGAACCCGCGGCGGCTTCCTTGCCTGCCACCGCCGACGTGGACGTGCTGATCGTGCGACGGACCGGCGAAGCCGACCCGGACGAACTCGTGAACGACCTGCTCACCGCCAGCGTGACGCCGAAGCAGGTGCTCGTCGGTGAGGACGGCGTGCACCCGTGGCCGCGCCCGCGCCCGTACGACGTCCTTCTGCACGACGCTCCGCTCGGCCGGGGGCTCACCCGGAACTCCCTGCTGGAGCGTTCGACGGCGTCGTGGCTGCTGGTGCTCGACGGCGGGACGCGTGCTTCGGAGTTCCTCCTGGAGCGGCTGCTGGCCGCTTCGGAAAGCGCCGACGTCGTGCATTGCCCGATCGCGGATCCAGTGGAAGGCCTGGTCGGCGCGCTGCCGCCGGAGGAGCAGCGCCTGCGGACGCTGCCGTACCTGGGCAGCGGCTATCTGGTGCGGCGGTCGCTCGTCGACGACTTCGGCGGGTGGACCACCGAGGTGCTGTTCGAAGGCCTGGAGGATCACCTGTTCTGGCGGCGAGTGGCCGCGGCGGACCGGCAGGCGGCGCTGGTGCAGCAGGTCCTGTTGCGGCGGCAGCGGCCGGATCCGGACTCGCGGCCGATGGACCACGACCCGCATCGGGTGTGGGCGGCGGTCGAAAGCGCTCTGTAGGTGCCTCCCGTGCAATGAACGGTCGTGGGCGCGGCGTTAGCCCGAAAGTGTGAGTTGGGCCGTGTCGATGAACGTCCTCCCCCGCTGATGCGCCTTATGGGCAGAGCATCGGTGAGTCCGGATGCCGGCCGAGAGGAGCCGCCATGGCCTGGGAGATCGCCCTGGTCGCCGCGCTGGCCGTCGTGTTCGTCATACGGCTCGCGCTTCAGCTGAAGCGCAGTTGACCCGGTTTTCGCGCACCCCGCGGCGCGGTGAATGAGGGGAACAGGACTTTCCTCGAGGGTCTCACGAGGAAAGTCCCGTTCACCCCATCGCTATCCGCCTCATCCGTAGCTGCGGAATCTTCCGTGGGCCGATGAGGGCGGACGAGACGGCAGGGAAAAGCGGAGGGCCGTCCTCTCGCAGGCGTTCTTTCACGTGGATCGTCTTGTAACCGGTACTCAGGTAGCCCTCGCTCTTCAGTTTCGCCATCTCGGCATTGACCGACGCTGGTGAAGCGCCGATCGCAGAGGCTATGTCCGTATGGTTCAGTCCCACGTCGATGACGACGCCCGCATCGCCGGGAACCCCGTAGAGCGCCTGCAATCTGGTCAGGAACGCGGTCAGGCGGCTCCGGACCTTGGCCGTCGCGAAACCCTGCGCGACGTTCCGCAGCCGCAACCGGACGGCCATGTCCACCGCGATCAGGGCCATCACCCGATCGTCGTCGAGGAAGCCGTGGAAGGCGTTCCGCGGGATCTCCAGGGCACGAACCGGTTTCGTGGCCACGTACGAGAGATGACTCGGCCGTCTGGCCAGGCAGTCCTCGACGCCGAGCACGTCACCGGCACCGAGCAGGTCCACGATCGTCGGCGGCGTGTCGCTCTGGGCCGCACGCAGCGCCTTGACGAAGCCGGATCGCAGGATCAGCACCGGTGGCGCCGGATCGCCTTGATGGAGCAGTGCCGAGCCCGCCGTGTGGTCCACGTGCCTGCCGAGGTCGAGCAGCCGCTGCCGCTGCCGTTCGGTGACCGCGGCCAGGAAATCCCCGCCCATCAGCCGACCACCGCCGCGAACGCACAGAGGATCGCGGCGAAGACGATGCAGGCGAGAACGACGACGCCTGCAGTGACCACCAGAAGCGGGTCAGGTGTCTTTGTCGTCAATAGTGACTCCCCGTGAGAGAAAAAGTGAATCGAATTCTGGACCCGGCCGAGTGAGAATCGTGTCGGGTAGGTGACATCCCCCTTGCCGTTCAGCCGGAGACTAATGCTCAGCGCCATTGCGACAAAGCAACACAGTGGGAGCCGCTCCCGTCCAGGGAGCGATTTCGCGACGGAAAGTGACCGTCATTCCGCGCGACGGCCGAAGAAAAAATCACCCACCGTACACGGATTTGAGCAGCAGCCTCACGCGATACTTCTATACTCGTCAGGAAATCAGGGTTTGCCGTACGTGCGTATTGTTTTCGCGTCGTCGTCTCGGGTAGACCCGTCGCTTCCCCTCGCCCCTGGTGGAGACGGAGATGAGGCCGAGTCACCAAGAGTGCACGTGCAGATGCACGTCCTGTCCGAAGCTCGATGGCGAGCCAGCTAGACGCGGAATTAACGGAGCGTCAGCGTTGGGTTACTCTTGATGACTCCACGTGACCGGCGGAGTTTTTCCGGCAAAGTCAGCATTTTGGGGGAACCTCAACCCCGGCGAGGACTGACCAGGCCGGACTCGTACGCCAGCACCACCAGCTGCGCCCGATCCCGCGCCCCGATCTTGGTCATGATGCGGCTGACGTGCGTGCGCGCGGTCGCCGTCGAGATCACCAGATGCGCGGCGATCTCGTCGTTCGACATACCGCCGGCGACCAGGCCGAGGACCTCGCGTTCGCGATCGGTGATCTCGCGGACGGCGTTCACGTCGATGCGGCGGTTCTCCGGCCGGTCGACGAACTCCGCGATCAGCCGCCTGGTCACGGTCGGCGCCAGCAGGGCCTCGCCCGCGGCGACCACCTTCAGCGCCCGCAGCAGCTCCACCGGATCGGTGTCCTTCAGCAGGAACCCGCTCGCGCCGGCGCGCAACGCCTCGTAGACGTACTCGTCGACGTCGAACGTGGTCAGGACCAGGACCTTCACCCCGGCCAGCTCGGGATTCGCGGTGATCCGCCGCGTCGCTTCGAGCCCGTCGACGCCGGGCATCCGGACGTCCATCACGACGATGTCCGGGTTGTGGTCGACGGCGGCCGCGACGGCCTGCTCGCCATCCCCCGCCTCGGCGCAGACCTCGAACCCGTCCTCGGTCTCCAGCAAAACCCGGAAACCGGCGCGGACCAGCACCTGGTCGTCGGCGAGAACCACCCGGATCGTCATCGTTCCCCCTCGATGGGCAGGTCCGCGCGGACCTGGAATCCGCCGTCCACCACGGACGTCGTGAGCGCGCCGCCCAGCGCGGCCGCCCGTTCGGACATCCCGCGCAGGCCGTGACCGGGCGCGGGATCGACGGCGCCACGGCCATCGTCGCGGACGAGCAGCGTCAGCGCACCGGTCTTCCGTTCGAATCTGACGTCGACACCCCGCGCCTGATGCGCGTGACGGACCACGTTCGTCAGCGATTCCTGCAGGATCCGGTACGCGGCGCCGTCGACGGGCGCGGGCAGTTCTCCCGGCGCACCATCGACGCGGACCTCCAGCCCGGCGGCGCGGGCGTGCTCGAACAGCTCGTCGGCCTGGGCGAGGCTCGGCGCGGGCGCCTTGTCCTCACCGGAACGCAGCACGGCCAACGTGGCGCGAAGGTCCTTCAGCGCCGAAGCGCTCGCCTCCTTGATGTTCAGCAACGCCTCTTTCGCCTGTTCAGGCCGCCGGTCGGCGACGTGCGCGGCGACCCCGGCCTGGACGTTGATCATCGCGAGACTGTGCGCGACGACGTCGTGCACCTCGCGGGCGATGGTGAGCCGCTCCTGCTCGGCGATCCGGTGCCGGTGCTCGTCGGCCTGCTCGCGGCGCGCCCTTGCGGCCGCCATCCCGTTGCGCACCGCCGTCCCGACCCCGACGACCGCGATCACCCAGACCAGGCCCAACCCCGTCCGCAGATCGAAGCCGGCGAACCCGTGCCGGACGAACAACGCGATCCCCGACGCCGCCAGGAGCGCTCCGCCGGTGCCGCCGGCGACGACCGGCCCGCGAATCTTGGTGAGCAGGAACAGCGCGATGGTCGGCAGCAAGATCGCCGGCCCGCCCGGGTTGCCGGACGCGTAGTAGCCGAGCGTCAGCGCGGAGGTGAGCAGGAAGATCGTCATCGGGAAGCGGTGGACGATCAGCAGCGGTACCGCGATGGCGACCAGCCACAGCACGCCGGACGTGGTCAGCTGCGGCGAGTCCGGCTGCCAGCGTGAGGCGCCGCTCGTGGCACCGAGGACGAACCCCAGCGGAAGCACCACGCGCAGCACGCGGCCCACCCAGGGGCTCCACGGAAACCGTTCTTTCAGCAGCACAGAGCGAAAGCTACCCGGGGCGGAGACGGATCGCGTCCGTTGAAAAGCGGCTTCCCGGCTACGCCGCCCGCGGTAGACGCCGCAGGACCGAGATCATCATCAGCACGCCGCCGATCACCTGGACGGCCAGCACCGCCACGCGCCCGGTGGATCCCATGGTGAACGCGCTGAACAAGGCCCACGCCCCCGTGCCGGCCATCGCCCCGGCGCCGGTCCACACCAGCACCAGCCGCGGCCAGAACCGTCCTCGCGACACGTTCGCCAGCGCGATCGCGGCGAGGACGCCGAGCACCGCGATCACGACGTCCTGGCCGCGGGCCGCGATACCGCCGGTCCCGAACGCCCAGATCGTGTGGCCGATCGCCGTGACGAGCGCGGCGACGATGCCGAGCAGGCCCGCCACACCGATCGTGCCCGGCTTCACGGTGCCGGTGAGGACGAACCACCAGCGATCGCGGGCGTAGAGCACGAACGCGGTCAGCAGCAGGATGCCCTGCCAGGCGAAGCCGCCGTAGACGACGGCCCAGACCCAGTTCTCCAGCGGCATTTCGGTCAGGTGCGCCGTGGACAGGTCGGCGACGATCACCGGGACGTTCAGCACGATCGGCGCGAGCAGCCCGGTGCCGATCCAGATCGGGAACAGGACCAGCGGCGCGGGGATCCGGCGGCCCCAGGAGTAGGTGAACGCCAGCGCGAGGATCACCGCGACGACGTCCATCCCGCCGGTGACCAGGTTCGCGAACATCATCAGGTCGGAGTCCACAAAGGACGGATCACGCAGGCCGAGGCTGCCGCCGGTGACCCAGGACGCCTTGAGGGTCAGGTACGGGAGCGTGCCCAGGATCGCGGCGTAGCAGACGATCAGGCGAGCACTGGAGATCTTGGGGGGAGCCATCGCTACGGTCATGCTCACCAGCGTCGGCGTGCGCGCCGCGGAAAGGCTCCCTCGCGAGCCTCGTCCGCCTCACCCTTCAGAGGGAGCTGGGCAGTTTCGCCGCGGTTTCCTCGTCCGCCGGGGTCAACGTCGCCAGGGAGATCTCGGAACGCCGTCCGAGGTACGGGTACGAGAATTCGAAGCGCAGCAGGCCGACGTCCGGGTGCAGGTAGCGCTTGAGCACGATCCGTTCGGTGGAGACGTCGTGCTCCTTCCACATCCGTTCGAAGAGCTCGGACTCCTGTCGCAGGCGTTTGACCAGGTTCTTCCACGCCGGCTCGGCGATGTGTTCGGCCATCGCGGCGCGGACCTGGGAGTGCTCGATTTCGTGCCGGGGATGCTGCTGTGCGGTCTCGGTCAGGGACTGGCGATGACGACGGTGTTCCGGATCGTCCTGTCGAAGGTGCCGCCGGAGATCGCCGGGGTCGGCAGCGGGATGCTGACGACGTCACAGCAGGCCGCGATGGCGTTGGGCGTGGCGACGCTGGGAACGTTGTTCGCTTCCGCCGGCGCCGGGCCGCTCGGGATGAAGGGCGCGTTCGTGCTGGTCATCGGGATTCAGGCGGTGCTGACGGTCGGGGTGATCACGGTGGCCCGGCGGCTGCCGGATCCACGGGGCTGAGAAAGTTCGAGTTCACCCGTCGGAGTTGTGGCTCCCCGAGCGACGATGGGGATGTGACGGAACCACGGGTGCATCGGGACCCGGCCTTCGCGCTGCTTTCGCTGTACGAGACGGCGTTGCCGGAGGTCTACGGGTACCTGCTGTCCCGGTGCGGTGATCGCACCCTCGCCGAGGAGCTGACGTCCGAGACGTTCCTCGGCGCGGTGAGGGCCTGTCGCAAGGAGTTCGCACCTCCAGTGAGCACCGGGTGGCTGATCGGCGTCGCCCGGCACAAGCTCGCCGATCACTGGCGGCGCAAAGCACGTGAGGAACGCGGGCTGCGGCTCGTCCACGAGGAGGAGTACACCGATCCGTGGGACGAACGGCTGGACGCGCTTCTGGCGCGCGAGGTGCTCGCGTCGCTCGGGGCACATCATCGAGCCGCGTTGACGCTTCGCTACGTCGACGGCCTCCCGGTCCCGGAGGTCGCCGAGCATCTCGAGCGCACGGTGCACGCCACGGAGGCGTTGCTCGTGCGGGCCCGTGCCGCGTTCCGGCGTGCTTACCAGGAGAAGGAGGGTCGCGATGCCTGATCCGTTCGACGCGCTTCGCGCGCCCTCGCAGCCTGTCGAGCCTGACCCGCTCTTCGCCGCCGAACTGCGCGACAACCTTCGTCGCGCCGTCCTGAACGGAGCCGATATGACGGAAACACTCACTACCGATGCCGAAGTCCGCTCTTTGACGCCGTACCTCGTGGTGACGGACGCCCGCGCCGCGCTCGATTTCTATGTCGAGGTGTTCGGGGCACGGCGGCGGTCCGATCCGATCGTGCTGGAGGACGGCCGGGTCGGCCACGCGGAACTGGCCATCGGGGACAGCGTGCTGATGTTCGCGGAGGAATTCCCCGAGCTGGGCATCGTCGTGGCGCCCGCCGGTGGCCCGCTGATCCGAGTCGAGGTCGCGGACGCGCATGCTTCGGCCGCGCGAGCCGTGGAGCTGGGCGGGGAACTGCGACGTCCCGTCGCGGACGAAGGCCACGGGCTGAGCGGGGAGATCAAGGACCCGTACGGCCAGCGGTGGCTTGTCGCGCAGGCTGCGCCTCGGCCCGCTTCGGGCACTACGCCGATCCGGCACGGCGAAGCGGGTTACTTCACTTTCCAGGTGCCCGACGACGAACGCGCGAAGGCGTTCTACGGAGCCGTTCTGGGCTGGCAGTTCTCGCCCGGGCGGGTCGAAGGCGGCTGGGGCGTCGAAGGTTCCGGACTGCAGGGCGGACTCTGGGGTGGCCCGGGACGGCAGGTGGGCTGGAAACTCATGTACGCCGTCGACGATCTCGCCGCCGCCCTCGACCGTGTCCGCGCCCAAGGCGGCCAGGCAGGCGAAACCGAACAGCAGCCCTACGGCCTGAGCGCCGACTGCGTGGACGACCAGGGCATCGAATTCTGGCTCTGGGAACAGCCGCGCTCCTGACCTCGTGAGTGGTAAGGACGGTTCTAACCGTCCTTACCACTCACGAGGCTGGAGAGCGTCAGCGGCCGGCGGCGTAGCCCTGCATTCCGCGCGCGTTCGCGGCGGCGCGCAAGACACCACCGGAACGCGACACGGCCGAAAGCCGCCCGAGCGCCCAAGGTCCCGCGTCGACCACGGCGTGCCCGCGCGCGCCGAGAGCGTCTATTGTGGACTGACCGAGCCGCGACTCGACCACCAGCTCCCGCGGCGTCCACGAGCGCGGATAGAACGAACTCGGGAACGCGGTCGTATGCCACGCGGGCGAGTCGATCGACTCCTGCAGGTTCAGCCCGCCGAGCGTGTGCGCCAGCCAGAAACACAGCTGCCACTGGTCCTGCTGGTCGCCGCCGGGGGTCCCGAACGCGAGCACCGGCTCGCCGTCACGCAGGCCCATCGACGGCGAAAGCGTGATCCGCGGCCGCTTCCGAGGTGCCAGCGAGTTCGGCAAACCCTGTTCCAGCCAGAACATCTGCCCACGCGAGTCGAGACAGAAACCGAGTTCCGGGATCGTCGGGCTCGACTGCAACCAGCCACCCGACGGCGTCACCGAGATCATGTTCCCGGCCGCGTCGACGACGTCGATGTGCACGGTGTCGCCGCGAGTCTCGCCCAGCGGCCCGACCGTCGGCTCCCCTGTCGCACCGGAGCCGGATTCCAGTCCGCGCAGCTTTTCGAGGATCGCGGGCAGCCTCGGCGAGGGACCACCGGGCCGGAGTTCGGCGGACGCTTCTTCGGTGATCAACGCGCGGCGGGCGTCCGCGTACTCGCGGGAGATCAGCAACTCGATCGGCACGTCGGGCGAATCCCCGTACCAAGCCTCACGATCCGCGAACGCCAGCTTCGTCGCCTCGACGGCCAAGTGGATCGTGCGTTCCGTCGGAATACCATCCACATAGGACAGTTCGTCGCGCAGCCCGTCCAGCAACCGCGCCTGCTGCAGCAACGCCGGGCCCTGCGTCCAGGCGCCCATCTTCACCAGGCCCCAGTCACCGAAGTCGACCTGCAGCGCGTCCTCGTACGTCGCCTCCCAGCCCGCGATGTCCTCGCCGGTGAGCAGACCGGCGTGATCGCGCCCGGAATCGTCGCGGAAAGCCTTGCGGCTGAACGCTTCGATCGCCTCGGCGACGAAACCTCGCGACCACGCGCGGCGTCCGGCGTCGATCTGTGCCTCCCGGCCACTGACCGACTCGGCCTCGGCGACCAGCCGTTCCCAGGTGTCCGCGAGGGCCGGGTTGCGGTGCAGCCCTTCGGCGGGCTTGCCATCCGGCAACCAGAGCGCCGCCGACGTCGGCCAATGCTCGGTGAAGAGGTCTTGCACCGCGCGGATCGTGTCACCGACCCGGCTGACCAGCGGAATCCCGTTGCGCGCGTACGAGATCGCGTAGCCGAGCACGTCACGCAACGACTTCGTGCCGTGATCCCGCAGGAGCAGCAGCCAGCCGTCCCAGGCGCCCGGGACGGTCGCGGGGAGCAAACCGCTGCCGGGGATCAGGTCGAGCCCGAGGTCCGCGAAGTACTCGGGTGTCGCGGCCGCGGGCGAGACCCCCTGACCCGCGAGAGCACGTGGAGTCCGATCCGCGGCGGTGACGAAGATGCCGGGGACCTGACCCGCCGGGCCGCACAGATGCGGCTCGGCGACCTGCAGGACGAACCCGGCCGCTACCGCCGCGTCGAAGGCGTTGCCGCCGTTTTCGAGCACCGCCATGCCGGTGGCCGAGGCCAGCCAGTGCGTCGATGCCACCATGCCGTGGGTGCCGGCCAGTTCCGGCCTGGTCGTGAACACGAAGCCGATACTACGCTTTGCTAACTACTTTTTCAGTCCCAGAAGTTGAAGAGACCCTCGCCGAGGTTGTCGGGCCGCCAGTACCCGACGTCGTCTTCATCGACCCAAGGCCATGCGGCCAGGTCGAGCGGACCATGCTTCAGGACGGCCAGCAAACCCGGCTCGTCGATGAACCCGAGCGAACCGGATTCCACCGGCGTCGCGGCGATGCCGAGCCCATGCCAGGTCGCGTTCTTGCTCCAGTCCGCGTCCACAGCACGGCGACGGTGCGGTGGGGATAAGCGATGTGGCACTGGTCGAAATTCGGCGCCTAACCGGAGTATCGGAACTCCTTCACGTCGCCTTCCGTCCGCCGGGCAGCCTCGTACCCACCGAAACTATCCCCGCGCGGCGACCGGAGCGTCATAGTTTTCCAGCGTCGCCGCGTTCGCCGCCCGCGACGTGATCCACGTGAACACCTTGGTCATCGGCCGCGAACCCAGCACCCGGTACAGGAAGTTCCGGTAGCCGAGCATGAACCGGGTCTTCGGCGCGAGGAACGTGCCGATCCCGGCGGCCTGCTTCTGCGAGACCTTCACCGGACCGCGCAGTTTCTCTTCGTAGCGCGCGAAAGCGACTTCGTGATCACCCTGCGCGGCGGCGAGTTCCCCGGCCAGGATGTACGCGCCCATCATCGCGAGCCCGGTGCCCGAACCGCCGGGACCCGCGCACCACGCCGCGTCACCGAGCAGCACGACCCGGCCCTGCGACCACTTGCCGAGATGGATCTGGCTGAGTGAATCGAAATACAGCGCGTCGACGTCGCCAAGGCCTTCCAGCAACGTCGGGGTTTCCCAGCCGAAGTCGGCGTAGCGCTCGGTGAGGACCTTCTTCTGTGCCTCGACGTCGCGTCGCCGCACCTCCAGCGACTCCGACGCGAAGACGAGGCTGACATTGAGAGCCGAGCGATCGCGGCCGCCGGCGACCATGACCGTCCGGCCGGGGACGCTGCAGATCTGGCCGAGATGGTCGAGGCCGAGGTGGTTCGGCACGGTGAAGCCCGCGGTGTGGAAGCCGAGGTCGGTGCGGAATCGCTCTTCGTCGCCGAACGTCAGCCGCCGCACGCCCGAGTGCAGCCCGTCCGCGCCGACGACCAGGTCGAATCTGCGCGGCTCGCCGTGGACGAAGCCGACGTCGACGCCGTCCGCGACCTCGTCCAACCCGGTGATCCAGTCGCCGAAGACGTACTCGACGTCGTCTTTCGTGTGGTCGTAGAGGATGCGCGTCAGGTCTCCGCGCTCGATCTCGACTTCGCCGCTGAAGAAGACGGACGGCATCTCGGCGACCTTCTTGCCTCGCGTGTCGACGATGACCTGCGCGCCCATCGCGGTCTCCTTCGCGCGGATGTCTTCAAGGATCCCCATGCGCTTGAGCAGGGTCATCTGCTCGCCGCGGAAGTCGACCGCGCTGCCGCCTTCGCGCAGCGCCGGGGCGCGTTCGACGACGGTCGGCGCGAAACCGCGCTTCCGCAGCCAGAAGGCGAGAGCCGGGCCCGCGATGCCGGCGCCGGAGATCAGAACGGTGGTCGTCATGGCTGCTCCCTGGGTTCGCGGTGATGGGAGCGACCGTACGGCAGATTTGCACGCTTGGTCAATCCATTTGGTTAAACCAAGTGGATAAACCGCGTGGTCTAGGATCCGGACATGGGTAATCGCGAGGACCTGATGGCGGGCGCCATCCAGTGCTTGAAGGAAAAGGGCTGGTCACGCACGACGGTGCGGGACATCGCGACGGCGGCCGGGGTCAGCCACGCGGCGATCGGCTACCACTTCGGATCGCGCGAAGCCCTGCTGCTGACGGCGTTCTCCCAGGCGATGGACGACTGGGGCCGAGAGATCCAGATCGAGATGCGGAGTGCCGTCGACCCCGACGCGTCGCCCTCGGAGCAGTACGCGGCGTCCTGGCGCGCGATGATCGACTCCTACGGGCGCAACCGGCAGCTGTGGATCGCCTCGATCGAGGCGTTCGTGCAGTCCGAGCATCACCCTGAGCTGCGGAGGCAGCTCGCCGCCGCACAACGCGAAGGCCGCCGGGGAATGGCGGCGGGCATCCTCGGGATCGACGAGGACACCCTCACCGAGGCGGACGAGCGGCGGATCGGCGCGGTGGCCACGGCCCTGAACTCGGGCGTGATGCTGCAGCACATGCTCGACCCGGAGAACGGTCCGACGGCCGAGGAGGTCGTGGACGGGCTGCTCAAGCTCGTCTCGCTGGTGCAATGAAAGGTCCTTTCCTTGCGAAATTTGCAAGGAAAGGACCTTTCATTGCACCAGCGGGCGGGGCAGGTGGGTCAGGAGACGGCGACCGTCCGCCGCAGCGCCGCCCGCGGCCGCCCGACGCCCTGCCACGACAGGCCGACGTCCAGGATCCGTTGCGGGTCCAGGAGATTGCGCGTGTCGACGACCGCGTCGCCGTCCATCTGCTCGGCCATGTACGTCCAGTCGAGCCGCTTGAACTCGTCCCATTCCGTCAGCACGACGACGGCGTCGGCCGCCTTCGCGACCTGGTACGGGTCGTCGACGACGGTCATGCCGTCGATGTGGCCGCCGACGGCGGGGTCGTAGGCGGTCAGTTCCGCGCCGAGCGCGCCCAGCACCGAAGCGACCGCGAGGGCGGGCGAGTCGCGCAGGTCGTTCGTCCCGGCTTTGAACGCCAGCCCGAGGACGCCGATCCGCGAACCGGCCAGCGTGCCGCCGACGGCGCCGGCGATCTTCGCGACGATCCGGTCCCGTTGTGCGATGTTCTCCTCGATCGCCGAGGTGAGCAGCGTGAAGTCGTACTGCACCGACTCGGCGACCCGGACCAGCGCGCTGGTGTCCTTCGGCAGGCACGAGCCGCCCCAGCCGGGGCCGGGCTTGAGGAACGAGCGGCCGATGCGCCGGTCGTAGCCCATGCCCTCGGTGACCAGGTCGATGTCCGCGCCGAGGCGTTCGCACAGTTCGGCGATCGAGTTCACATAGGACAGTTTCATCGCGAGGAAGCAGTTCGCCGCGTACTTCACCAGTTCCGCGCTGGCCGCGTCGGCGACGACGACGGGGGCGGCGAGGTCGGCGTAGAGATCGCCGACCCAGCGGGCGGCCGCGACGTCGTCCGAACCGACGACGATCCGGTCGGGGCCGAGGAAGTCCTCCACCGCGGTGCCCTCACGCAGGAACTCCGGGTTCGACACGACCGGCACGTCCGTGCGACCGAGCATCGCCTGGATGCGCTTCGACGTCCCCACCGGAACGGTCGATTTGGTGACCAGCGCGCACCCCGGCGGGATGACGTCGCCGATCTCGGTGGTCACGGCCTCGACGGCCCGCAGGTCCGCCGAGCCGCCCGCGCCCATCGGCGTCGGCACACAAAGGAAAACGGCCTCCGCGTCACGAACGGCGTCGCGCGCGCCGACCACGAATTCGAGTCTTCCGCTGGTCAGCCCCCTCGACACCAGCTCGGACAATCCCGGCTCCAGGATGTCCACCCGTCCGGCGGAGAGCCTTGCGACCTTCGCCTGGTCGACATCGACGCAAGTGACTCGATGCCCCAGGCCGGCCAAGCAGGCTCCCGTGGTCAATCCGACGTAACCCGTCCCCACCACCACGATCCGAGCAGCGCTCATGGTGCTGAAGGTGACAGCCGGAGTTGACCTCCGAGCGAACGGAATGCTTCAGGTCCGAATACTCCTCACGACATGCTGCGCACCCGGAGTGAGCCATCCCACCCAGGCCCGATGCGAACGAGCGTTAACCTATGAACGGTTGTCGACGAAAGGGAGAACATGCAGATCACCGATACCGCGGCGCTCGTCACGGGTGGCGCGTCCGGGCTCGGCGGCGCGACCGCGAAGGCGCTCGCCGCGAAGGGCGCGCGGGTCTTCGCGCTGGACCTCGCCGGTGCCATCGCGAACGCCGAGCAGGTCGAGAACGTCACCTACGTCGAGGCCGATGTCACCGACCCGGAGCAGGTGCGGGCGGCGGTCGCGACCGCCGCCGAGTCCGGGGTGCCGCTGCGGACCGTGGTGAACTGCGCCGGGATCGGGCCGTCCGCGCGAATCCTTTCGAAGAAGGGCCCGCACGACCTCGCCCTGTACGCGAAGGTCGTCCAGATCAACCTGGTCGGCTCCTTCAACGTGCTGACGCTGGCCGCCGAGGCCATCGCCAAGACCGAGCCGCTGGCCGACAACGCGCGCGGCGTCATCATCAACACCGCGTCGGTCGCCGCCTTCGACGGCCAGATCGGGCAGGTCGCGTACTCGTCGTCCAAGGGCGGCATCGTCGGGATGACCCTGCCCGCCGCGCGCGACCTCGCGTCGCACGGCATCCGCGTGCTGACCATCGCGCCGGGCATCGTCGACACCCCGATGCTGGCGACGGTGAGCGAGGAGTTCCGCGCTTCGCTGGCCGAGGGCGTTCCGTTCCCGAAGCGGCTCGCGCGGCCGGACGAGTACGCGCAGCTCGCGCTGTCGCTGATCGACCACGACTACCTGAACGGCGAGGTCATCCGGATGGACGGCTCGCTGCGCATGGCCCCTCGCTGAGCCTGCCCCGCGTGAGAGGAAAGGTCCTTTCCTTGCGAAATTTGCAAGGAAAGGACCTTTCATAGCGCGTCAGGGGCGGGTGAGGCGGACGTCCAAGCCGATCCCGGCCGTGGTGACCTCGCACGTCCGGAACGCGGTTTCGGCGACCAGCCCGCTGAAATCGACAGGCGTGTAAGCGCGCCGCCGCAGTTGGCCGAGTGTCTGACGGGTCGCCAGAGCGGCCAGTTTGCCGAGCTTCATGCTCGCGACCTCACGCACGATGTCGCCGTCGGTCGCGTCCCGGTTCATGTCCTGCACCACCGCCGTGCCGCCTGGGCGCAGCACGCGGTACATCTCGTCGAGCGACTTCACCGGCCACACGAAGTTCTTGAACGCGGCCTGGCAGACGACGAAGTCGAACGTCTCGTCGTCGAACGGCATCGCCGCGACGTCACCCTCGCGGAACGAAACCTCGACGCCTTCGGCCCGCGCGTACTCGCCCGCGATCTCCACGAACGTCGGCGCGACGTCCAGTCCGGTGACGGAAAACCCGAGCCGCGCCAGCTCGACGGCGAAGTAGCCGGGGCCGAAGGCGACCTCAAGGATCTTCGCGCCTTCCGGCAGGCCGGCCGTGAGTTCGCGGGCCTGTTTCCGCCAGAGTTCGATCTGCGGTTCGGTGCCGCGCTGCCGGGCGTAGTTCCGCGAAGTGCCGTCTCGTGGCCGGGTTCCGGTTGCGGGATCGTCGCCCCGGCGGGGTGCTGCAACACCTCGCCGGGGTTCTTTCGGCTAGCCGGTGCTCCCCCTTTCGGCCGACAGGGCCCGCCATTCGGCGAGACCGGGCATCGAGCCGGAAGTCAGTTCCCCGAGGATCGAGCGGACCCATTCGGCTTCCGCCACTCGGATCGCCAGGTGGTATTCGAGTTCGAGCAGCACCAGCCGCGGGATCTCCTCCAGCAGCCGCGCCAGTTCGGCCCGGGTCGAGGCGATGTCTTCGTCCAGTGCGGCCAGCCGGGTGCGGAACAGGGCGATCACCTCGTCCGGCCCGAGCCAGCCCAGCACCGACAGCCCGGCGACGAACTTGGGCTCCTCCGGCGCGAGTCCGGCCAGCAGTTCGCGCAGCCAGTCGAGCATTTCGTCACGGCCGGCGTCGGTGATCCGGTACACCGTGCGCTCGGGGCGGGCACCGTCGCGACCGCTCTCGGCGGCCTCGATGAAGCCGTGTTTCCGCAGGTTGCCGACGACCGTGTAGAACGAGCCCCATTTGATCCCCATGTCGCGGTCCTTGCCGCGGCTCTTCAGGATCGAGGCCATTTCGTACGGATGCATCGGCCGCTCGTTCAGCGTGGACAGGATCGCCAGCGCCAGCAGATTCCCGACCTTCCGCCGCTTCAACACGCCTCCTCGTTGACGAGTACTCGTCTACGAGTATCCGCAGGGACGCGCGTGCTCGCAAGTTTCCCGGCGACCGGGTGCTCAGAGGTCGTTCATGTACGGCACGGACGTCTGCGCGTGGTCGGTCATCCAGTTCCGCAGCGCGTGCGTCGCCAGGACGTCGTCCTCGTTGTAGCGCAGCAGGCGCTCCCGCTGGGCGGCGTCCGAAAGTCCGCCGTCCATGCCGACGGCGTCGCGGTACCACCTCATCGACGCCTCGCCGCCCGCTTCCGGGTCGCGCCAGGCGAATCCCGCGACCGGCGCGATCACCTTGAGCCCCTTGCCCTGCGAGCAGAGGAACTGGTCGGTGACGCTGCGAAAGAGATCGATCCACTCCTCGGAGTCCACAAAGGACGCGATCTCCGCCTTCTTCGGAACGCCGGGGTACTCGCCGAACCGGTCGGCGGAGCCGAAAAGCCAGCGGTTCTCGGCGAGCGCGTTGTAGCAGTAGGCACGGAAGGTCAGGCCCGCGGCGAGCGTGCGCTCGCGGACTTCGGTGAACCAGGCCCAGAACTCGGCGAACGACCGGGCCTCGTCCGCGGTCGGCAGCGGCTCCCACGTCGCGAACGCGCGATAGCCCTGCTCCATCCCGATGTCGGCGCCCGTCAGCAGCGAACCCCACAGGTACGCGCCGGAATCGCCGAAGCTCTCCATGTCGACGTCGACCTCGACGTCACCGCGCGGGACCTCGACGCGGTCGACCTTGCGCACCATCGTGAGATCGGCGAGCCAGGCGCGCGCGAGGATGATCGCGTCGGCGAACGTGCCGCCGGTCCAGTTCATCGGCGGCGGTTCGTCGGCCGGATCGAGCGCGGCCAGCTTGTCCACTGTGGACACCCCGGCGCGGCGGAGCTCCATCGCGTCCTCGCCGCGGACGACCAGGCTGACGTCACGGGTTTCGGTGAGCACGACCTCGCACGTCGGCCACCACGGGCAGCGCCGGCATTCGAGGACGCGGGACGGCTCGGCGAGCGGCTCCTCGCCCTCGGCGGCAGCGCTCGCGATGGCGAGCCTGTCGACGAAGCGGCTCTGGTACTCCGTCAGCGCGCTTCGGCCGCCCGGCCAGGTGGCCGCGGACAGGTCGTGCCAGACGACGACGTCCGCGTCGAGCCCGATGACGCCGCCGACGGCGCGGTGCCCTTCGTGCTTTCCGAGCGCTTCGAGCATCCGGTAGAGGTGCGCGAGCCGCATCTGGTCCCGCGGCTGCGAGCGGATCTTTCGCGCCGGATCGGGCAGCCGGTTCGCCGGATCGAGGTCGGTCATCACCGTGGTCGGCGCGCCCGCGCCGCGATCGGTGACGCGGTGCCGCACGACCAGCACCGGCACGTATCCGTCACCGGTGTGGACCAGGAGTTCGGAGCCACCACGCCGGTGACCGGCGCGATCCACCGGGAGCAGCGCGCCCCAGACGTAGCGCGCTTCGGCGGCGAAGGCCTCTTCGGTGAGCTGCACGCGCTCGGCGGCCGGGAGGTCCCGGGGGATCTTGACCCAGGTCGCGTCGGGTCCCGTCGCCTCCATGAGGCGCTGCACGATCGCCTCGCGATGCGCTGACGCGTCGGCGATCCGCTGCTGCGCGGCGGGGTCGGGCGGGGCGAGCGGGACCTCGCGCATCGCCGGATCGTGTTCCAGGTGCACGCGACGCCGGCAGCGGCTCACCGCTCCCGCGTCCAGTAGCACCTCGTTACTCACAGGCAACACTCTAGAAGGCGTCCGGCAAGCCGACATGCCCGCCACATCGGGGACCAGTAAGTTCGTCTGTGACACAGCGTGGGAGGTGCCATGGCGCGCAAGGCCAAAGCCGTCGAGGGCGAAGGCAGGTTTACCCCGAAGAAGGCGAAGAACGCCGTCGCGGTGGCCAAAGTGCTCGGACCGGCCGTACTGCCGGTGATCGCGCCGTACGCCGTTCGAGCGGCGGGTGCCGCGCGAGAGCTATACGACCGTTATCAAGCGAAGAAGCTCGGCGTCGCCGTCGACCAGCTCGGCGAGTACAGCGGACGCGGTGCCGCGCTGCACGCGCGGATCGCGGGGCTGACGCAGGGGCTCGCGGAGCTGAAGAGGTCGGCGAAGGCGACCGACGCCGACGCGGCCTTCGCGAAGGACACCCAGGGGACGCTGGAGCAGCTTTCGGCGACCGTTCGCGCTTCGGAGCGGATGCCCGCCGCGCGGCGGAAGGCGGCGCATCGGGCCGTGGCCGGGGAGCTGGACCAGCTGGAGGGAAAGCTGCTGCACCGGCTGGGGATCTGAGCTGCCTCGTGAGTGGCTAGGACGGTTAGAACCGTCCTAGCCACTCACGAGGCCTAAGAGATGAACCCCTTCTTCTTCATCCACTCGTAGGCGACCTCGCCCTGGTCACGACCGTCGACGTCGACCTGCTTGCACAGCTCGATCATCTGCTCGTTGTCGAGGGCCGCGGCGACGGCTTCGAGCGGTCCCCGCAGTTCCGGGTGCTGCTTCAGGAATTCCGTCCGCAGCGTCGGCACGGCGTTGTACTGCGGGAACGCCTTCTTGTCGTCTTCGAGGACGCGAAGGTTGAGCCCGGCGATCCGGCCGTCGGTCGTGAAGATCTCGCCGATCGGGCAGGTCCCGCTCGCCACGGCCGAGTAGATCGTGCCGATGCCGAAGTTCTTGATCACCGGGTTCTGGAACCCGTACGCCCGCACGGCGGCGGGGAAACCGTCCTGGCGGCTGGTGAATTCGGTCTCCAGGCAGAACACGTTCTGATCGGGCTTCCGCTTCAGGAACTCCGCCAGGTCCGACGTCGTCTTCAGATTGTTCGCCGCTCCGTAGGCCTCGGTGACCGCGAAGGCGTACTGGTCGTTGAGCGGCGAATAGTTCAGCCAGGTGACACCGAACTTCGCCTCGTCCGCCGCCTTCGTGGCTTCGTACTGGGCTTGTTCCCCGCCGGGGACGGGGAGTTCGTTGCCCTGGTAGTTGATCCAGCCGGTGCCGGTGTACTCCCACGTGACGTCGGTCTGGCCGGCGAGCAGCGCCTGCCGCGACGAGTTCGAGCCCTTGATGTCGGTCAGGTCGACGACGTCCGCGCCCGCCGCGGAAAGCGCCATCTCGGCCATGTAGCCCAGGATGATGTTCTCGGTGAAGTCCTTCGAGCCCACCGTCACCTTGACGCCCTTGAGCGACTCGATGGGCTGGATCGAACCGGGTTCGATCTTGTACGGCAGCGCGGTGTTGACCTCCAGCCCGCACGCGGAAAGCGTGCCGCACAACAGGACCGCACCGAAGATCGCCTTGAGTCGCATGTCAGCGCAGTCCCTTCGGTCCGAAGAACTGTTCCGCCACCGCGCCGAGCCAGTCGACCAGCAGCGCCAGCGCGACGGCGAGCACCGAGCCGGTGATCAGCACCTTCGTCAGGTTGAGCTTGTAGCCGGTGTCGATCAGCAGGCCGAAACCACCGGCGTTGACGAACATGCCGAAGGTCGCCGTGCCGACGGCCAGCACCAGCGAGGTCCGCAGACCGGCCAGGATCAGCGGGATGGCCAGCGGGAACTCCACCCGCCACAGCACGCCGGACGCCGACATGCCGATGCCACGGCCGGCGTCGATCAGCGCGGGCTCGACCTGCTGCAGGCCGACCATCGTGTTCCGCAGCACCGGAAGCAGCGAATAGAACGCCAGCGGCAGCGCCGCCACCCACAGCCCGCCGGTGGCGCCGGTGACGATGAACCACAGCACCAGCACACCGAGCGCGGGCGCGGCCTGGCCGATGTTCGCGACCGCCAGGAAGACCGGCGCCGCCCATTTCGCCCACGGCCGCGTGACGAGCACGCCGAGCGGCACCGCCACGGCGACCACGATCGCGGTGACCACGACGGTCATCGCCAGGTGGTCGCGCAGCGCGGCCAGCAGCCCGGCGGCGTTGAGCGTTTCCTTCTCCGTCGCGGTGAGGTCACTGGCGAAGACCCAGATCAGCACCGCGGCGACGATCAGCAGGACCGCGGCGGGCTGGGCGAACAGCCGGACCCGTTCGGCGCCTCTCGACGAGGACTCGGTGGAGAAGCCGGTATCGACGGTGGCCGTCATGCGGTCACACCTTCCGCCGGGCTGTCGTCGGAGTGCTCCTCGCGCAGCTGCTGGATCGTCGCGATGACGGTGTCGAGTTCGATCGTCCCGGCGTACTCGCCGCGCGCGCCGGTCACCGGGACGCTGCCGCCCTCGGCGAGCATGGCTTCGAGCGCGTCCTGCAGGGTCGACTGGAGGCTGACGTAGTCGCGCAGCGGTTTGCCCGCGGTGGACAGCGACGTCGCCTTGGTCAGCTCGCGGACGTGCACCCACCGCATCGGACGGCGGCGCTGGTCGAGCACCAGCACGAAATGCTTGCGCTGCTGAGTCAGCTTCTCGCGGACCGAGGACGGCGACTCGCTCACCGTCGCCGTCAGCGCGTCCTGCTTCAGCTCGACGTCACGGACCCGCAGCAGCGTCAGCTGCTTCAGCGAGGCGCCGGCACCGACGAAGCCGGCGACGGTGTCGTCGGCCGGGTTCGCGAGGATCGCGTCCGGGGTGTCGTACTGGAGGATCTTCGACTGGTTGCCGAGCACCGCGATCTTGTCGCCGAGCTTCACGGCCTCGTCGAAGTCGTGGGTGACGAAGACGATCGTCTTCTTCAGGTCGGTCTGGAGCCGCAGCAGTTCGTCCTGCAGGTTGCCGCGGGTGATCGGGTCGACCGCGCCGAACGGCTCGTCCATCAGCAGCACCGGCGGATCCGCCGCGAGCGCCCGCGCGACGCCGACGCGCTGCTGCTGTCCACCGGACAGCTGACGCGGGAACCGGTCGCGGAAATCGGCCGGGTCCAGCCCGACCAGGTCCATCATCTCCTCGACCCGGTCGTTGACCTTCTTCTTGTCCCAGCCGAGCAGCCCCGGCACCACGGCGATGTTCTGCGCGACGGTGAAATGCGGGAACAGCCCGGCCTGCTGGATCGCGTAGCCGATGCGACGGCGCAGGGTGTCGACGTCGAGCTTCAGCGCGTCGTCACCGCCGATGGTGATCCGGCCCGACGTCGGCTCGATCAGCCGGTTGATCATCCGCATGGTCGTGGTCTTGCCGCAGCCGGACGGGCCGACGAAGACCACGATCTTGCCGGCGGGCACCACCATCGAGAAGTCGTCGACCGCGGGCTCACGGGTGCCGGGGTAGCGCTTCGTGACGTTCTCCAGCTCGATTTCGACGCCGGATACGGTTTCAGGAGACTCAGCCACGGACACCCCTAGAGACGGTCAAACGGTTGATCAGGACGTAAACGGCGTCGAGGACCAGTGCGAGGACGACCACCCCGAGCGTCCCGGTCAGTGCCTGGTTGAGGGAGTTCGTGCTCCCCGCGTTGGTGAGGCCGGAGAAGACCTCCGAGCCGAGGCCCGGCCCCTTCGCGTAGGCCGCGATGACCGCGATGCCCATGAGCATCTGCGTCGCGACCCGCATACCGGCGAGGATCGCGGGCCAGGCGAGCCGCAGCTCCACCTTGGTCAGCACGCCGAAGCGGCTCATGCCGATCCCGCGTGCCGCGTCGCTGACCGCCGGATCCACGCCGCTCAGCCCGACGATCGTGTTCCGCACGATCGGCAGCAGCGCGTAGAGCACGAGGGCGATGACGGTGGTGTTCGCGCCGAGACCGAACACGGGGATGAGCAGGCCCAAGAGGGCGAAGGAGGGGACGGTGAGGATCGTGCTCGCCAGCGCCGTGGCCACGGCCGACCCGATCGGGCTGCGGTAGACGGCGACGCCGATCACCACGCCGAGGACGGCGGCCAGGATCGTGCACTGCACGACCGCGCTGACATGGAGGAGCCCTTGGAGGGCGAGTCTGTCCCACCGATCCGAGATGTACTCGAAGAGATTCATCGCGTGCTGGTTCTCCCGCCGCCTCTGGGTGAGACTCCTCACCCATTCGGAGTAGCTGTATCGGGAGCCTGACTACCCAAAAGCCGCGCGGTCAAACCCCTGTTTACCGCCTTTTATCCCGTCAACCTTCCCCATTCGGCCTAAATGGGCAAACGCACGCGCCGGTCCGGCGGTGTCTTTCCCACTGCTCACCAGCCGGGAGGAGATCGACCACTCGGACGTACGTCGAATACCCTTCACCCGTGAGTAAAGGCAGCCATCACCGAAGCGCGTTACGCGCTGTGCGTGGCGGCTTGCTCGGCGTGAGTTCCGCGGCGCTGGCCGTGACCGCGCACATGATCGGGGACGGCGATCTCCCCGATACGGCGATGACGTTGTTGCTCACCGTGCTGATCGGCTGGAACGCCGCCGCGCTCGCAGAGAAGGCGCGCGGGCCGTTGGCCACCATCGTCGACCTCGGCGCCGGTCAGGTCGTGATGCACCTCGTGCTCAGCTCGTTGAGCAGCCACGAACCGCACGGCGAACCCGGACCCTTTTCGGGCGGCCTCGCGATGACCGTCGCGCACGTCGTCGCCACGCTGATCACCGCGTTGCTGCTGGCCAAGGCCGACGGACTGCTGCTCGGCGTCCTCGCCTGCCTGCGCGCGCTGGTCCCCTTCATCCTCAACGCGCTCCCGGTGCCCGCCGCGGTGGGGTCCCCGGTGCTCGCCCGTCCGGCCGGGCCCGGCCACCTCGTCCGCGTGGACCTCCGCCGCGTCCACGGCAGGCGCGGCCCACCCCTGTTCTCCTGAACCCCAGCTCATCCCCCGTAATCGGCGCGGTCCCCGAACCCGCCGTCTCATTCACGTTCAGGAGTTCTCGTGTCCAAGCACGTCTTCAAGCGCGCCGGTTTCCTGGCCGCCACCGTCGGGATCACCGGCCTGCTCTCGGCCGGGATCGCCTCGGCCCACGTCACCGCCAACGTCTACGGCCCCCAGCCGTCGAAGGGCGGCTACGGATCGATCTTCTTCCGCGTCCCCAACGAGGAGAAGGACGCCGGGACGGTCAAGGTCGAGATCACCCTCAAGCCCGAGTACGCGCTCAGCTCCGTGCGCGCCAAGCCGCTCCCCGGCTGGAAGGCCGAGGTCGTCAAGTCCAAGCTGCCCGCCCCGGTGACCACCGACTCCGGCACGCAGATCACCGAGGCCGTCACCAAGGTCTCCTGGACCGCGGAGCCCGGCACCAAGATCGCCGCCGGATCGACCGAGTTCCAGGAGTTCCAGATCAGCGCGGGTAAGTTCCCGACCAACGTCGACGCGATCGAGTTCCCCGCCACCCAGACCTACGAGAACGGCAAGGTCGTCGAGTGGAACCAGCCGACCCCGGCCTCCGGTGAGGAGCCCGAGCACCCCGCGCCGACGGTGAAGCTCGCCGAGAAGAGCGCTGACGGACACGGTGGCGGCCACGGCACCGACACCAAGGCCACGTCCGAGGAGTCGCACGCCGCGTCGTCCTCTTCCGACAACACCGCCCGCTGGCTCGGCGGCGCCGGACTGGTCGTCGGCGCGCTCGGCCTCGGCGTCGGCGCCGGTGCCACCCTGCGCGCCCGCCGCGCCACCGCCGCTTCCGGCACCAGCAACACCGAGGGAACCAAGTAAATGCGTAAAGCGATCGTCGCGCTGGCGATCACCGGGGTGGCGTGGCTCGCCACCGCCACCCCGGCCCTGGCGCACAACGTCCTGATCTCCT
This sequence comes from Amycolatopsis sp. NPDC043889, assembly GCF_056435645.1. Lineage (NCBI taxonomy): Bacteria > Bacillati > Actinomycetota > Actinomycetes > Pseudonocardiales > Pseudonocardiaceae > Amycolatopsis > Amycolatopsis sp. NPDC043889. The sequence continues at coordinate 394,230 of NZ_JBWKEC010000001.1, forward strand.
CGGACCCGGCGAAGGGCGCTTCGATCGCCGCCGGGCCCGCGAAGATCACGCTCACGTTCGACCAGTACGTCCAGAACGCGAACGTCAACCAGATCGCGGTCATCGGACCGGGCGGCGGCCAGTGGGCCGAAGGCCAGGTCGAGGTCCGCGACAGCGTCGTGACCGTGCCGCTGCGGCCGCTCGGCCCGGCGGGCGAGTACAAGATCGGCTACCGGATCCTGTCCGCGGACGGGCACGCCGTGACCGGCGAAGTGCCGTTCACGCTCACCGCCGCGGGCACCGGGACCCCGGCGAGCGCCGACGCGGCGCGCAGCAACGCGGGCCAGGTCGAGACGGCCCCGGCGACCGGCGGCGAAGGCTCGTCCGGGGTGCCGATCTGGGTGTGGATCGCGGGCGCCGTCGTGCTGCTCGCCGTCGGACTGACCGTCGCGCTGCGCACCGGCGCGGACAAGGAGAAGAGCGGCTCATGACCCAGGCCGAGACCACCTCGCGTGCCCGCGTCGCCGTCCTGTTCTGCGTGGTGACGGCGGGTATCGTCGGCGCCCTGATCGGTGTCGCGCTGACGGCCACCGCCCCGGTCCCCGGGGTCGCGCAGGTCAGCGAGGTGGTCTCGGTCTCGATCCCGATCGTGCGGGTGCTGCTGGACATCTCGGCGGTCGCCACGATCGGGCTGGCGCTGCTTTCGGTGCTGGTCGGCTACGACCGGCCGAAGCTCTCCGAGCCGATCATGCGGATCGCGCGGCCCGCGAGTGTCGCGGCCGCGCTGGTCTGGGCGACCACCGCGCTCGTCGCGCTGATCCTGCAGACCGCCGAGTACCGCCCGGGTTCCAGCACGCTGTCGATGTCGGACGTCGGCGGCTACATCGCCGACGTCGGCGCCGGGAAGGCGCTGCTGATCGTGGCGGTGCTGGCCCTGCTGCACGCGGGACTCGGCGTCCTCGCCCTGAAACACGGCGAGAAGGTGCCCGCCGAGGTCCGCGTCGGGCTCGGCCTGTTCGCGCTGCTGCCGCTGCCGGTCACCGGGCACGCGTCGAACTGGAACTACCACGACTACACGATGATCTCGATGGAACTGCACGTGATGAGCGCCGTCGCCTGGACCGGCGGGCTCGGCGCGATGGCGGTGCTGCTCGTCGGGAACCGGACCCTGCTGGCGCACGCCCTGCCGCGGTTCTCCAAACTCGCGACGCTGTGCCTGATCCTCGGCGCGGCGACCGGGCTGTTCAACGGGTTGATCGAGATCTCGCTCAACCCGTCGCTCGGTTTCTGGGAAGGCGTCTTCACCACACCTTACGGGCAATTGGTGCTGCTCAAACTGTTGTGCACCGGCGTGATCGCGAGCCTCGGCGCGTACACGCGCTGGAAGCTGATGCCCCAGATCGTCCGGCACAACCGGACGGCGCTGGCCGCGTGGGCGACGCTCGAACTGACCGTGATGGGGCTCGCGTTCGGCTTCGCCGTCGTCCTCACGCGAGCCCCGGTCGTGCCGACCACCTAGTTCGCCTGTGGTTCGCCACGACCCTCAACTGTCCACAAAGGACACCAAGTCTGCCCCGCGCGCCCGATATGAGTGCTTTGCCCAGGAGTCGTGAGTGGCGATGATCGTTCTAACCCTCTTTGCCACTCACGACCCCGAAGCTGAACTGTACATATCAGAATAAATCGGGCATTCAAGCGGCGCGGGATGTCCCTTGTGGACTCTCTGAGCAGGACCGGACCACCGGCCGGTCCGAACCACGCCACCCAGGACACCTCATCCCTAGTGAAGCCGGCCGACACAGCCTGCACGACCGGGGTCCGATCACGCCGTATTCGCCTCACCCCTCAGTTCTCGAACGCGGTGGCCTCGATCGGCTTCAGCTCCCGCCGGTCCTGGAAGACACGCGTCCCCTTGCCGCGAGTCACCGGGCAGACCATCAGCCGGATCTCGTCGACGAGTCCCGCGTCCAGCAGCGACCTCATGAGGGTCGAGCTTCCCCACAGCCACAGGTCCTTGCCGCGCTGTTCCTTGAGCTCGCGGACGGTGGCGGCGGGGTCGCGCGTTACGGTCGCGGCGGGGAAACCGCCCCAAGGGGCGTCGTCCAGCTTGGACGACGCGACGAACTTGGTGAGGTTGTTGAGCTTCTCGCCGTACTCGCCCTGCTCTTGGGCGTGCGGCCAGTAGTCCTTGGACATCGCGTAGGTGTTCGCTCCCAGGATCATCGTGTCGACCGAATCGACGAGCCCCATCACGCTCGCCTTGAACGCCGGCTCGGTCTTCTCGGAGAAGGGCTCGCCCGACACGAAGCTCAGGCCGCCGTCCTCCTCCGCGGCGATGTTGTCGACGGTGACCCACTGCTGAACGATGAGCTTGCGCATGTCCGTCCCTCCGGTTCGCGCGGCCACTCCGGCCGCGTCCGCCCCGGGGACGAAGCCGCCGGACCGATCTCGACATCACCCGCGCGACTTTTCGCGAGCTGTTACACGCCTTGCTCCATCCGGCCGCATTTGACCGATTTCGCTGTTCTCGTCGGACCTACGCCGGGATGCTCTACGCGTTCGCTGGGTTAACCCGAAGAGGGGATGTAGATGGGCGGCCCGTTGCCGGGTGAAAGTGAAGTCAGCACGCCACAGGTACCGCGCCAGCGATCGGCGGTGAAACTCACCAGGCAGGTGAGTTCGGGGCCGCGTCAGCTCCCGCCCGCGCCCGCGCATTTCACCAACCGCACGGCCGAGCTCGCGCTGCTCGAAGAACTCCTGTCCCAGGACGACACCGACGGGCCGGCGGTGCACCTGATCAGCGGCCAGGGCGGGATCGGGAAGACGGCGCTGGCCACCGCGTGGGCCCGGCACCTCGGCGACCGGTTCCCGGACGGGCACCTCTGGGCGGATCTCGGCGGCTTCAGCGCCAACGGCCCGCTCTCCGCGAGCGAAGCGCTCGGCCGGTTCCTCCGCGCTTTGGGTGTTCCGCCGGAAGGGCTGCCCGCGGACGTCGAGGAGCTCTCCGCCCTCTACCGCACGACGACCGCCGAACGACCGTTGCTCGTGCTGCTCGACAACGCGGGTTCGACCGAACAGGTGCTGCCGCTGCTGCCCGCCGGCGGCGAAAGCCTCGTGATCGTGACGTCGAGGCGCCGTCTGGGCAGGCTCCAGACCGAACATCGCGCGCGTCTGGTCGAGCTGGCCCCCTTCGGTTCCGCGCACAGCGCCGAACTGCTGGGCCGCGCGGTCGGCGCGGAGCGGGTCGGCGCCGAAGCCGCGCAGGCGCGGGCCATCGCCGACCTGTGCGGCGGCCTGCCGATCGCCCTCACCACGGTCAGCGCCAAGCTCGCGGGGCGGCCGAAGATGTCGCTGGAGAAGATCGCCACCGAGCTGGGAAAGGAATATCGTCGACTGGCCACGCTCTCGACGAAAGAGGCGCAATCGGTGGAAGCCAGCTTCAACCTCTCCTACGACGAACTCCCCTCGGACGCGGCCGCGCTGTACGCGGCGCTCGGCCTGCATCCCGGACCCGACTTCGGCGTCGGCGTGGCCGCGGCGTCGATCGCCGTCCGCGAGGAGGTCGCCGAAGACCTGCTGGACCAGCTCGTCGACGTCGGCCTGCTGATCGACCGCGGCGACGACCGGTACACCTTCCACGACCTCGCGCGGCTGCACGCCAAGGAGAAGACGGCGGGCAACGAGTACGACCGCGACATCGCGGTGCGCCGCATGCTCGAGTGGTACCTGCACACTGCGTCCAAGACCACCGCGATGACGGTCCCCGACCAGGACCCGATCCCGTACCGGTACGAATACCGGCCGCCGACGCCGGTCTCGTTCGAGTCCGCCGACGAGGAACTCGCCTGGCTCGAACGGGAACGCGAGAACCTCATCGCCGCCGTCGAGACCGCCGAAACGTGGCAGCTGCCGGAACTCGGCTGGCAGCTCGCCGCCGCGATGTGGCCGCTCTTCCTGCTGCGCAAGCACTATCCGGACTTCCTCAAGGTGAGCCAGGCAGGCGTGCGGTGCGCGCGGGCGTGGGGCAACGCCTCCGCCGAGGCCCTGATGCACAACCGCAGTGGAGCCGCCTGCCGCGGCACCGGCCGGTACGACGAAGCCGTCGCGCATTACGAGGCGGGCCGCGAAGCCGCGCGGAAGGCCGGGAACGAGGTCGTCGAGATCCGGTCGGTGGAAGGGCTCGGCCTGGTCGCGCTGGCGCAGGGCAGGCTCGAAGACGCGGTGCGGTGGTTCACCGAAGACCACCGGCTGAGCGAACGCCAGAACCGGACGCACGACGTCGGGCTCGCGCTGATCAACCTCGGTTCGACCCAGCTCAAGGCCGGTCGGCCGGATCCCGCGATCGAGCATCTCACCCGCGCTCGCGAGGCACTGGCCGCCGACCCCTACAACGTGGCCCGCGCCCGGACCGACCTCGGCCGCGCCCTCACCGCGGCCGGGGATCTCGCCGCCGCGCGGACCGAACTCGAAGCGTCGCTCGCCACCATGGAGGCCAGCGGGTCGCGGTTCGAGGTCGCCAGGGCGCTGTCCGCCTTCGGCGAGGTCGCCGAGGCGGAAGGGAACCCCGAGGAGGCGAGGCGGTTCTACGACCGGGCGTTGCCCATCCTCGTCGGCCTCGGCCGCCCGGAGGCTGACGCTCTGCGCACGCGACTGGAGCAGCTCTGACCCGGTGGCCCCAATCGGTACCCGGCGACCGGGTGAGCTCGCCGCGCCGAATGACGCAGCGTAGTTGCAAGTTGCACATTCGGGGGAGCATTGGGTCCGGAGAAGTGATTAGCCGGGGCGAATTCGTCACCGATTGATCGGCGAATTCGGACAAGCGACGAACGGTCATTCGTCGTCGGCGAATGCACGTGCAGACGCCTTTCCCGGGTGAGTCACCGATACCGGTTCCAGCGTGCCCCGGTGCGCCCGTTCCGGAGATCGTTCAACCGTTTCCGCAGTTCATCCCGCACGCTGGGATGACTGCGGAGAATCGGGAGAACACTCGTCGTGAGCTTGAGTTCGCGGATGGCGCGCAGTACCGAGAAGCCGGACCAAGTGGTCACGTCGAATCCGTATCGCTGCGCGAACACGCGATAGCGGGCGGGTGGATCACCGAACCGTTCACGGCCGACGGCGAGCGGCGTCAGATCCCATTCCGGCGGCCCGACACAGGACGAATCGAAATCGCACAGCACCGGCCCGTCCGGCCCCGGGATCACGTTCCCGGTGTGCGCGTCCCCGTGGACGAGGCCTCGGGACAGGGGGAAGTCGAGGTTCGCGAGCGCGGCTTCGAGCTCGGCACAGCGTTCGAGCAGGAACCGCCGGTCGCCGTCGTCCAGTTCCTCCGCGTCCGAAACCCGGGCACGGACCGCGGCGACCGGCGCCCATTCGGCGAGCCCCTCCGGCGGTTCGAGCGCGTGGACCCGGCGCAGGAGCGCGGCGAGGTCGGCCGCCTTCGCCTTCCGGCCTGTCCCCGGCACCTTCCACCAGACCGTCACGAGATGTCCGCCGACCGGCAGTGGCTGGTCGAGGCCGGGAACGAGGCGGATGGCGGGCACGTCGTGCCGTTCGAAGTGCCGCGCGACCCGCACGACCGTGCCGACGCGATGCCGCAGCCGGGTGGAGCCGACGATCCGGACGACGAACGGCGCGCTCGCCAGCTCGTAGACGGCGTTGTTGGTGAACCTCAGCAGGCGGGCGCCTTCGGGGTCCACACCCAGCAGATCGCACGTCCGCCCGAGGGCGTCGCGCAGGATGGCGGGCGTGAACCGGCCGCCCGGGCCGATCGGCTCAGGCGGCGTAGAACGAGTTGAGGCGGTCGGCGAGGTCACGGGCGTCGGCGTTGTTCCGGCGGCGTTCCGCCTCGACCTGCAGAGGTCGCATCCGGTCCTTCACCCGCTCCGATTTGATGCCCTCGGCGCAGTCGATGGCCTTCGAACCCACCTTCGCACCGTGGTCGAGGTCGCCTTCGAGCAGGTGGTTCGTCGCCAAGGCGCTGAGCATGAACGTCTTGCTGCGGGCCATGTCGTCGGTGTAGGCCTCGACGGCCTTGGTCAGTGCCGGGATCGCGTACTTGGTGTGCTCGGCGTTCTTCTCGGCGAGCACGGTGTGCACGGTGCCGATCATGGCGTAGACGTCGGTCTCGGTGAAGAACTTGACCCAGGACTCGGCCTCGGCCAGATCGGCGCGGGCGAACTCGTCCTTGCTCCGGCCGAGCAGCTTCGTGGCCTGCTCCTCGTTGCCCATCATCGCGTAGGCCCACGCCTCGTTGGCGCAGAGCACGGCGACCGCCAGCTCGGAGCCCGATTCCTGGGCGGCGATCTGGCCGAGCTGGAACAGTTTCAGCGCGTCGTTGGGAGCGTCGTTGTGCAGGTAGACCCGGCCCATCCGGTACAGCACGTTGGCCACCAGCGGGTGACTGTCGCCTTGTTTGGCCAGGTCCAGCGCGTTCGCGAAATGGCCGCGCGCGGAATCCATGAGCCCGGTGTCGAATGAGGTCCACCCGGCCAGGCTGTGCAGGTCGGCGAGGGCGACGTACAGCCTGCTCTTGACCATCTCGGTGCCGGTGGACTCGAGCATCTGCTGTCCCCAGGACAGCTGGGCGACCACGGCGTCACGGCAGAAACCGCCGCCGTACTGGTAGTCGAGGGACCGGAGCGCTCTGGTGGCGGCTTCCACCTGGCGGACGTCGGTCATGCCGATCCGCCCGGGGGCGGGCGTCTTGGCGGGCCCCGCCGACCACGTACCCGATTCCGGACCGAACACCGCCGCACCCATCGTGACCTGGGCGGCGTGCGCGAGGAACCTCCGTCGCTTCACGGACTCGTCCTCCTCCGCCTGCTTGCCGTCGGCAGCACCGACGACCTTTATCGCTGTCGCCTCGTCATAGGCGAGACCCATGTATCCCCTGGGGACACCAAGGCCGTCAGCGATGCGGGTGAGCACGTCGTACGCCATCACCTGGCGACCCTTGAGGATCTCGGACACCTCGGACTGCGACTGGCCGGTCATCGCGGCGATCTGACGCTGCGAAACACCGTGCTTGCGCAACAGCCGGTACACGGAGGAGATCTCCCGTGTGGCCAGTGCGGCTCGCATCTCCGGCTGCTCCCAGGCATCCGGCGGCACGGGGTGACTCTGGCGACTCGAACCGCTTACAGCGTCCGAGCCGGCGACAGCGCCGCCACCGATACTGGCGTCCATTGCGCCCCCTCACAGTTCCGTTGGGGTCGAGAAACAGCGTAGGCACACCTATTCAACCGTGCGAAACACCGGATCGCCCGTCGTGATCGGCCCGGCAGAAGTCGTTTGACCGCTTACCGTGAAACCTCGTCCGGTCACCGCTATGACGGCGGTTCGACCTTCTATCGCACTCGGTTTCACATCACTGTAGTTGTCAGATCTCCGTGACCGACCAGCCACCGGCAGCCATCACGGAGAGCTACCAAGTCTCCGAACCCCCGCAAGGGTGCGGACACGCGGATACGAAGACGACGTGGAACGAGAGAGCGGAGAAGAGCCAGTGGAGTTCGTGGACTCGATCGCAACAGGCTCCATCACCGCGGGACGGCCCGGTATGGCCACGCGCCACCTGCGTGCGGCCGGCCCCGTCGGTCAGCAGACGGTCGCCAACCGTCCGGTCTCCCCTTCCGCCCCGGTCGACCCTCGTACCGCGAGTGTGCGCCGTTACGAAGGCGGACAGCTGGTCTGGCGGGTGCAGTGCGGCGATCTCATCAGCCGTGAACGCGCCGTCACCGTGTTCGTCGAAGACAACCAGGTGGTTCTCGTCTCGCCGCCAGGAGAGACCGCGCGCCTGACGTCCGGCCAGCTCGGCCAGCTCAGGGCAGCGCTCAACGAAGCCGCCAAGATGGCGGAAAGGTAACGGTGAGTTCTCCGTGGATCAGGTCCTAGGGCAAGTTCTCCGCAACGCCGTTTGGGAACGCCTCGACATGCTCTCCGATCTCGCGACCAGGGCCGACGCGCAGTCGCTCGTCTCGGTCGCCCGCTCGGAGCTCCCCCGCCTGACCGAAGGCTGGCGTGCGATGCTCCAGGCGCACGAGCCCGACGAGCGCGGGGACTGCCCCACCTGCTCGACCCGCTGGCACAAGTGCAAGGCCCCCTGCTCGGTATGGCAGGTCGCGCACGAGCACCTGGTCGCCGGTGGCCTCGCCCCCCAGCAGACCGCGGCCACCCAGGACCACCGGCGCGAAAGCCGCCGCCGTGTCCCGGGGCAGAGCAGGGTCAGCGCGGCTGAAACGACCGGCAGGCACGCGCTGGTCAACCCGCGTCGTGCCGCCATCGGCGGCGTGCACGCTTAGAAGAATGCCGCAGCCTGACTCATCTTGAGAAAACACAGCTTGAAGCCGGGCGAGTGAACGGCGGTCCGAGCGCCCCCTCGGCAACCACGCCACGATCTCGCCTCCGCCGGCAGTGGTTCGCGCGTACCCCCGAACGCGACGAGCCGCTCTCGGTAATCACTCCGGTCCCCACCGCGATTAATCGAAAATTATCGGCAGAACACCTAGCGAAGGCAGTAATCGGCCGCTAGGTTGATGATCACAAACGCAGCGCGATACCTGCCCGGAGCGCGCTGTCATCCCCCGAACCCCGCGGGCCGGTGCCGTTGCACTCCCCTCCCCCGACCGGCACCGGTCCGCGGTCTCCAACGTTCTAGCGGACGCCCTTCACCCGCGTGACCAGCACCGCGGCGATGACCGTGGACAGCGCCGAAGCCGCGAAGAGACTCGAGTATCCGCCCAGGTAGGCCAGGATCGGCGCGGTCAGCATCGGCGCGACCACCTGCGGCAGCGAGTTCGCGATGTTGATGACCCCGAGATCCTTCGCCCGGTCCTGCGCGGCGGGCAGCACCTGGGTGAGCATCGCCAGCGCGACGGCCATGTACGCGCCGAAACCGACACCCAGCAACGGTGACGCCGCGAGCGCGGCCGTCCAGTTCTGCCAGACGACGAGCAGCGACGCCGCGACCGCCATCACCGCCGAGGCCGCGAGGACGTACGGCTTGCGCCGTCCCGACTTGTCGGAGAAATGCCCGGCGACGAGCGCGCCGACGACGAGCGCGGCACCGTAGAGACCCATCATGATCAACAGGCCGGTGTCCGGATCCTCGTAGTGCACCGCGTCCTTGAGGAAGAACAGCAGGTACAGCGTCCCGAACGCGTTGCCGAGGTTGATCATGAAGTGGCAGGCCCACGCCCAGGCGAAGTCCGGATGCCCGCGCGGGGAGATCCACAGGTTCGCCAGCACGTCCCGGGTCCGGACGGACGGGCGGAACGCGACCGGCAGCCGCGCGTCCGGCGTGCGCAGGACGAACGCCGCCGCGCCCGCCAGCACGATGGCCGCGCACACCGCGTATCCCAGCGGGAGACCGGCGAGGTCGAGCATCACCACGACCACCACCGCGCCGAGCACGGTCCCGAGCATCTGCGCGATGCCGACGAGCCCGCCGACCTGCGCACGCTGGGGCACGGGCACGCGGTCCGCGATGGCCGAGACCAGCATCGCGAGCATCCCGTTCAGCCCAGCCTGGACCAGGCACCAGCCGAGCACCATGACCGCGACGTTCGGCGCGAACGCGAGGACGAGCAGACCGGCCGCGGCGACCGCCGCACCGGCCGCCGTCCACGGATGACGGCGGCCGCGGGCGGAGCAGGTGCGGTCCGACAGCAGGCCGATGGCCGGGTTGGCGATCAGCGCGACGACCGCGCCGATTCCGGTGACCAGGCTGAACACCGCTTCTTTGTTGGCGGCGTCCAGAAGCTCGGCCTGCTTCGGCAGGAGGACCTGGATGGGCGCGTAAACGCCGAGCCAGAGCGCGATGTTCGCGAAGAACAGCAGGCTCATCCAGCCCGCGCGGACCCTGGTGACCGGTTCCGCGAGCGCCTCGGGCAGCTCCCGGACCTCACTCATGGCGGATCAGATCCCGGTACCAGCCGAAGGAGTCCTTCGGCGTGCGCTTCTGCGTCTCGTAGTCGATGTGCACCAGCCCGAAGCGCGGCTGGTAGCCCTTCGACCATTCGAAGTTGTCCATCAGCGACCAGACGAAGTACCCGCGGATGTCGACACCGGCGTCCATCGCCTCGCGCACCGCGACGAGGTGGCTGTCGAGGAAGTCGATGCGCTCCTGGTCGTGGACGTGCCCGTCTTCGGCGACGACGTCGTCGAAACTGCACCCGTTTTCGGTGATGTAGACGGGCGGGAGGTGCTCGCGGTAGCGGTCGTGGAAGCCGACGAGAAGATCGCGCAGCCCATGCGGGACGATCGGGGAATCGTTGGTGGTCATGGGATATCCCTCGATCGCGCGAAGCTCGAAGGGAAGAGGGTTGCCTTCGCCGGGCGCGGCGACGCCCTGCGGCTCGTAGTAGTTCACCCCGTAGAAGTCGAGCGGCTGTGCGATGGTGGGCAGATCATCGGCGAAGCCCGCTGGGAGATGTTCGACGACTTGTTCGGGATATCGGCCGAGGAGCACCGGATCCGCGTATGTGCGATTGATGAGGGCGTCGATCCATTCGCCCGCGGCCTTGTCCTCCGGCGAATCGGAGGCGGGCCAGATCGGCGAATGATTGTTGGCCGTGCCGACGCTGCGGGCACCGGCGGCGCGGAGCGCCTGGACGGCGAGACCGTGCGCGAGATTCTGGTAGTGCGCGGTGGGCAAGGCGTCGAGCAGGAGCGTCTTGCCGGGGGCGTACTCGCCGATCGCGTAACCGAAGATCGACATGACCATGGGCTCGTTGAGCGGGATCCACATTTTCACCCGATCGGAGAACCGTTCGCCCACGATGGCGGCGTACTCCCCGAAGCGTTCGGCGGTATCACGGGAAAGCCAGCCGCCCTTGTCCTCGAGCGCCTGCGGGAGGTCCCAGTGGAACAGCGTCCCGGTCGGCGCGATGCCGGCGGCACAGACTTCGTCGAGCAATTTGTCATAGAAGGCAAGGCCTTCGGCGTGGGGCTTGCCTTCGCCGCCGGGCTGGATCCTGGGCCAGGCGAAGGACATCCGGTAGGCGCCGACGCCGAGTTCGGCCATCAGCGCGATGTCCTCGGAGTAGCGGTGGAAGTGATCGGCGGCTACTTTGGCGTGCTCAGCCCGCGCGATCTTTCCCTCCGTTTCGGTGAAAGTGTCCCAAATGGACTGCCCTCGGCCGCCTTCCCCGGTCGCCCCCTCGATCTGGAAGGCGGAGGTCGAAACACCCCACAGGAATTCGGACGGGAAGGTCGGATTCTCCACCGGCGGCACACCTTTCCTCTTCAGACTCGGCCGAACATGAAAAGTTCTCAGATACTATGCCTTCACTCGACCGGGGGGAACCCTGTCGGCACGATAAAGTCGCAGATCAGCGAAGGAGGAGCCCGAGTGTCCGACATCCAGGCCGCGAAACCGCAAGCGGAGACCACTCCGCTCCGGCGGCAGCCCGTCCAGCAGCGCAGCGCCAAGCGGGTGGAGCAGATGCTCGACGCCAGCGCCCAGCTGATCGACGAACTCGGTTACGACGCGTTGACGACCACGCTGATCGCGAAGCGCGCCGGCGTGGCCGTCGGTTCGCTGTACCAGTTCTTCCCCGACAAGCGGGCCGTGGTGCAGGCGCTGACGCAGCGGAACCTCGAACGGTTCGTCGCCTCGGTGTCGGAAACCCTGAACGAGCTCGCGCCCGAACACTGGTGGGACGTCGTGGATTCGATCCTCGACATCTATCTCGCGATGCACCGCGAGGTTCCCGGCTTCTCGAAGGTCCACTTCGGTGACGTCGTGGACCGGCAGCTCCTCGACGAGACCCGCGACAACAACGCCGTCATCGTCGACGCGCTCACCGACGTGCTTTCGGCGCGGATCCAGTCGCCGCCGGACGACATCCGGTTCGCGCTGACGATCGCGAACGAGACGGCCGACGCCTTGCTGAAGCTGGCCTTCCGGCGGGACCCGCGAGGGGAAGAGCGGATCGTGGCGGAGGCGAAGTCCGTGGTGAAGGGGTACCTGGCGAGCAAGTTCGGCGAGTCCTGAGGGTTACTTCCGCTGGGGCTCGCTGCTGGGCTTCGCCGGGGGTTCAGCCCGGCCCGGCTCCGTCCATTATGGACTCCCGGTGAACGTCCTGAAGGCCCCTTTTGAGACGTTGAGCGTCCCAAAGGAGGCCTTCAGGACACCGGTGGATCCCCGTTGCTCCATTCGTGTCCACCGATGCCTGGACCCCACGTCCCACCAGTCACACGACTCCCAGCAACCACGCGCACACGCCCGCTGACCTGGCCTTACCCGGTTATCCACATAACCTGTCCACACCCACCCACAGTTGTGGACAACCTCGCCCCTCACCCCTCGGAACCGCCGTCCCCGACACCTCCTCCCGATACGCTGGTGCGGGGCGCGCCCCCCAGGGATGGGTGGGGGGTGGGGTCGCGCGGGTCAGCCGAAGTTTTGGGATTCGCCTCGGTAGGTGGGGACGGTCCGGTCGACGCGGTCGCCGACGACGACGTGGTAGTGCGTGAAGCGTTCGGCGAGTTCGCCCGCCTTCGCGTGGCGCAGCCAGACGCGGTCGCCGAGCCGCAGGTGGCGGGCGGCCTCACCGGAGACGGGGGTCTGGACTTCGCCGGCGCCCTCGAATCCGAGCAGCGAGAGGCCTTCGGGCAGGTAAGGCGCCGGGAGCCGCGAAGACTCGGCGGGGCCCGAAGCGATGTAGCCGCCGGAGAAGAGCGTCGCAACCTTCGGTGCCGGGCGGCGGACGACGGGCAGCGCGAACATCGCGGCCGGGCGCGGCGAGAAATGCGCGTAGCCATCGAAGAGCGTCGGCCCGATCAGGCCCGAGCCCGCCGCGATCTCGGTGACGGCCGCTTCGGCGCCGGTCGATTCGACGCTGCCGCTGCCGCCACCGTTGACGAATTCCAGGTCGGCCAAGGCCCGCACCGCGCGGACCGCGGCCGCGCGGCGTTTCGCGATTTCCACAATGGACTTCCGCTGCATCCAGCCGACGAGCGAGTTCTTGACGCCGCCACCCGCCGCGTCGCCGAGCCCGGCGATCTGACCTTCGTACGCCATCATCCCGACGAGCCGGAAACCCTTGCGGGACAAAATGGTTCGCGCGAGATCCGCGGCCTGCCTCGGACTGAACACCGGCGAGCGCCGGGTGCCGACGTGCACCCCTGGCAGCGGCCGCCACGAAGCGTCAAGCTCCAGGCAGACGCGGATTTCGGGATGCCCCTGCCCCAGCGCGGCATCGACCAGGTCGAGATGTTCGGGCGAGTCGACCATGATCGAGATCGCCGCCCGCGCCCGGTCGTTCGCCGCCAGCCGGCGGAGCGCGCCGTGGTCGGCGGTCGGGTACGCCACCACGATGTCCTCGGACGTCCCCTGCTCGACATGCCAGACGGCTTCGGCGAGCGAGTAGCACATGAGGCCTTCGAAACCGGGCCGCGCGAGCACCCGTTCGAGCAAATACCGGCAGCGCACGGACTTGCTGACCACGCGGATCGGTTTGCCGCCTGCCCGCCGCAGCAGGTCGGCGCCGTTCGCGTCGAACGCATCCAAGTCGACAACCGCGAACGGAGGATCCAGGTCCTTCGTCGCCAAGTCGTACACCGTCGCACTGGTCACCCGAACTAAGGTACGACAGAAGGGCTTGAAACGCGAATACTATTCACTTAATGTTTCGGCACTCGGACATCTCAAGGGCAGCAGCTCACGAAACGGGTGGCTCATGACACGGTGGAGCAACTGGGCCGGCACCGCGACGGCGTCGCCGCTGCGCGTACATCGGCCGCGGGACACGGCCGCGATCGCCGAGGCGATCGGCCGGTCCGCCGCGGACGGACGGCGCCTGCGCCCGCTGGGCAGCGGCCACTCCTTCACCGCGATCGCCGCGGCGGATTCCGACGCCATGGACCTGACCGGCTGGACGGGCATCGCGTCGGCCGACGTCGCGAAAGGCCAGGTCACGGTCCGTTCCGGCACCACGCTCAAGCAGCTCAACGCCGAACTCGACGCGCTGGGCCTGGCGATGACCAACCTCGGCGACATCGACGCGCAGACCGTCGCGGGCGCGATCTCCACCGGCACCCACGGCACCGGCGCGCGGCTCGGCGGGATCGCCACCCAGATCGCCGCGCTCGAACTCGTGCTCGCCGACGGCGCCGTGGTCACGTGTTCGGCGGATGAACGCGCCGACCTCTTCGCCGCGGCGCGGGTCGGGCTCGGCGCGCTCGGCGTCATCAGCACGGTCACCCTGCAGTGTGAACCGTCGTTCCTGCTCTCCGCCCAGGAGCGGCCGGAACCCCTCGAACAGGTCCTCGAAGGTTTCGACCGGTTCGCCGACGAGAACGACCACTTCGAGTTCTACTGGTTCCCCTACGGCAAGAACGCCCTGGTCAAGCGCAACAACCGGCTTCCGGCGGGCAGCGAACGCAGTCCGCTTGCCAAGCTGAAGGAATTCGTCGACTACGAGGTCACGGAGAACATCGCGTTCGGCGGCCTGTGCCGTCTCGGCCGCGCGGTGCCGAAACTCGTGCAGCCGCTCGGCCGGTTCGCCTCGAGCATCCTCTCCGCCCGCGAGTACAGCGACACGTCGCATCGCGTCTTCGTGACCCACCGCGGCGTGCGGTTCGTCGAGTCGGAGTTCGCGATCCCCCGCGAAGCGCTGCATGACGTCTTCTCCGAGCTCCGCGCGTTCGTCCCGAAGCTGGAGAACCCGGTCGCGTTCCCGGTCGAGGTGCGCGTCGCCGCCGCGGACGACATCTGGCTTTCGACCGCGAACGGCCGCGACTCCGCCTACATCGCGATCCACCAGTTCGTCGGCATGCCCTACCGCGAGTACTTCGCCGGATTCGCGTCGATCGTCGGCGAGGTCGGCGGCCGCCCGCACTGGGGCAAGATGCACGACCTCGACGCCGCCACCCTGCGCTCGCGGTACCCGCGCTTCGACGACTTCCTGCGGGTCCGCAAGGAGGTGGACCCGGCCGGGGTCTTCACGAACACGTACCTCGACCGGGTCCTCGGCACCGCTTAAGCCGTTTCGAACAAGGCGCTGACCGACTCGCCGTTGTGGATCCTCCGCATCGCCTCCGCCAGCGCGGGCGCGATCGACAGGACTCGCAGCTTCGGGCTCTGCTCCTCCGGCGGGATCGGCACCGTGTTCGTGCAGACGACCTCCAGCACGTCGGGCTGGCTGCCGATCCGTTCGAGCGCGCCGCTGGAGAAAAGGCCGTGCGTGCAGGCGACGCGGATCGAGCGCGGCTTCAGCTCGCGCAGTTTGGTGAGCAGCTCGATCACCGTGCTGCCCTTGGCGATCTCGTCGTCGAGGACGATCACGTCGCGGCCGGTGATCTCGCCGATCACCGAGCTGATCTCGACCCTGTCATCGGCGAAGCGCTGCTTCGCGCCGGCGGCGACCTGAACTCCGAGCAGCCGGGCGAAATGCGCGGCCTCCTTGGCGTTGCCGAGATCCGGCGAAACGACGGTGGCCGCGGAGAGGTCGTACTGGCGGAAGTGCTTCGCCAGCTCCTGCAACGCGTGCAGGTGATCGACCGGAACGCTGAAGAAGCCGTGCACCTGCGGCGAATGCAGCGTCATCGCGAGAACCCGGTCGGCGCCGGCGGTCGCCATCAGGTCGGCGACGAGACGGCCGCCGATCGAGATCCGCGGCGCGTCCTTCTTGTCCGAGCGGGCGTACGAGTAGTGCGGCATGACGACGGAGATCCGCTTGGCCGACGCGCCCCGCGCGGCGTCCAGCATCAGCAGCAGTTCGACGAGATGTTCCTGCACCGGCCGCACCAGCGGCTGGATCAGGAAGACGTCGCGCTCGCGGCAATTCGCTTCGAGCTGGACTTCGAGACAGTCGTTGGCGAATCGCTGCACCTTCACCGGATGCAGGGGAACGCCGAGATGGGCGCAGATCTCTTCGGCGAGCTCGGGATGTGCGCTGCCGCTGAAGACCGCGATGTCCTCGCGCAAGGACCTACTCCGTTCAGTCAAAAGACGGATTACGCCCACACACTAGAGTTTCACAGAGCGGAAAAGGCCTGAGAGATAGCAGTATCACCCGAGATCGCTTCGAGAACGCGGCCCGCCGTCGACGGGGCGTCGAGCAGCGCGACGAGAATCGCGGCGACGTCCTGCCGGGGAATGGGTCCGCGGCCGGTGGACTCGGCGATCAGGATCTCGCCGGTGCCTTCGTCGTTGGTGAGCTGTCCCGGCCGCAGGATCGTCCAGTCGAGATCGCGGGCGCGCAGATCGTCTTCGGCCGCTTTCTTGGCCTTGAGGTAGATCCGGAAATCGTCCGGGACGTCCACGGTCTCCCATTTGTCCGCCCCCATGGAGCCGACCTGGATATGCCGCCGGACGCCCGCCCGCTCGGAGGCGGCCGCGAAGAGTTCGGCGGCCGCTCTGTCCACAGTGTCCTTGCGGGCGGTGCCGCTGCCCGGCCCGGCGCCTGCCGCGAAGATGGCGGCGTCGGCGCCGTCGAGCACCTTGGCGACGGCGTCCACATCGGACTTTTCCAGATCGAGGACGACCGCTTCGGCACCGACGGCTTCGAGGTCGGCGACATGGTCGGGATTACGCACGATCCCCACCGCCTGATCACCGCGTGCGGAGAGCAGTTTCTCCAGCTTCAGCGCGATCTGTCCGTGTCCACCCGCAATGACGACTCGCATTCCCGCGAGCCTAGTGCGTTCAGTCCACTTCGGCAGGGAGCTCGGTTTCGCGCAGCAGCTGGTCGTAGACGATCTCGTTGACCAGGCGCGAGACAGGGTCCTCGTCGAGGATCATGCGCTCACCGTGGCCCTCGAGGTCGAGGTCGGCCACCGCGTTGGGGTCGGCGGTGACGATGCCGAGCCCGTAGGCGCGGGCTCGCGGCAGGCAGTTGCCGACGTAGTCTTCCGTCAGTACGGCAGGCGATGGGAGAACCATCGCGGCCTCGCCGTAACGTGCGAACGGAACCGCGGAGGCCATCGCGGTGCGCCAGTGCCGGGCGACCGCGAGGACGCCGATGATCTCGGCGGCCGGCGCGGGTGCGGTCGCGGCCAGCTCTGGCCATGTCCAGGTGTCGACGGTGGCGCGATCGATGACGGGACCCATGCCCATCGCGATGCGCTCGGCGTGCACGTCGGTACGGAGCCGGGCGACCACGCAGATCTTGCGGCCGAGCACGGTGGTCTCCGGCAAGACGATGCCGTTCCAGCCGAGCAGGGCCGCCGCCTTGCGCGAAAGCTCCCCGACGCTCGCGGGCAGTTCGATCGGCGGCACCACCCGGCTCGGCAGTGACCGGCTGCGCTTCGCGCCACCGGCGACCGTCGAGCTCTCCATGTTCGGTGTAGCCGCCACGTTCCGCCTCCTTCGAACCTGGTTTCCCTAGGGCTCTTCATCCCGTGCCACCTCGGTGGAAGCGGCACATGATCTGTCTAACAGGGCGGGGAGGCGACGGCGCCGGACAACGGGAGTGGCTGCGATCGGCGGCGCCTTGTCATCGGTGACCGGTCGGTAGGCGGTCATCGGACTTCAGTCCGACGTGCCGCCAACCGAGTGAGGGAGAGGTAAGTGGTGTCACCCGGCGTCTCCGAACGGTCACGAGCACGGACTGATCGCCACCGAACACCGGCGCGGCAAGGGAAGTAAAACGTTAGACCATTCAGCCCAGTGAATACCCATTCCACTTTGGACCTTCGCAGGTCAGGTCACGAGATCGTCGCGGTGCGGAGGAGTTCTTCGACGCCCGGTGTCCGCCACTCGTCCATCACCACGATTTGCCTGTCCGCAACGAACCAGATCCGCTGGGTCACTTGCGTCTCGCCGCTTCCACCCGTCTGTCCACGAGGAACACACTGGATCGTCCACTCCTCGTAGGTCGCCGATGTCCCGCCCACCGGTGCGGTGGTGGAAACCGTCCGCACGGCGTCACCCTCTTGGCGGAGGTCCTTTCGCCCGGCGGCGTTGCAGGCCCGGCCGCCCGCGCTGCGCCGATAGAACTCACCGGGCCGGTACGGCGGCTGTTCCGCCGACTGCTGAGTGTTGTCCGTGAGCAGGACGTACTTGCAGTTGAAGTACTTCTTGGGGTCCGGGCAGCCAGGATCGACGAGCACCTTCTCCAGCCCCTGCGAGACCACGGACCAGCCCTGCGGCAGATGCAGCGTCAGCGCGCCCGCCGAGACGTCGGTGACTCCCGGCGCGGGCGGGGCGGACGAAGTTCCCTTCAGCGGTTTTCCGCCGGTCACGCCCTCGACGAGCTCCGGGTTCAGGAGACCGCTCAGCTTGTCGTACGGCAGCGTGTAGTCCTGGACTCCGCAGGCGGTGGCGAAGCCGAGCAAGTTGAGGTCGACGGTCACCTCGACGACCGCCGGGGTGAACGCGAGCCACACCTTCGGCTCTTCGGCGAGGTCGGCCGTATTGAGGGGCTGGTACGGGAAGGTGCTGCTGACCGCACCGCACTGCTGCTTGTCGGGCCAGAGCAGTTCGGCGAGGGTCCGCAGGCCGTCGTCGCTGAACTTTCCGGGGGCGAACAGCTCGGCGGGAGTGAGCGCCTTGCCCTCCTTCAGGTCGATGGTCACCGCGGCACGACCATTTCCCCAGGTCGAATGCGGTTTGTTCGCGAGATCGTGCGTGTAGCGCACCGAGAGGTACCGCTCGTTCCGCGAGCGCACGTCGGCCTTCGTGAGGAGCTTGTACGGGCCGCGTTCCGGCTCCAGCTTGGCGGCGCCCGGGCCGGTCTTGCGGTTCCAGTCGTCGATCGGCGCCGTCAGTGCGTCGTTGACGCGCTTCAGCCAGGCCTGATCGGTGGACCCGGTCACCTCGGGGTGATCCCCGCTGTACGCGATGTTCGTCCCGGGCACGGTCCCGGTCCGGGTCTTCATGGCGACCTTGAGCGCGACGGCCTGCTGCGTGGTCGGCGGAGACGGCGGCGGCGTGCTCGCGTCGGAGAAGACGACCACCGAGCCGACCACGGCGGCCGTCGCCGCGACGACACCGATGGCGATCTTCAGTCCTGCCGCGATCCCGCCGGTGGACGCGGCCGCCGCGCCCGTCCCGGCGGCGGCGACCCCGGGCGCGGCCGCCGTACCGGCACCGAGCAGGACCAACGGGGTCGCCGCGGCGAGCACACCCGCCGCCTTCGCCAGCCGTGACCAGCCCTTGCGCTCCCATTCGTCGCCGTAGCCCGCGCGGGCGACGCGTTCCAGTTCACTGACGAACATGAGCGCGTCGACCGGTCGTTTCGACGGGTCCTTCGCCATTCCCAGCGCGACGATCTCGTGCACCGGCTGGGGGACTTCGCCGAACGGGATGGGCGCGTGTTCATGCAGCGTGCGGAGCACTTCGGTGTCTTCGGCCTGGTAGGGCCGGTGCCCGGCGACGCACTGGAAGAACACGCAGGTCGCGGCGTAGACGTCGGTCGCGGGCGTGGCCTGTCCGCCCGACCACTGCTCGGGAGCCATGTACGCGGGCGTGCCGACGGACGGGCCGCGTTCCCCCGCCAGGACGGCCGTGCCGAAGTCGACCAGCTTGCTCTCGCCGGTGTCGGCGACGAGGACGTTGGCCGGTTTGTAGTCCCGGTGGACGACGTGGGCGGAATGCGCCGCGGCCAGGCCGAGCAGCGAACCCTTCAGAACCGCGAGGGCGGCCTCGGGTTCGAGAGCGCCTTCGGCCTGGAGCACCGAACGCAGGGAGACGCCGTTGATCGCCTCCATGACGATCGCGGCGCCCTGCGGCGTCTCGAAGAACTCGTGCAGTTTCACGACGTGTGGGCTCGACACCCGGTGCAGCGCCAGGGCTTCCTGCCGGAACGCGGCGAGATGCGCGGGGTCCGCGGCGAAGCTAGAGAAGAGGTACTTGATCGCGACGAGGTGGCCCGTGGTGTCCTGGCGTGCGAGCACCACGCGGCCGAAGGTGCCCGTGCCCAGCTGCTCCAGCTCGGTGAAGCCGGGCAGTCTCCACTCGTCAGTCAGTTCCACTGCGCCTCTTCCAGAATCTTGTCGAGGCCTGGAGTGTTCCATTCGTCGACGATCACGAGCTGCGTTTTCGGCAGGAACCAGACCCGCTGGGTGACCGTGCCGCCGCCAGAACACGTGAGCCGCCACTCTTCGTAGGCGGCCCGCTTCGTCCCGACCGGGCGAAGTTCCTTCATCTGGAGGGTAGGTGCTCCCTGGGTCTCACCGGGTGCGCCGATGGAATGGCACGGACGCGGGCCGGTCGAGCGGTTGTACGGCTTGCCCGGTTCATACGCCCGCGTGGCCGGGTCGGCCCGCGAGTTGTCGCTGAAGACGACGCCCGCGCAGTGGAACGGCTGCGTCCCGCCTCCCGCGCACTGGTCGGCGGTCACCAGGTAGCGCTCGATGGGGACGCCGGAGAGCAGCGACCACTTTTCCGGGGTGGTGATGGTGAAGGCGCCGACGTCGTCCACTTTGGTGCGTTGCCCCTGCGTGCCGCCGAGCAGGTTCACGACCCCCGGGCTCAGCAGGTGGAGGAGGTGGCGGAATTCGACGGTGACCTGGGTCGGGTCGCAGACACGGGGGTAGCCGAGCACGGATCCGTAGACGTAGAACGTCATCCCGTTCGCGGTCGGTGCCGCCTGCAGCACGGTGTCGCCGGTGACGGACCACGGATCCGACATCGCGCGGGCCGGCAAGTGCTCGGGCGAGCTTGGCGCGTCGGCGAGGCAGTCACCCGGCCTGGCGGCGTCGAAGAGCATGTCTTCGAGCATGAGCATCCGGTCGGCGGTGCCGTCGACGTTGTCGAAGAGCCGCGCGGTGGGGATCGGCTCGCCCTTCGTCAGGTCGATGACGATGGGACGGATGCTGAACCCGCCGTGGTTGCCGAACTGGACGGAGTCGATCGAGCGTTTGTAGACGACCGAGAGCAGCTTGTCGTCCTGGCGCAGGATCTCGGCTTCGGTCTTCATATGCGGGATGTCGCCGTCGGGTTCCCGCTGGGGCGGGTAGCTGTCCGGCCAGAAGCCCGCGAGCCACCCGTCGATCGGCGCCATCAGCGCCTTGTTGACCCGTTCTTCGGCGGCCTTGTCCTTCAGCCCGCTGATCCGGACGTACTTGCCGTTGTAGTCGAAGCCGTCGAGCTTTTCGGTGCGGGTGAGGAGGTCGACCTTCATCGCGGCGACGGTCGTCGTCTGAGGCGGCGCTTCGTCACCGTCGGCGTTGACCACGACGACCGTGCCGACGGCGGCCGCGGTGACGGCGGCGACCGCGGCCGTCACCTTGAGACCGAGCGCGATCCCGCCACCGGTGGTGGCCGCGACCCCGCCACCCGCGATGACCGGTGCCGCGGCCGTCCCGGCACCGAGCAGGGCCAACGGGGACAGGGCGACCAGGACACCGGCGCCTTTGGCGAGCCAGTGCCAGCCGTTGCGCTCCCAGTCCTCGCCGTACGCCTTCCTGGCGGACGCCTCCAGTTCGGTGACGAACTCGGCCGCGCCCGACGGCCGATGGGCGGCGTCCTTCGCCATGCCGCGCGCGATGAGGTCGCGGACCGGTTCGGGGACCTCGCCGAACGGGATCGGGGCGTATTCGTGCAGCGTGCGCAGCACTTCGGTCTGTTCGGCCTCGTACGGCCGGTGTCCGGCGACGCACTGGAAGAACACGCAGGTCGCGGCGTAGACGTCGGTCGCGGGGGTGGCGATGCCACCCGCCCACTGCTCGGGCGCCATGTACGCGGGTGTGCCCGCGGCGACCCCGGTCTGCCCGGCGAGCACGGCGATGCCGAAGTCGACGAGCTTGCTCTGCCCCTCCCGGGTGACCAGGACGTTGGCCGGTTTGTAGTCGCGGTGGACGGTGCCCGCGGCGTGCGCGCCGGCGAGACCGAGCAGCGAGCCCTTGAGGATGGCCAGCGCGGCTTCGGGTTCGAGCTTCTCCTGGCGGCCGAGGATCTCTTTCAGGGAGATTCCGTGAACGGCTTCCATGATGATCGCGGCCCCTTGCGGGGTCTCGGCGAACTGGTGCAGCCGGGCGATGTGGGGCCCCGAAACGCGGCTCAGGATCTGCGCCTCGTGGCGGAATTCGGCCAGCCGCCGCGGGTCTGCCGCGAACCGTGCGTACAGGTATTTGATGGCCACGACCTGCGCGGATTCGTCGTGGCGAGCCAGCACGACCCGGCCGAATCCCCCTTCGCCCAGCGACCCCATCTCGGTGAAACCCGGCAAGGCCCAGTCGTCCACAGATTCCTCCGCGATTCCCGATCGTGTCCCCTTGGAGGTGAGCTGCGCCGCAGCGGTTCCCCGCCTTCCGGGTTTAGGGTTACTCGTCGGTCACTTGGCCCGTTGCGATGGAGGAACGATGCGTTCGCCGAAGGATTTCTTCGCCCCGCTCGCGGTGGGGGCGCCGGAACCGCTCCGCCAGATCCCCGTGCCTCCTTCGCGGATGATCCACTTCTTCGATCCCAGCAACGAGAAGATGGCCGCCAAGGTCCCGGATATCGCCAAGAAGGTCGACGTCCTGCTCGGGAACCTCGAAGACGCCGTGCGCGCCGATCGCAAGGAGGCCGCGCGGAACGGACTGGTCTCCATCGCGAAGTCGACCGACTTCGGCAAGACGCAGCTGTGGACCCGCGTCAACAGCCTCGACTCGCCGTGGGTGCTCGACGACCTGATCACGCTGGTCACCGAGATCGGCGACAAACTCGACGTGATCATGGTGCCGAAGGTCGAAGGCGCGCAGGACATCCACTACGTCGACCGGCTGCTCGCGCAGCTCGAGGCACGGGCAGGCCTGACGAAACCGCTGCTGGTGCACGCGATCCTGGAGACCGCCAGCGGCGTCGCGAACGTCGAGGAGATCGCGGGCGCGAGCCCCCGGATGCAGGGTATCTCGCTCGGCCCGGCCGACCTCGCCGCGAGCCGCCGGATGAAGACCACCCGGGTGGGTGGCGGGCACCCCGGTTACCTGGTGCGCACGGACCCCACCGGCGAAGACCTGAACGAGGGGCGCACGACGTATCAGCAGGATCTGTGGCACTACACCGTCGCGCGGATGGTCGACGCCTGCGCGGCGAACGGGATCCTGCCGTACTACGGGCCGTTCGGCGACATCCGCGACGTCGTGGCCTGCGAAGACCAGTTCCGCAACGCGTTCCTGCTCGGCTGCGTGGGCGCCTGGAGCCTGCACCCGGTGCAGATCGACATCGCCAAGAAGGTGTTCTCGCCCTCGCCCGAGGACGTCGCCTGGGCGCGGCGCGTGATCGCCGCGATGGGTGACGGCACCGGTGCGGTGATGATCGACGGGAAGATGCAGGACGACGCCTCGGTGAAGCAGTGCCGGGTGGTCGCCGAACTCGCGGACGCCCTCGCCGCCGACGATCCTGAACTCGCCGCCGCCTACGACGCGGCAACCAAGGAGGCTTCCGAATGAACCCCCGGCGATCCGTCCTCTACATGCCCGGCGCGAACGAAAGAGCGCTCGAAAAGGCCAAGTCGCTGGACGCGGACGGGCTGATCCTCGACCTCGAAGACGCCGTCGCGCCCGACGCGAAGGAAGCCGCACGTGAACGCGTTTGCGCGGCCGCGTCGTCGAAGGAGTACGGCTCGCGCGAGGTGACCATCCGCGTCAACGGCCTCGACACCGAATGGCACGACGCCGACCTCCGTGCCGCCGCGCAGGCCGGCCCGGACGCCATCGTGGTGCCGAAGGTCGACTCCGCCGCCGAAGTGCACAACATCGAGCGCGCGCTGGAGCTCGGCGGCGCGCCGGATCACACGAAGATCTGGGCGATGGTGGAGACGCCGGTCGCGATGCTGCACGCCGAGGAGATCGCGGCGGCGTCCGAACGGCTCACCGTGCTGGTCATGGGCACGAACGACCTGGCGAAGGAGCTGCACGCCGAGTTCGTCCCCGGCCGCGCGCCCCTGCTGGGCGGGCTTTCGCTCGCGCTGCTGGCCGCGCGGGCGACCGGCAAGGCGATCCTCGACGGCGTCTACAACGACGTGAAGGACCTCGAAGGCTTCGAGGCGGAATGTGTGCAGGGACGGCAGTTCGGCTTCGACGGCAAGACGCTGATCCACCCGGCGCAGCTGGAGCCGTGCAACCGGATCTTCGCGCCGTCCGAGGAGGAGATCACCCGCTCGCGCAAGATCATCGCGGCGTTCGAGGAAGCACAGGCGGCCGGGCAGGGCGTCGTGACCGTGGACGGGCGGATGATCGAGAACCTGCACGTGGACAACGCGCGGCGGATCCTGGCGCTGGCCGAGGCGATCGGCGGCTGACGCGTTCAGTCCTCTGAATGCGGTAGTTGCGCGCGCAAGGACCGCATTCAGAGGACTAAATGCGGGTCAGGGCCAGGGGCGCGGAGTGGGGCGAAGGGATTCGTAGGCGGCAGCGGCGCGAAGGACGTCGAGGTCGGCGAAGCGGCGGCCGCTGATCTGGAGACCGATGGGCTGGTCATGGCTCGTGTAGCCGCAGTTGATCGAGACAGCGGGCTGGCCGGACATGTTGTACGGCACGGTGAACGCGATGTGCTCGAACGGGCGGCGCGGGTCGTTGGTCGGCGAGGGCCATTCGGCGGGCGGGGCCGAGACCGGGCAGGTCGGTGACAGGACGACGTCGAAACGTTCGGTCGCGCGCAGGGTCGCGACGGCGATGGCGTCGATCTGCGCGAAACCGCGGTAGGCGTCGACACCGCTGACGTCGGCGCCGCCGGCGGCCCAGTCGGCGATGTACGGCAGGACCTTCGCGCGGCGCTCTTCGGGCAGGGCCGACATGTCCGACCAGGCACGGACGCGCCAGAAAGTGTCGAGGCCGTCGAGCATTTCTCGGCGCAGGAACGGCGAAACCGGCTCGACGACGGCACCCGCGGCCTCGAAGACGCGTGCGGCTTCGGTGACGGCGGCGATCGTCTCCGGCAGCACCGGAAGACCGACACCCGGGTCGAGGTGCAGCCCGATCCGCAGGCCCTTGACCTCGCCCGACAACGAAGTCCAAGCGAGCGACGAGGGCGGCAGCGAAAGGTGGTCGCGACCGTCCACACCGGACAGAACGCTCATCAGCAGCGCGGTGTCGGCCACGGTCCGCGTCATCGGCCCGGCGACGCGGCCGAGGAACGGCGGATCCACCGGCACCCGGCCGAAACTCGGCTTCAGCCCGACCAGGCCGCACCAGCCGGCGGGCAGCCGGATCGAGCCGCCGATGTCGGTGCCGACGTGCAGCGGGCCGTAACCCGCGGCGGCCGCCGAGCCGGCACCGGCGCTGGAACCGCCGGGCGTGCGCGTGGTATCCCACGGATTCCGCGACGCGGTGTGGAAACTCGACAGCCCGGACGTCAGCATCCCGTAGTCCGGCATGGTCGTCTTGCCCAGCAGGACACCGCCGGATTCGCGCACGCGAGCGCCCGCCGGGGCGTCTTCGGGCGCGGGTTCCAGCGCGGTGGCGGCCGTGCCGAGCGGGACCGGGGTGCCGCGGGTCGCGATGTTCTCCTTGAGCGTCAAGGGAACGCCGTCGATCGGGCCGAGCGGTTCCCCGGCGTGCCAACGGCCTTCGGACGCCTTCGCGTCTTCGCGCGCGCCACTCGGGTCATACGCGTAGAGCGCGTGCAGTTCGGGTTCGCGTGCCTCGATGCGGGCGAGGACGGCTTCGGTGACTTCGACCGGCGACAGTGTCCCGGCACGGTACCGCGCGACAAGTTCGACAGCGGTCAGATCAGGCAACTCCGGCACGGCAGCACTCCTTAGCGTCTGGTGAACCCGCGTCCGCGATCGACGTCGGCAGGGCACGACCTGACATCCAGGTCACGAAGGTGGTGAAGGCGCCCTGCCACCGCGATAGCGGGGCCTCCGGCCAGGGCGGGTTCACGCATTGAGTCACTTTCCCGACAAAGCACAGCTACGCCAACAGGTGCTTACGTCGCGGGCGGTTCGAAGCGGCCGTCGACCGCGGTCCAGCCGCCGTCCACCGCCAGCACGGAGCCGGTGACGAACGACGACGCGTCCGAGGCCAGATAGACGACGGCGCCCGCGAGTTCGTCCGGACGCGCCCATCGGCCGAGCGCGCCTTTGGTCGCGTACGCGTCGTACCAGCCCGGATTCGCCTTGATCTGCGCTGTCAGCGGAGTCTCGACGACGCCGGGCGCGATCGCGTTGACCCGTACCCCGGCCGGGCCGAACTCCGCCGCGGCGGTGCGGAACAGCTGCACCAGCCCGGCTTTCGTCGCCGCGTACGGTCCTTGCCCCGGCTCGACGGTGGTGCCACGGATCGACGAGAACCCGATGATGCTCCCCCGCCCCCGCTCGACCATCCCGGCGCCGAACGCGCGGACGACCTCGAAGGTCGCGCCGAGGTTCAGCGCGATCACCCGGTCGAATTCCTCGCGCGAGTACTCCAGCAGCCGTTTGCGCACGTTGGTCGCGGCGGTCAGCACCACGATGTCGATCTCGCCGAGTTCCGCCGCCGCCCGCGCGACCGCACCGTCCGAGAGCAGGTCGATCTCGTACGCCTCGCCCGCGCCGGTTTCCTTGGCGGCGGCGACATCGCGGTCCGCGACGATCACTTCGGCGCCGTGCGCGGCCAGCGCCTTCGCGGCTTCGCGGCCGATCCCGCTGCCACCGCCGAGGACGACGGCTCGCTTTCCGTCGAGCCGGAACAGGTTCTCATAGCTCACGGGCGCAGCACCGCCATCCTCGTCACGGTCAGTTCTTCGACCGCGAACCGCGGCCCTTCACGCCCGATACCGGAGTCCTTCACGCCGCCGTACGGCATGGTGTCGGACCGGAATCCGGGTACCTCGTTGACGACCACGCCGCCGACTTCGAGCTCGTCAAGTGCGCGGAACGCCGTCTTCAAGGACGTGCTGAACACCGAAGCGTGCAGCCCGTAGCGCGACGCGTTGACCGCGTCGAACGCTTCGCCCACAGAGGACACAGTGCGGATACAGACCACGGGGCCGAAGATCTCCTCGTCCCAGCATTCGAGGCCGTCGGGCACGTCGAGCAGCACGGTCGGCCGGATCACCGTGCCGTCGACACCTCCCCCGACCACCCGCGCACCGGCCGAAGTCGCTTTGTCGACCCATTCCTGGACGCGCTGAGTGGATCCCGGGTCGATCAGCGCCGAGACCCGCGTCTTCTCGTCTCGCGGGTCACCGATGACGACCTCGCCGAGCCGTGAGAGAACCCGTTCGGTGAACTCCTCGGCGACGGCTTCGACGACCAGCACCCGCTGCACCGAGATGCACGCCTGCCCCGACGCGTAGAACCCACCGCGCAGCACGGCGTCCGCGGCCGCGTCGAGATCCGCGTCCTCGGTGACCACCAGAGCGGCGTTGGACCCCAGCTCCAGCAGCGTCTTCGTGGGTGCGGCGTCGCGGGCGATCCGGTGCCCGACCAGCGCGGATCCGGTGAACGACACCGCGCCGACCCGCCGGTCGGTGACCAGCGCCGAGCCGACGGCCGCGTCGCCGGTGACGAGCTGGACCATCGCGGGCAGGTCGGTCAGCGACCGTACGAGATGCACGAGCCACAACGTCGCGAGCGGGGTCTGCGGCGCCGGTTTCACCACCACCGGGCAGCCCGCGGCGATGGCGGGCGCGATCTTGTGCGACGCCAGCAGCAGCGGGTAGTTGAACCCGGCGATACCGACCACGACACCGATCGGCTTGCGTTTCCAGAACCCGACCAGCCCGTCGCCGGACGGCAGCAGGTCGAGCGGCACGGTCTCGCCGTGCAGCCGCGAGACCTCCTCCGCGGCGGCCTGCCAGGTGACGATCGTGCGCGCGACCTCGACCCGGCAGTCGACCAGCGGCTTTCCGGTTTCGAGAACCAGAAGCCGCTCGAATTCGGCGCGTCGTGCTTCCAGAGCGGCGGCAACGTCGTTCAGAAGCGACCGCCGGGTCCGCGACGGCAGGGCCGCGACCTGCTTGAACACCGCGACCGCCTCGTCGATCGCGCGCGTGGCCAGCTCCGGCGTCCCGACCGGCGCCCGGCCGATCTCGCTCCCGTCGTACGGGAACACGACCGGCTGTGTGTCTACAGTGGACACCCACTCGTCACCGATCGGCAGTCCTTCCGGGTACTCAGCCATCGTCCCCTCCCCTCAGCCGCGCCAGCTCGGCCCGCAGATTCGGCGCGGCCGCCAGCAGTTCCCTGGTGTACTCGTGTTCCGGCGCGTCGTAGACCTGGTCGACGTCACCGATCTCGACGATCTCACCGCGCCGCATCACCGCGACCCGGTCGCAGACGTGCCGCACCACGCCGAGGTCGTGCGAGACGAAGATCAGCGTCAGCGAGTACAGCTCGACCAGCGACGCGAGCAGGTCGAGGATCTGTTTCCGCACCGACACGTCGAGCGCGCTCACCGGCTCGTCCGCGATGAGGACGCTCGGGTTCGGCGCGAGCGCCCGCGCGATCGAGATGCGCTGCCGCTGCCCGCCGGAGAACTGGTGCGGATAGCGGCCGGCGGCGTCCTCGGGCAGGCCAACGGCCTTCAGCAGTTCCGCCACCCGCGCGGGATCCCGGCGGCCCAGAGGTTCGGAAATGATGTCGCGCACCCGCATCCGCGGATCGAGCGAACCCATCGGATCCTGGAAGACGATCTGCAGTTCCGACCGCAGGAAGCCGAGTTTGCGTTCGGGCAGCGTGTCGATCCGTTGGCCTTGGAACGAGACACTGCCCGCCGTCGGTTTGTCGAGCGCGGCCAGCAGTCTGACCAAAGTGGACTTTCCCGAACCCGACTCGCCGACGATCCCGAACCGCTGACCTTCCGCGACGTCGAACGAAACTCCGCGCAGGGCATGGACGTCGCGCCGCGTGTAGCGACGTTCGAGGTCGAGTACTTCGAGCATCATCGGCTCGCCTCCAGATCCGAAGCGGCCAGAAGTTTCTTCGTGTACTCGTGCTTCGGTGCGGTGAGCACCTCGCGGGTGGTGCCTGCTTCGACGATCTCGCCGTCCAGCATCACCAGAACCCGCTCGCATACCGACGCCACGACGGCGAGGTCGTGCGTGATGAACAGCAGCGCGCTCTCCCGCTCCCGGACGCCGTCGAGGATCAATTCCAGGATCTGTGCCTGCACGGTGACGTCGAGCGCCGTCGTCGGCTCGTCGCAGATCAGCAGCTTCGGATCGTTGGCCAGCGCGATCGCGAGGACGACACGCTGCCGCTGCCCGCCGGACAGTTGATGCGGATAAGCGCGAGCGACACCGGGTAACCTCACGGAATCCAGCAAAGCCTCGGCCGCCTCGCGATGTTTCCCGCCGTCTCGGTGGATCCGCATCGGTTCGGCCACCTGCGCGCCGACCCGCATGGCCGGGTTCAGCGCGGTCATCGGTTCCTGGAAGACCATCGACATCTCGTTGCCGCGCAGCCGCGACAGGTCCTTCTCCGGCGCGCCCAGCAGTTCACGGCCGTCGAGTTTCACCGAGCCGGAGGCGGCGAGTTCTTCGGGCAGCAGGCCCATGATCGACAGCGCCGTCAACGACTTCCCGGAACCCGACTCGCCGATCAGCCCGACCCGCTCACCGCGTGCGATGCCGAACGAGACGCCGCGGACCAGGCCGCCGATGCCGAGACCGTGCACTTCGAGGGTCATAGCCGCGCCGCCAATCGGGGGTCGAGACGATCGCGAAGGCCGTCACCGAGCAGGTTGAAGCCGAGGACGGCGATGGCGATCGCGACGCCCGGCACGAGCGCGAGCCTCGGGTGCAGGGTCAGGAACATTTGGGATTCCTGGAGCATCCGGCCCCAGGACGGCGTCGGCGGCCGCGTGCCGAACCCGAGGAACGACAACGCCGCTTCCGCGAGCACGGCGATCGCGAACGACACCGACGCCTGCACGATCAGCAGCCCGGAGATGTTCGGCAGCACATGCCGCGCCGCGATGTTCAGCCGCGAGCGCCCGGCCGACCGCGCGGCCAGCACGAACTCGCTGCTCATCACCTGCAGCGTCCCCGAACGCGCGATCCGCGCGAACGACGGGATGGTCGCGATGCCGATCGCCACCATCGCGGTCAGCGTGTCCGCCCCGAACACCGCGCCGAACATGATCGCCAGCAGCAACGCGGGGAACGCGAGCACGAGATCGTTGACCCGCATGACGAACTCGCCGAGCCAGCGCGACGACATCCCGGCGAGGATGCCCAGCGGCGTCCCGATCAGCGCGGCGATGCCGACCGCGACCACACCGACGTACAGCGTCGTCCGCGCACCGACCATGAGCTGGCTCAGCACGTCACGGCCGAAGCTGTCCGTGCCCAGCGGATTGGCGCCGCTGAAGTCGTGCAGCCGGTTGGCCGCGTCGACCTTCACCGGATCGAACGGTGTCCACACGAACGAAAGGAGCGCGGCGAGCACGATCAGCGCGACGAGCACGCCGCCGATCACGAGACTGCGGCTACGCATCAGGAACCCCGCAATCTCGGGTCGAGCACCGTGTAGAGGACGTCGACCACGAAGTTCACCAGCAGCACGCCGACCACCAAGACCAGCACGATCCCCTGCACGGACAACAGATCCCGCGACGCCACCGAGTCGAGCAGCATGCTGCCCAGCCCCGGCAGGACGAACACGCGCTCGACGACGACCGCGCCGATCAGCAGGGTCGAAAGTTGCAGGCCGAGCACCGTCACCACCGGCACGGCGGCGTTGCGCAGACCATGGCGGAACAGCGCTTGGAACGGCCGAAGTCCCTTGGACCGCGCCGTGCGCAGATAGTCCTGGCCGAGCGTGTCGAGCACCGCGGACCGGACGTACCGCGTGAGGACCGCGCCCTGCACGAGCCCCAGCGACAGCGCCGGCAGGACCAAACCGCGGAGAAATTCGCCTGGGTCCTGCACGGGCGGTGTCCAGCCGCCGGAGGGCAGCCAGCGCAACTGCACCGCGAAGATCTGCACCAGGATGATGCCGGCGAGGAACGCGGGGATCGCGACACCGATCTGCGACAGCCCGGAAAGCGCGGTGCCGTCGGCCTTCCGATGCCGCACCGCGGCGAACGTCCCGGCCGGTACGGCGATCAGCAGCGCCACCAGCATCCCGGCCCCGACCAGCCACAACGTCACGCCGAGGCGGTCGGTCAGCGCGGGCCCGATCTCCTCGCGCGTGACGTACGAGCGGCCGAAGTCGCCTTGCAGGACACCGCCGATCCAGTCGAGGTACTGCGTCACCAGCGGCCTGTCGATGCCGAAATCGGCGCGGGTCTTCGCGACCAGTTCCGGCGTCGCGTTGACGCCGAGCGCGACCTGCGCCGGATCCCCCGGCAGCACGGCCATGAACAGGAACACCACGATGGACGCCACCAGCACGCTGGCCACGAGGATCCCCAGGCGGCGGAGCACCTTGACCGTCATCGCGGCGCCAATCCCGTGAGATCGAAGGACTCGCTGACCTGGTTGCGAACGAACCCGGTCACCTTGTTCTTCGCCACGATCACGTTGGGGAACAGGAAGAGCCAGTCCGCGGCGGCGTCTTCGGACAGCCGCCGCGCGACCTGGCGCATCGCGTCGACCTGCTCCTGGGGCGTTCCGGCGTCGGCCTTCGCCAGGTTCTGCTGGACGGGCTTGCTGTCGTAACCCCAGTAGTACTTCGGCCTGCCGAAGGTCACGATGTCGCGCGCCTCGACGTGCTGGATGATCGACAGGTCGTAGTCGCGGTCGGTGAAGACCTGTTTGAGCCACACCGCCGGGAAGTCCAGCGGCTCGATCGTCACCGTGACCCCGACGTCCGCCAGCTGCGACGCCACCACCTGCGCGGACGAGACGGCGTACGGCAGGTTGGGAATCCTCAACCGGAGCGAAGGATTCGGCTGGCCTGCCTCAGCGAGCAGGGCTTTCGCCTTCGCGGGATCGAACGGGTACGCGTTCGAAAGGTCTTCGTACCAGGGATCCGTCGGCGGGACCATACTGCCGATGAGCGTGCCGCGGCCGCCCCAAGCCGTGTCCAGCAAGGCCTTCCGGTCGATGGCGTACGACAGCGCTCGCCGCACGCGGACGTCGTTCAGCGGTGGGCGCGAGTTGTTGAACGCGAGCGTGACCTCGCTGTTGGTCGTGCCTTCGACGACGGTGAACCGGTCGTCGCTCTGGAACTGCGGGATCGAATCCGGCACGGTGATCGCGGAGATGACGTCGATCCCGTTGCTGAGCAAGGCGTTGTTGAGCGCCGTCGGATCCTTGATGTACTTGAGGACCACCGTGGAATATGCCGGTTTCCTGCCCCAGTACGCGGGGTTCTCCTTGAGCACGATGGAGTCTCCGCGCCTGCGTGAGGACACCGTGTACGGCCCGGTGCCGATCGGTTTATTCGCCAGATCCGCGACACCGGTGCGGCTGAACATCGCGCCGAGGCGGCTGGTGAGACTGAACAGCCAGCCGTTGCTGGGCTTCGTGAGCACGACTCGCGCGTGGTCCGGCGCCACGACGTCGACCCGGTCGACGACGTCCATTGTGGACTTGATCGACACGGTCCAGTCGGTCTTCACGCGCATCAGCGAGAACTTGACGTCCTCGGCGGTGAACGGCGCCCCGTCGCTGAACTTCGCGTTCTTCCGGAGCTTGAAGTCGTAGGTCCTGCGGTCTTCCGAGATCGTCCACGATTCGGCGAGCAGCGGCACGATCTTCGCGTCCGCGTCGAGTTTCACCAGGCCCTCGTAGACGTTGTAGAGCAACGCCTGCGGGATGGCGGCGCCGTCCGTGCGGGTGAAGTCGAAGTTCGCGGGTTCGGCGGTGTAGCCGATGGCGAGCGTGCCGGGATCCTTGGCCACCGTGGCACTCGATCCGGCGGAGCAGCCGGACGCCACCAGCAGCAACGCTGCCACTGCCGCGTGAATCCGGGGTTTCATCCTGCCCCCTGACCGGTAGACTGGTCTGACCAGTAAACCAGACGAGACGGCAGGGTCAAGATGGAATTCGAGCCGGTCGCCCCTGTCCGCGCGTACCAGCGTGTCGTCGAGCAGATCGAGGAAGCCGTGTTCAGCGGCCGGATCAAACCGGGCGACCGGCTGCCGAGCGAACGCGAACTCATGGTGCAGTTCGACGTCGGCCGCTCGACCGTGCGAGAGGCGCTGCGCGTGCTGCAGGCGGCGGAGATGATCCGCTCGCGCCCGGGCGACCCGCGCGGGCCCGAGGTCCTAGCCGCCTCCCCCGCCGCGTTGCACCGGTCGATGCACCGGCTCGCGCGCGCCGACCACATCGGCCTTTCCGAGCTGTTGCAGTTCCGCATGGTCCTCGACGGTTCCGCACATCTGCTCGCCGCGCAGCTCAGGACCGAAGACCATCTCGCCGAGCTGGACACGGCGCTGGAGGCGATGCGCGAGGGCGTCTCGAAGGGTTTCGCGGAGTTCTCCCACGCGGACGTCGCGTTCCACGAGGCCATCGCCCGCGCGACCGGGAATCCGCTGCTGGTGATCAGCGGCGAGGTCGTCCGCGGTGTCGTACTGGAGCTCATCGAGGACAAGCTGGAGCACGCCGACGACCGGACGGCACTGATGCGCAACTGGCTGACACACCACGAAGAGGTGCTGGGGGCGATCCGGGATTCCGACGGCGAGCGCGCGTCACGGCTGGCGAAGCAAGCCCTGTACGACAACTACGCCGAGTACGTCCCCGAGGAGCAACGTCGCCTCTTGCGGCCCCTGCTCGCTTGACCGCCTCTACACTCGCTCAGGTGGGGGATATCAAGAAGCCTTCGACAGCGCGCCAAGGTGTCGGTCTCGCCCTGTCCGGCGGCGGCTACCGCGCGATGTTGTTCCACACCGGAGCGCTGTGGCGGCTCAACGAACTCGGCTGGCTGTCGAAGATCTCGACGTTCTCGAGCGTCTCGGGCGGCTCGATCGCCGCGGGCGTGCTCGCGCACGCGTGGTCGGACCTGAAGTTCGAAAACGGTGTCGCGGACAACTTCTACGACGAGGTCGTCGCGCCGGTGCGGAAACTGGCACGTACCCGGCTCGACATCCCGGTCACCTTGCTGGCCATGGCGATGCCCTGGCGAAGCGCCGGTGAGGAGCTCGCGCGGGTGTACGCGAAACACCTGTTCGGCGACTGCTGCCTCAAGGACATCGACCCCGGCGGCCCGCAGTTCGTCTTCACCGCGACGAACCTCCAGGACGGCGCGCTGTGGTGGTTCTTCCGTCAGAACGGGCCGCACGGGAACATCCCGCTCGCGACCGCGGTGGCCGCGTCTTCGGCCTTCCCGCCGATGCTTTCACCCGTCGTGATCCACGACCCGCTTTCCGACGAGCGGAAACGCAAGATCGTGCTCAGCGACGCCGGCGTCTACGACAACCTCGGCCTGGACCCGGTCGAAGGGCACGCGACGGTGCTGGTCAGCGACGCGGGCAAGCGGATGAAGGTCGCGCGGAAGGTCAAACGTGACTGGGGGCGGCAGTTGCTGCGCGTCCTCGACGTGATCGACAACCAGGTGCGCGAGCTGCGGCGGGGCGCGCTGCTGAAGTCCTATGTGGAGAAAGATTTCAGTGGCGCCTACTGGGGTTCCTACGTCGATCTCGAGAACTTCGAGCTCAAGGATTCGCTGAAGGCGCCTGTGGATCTCACGCACAAGCTGGCGGAGACCCCGACGCGCCTGACGAAACTGCCGGAAGTGCTGCAGGAGCGGTTGATCAACTGGGGTTACGCGGCCTGTGACGCGGGGATGCGGAAGTGGGTCGACACCGAGGCGGTGGCTCCCGACGGGTTCCCGTTCCCGGCCGCGGGCCTGGGCTGAGCGGGTCCCCGGATGCGAGGAAAGGTCCTTTCCTCGCAAAATTTGCAAGGAAAGGACCTTTCATGGCACTCGTTCGTCAGGCGACGAGGTTCGCGTAGACGATCACGTTGTCCTTGTAGCTGTGCTCTTCCTTGTCGAAGACACCGCCACAGGTGATCAGCCGCAGCTGCGGCTT
The DNA here is from genome assembly GCF_056435645.1 of Amycolatopsis sp. NPDC043889. Taxonomy (NCBI): domain Bacteria; kingdom Bacillati; phylum Actinomycetota; class Actinomycetes; order Pseudonocardiales; family Pseudonocardiaceae; genus Amycolatopsis; species Amycolatopsis sp. NPDC043889. The sequence goes on from NZ_JBWKEC010000001.1 coordinate 428,991, forward strand.
GTCCGTGTTGCCGTAGACCGCTTCCTCGGGGAACTGGTCCTTGGGGACCTGGTCCTTCTTCTCGACCACGAACTTCAGGCTCTTGCCGTCGCTGCGGTCGACGAGCACCTCGTCACCCGGGTTGACGTCCTTGAGCTTGTAGAAGATGCCCGGCTGCTTGTTGCCGTCGACATGGCCGAGCAGGATCGCCGGGCCGACGTCACCCGGCACCGGAGAAAGCCGGTACCAAGCGGCTTGCATCGGGTTCTTCGCCGACGGGACGGACATCTTGCCGTCCTTGCCGATGGCGACCGTGACCAGGCTCGATTCCGCGCCGATCTTGGGAATCCGCACGTTCGTCGGGCGAGTCCCGTTGAACGGTTTGACGACCGGCGGTGTCGATTCCGCCGCCGCCTGCGCGGCGGGCGGGGCGGGTTCGTCGGTGCCGCATCCCGTCAGCGCGAGGGAAAGCACAAGGGCGGCCGCGACCACGCGGCCGCCCTGCGTCAGAAGCTTCATCGGATCAGGCCGCGGTGGCGCCGAAACCGGTCTCGATGCCGCCCTTGGGCTTCAGCTTGACCTGCTTCTTCGGCTTGTCGGCGCCCGGCGCGGTCGCGCCGCCGCCAGGAATCTCCTCGAACTCGATGTCACCCTTGCCCGGCTTGCCGTCGCAGGTCCAGGTGAAGGTGCTCGCGGTGCCCTTGAAGCCGGGCTTGGCCTCGATGATGTAGATCCACAGGTAGGCCTCGCCACCGTCCTGGAACGAGTCGACGATGGTGAAGTCCGGCGCGGTGACGTCGGCGGGCTCCGAACCGCAGAGGATGGCCAACGCACCCTCGTTGCCCTCGACGTATCCGGCGCCGACGTTCAGCTCCGGCATCGGCGGGGTGGTGCTGGTCGGCGCCTCAGAGGTGGAGGTCGGCGACGGCTTGCCGGAAGTCGGCTTGCCGCTGCTGGTCGGCGTCGGCTCCTGCGAGGACGACGAGGCCGGGGTGCTCGTCTCCGGCGGAGCCGACGTCACCTTGCCGCCCGACCACGAAGGCGAAGGTGCCGTGGAGGGCGCTTCGCTCGACGGCGCGGGAGGCGTGGTCGTCGTTTCGGTCTGCGCCATCGCGACCGGCGTCACGGCCAGCGAGATGACGGCGCCGGCCAGCACCGCGCCCGCGAGGCGGCCCAACGTCTTCTTCAAAGTGATCTCCCAGTGGAAACATCGCAACACAGGGTGACCCCCACCCTGTGGTCACCCGAAAGGAATCGCACGTTCGGGTGACAGCGTGATCCTGCCGGAAAAGTACAGCGGGGCCGTAGTGGAAAAGTCGTGACAAGAACCACTGGGAAAACCGGTAACGCCGCGGTATTTCTGCCCGATACAAGGGCCCGAAAGTCGCTCAACAGAGGGAAAGTCTCGCGGCGACGAAGGAATGTTAACACCCGGAGGGCCGGATCGGTTGCGGTGCGGAAGTATTTTTTCTCCGCCAGCCGAACCGCCCGGAATCGCCGGTTTTCCTGGCCGGATCTCCCTTTTTCGAAGACTCTCCGCACACTTGCCGCCGACCGGTTCACCCGTCCGGACCACGTTTTGGTGAAGGCCTGACCATTTACGTCCGGATACCGGCGCCGGGCAACCAGAAGGTCACGATCAGAACACCAGGAACAGGGCCACGGCGAGGGAGAGCGCGCCGAGGAGGCCCGCGCCGAACAGCCAGGGCTTCGGCGACGTCCGGTTCCGCACCGCCCGGCCGCCGCCCACCGCCGCGATCAGGAGGCCGAGGCCGAACCCGATCGCGGGCAGGAAGGTGGCGAAGGTCCGGTTTTCCGCGGCACAGGCCCAAATCGCGTCGCTCGGGCAGGGCGACGCCGCGAGCTCGGCCAGCAGACCCGCGGTGACGATCGCGAGGAAGCCGAGCACCAGGAGCCAGAACAGGCCCCACAGCAACTGACCGAGCCGCCGAGGCGGTTTCGTCTCGTCCACATGCCCAAGCTAGCCGAGCGCCGAGGCCAGATCCGTCCAGAGATCTTCCGGATCTTCGAGCCCGACGCTGAACCGGACGAGCCCGGCGGGCACGTGGGCGTCGCCTGCCAGCCAGGCCCGGCGCTCGACCAGGCTCTCCACGCCGCCGAGGCTGGTGGCGGCGCGGATCAGCCGCAGCGAACCGATGACCTTGTCCGCGGTCTCCGCGTCCGGGAGTTCGAACGCGATCATCGTGCCGGAGCCGGGATAACGCACCCGGGTGATGGCGGGATGGTCGACCAGGCGCGCCGCCAGCAGGGCGGCCGTGCGCGTCTGCTCGGCGAGGCGGACCGGGAGCGTCCGCAGCCCGCGCAGGGCGAGCCACGCTTCGAGCGCTCCCGGCGTCGCGCCCAACCTGGTGCGCGCGTCGCGCAGGTCCTTCGCGACGCCTTCGTCGGCCGCGATGGTCAGTCCGAGCAGCAGATCGCTGTGGCCGCCGATGAGTTTCGTCGCGCTGTGCACGACGATGTCGGCGCCGAGGTCCAGCGGCCGCTGCCCGAGCGGGGTGGCGAACGTGTTGTCCACGGCGACCAGGCCGTTCGCGGCGGCGGCGATCGTCTCGATGTCGATGACGTCGAGCGTCGGGTTGGTCGGCGATTCGAGCCAGAGCAGGTCGGCGTCCGCGGCCGCGACCCAGGCGGCCGTGTCGTCCGGCGCGATCTCGGTCACCACCAGGCGTCCGGTGCGCTGCGCGTGCGCGAGCAGGCCACGCGATCCCGCGTAGGAGAACGTCGGGACGCAGACCTTCGCGCCCACCGGCAGAGTGTCGATCACGGCGCTGAGCGTCGCGATCCCCGAGGCGAACGCGGTGGCGTGCCCGCCTTCGAGCGCGCCGATCGCGGCTTCGAGGGCCTCCCAGGTCGGGGTGCCGTCCTCCCGTGAATACGCGCGGTCGGCGCCGGCGTCGAAGGTGCTCGCCGCGACGATCGGCACGTTCAGCGGTTCGCCGGGGCCCTCCGGTCGTCCGGCGGCGACGGCGAGGGTGCGAGGTGACCAGTCGTTCGTGTCCACCTCGTCACCGTAAACCGTCCCGCGATGATCACCACGTGACGACCTGGCCGCTCGGAGACCTGCCGGTCAACCGGGTCGGGGTTCGGCGCGATGCGCTTGCCCAGCGAGGCCCCTCGCCGGGACCCGTCCGGTGAACCTGCGGCTGTCCGGGTCGGTTCCGATCGCCGGCCACTTCGGCGCGCTGGCCGAGCTTCGCGACGCCGGATTGCTCCGTCACCTCGGCGTTTCCCACGTCGGTTCTTCGCCATCGCCGGAGCCGGCCGCGAGGCGGGCAGCGCGCCTAGTGGGCATAGACCTCGAACTCGTAGAGGGAGTAGCCGTACTTCGTGCCGCGCTGGAGACCGGCCATCCGGACGTGACGCGCGTCCACCGCTTCGAAGGCGACGTTGTCCTGCCCGCCGTCTCCGTCCACTATGGACGCCACGTCCCGCCAGTTCGTCCCGTCGGACGAGACCTGCACCTTGTACGCCTTGCCGTACGCCGATTCCCACCGCAGAACCACGCGGGAGACGCGCTGCACCGAACCGAGGTCGACGGTGATCGACTGGTTGTCGCTCCAATCGCTCGCCCAGCGCGTCGACAGGTTCACGTCGATGGCGTTGGACGGCGGCGAGTTGTACCAGCCCGTTTCGTGGCTGGTCGCGCTCACCGAGCGGCCGGTGGCGAGGTTGGCGATGTTGTCGCCGCGTTTCGCCGGGAACTCCACGACCTGCTGGAAGGTCGGCCGGTTCTGGGTGCTCATCTTGTCCTGCGTGATGCCGCCGAGCGCGCGGTGGATGATCGTGTCGGCGCACCACTGATCGCCCGCGGCGCAGTCGCCGTCACCGGGATAGACGGTGTTGGCGGGCTGCGCGGCCGCCTGCGTCAGCGAGTCGAGCAGCACCTGGCGGCAGGCGTTGAGGTCGCCCCCACCGCAGTACTTCACGGCGAGCGGACCGGCGACGTTCTGCCCGAGTACCGAACGGATGTCCTTGTGCACGTAGCCCCACCAGCCCGCCTGGTACGACGAACCCGCGTGCGACTGGCCGACGTGCTTGCCAGGAACCTCGTTCTGCCAGCCCGACGGTGACTCGTTGATCTTCAGCACCCCGACCATGGCGCCGTAGGCGTCGCCCATGCCCGGTTTGAACTGCGCGTTCACCAGCAGGGGCCACCAGGCGTCCATGATGCGGATCGCGTCGGCGTCGGCGTAGGCCTTGCTGCCCGGCGAGGTCTCCGAGCGCAGACCGCCCGCGGCGAGCCAGGTCTTCAGCTTCGCCACCGCGTCCGCGGCCGGACCGGTCACCGGCGCCTTGTCGATCACCTTGAACAGTTCCGGCAGCACCTTCTCCGCGCGGAGGTCGGCGAGCGCGGCCTCCTCCATGGCCTGCGTGAGGTTCACCCGCGTCACCTTGGTGCCGCTGGAGATCATCTTCTTGACCCGCGCGTCGATCAGATCGCCGCGGTGCACGGAACTCTTGTCCGCGCCGCTGGCCGCGTAGCCGTTGGCCTGCGCGTTGTTCCAGCTGATGTAGTAGTCCTGGTTGATCGACTGCGGATGCTGTGACGACGGCGTGTAGTTCGCGAGGTTGCCGTCGGGGTTCCAGCCCTGCCAGTCGAATCCGGCGTCGCCCTTCACCGGCATGGCCGGGTCGACGTTCGGATTGCGGACCGGGTTCGAGCCCGAGTTGAAGTACGCGACGTCACGCGAGTCGGCGTAGAACCAGTTGTAGGTCTGGTTGACGTCGGCCGCCGCGGCCTGGAAGTCCTGCGCGGACTTGATCGCGTCCGGGTCGTTGAACTTCTGGAAGCCGATGATCGTGTCGATCTCGTGCTGGAACGTCGACCGCAGCGACGCGTACGCGACCGGTTTGCCGCCGACCAGCGCCCGGCTCGTCACCGGCCCGTACTTGGTGCGGAAGCTGCGCAGGGTGTACGAACCTTCGGCCGTGCCGTCGGCGACGGTGGGCTTCCAGGCGTTCTTGCGTTCGACGATCTCGAACGGCAGGCACTGCCCGCGGAACCGGTAGAAGTTGGAGTTCTTCGTCGGCGCGGAACCGTTCTGCTCGCACAGTTCGACGGCGTAGGTGTCGACGATGTCCTGCGACGCCGACGTCGCGCTCCACGAGTAGTCCTTGCCGCGGCCGAGCAGCACGTACATGCTGATCCCCGCGAACGAGGCGCCGCGGGCGCTGATGCCAGGGCCCTGGATTTCTTGCAGCATCAGCAATTGCGGCGCGAAGTAGCCGGCCTGCGGGCCGAAGACGGCGACCGGGTGCCCACTCGCGGTCTTGGCGCCGGAGACCACCAGCGCGTTGGACATGCCGTGCTTCTCCGACAGCATGTTGCCCGGCAGGACGCCGTCGTCGAAGATGCCGCGGACGGCCTTCTGGTCTTCAGGCGCGGGAACGTCCACCTTGGCGGGTGCCGCCGTCCCGGCGGAACCGGTCGGATCGAAGACCAGCTGCTGCCCGGTGACCGAACCCTTGTCCGGCATCGCGGCGCCCTGCGGATTCGACGGCGCCTTGCCGTAGTCGAAGGTCTGTCCATTGTGGAGGGTCTTGACCGTCTCGGGGTCGTCCTCGGACCGGAGGCTCCGCCAGACCTTGTCGCCCTGTTCGAGACCGTACTTCTCCTGCATCGCCATCTTCGCGATGGCGTTCTGCACCTCGCCGCCACCGCCGGCGCCGAACTGCGCTCCGACGACGGCGGCGAGGACGACGAGGTCGGTGAGCTTGAACGGCTCGATGGTCCCGGCGTTCGTGATCGCGTCGACGTGCCCGGTGAGCACGTACTCGCCGGGGAAGTAGCGGCCGCTGTGCGCGTCGGAGATGTACTTGTTGACACCTTGGACATAGGCCTCGGCGTCGGCTTTGCCCTGTGCGCCGCGCGGACCACTGGCCGCCGCGTTGTCGATCTGCTTCTGCAGTTCCTGTTCGGTGTACGGCGCCGACGAGAAGAAGCTCTGTTCGAGTTCGCGGTTGCCCTGGGCGCCACCGGCGAACGAGGTCAGCTGGCCGCGGCCGACCCGGCGCATGATGTCCATCAGCCACAGGCGGTCCTGCGCGGCGGCGTATCCGGCGCCGTACATCGTGCCCGGCCGCGTCGTGCCGACGATCCGGGGCACGCCGGTCGCCTTGTCGCGGGTGATCGTCACGTCCGGACGCGGTTTGATCGTGCTCTCGACCTGCCCGGACGGAATCCCGAACGAGGCGTCGTTGAAGAACTGGTTGATCTTGTCCGTGGTCAGCGTCTTGTAGCCGTCGGCGAGCGAGGCGTACTTGCCGAGCTGATCGGCCGAATGCGCGGGCCGGGTGCCGAACGCCTTGTGCGCCAGGATCTCGGCGAGGGTGGCGTTCCCCTTCGTGCCGGGCGGGAGGATGTCACCGCACTGGCCGCCGCAGTAGTCGTCGAGCGCGGCCGCCACCACCGAGTCCGGTGGGGTTTCCGCGGCGTTCGCCTGAAGTGCCGGGACGGTTCCCGCCACCAGCGTCAGCCCCGCCAGCGTCGTCAAGACCCGTATGCCTCGTCGCATGAAAGACCTCCGTCGTCGGAGAGTGACGAGGCGCACACTACCCACGGGTATCCAAATTTGTGAAGACTATTCGCGTTCTTGCCACCGTTCGGCGGAACACTCGCCCTGCGGACCCGGGACCAGCGCAGGTATCCCTCCTTCTTCCCCACCGCCGCCCTCAGCGGAGAAGCTTCGCTTCACGTATCTTCCTGTGCATGTCTTCGCAGAAGCCCCAGATCGACCGCCCCGAGGGGCCCGCACCCTCCGAGCTGGAGACGACCGACATCTCCGTCGGCGACGGCCAGGAGGCCAAGTCCGGCGACACCGTCACGGTGCACTACGTCGGCGTCTCGCACTCGACCGGCGACCAGTTCGACGCGTCGTGGGACCGCGGTGAGCCGCTCCGCTTCGGCCTCGGCGCCGGCCAGGTCATCCCCGGCTGGGACCAGGGCGTCGCCGGGATGAAGGTCGGCGGCCGTCGCAAGCTGGTCATCCCGCCGCACCTCGCGTACGGCGAACGCGGCGCCGGCGGCGTCATCAAGCCGAACGAGACCTTGATCTTCGTCGTCGACCTCGTCGGCGTGAACTGACCCACACCCGCACCACGAAGACCCGGCCCAGGCCGGGTCTTTTTTCTTTTCCCAGGCCAGGGCCGCCAGGCCCTAGGCCGCCCCCGCTCGCCAACCGCCGCCGGACGCACCGCGGGGGTCCGGGGGGGCTCGGCCCCCCGGGAGCTGACGAGCGACGACCTCACGAAAGAGGCCCCCGTCGCGTAGCGAAGGGGGCCTCGAACAAGAGTGGGCGAGGAGGGAGTTGAACCCTCACGTCCTTTCGGACACACGGACCTGAACCGTGCGCGTCTGCCATTCCGCCACTCGCCCGAGTGCTTCGTTCTCTGACAGCTCGCAAAGCGTAGCAGGCGGATTTCGCGGGTTTCACCGGGGGCCGTGTCCGACTGGCCGTACCCGGATAGGATCGACGGGGAAGCACACGTGTGAGGAGGTTGCCCGGTGGGCCGCGTCGAACGCTTTGACAGACGGCTCGAGAACCTCGTAGGCAACACCTTCGCGCGCATGTTCGGTGGCAACGTCGTCACGCAGGAAGTGGCGGTGGCGCTTGAGCGCGAGAGCGAGGAGAACGTTCGTGAGCTGGCCGGTGGTCGACAGCTCGCCCCCAATCACTACATCGTGTCGCTGGGGCAGGCTGATCACGAGCGCATGGCCGGAGACGAGCGTCGGGTCACTTCGGTGTTGGCGGAGGCGGTCAAGGAACACCTCGCCGAGCACGGATGGGACACCTATGGTGACGTCGTAGTTTCGCTCGAGCGCAACGAGGCGCTGCATACTGGACAGTTCAAGACCCGTTCGTCCGTCGATCCCGACGTCAAGCCCCACGGCGCCGAAGGTTCGCCACGGTCGGCACGACCCAGCAACGCAGGAGACCCAGCAATGAGCCAGCCCCCCGGCTACGGCCAATACGACCAGGGTGACCCGTACGGCCAGCAGGGCCAGTACGGCTACGGACAGCAGGCTGGCCAGCAGCAGCCCGGGTACGACCAGGGTTATGGCGGCCAGCAGCAGGGCGGCTACGACCAGGGCTACGGCGGAGCACAGCAGCCCGGCTACGACCAATACGGCGGCGCCCAGCAGCAGCCCGGCTACGACCAGGGCTACGGCGGAGCACAGCAACCGGGCTACGACCAATACGGCGGCGCCCAGCAGCAGCCCGGCTACGACCAGGGCTACGGCGGAGCACAGCAGCCCGGCTACGACCAATACGGCGGCGCCCAGCAGCAGCCCGGCTACGACCAAGGTTACGGCGGCGCCGCGCAGCAGCCCGGCTATGACCAGTACGGCGGCCAGCCGCAGCAGGGCGGGTACGACCAGTACGGCGGCGGCCAGCAGCAGTACGGCCAGCCCGCCGCGGACCCGTACGCGCAGGGTGGCGGCTACGGCGGTCAGCCGGCGGCCGGGCGTCAGCTCACCGCGAGCCTCCAGCTCGACGACGGCTCGAACCGTTCGTACTCGCTGAAGCAGGGCGGGAACGTCGTGGGCCGCGGCCAGGACGCCGACTTCCGGCTCCCGGACACCGGCGTCTCGCGCCGTCACCTGGAGATCACCTGGGACGGCCAGAGCGCGACGCTCGCGGACATCGGTTCGACCAACGGCACGACGGTCAACGGCACCCCGGTGCAGACCTGGCAGCTGGCCGACGGCGACGTGATCCGCGTGGGCCACTCGTCTCTCGTGTTCCGTACGCAGGGCTGACCGGCGGCGTCCGGAGGGGGTATCGCAGAATTGCGGTGCGGGACCTGTGGTGGATCGGCACCTCGGGTCGTACGCGGAGAGCAGCGCTGTCCGGAGCCGACCATCCCGGGCGGCACGGGCTCTCCGCGGCGTACAGGAGAAACGGGAGCGGACACAACAAGTGCCAGAGCTGGTCGTTCAACTCACCAGGGTGGGCTTTCTCGTGCTGCTCTGGCTCTTCGTGTTCGCCGCGTTGCGTGTCGTCCGTTCGGATCTGTACGCGGCCTCCGGGCTGCGAGTCGCCGTCCCGACGTTCGGTCGCAAGAAGAAGGAAACCAAGAAGCCGCGCGGCGGGAAATCGCCGCAGCAGCTGCTCGTGACCCATGGTGCGCTGGCAGGAACCAGGATCGCCTTGGACGGCAGGCCGATCCTGATCGGCCGCGCCGACGACTCGACCCTGGTGCTGGACGACGACTACGCGTCGACCCGCCACGCCCGGATCGCCCTGCGCGGGGAGGATTGGTACGTGGAAGATCTTGGCTCGACGAACGGGACGTACCTCGACCGGGCTAAGGTCACGGCACCCCTCCGGGTCCCGCTCGGAGTCCCCATCCGGATCGGCAAAACGGTGATCGAGCTTCGCCCATGACTCTCGTCCTCCGCTACGCGGCTCGCAGCGACCGGGGCCTGGTGCGTTCCAGCAACCAGGACTCCGTGTACGCCGGTCCCCGCCTGCTCGCCCTCGCCGACGGCATGGGCGGTCACGCCGCGGGTGAGGTGGCCAGCAAGGTCGTCATCGCCTCCCTCGCCCCACTCGACGACGACGATCCGAGCGACGATCTTCTCGCTCAGCTGCGTGAGGCCGTCCAGAACGGCAACGCGGCCATCGCCGAACTGGTCCAGCAGGACCCGGACCTCGACGGCATGGGCACCACCCTGACCGCCGTGCTGTTCGCCGGTTCGCGGATGGGTGTCGTGCACGTCGGCGACTCGCGGGCGTATCTGATGCGCGGCGGTCAGTTCTCGCAGATCACGCGGGACGACAGCTTCGTCAACGAACTTCTCGAACAGGGCCGGATCACGCCGGAAGAGGCCGCGGTGCACCCGCAGCGGTCGCTGCTGCTGAAGGCGCTCACCGGCCATGAGGTCGAGCCGAGCCTGACCGTGCGTGAGGCCCGCGCCGGTGACCGGTACCTGATCTGTTCGGACGGCCTGTCCGGCATGGTCAGTGACGAGACGCTGTCCGAGGCGATCCAGATCCCGGATCCGCAGGCCTGCGCCGACCGGATGATCGAGCTGGCGCTCAAGGGCGGCGGCACGGACAACGTCACGGTGATCATCGCCGACGTCGTCGACGTCGACTTCGGTGAGGACGCGCCCATCGTGGGCGGCGCCGCCGGGGACGGCAGTGACGAGTTCCACCAGGGCGACTCCCCCGCCGCCCGCGCCCGCGCGCTGACCCAGCCCGCGCCGCAGCCGCGGCCCGAGGTCCAGCCCCAACAGGAGGACCCGAAGGTCAAGCGCCGGAGGCGATTTCGCTGGCTGGCGGGAGCTGTGGTCGTCCTGATCGTGCTGGCCGCGGCGGCGATCGCCACGCGGTATTTCGTGCTGAGCCAGTACTACGTCGGCGAGGGTCCCGGCGAGGAGGTCGTGATCTATCGCGGCGTCCCCGGCAGTGTCCTCGGCATCGACCTGCACGCCTTCGAGCAGGGCTCGTGCCCGCCGGGCGGGCTGTGCACCGACAAGCTCTTGGTGCCGGCACTGCAGGAGGACGCGCGGATCGCGGTGAAGAACGGCGTCAAGAAGGACAACCTCGACGACGCCCGCAAGTACATCGACGACTTCCTGCGGCCGCACAAGCAGCTGGCCGACTGCAAACCGAACTCCAGCTCGACTTCCACGCCGCCTACCGAACCGGCACCGCCGGTGTCGTCGTCGGCTGCCGCCCCTTCTACCCCCGCCTCGCCGAGTCCGGCGAATCAGCCAGCGGGGAGGGACTGCTCGACGCCGACCACGGCAGCACCAGGGGGCGGTAACTGATGAGCACGCCGCTCGCCGATCCGGCTTCGGCCCAGTTCGCCACGAACCCTCCGCGCGAGCTGCCCAAGCGGCGCGGCACCGAACTCGTCCTCCTGGCGTTCGCGACCTTCATCGTCACCGTCGCGCTCGTGCTGGTGGAGGCGAACCAGGAGCAGGAACTCACCAGCTCGATCATCTGGCTGGGGCTCTCGTACCTCGCGGTGCTGACGGCGGCGCATCTGGCGGTCCGCCGCTGGGCGCCGTACGCGGACCCGGTGATCCTGCCGTGCGTCGCGCTGCTGAACGGGCTCGGCCTGGTGATGATCCACCGGATCGACCTGGCGCTCGCGGAACGCGCGATCCAGCAGGGCAGGGAGTACACGCCGGACGTCACCAAGCAGGTGCTGTTCACGGCGATCTCGCTGGTGCTGTTCGTGGTGGTGCTGGTCGTGATCAGCGATCACCGCACGCTGACCCGCTACGGCTACACCTGCGGTCTGGTCGGGATCGTGGCGCTCGCGCTGCCCGCGGTGCTGCCGTCGAGCCTGTCCGAGGTCAACGGCGCGAAGGTCTGGATCAAGCTGCCGTTCTTCTCGATCCAGCCGGGCGAGTTCGCGAAGATCCTGCTGATGATCTTCTTCGCCTCGTTCCTGGTGACGAAACGCGACCTGTTCATGGTCGCGGGCAAGCGGATCGTCGGCGTCGAGCTGCCGCGCGCGCGTGACCTCGGCCCGATCCTCATCGCGGCGGCCGCCTGCCTCGGCGTGCTGGTGTTCGAGAAGGACCTCGGCACGTCGCTGCTGTTCTTCGGTGTCACGCTGGTGATGCTGTACGTCGCCACCGAGCGGGTCATCTGGGTCGTGCTGGGTGTCGGCTTCTTCGCCGCCGGCGCGATCATCGCCTACAACCTGTTCACGCACGTCCAGCAGCGCGTCCGGAACTGGATCGACCCGCTGGCCACCTACGACGACCCCGGCGGCGGCTACCAGGTCGCGCAGGGGCTGTTCGGGCTCGGCACCGGCGGGGTCGGCGGGACCGGCCTCGGCGCCGGGCGGCCGGATATGGTCCCCGAGGCCAAGACGGACTTCATCACCACCGCGATCGGCGAGGAACTCGGCCTGATCGGGCTCACGGCGATGCTGATGCTGTACCTGATCCTGGCGATGCGCGGGATGCGCAGCGCCCTCGCCGTGCGCGACACCTTCGGCAAACTCCTCGGCGGCGGTCTGTCGTTCGCCCTGGTCATGCAGATCTTCGTCGTCGTCGGCGGCGTCACGAACCTGATCCCGAACACCGGGATCACCGCCCCGTTCCTCTCCCGCGGTGGTTCTTCACTGCTCGCGAACTACATCCTGGTGGCTCTCCTGCTCCGAATCTCCGACGCCGCCCGCAAACCCGCGGTGCGGCCGAAGCCGCAGCAGCCGCAGGCGCCGCTCGCCGAAGCGCACACGGTGATGGTCCAGCGGCCGCCCGCGACCGGTGAGGGGAGCCCGTCGTGAACACCCCGCTCCGCAAGGTGGGTGTCGCCATGCTCGTCATGGTGGTGCTCCTGATGGCCAACGCCACCTACATCCAGGTGGTCAAGGCCGACGACTACCGCACCGACTCGCGCAACGTGCGCGTGCTCTACGACGAGTACTCCCGCCAGCGAGGGCTGATCGTGACGCCCGACGGCGCCGCGCTCGCGAAGGTCGACCCGTCGAACGACAAGTACAAGTTCATCCGGACCTACGCCGACGGCCCGATGTACGCGCCGGTCACCGGCTACTACTCGATCAACTACGGCTCGGGCGGTCTGGAGCGGTCCGAGGACGACGTCCTCAACGGTTCCGACCCGCGGCTGTTCGTGCGGCGTCTTTCGGACATGGTCACCGGCCGCGACCCGCGCGGCGGGAACGTGCGGCTGACGATCAACCCGGCCGTGCAGAAGGCCGCGTACGACCTGATGACGCGGAAGGGCTACACCGGCGCGGTGGTCGCGATGGAGCCCAAGACCGGGCGCATCCTCGCGATGGTGTCGACGCCGTCGTTCGACCCGAACAAGCTGGCCTCTCACACCACGAAGGAGCAGGTCGCGGCCTGGTCGCAGTGGCGCGACGATCCGAAGAAGCCGATGCTGAACCGCGCGATCTCGGAGACGTACCCGCCGGGTTCGACGGCCAAGCTGCTGGTGACCGCGGCCGCGCTCGAGGACGGCAAGACCGCGGACATGCCGGTCAACACCGCGCCCAACGTGAAGCTCCCCGGCACGCAGACGACGCTGGAGAACTACGGCGGCGCGGCCTGCAAGGGCAGCACGCTGAAGGAAGCGCTGCGGTACTCGTGCAACGTGCCCTTCGCCGAAATCGCCGGCGAGCTCGGCAAGGACAAGCTGAACGCGACGGCCAAGAACTTCGGCGTCGGCGAGGACCTGACCGTGCCGATGCGGGTCGCCGGATCCTCCCTCGGCCCGCTCGAATCGAAGGCGGCCCTGTACCAGAGCGCCATCGGCCAGCGCGACGTGCGGCTGACGCCCCTGCAGGACTGCCTGCTCTCCGCGACCATCGCGAACAACGGGATGGCGATGAAACCGCAGCTCGTGCAGTCGCTGCTGGCGCCGAACCTGTCGACCATCGAGGACTACACCCCGATCGAACTGACCGGTGACGCCGCGATGTCCAGCGCGAACGCCGCGATCCTGCGCGACATGATGCTGGCGTCGGAAGAGAACACGAAGGGCGCCGGCAAACGCGGCGACATCCAGATCGCCTCCAAGACCGGCACCGCCGAGCACGGCAACGACCCGAAGAACACCCCGCCGCACGCCTGGTACACCGGGTTCGCGCCGGCGATGGACCCGAAGATCGCCGTCTCGGTGATCGTCGAATCCGGGGGTAACCGCGGGCTCGAAGCGACCGGTGGCACCGTGGCCGCGGAGATCGGCCGCGCCGCCGTCAACGCCATGCTCGGGGGTGGATAGCGGATGCTGTCCTCGGGTCAGCTGCTGGCCGACCGGTACAAGCTGACGAACCGGATCGCCGTCGGCGGGATGGGCGAGGTCTGGCAGGCCAGTGACACGCGGCTGGACCGGACGGTCGCGGTCAAGATCCTGAAGGCGGAGCTGTCCGGCGACGCGGAGTTCCTGCACCGGTTCCGGACCGAGGCGCGGATGACCGCGTCGCTGAACCATCCCGGCATCGCCGCGGTGCACGACTACGGCGAGACGGTCGCGGACGAGCTGTCGATCGCGTATCTGGTGATGGAGCTGGTCGAAGGCGATCCGCTGGCCGCGATCATCACCCGCGAAGGACGGCTGAACGCCGAGCGCACCTTGGACATCTTGGAGCAGGCCGGTAACGCGCTGCAGGCCGCGCACGAAACCGGTCTTGTGCACCGCGACGTCAAACCGGGCAACATCATGGTGACCCCGGCCGGGCAGGTGAAGATCACGGACTTCGGTGTCGCGAAGGCCGCCGACGCCGCCCCCGTGACCAGGTCCGGCATGGTGATGGGCACCGCCCACTACATCGCACCCGAGCAGGCGCTCGGGCACAACGCCGAACCGGCGAGCGACGTCTACTCGCTGGCCGTATGCGGCTACGAATGCCTCACCGGGCACCGGCCGTTCCTTTCGGAGAACGCGGTGACCGTCGCGATGATGCACATCCGCGACCTCCCGCCGCCGCTGCCGCCGGACGTGCCACCGGGCGCCCGCGCGGTGATCGAAGCGACCCTGATCAAGGATCCGAGACAGCGGTACAACAGCGGTGGCGAGTTCGCCGCCGCGGTGGCCGCGGTCCGCGCCGGGCTTCCGCTGCCGACACCGTCGGGGCTGGTGAACGTGGCGTACTCCGCGGGTCAGCCCGTGATGCAGCCCGGCCCGCATTCGCCGCCGAACCCGATGGTGGCCGTCGGGCCTGCGTCGCATCCGGCGATGCACCCGGTCAGCGGCCCGCCGCCGATGGCGGTCCGCCGCCTGCCGGGCAGACGGCCACAATGGGGCTGGTGGGTACTGCTCGCGGTGATCCTGATCGCAGTACTGGTGGCAGGCGCCTTCCTCATCGTGAGACTGGTCGGTTCGGGCAACGGACCGCAGTCGGGCGGCGTGGAAACCAGTGAACACGCGCCGGCTCCGGGTAAGGAGTCTGAAGGTCCTTCGCCGACATCCGCATACCCAGCGGTGCCGACGGAGGGCGGCACCGAGGAGCCGGCCGGACAGGCGAATCCGGGAATGATGAGCAGCAAACCTTGGACGGAATGGAACGGCACGCAGAGATGAGCACACCAAGACTGCTCAGCAACCGCTACGAGCTGGGCGAAACGCTCGGCTACGGAGGCATGTCGGAGGTCCACCACGGCCACGACGTGCGCCTGGGCCGGGAGGTGGCGATCAAGATCCTGCGTGCCGATCTGGCGCGGGATCCCCAGTTCCAAGAACGTTTCCGTCGCGAGGCACAGAACGCGGCGGCACTGAACCACCCGGCGATCGTCGCCGTCTACGACACCGGCGAGACGAACACCGAGTTCGGCCCGCTGCCCTACATCGTCATGGAGTACGTCGAAGGACGGACTCTGCGGGACATCGTGAAGACCGAAGGGCCGATGTCGCAGAAGCGGGCGATGGAGGTCATGGCCGACGTCTGCGCGGCACTGGACTTCTCGCACCGGCACGGCATCGTGCACCGCGACGTCAAACCGGCGAACGTGATGATCACGAAGAACGGCGCCGTCAAGGTGATGGACTTCGGCATCGCGCGCGCCATGCACGACGGGCAGTCCGCGATGACGCAGACCGCCGCGGTGATCGGCACGGCGCAGTACCTCTCGCCGGAGCAGGCGCGCGGTGAGTCCGTCGACGCGCGTTCCGACGTCTACGCCGCCGGTTGTGTGCTGTACGAACTCATCACCGGCGAGCCGCCCTTCACCGGCGACTCGCCCGTGGCGGTGGCGTACCAGCACGTCCGGGAAGACCCGAACCCGCCGTCGTCGGTGAACCCGGCGGTGGCGCCCGAGCTCGACGCCGTCGTGCTCAAGGCGCTCGCGAAGGGCCCGGCGAACCGGTACCAGTCGTCGGCGGAGATGCGTTCGGACCTGGTCCGCACGCTGTCCGGCCAGCGTCCGGCCGCGCCGATGGTGATGTCGGAGGACGAGCGCACCCAGGTCATGGACTCCGACCGCCGGGTGCCGCCGCGCTACGACCAGTACGAGGACGAAGAAGAGGACCCGGCCGCGAAGAAGAAGCGGCGTGCCTGGCTCATCGCCGGTCTCGTGGTCTCGCTGGCCGCCGTGGTGCTGCTGATCATGTGGCTGTCCAACGCGTTCAACAGCACCGGCGCGGAGAGCAAGGCGATCCCGAAGGTCACGGGCCAGTTCGAGTCCGCGGCGAAGGACACGCTCCGGGCCGCGGGGTTCAACTCGTTCGAACCCACCAAGAAGGTGCCCTGCACCGGTGAGGCCGTCAACGGCCTGCCCGCTTGCGACGAGAACCTGATCGACAAGGTCATCGCGATCAGCCCGGCCGAGGGGCAGATGACGCCGACCTCGGAGAAGATCACGCTGACCGTCGGCGCGAAACCGGAGAAGGTCAAGACGCCGGACCTCAAGGGCAAGACCGCGGCCGAGGCCCTTGCGGCCCTGACCGAAGCAGGCCTGAAGCTCGGTGCGACCACTGAGGAAGAGAGCAACGACCCGAACGAAGCCGGCAAGGTCACGTCACAGAACCCGGCCGCGCAGGCCGAGGTCGACCAGGGGGCCAAGGTCGACATCACGGTCGCGAAGTCCCAGGAACTGAAGACGGTCCCTAACTACAAGGGCAAGACTCAGGCCGAGGCCGAGGCCGGGTTGAAGGCGGCCGGATTCACCCCGCAGGTCACCACCGTGGACTCCGACCAGCCCAAGGGCACCGTGATCGACCAGACCCCGAACGGCGGCAAGGTCCCCGTCGGCAGTGTGGTCAAGCTGTCGGTGTCGAACGGCAACCAGGAGACCTTCGACATGCCGAACCTGAAGGGCATGACCGAGGAGCAGGCGACGCGCCAGCTGCAGCAGCTGGGCTGGAGCGGTCAGCTGAACACCCAGGCGGACAAGAACGGTGACAAGGACGACGCGGGCAAGGTCAGCAAGACCAACCCGCAGGCCGGTTCGAAGGTCGCGAAGAACGCGCCGATCACGCTGTTCATCGTCGAAGGCGATGAGACGCCGACGTCGTCAAGTTCGCGGCTCTTCCCGCCTCCGTGATCGATCGCTGACGCGAAAGGGCCCCGCACGGTTTCGTGCGGGGCCCTTTTCATGCCGGCTGATCCCGCCAAAGAGACCTGGCACCTTCTCAACCATCCATAAGGGACTCGTTCCCAGAGGGTGATGCCCGATTTGCACGGTTTCACGAGGGGTCGTGAGTGAAAAAGAGTGTTAGAACCGCCCTTGCCACTCACGACCCCTCGCGACACCGCACATAGAGGCATCAAGCGGACACGGCCGGCACCTGTCGACCGGCTCGAACCACGCACAAGGACTCCACCGCGAGCTGTGCGACGACATGCCGAACATCATGCGTGCCGTCGAAGAAGGGACAGCTTTGTCCTCACCTGCGACGGCACGCCTGTCGCCGGAAGCAGGGATTAAGGCGCCAAGCTGCGAAGAAGTCCCTGGTAGGCCTGCTGAATCCGCCCCGCGCTGGTGTGCACCACGACCGCCTTCGGTCGCGTCGCGACGAGTGCCACGAGCCTGTCGTACATGGCCGCGAGCCGTTCGGGGCCGCCCAGCATCTCGTGCGCCTCGACGTGTTCGGGTTCGGCCGCGGCGCGGGTGCGCTCGGCGAACCGCCGGAGCACGTTGTCCTTGGTGTCGAGGAGGACGATCTCGTGGAACTCCGCGCCCGTCTCCCTGGCGAGCGTTTCCAGTCGTTCGAGGAAAGGGGCGCGGCCGAGGAACTGCGGGACGATCACGTCGCGGCCCGCGAGCAGATGGGTCCGCGCGGCGCTCACGGCGAGGTCGCGGGCGAGCGTTCCGGCTTTCGCGGGGTCGTCGCGCCAGGCACCGAGCAGGCCCCGGATCCGGTCGATGTCGAGATCCAACGTCAACGGGTGATCTTCGGCGTACCGCCGGGCGAGCGTCGACTTCCCGCAGGCGGGTGGGCCGTTGAGCACGATGAGACGCGGCATCAGGCGTTGCGCCGCAGCAGGTGTCCGACGGCCGTCGCGCTCAGCAGCAGGGCGGCGACCGCCGCCACCGCGGCCACCGTGAACGGGACGGCAAGCGGTTGTTGCGAGGTCAGGGCCCGCAACAGCGGGTTGGCCAGCGGCAGCCACTTGATCAGGAGCACGGCCGCGAGCGCGAAGATCGCGGCCAGCACGGACCAACCGACGCGCGGGACCAGCAGCCGCGAACAGGGCAGTCCGATAGCGATCCCGAACAGCGCGCACAACGCGTGCGCCGCGGCCCCGAGAGCGAGGGCGCCGATCGGGAAGCCGCCGGAGCGGAGGCCCGACCAGCCCAGTGTCACGACGATCAGCACCGCGGCGCAGCCGAAGACGGCCAGGGTGGCGCCGCCGAGGACCGATCGCCAGCGTCGTGCGTGGCTGAAGGTCACCAGCCGCTGGACCGGGTCCTCGACGTCGAGCATCGCGATCGTCAGCCAGCACGAGACCACCAGGAGCGAACCGGCGCTGATCCCGTACTGCGGCAGCAGCGGCGACTTCGGATCCGTGTAGAGCACGGTGTTCACCGCGAGGTAGGCGAGGATCGCGGGAAGGTAGCGCTGGGAATGGCCGAGCAGCGCGAGGTAGTAGCGGGTCATGGCGAGCACGGCGCCACCTCCCGGACCGAGAAGCCCCGGTTGAGCGCACGCAGCAGGACCGCGTCCGTGTGCCCGGCTTCGACCGTCAGGACGACCTTCCCGCCTTCGGCCACGGCTTGACTGACGCCGGGTTCCGAGGACCAGTCGCCGGCGGGCCCGTGAAGGACGATCCTCGTCGCGTTTTCGGCTCTCGTTTCGACGCGGGTCAGGAGGCCGCCGTCCATCCGATAGACGTCGTCCGCGTGGGCGTGCACGGCGGCCGCGCGGTGGTCGGTGAAGACCACGCTCGCGCCCCGTTCCTTGGTCTCGGCGACGAGTTCGCCGAGCACGGTGTGGGCTTCGACGTCGAGCCCGGACCAAGGCTCGTCGAGGATCAGCAGGTCCGGCTCGGCGAGGACGGCCTGCGCGAGGCCGACTTTCTGGGCGTTGCCCTTCGACAGGGTCCGCAAGGGCGCGTCCGGGCCGCCGACCAGTGCCAGCCGGTCCAGCAGCGGATCGATCGCCGACAAGTCGACATGGCCGTCGATGCGGGCCATATGCCGCAGGTACGCCCTGGCGCTCATCCGCTGTCCCGCCGGGAAGCGGTCCGGCAGGTAGCCGACACGCGGGCTGCCCACGACGCTTCCCGAAGTCACCCGTGAAAGTGCCGCGAGGATCCTGAGCAGCGTCGACTTCCCCGAACCGTTCGAGCCGAGGACGCCGATCACGCGACCCGCCGGTACGTCGAGGTCGACGTCGGCGAGCACGGGTTCGCCGCGGCCGTAGCGCTTACCGGCTCCTTCGAGCCGGATCAGCGAGGTCACGCAGCAGCGGCCTTCTGCAGCGCGCGGGTCTCCTGCTCGAGTTCGTTGACCGTGGCGTCGGGGACCGGGTGCCCGGCCGAAGCCATCCAGTTCGCCAGCATCCGGTGCCCGCCCTGAGTGAGCACGGATTCGGGGTGGAACTGGACGCCTTCGAGCGGCAGCTCGCGGTGCCGCATGCCCATCACGACACCGGATTCGGTGCGGCCTGTGATCTCGAACACGGCGTCGTCGATGGTTTCGGGCAGAACGGTCAGCGAGTGGTACCGCGTGGCGGTGAATTCGGAGGGGAGCCCGGCGAGTACTCCGTCGCCCGAATGGTGGACTTGACTGGTCTTGCCGTGCAGCAGTTCCGGGGCGCGGTCGACGGTGGCGCCGAAGACGACGCCGAGGGCCTGGTGACCGAGGCAGACGCCGAGCATCGGGATGCGCTTCTCGGCGCATTCGCGGATGACGTCCATGCTCTGACCAGCGCGTTCCGGGGTGCCGGGGCCGGGAGAGACGAGCACCGCGTCGAACTCGCCGAGCTTGCCGACGTCCACCACGTCGTTCCGCCAGACGGTGCAGTCGGCGCCGAGCTGGGCCAGGTACTGGACCAGGTTGTAGACAAAACTGTCGTAGTTGTCGACGACGAGCACGCGCATGGAGCCAGCTTAGCGGCTCCCACCAGGTGGACCGTACGCCAGATCACAATGATTGTTAGGGCTGCCTAACTTACCGTGGTAGGAGTGAGCCGTTCTCTTCGTGTAGCCATCGTGGGTGCCGGTCCGGCCGGCATCTACGCCGCCGACATCCTCGACAAGTCCGACGCCGACGTGACGATCGACCTGTTCGAGCGCATGCCGGCGCCGTTCGGGCTGATCCGGTACGGCGTCGCGCCCGACCACCCCCGGATCAAGGGCATCGTCACCGCCCTGCACAAGGTCCTCGACAAGCCGAACATCCGGCTGCTGGGCAACGTCGACTACGGGACCGACCTGAAGCTCGACGACCTGCGCCAGTTCTACGACGCGGTGATCTTCTCGACCGGCGCCATGGCCGACCGCGCGCTCGACATCCCCGGGATCGACCTCGACGGCAGCTACGGCGCCGCCGACTTCGTCTCCTGGTACGACGGGCACCCGGACGTGCCGCGCACCTGGCCGCTGAACGCGACCTCGGTCGCGGTCCTCGGTGTCGGGAACGTGGCGCTCGACGTGGCACGGATCCTCGCGAAGACCGCCGACGAGCTGCTCAGCACCGACATCCCGGACAACGTCTACCAGGGGCTGAAGGCCAGCCCGGTCACCGACGTGCACGTGTTCGGCCGCCGCGGCCCGGCACAGGCGAAGTTCACGCCGCTGGAGCTGCGGGAGCTGGACCACTCGCCGAACGTCGAGGTCATCGTCTACCCCGAGGACATCGAGTTCGACGAGGGCAGCATCGCCGCGCTGCGGGCGTCGAAGCAGATCGACATGGTCGTGAAGACGCTGCAGGAGTGGGCGATCCGCGACCAGGGCGACCGGCCGAAGCGGCTGCACCTGCACTTCCTGCACTCGCCCTGCGAGATCGTGGGCGAGGACGGCAAGGTGACCGGCCTGCGGACCGAGCGCACCGAACTGACCGGTGACGGCAACGTGCGCGGCACCGGCGAATTCCACGACTGGGACGTCCAGGCCGTCTACCGCGCGGTGGGCTACCTGTCGTCGCATCTGCCGGAGATCCCGTTCGACCACACCACCGGGACCGTGCCGAACCAGGCCGGCCGGGTGCTGGACATCGACGAGGAGCAGGTGCCGGGCGTCTACGTGACCGGCTGGATCAAGCGCGGCCCGGTCGGCCTCATCGGCCACACCAAGGGCGACGCGGCCGAAACGATCGCGAGCCTGCTGGCCGACGCCGACGCACTGACGGCCCCGGCCGTGGACGACCCCGACGCGATCCTTGGCTTCCTCACCGAACGCGGCGTGCCCTTCACGACCTGGGAAGGCTGGGGCAAGCTCGACGCCCACGAGAAGTCCCTCGGCACTCCGCACGGCCGGGAACGCGTCAAGGTCGTCGAGCGCGACGAGATGACCCGCATCTCGCGCTCCTGAACCCGTTCCGTGAAGGCCTCCTTCCCTACGCTCAAGGTAGGAAAGGAGGCCTTCACGGCGTGCCCAAGTAAGCGAGGACCGCCAGGACGCGGCGGTTCGTGTCGTCCGAGGCGACGATGCCGAGCTTCGCGAAGATGTTCGCGGTGTGCTTCCCCACCGCCCCTTCGCTGAAGTGCAGCCGTCCGGCGATGGCCGCGTTGGAACAACCCTCCGCCATCAAGCCGAGCACCTCGCGCTCGCGTGGGGTCAACGCCGCGAGTGGGTCGGATGCGTTGCCCGCCACCAGTTTCGCGATCACTTCGGGATCCATCGCGGTCCCGCCGCCCGCTACGCGCCGGACCGCGTCGATGAACTGGCCGGCGTTGAAGACGCGGTCCTTCAGCAGGTAGCCGATCGCGCCTGCGCCGTCGGCGAGCAGCTCACGCGCGTAGAGCTGCTCGACGTGTTGTGACAGAACGAGAATCGGCAGTCCGGGGAGGTCACGCCGCACCGCCAGGGCGACCTGAAGCCCCTCGTCGGTGAGCGTCGGCGGCATCCGGACGTCGACGACCGAGACGTCGGGCCGGTGCGTGCGCAGCGCCCGGTCCAGTTCCGGCCCGGTGCCCACCGCCTCGACGACGTCGAAACCGTGCGCGGTCAGCAAATGCGTCAAGCCGTCTCGGAGGAGGTACTGGTCTTCGGCGACGACGCATCGGGGTCGAGCTGGCACGGGATCTCCATGATCGCCTTCGTCGGCCCGCCGAGCGGGCTGGTCAGGGCAAAAGTACCGTCGAACGCGCCCAGCCTGCGTTCGATCCCGCGAATCCCGCTCCCCCGGGCCGCGTTCGCGCCGCCCTTGCCGTCGTCGGTCACCTCGATCCGCAACAGACCGTCGTCGTAGTCGAGGTCGATCGACACTCGCCGCGCCTCGCCGTGCTTCGCGGCGTTGCCCAGCAGCTCGCTGACCGCGAAGTACGCGCACGCCTCCGCGGGCTGCTCCAGTCGAGGCAGGACGCCGTTCACCGAAGCCCGCAACGGACTGTCGAGCGCCATCGCCCGCACCGCGTCACCGAGCCCGCGCTCGGACAACACCGGCGGATGAATCCCGCGCACCAGCAGCCGCAACTCGGTCAGCGTCTCGGACGACGTCTGCCGGAGCTCGGCGGCCAGCCGTTTCGCCGCGGCCGGATCGCCGTCGATCAGCGCTTCGACCGCGCCCAGCTTCATCCCCATCGCGACCAGCCGCGACTGGACCCCGTCGTGCAGGTCCCGCTCGATGCGCCGCAGCTCGGCGGCCTGCGCGACAGACGCGTCCGTCCGCGTCTGCTTCAGCCGTTCGACGCGCTGCGCCAGCCGCGAAGCCTCTGTCGGCCCCAGCAGCAGCTTCGCGAAACGCGCTCCTTGGCGGGCGAGCCACGGCGCCGCGGCCAGTCCGGCGACGAACGCCGCCACGGCGACCGGAGTCAGCGCGAGCGCTTGCCCGAACGGCCGCAAGACCCAGAGCGCCACCACGCCCCAGAGACCGAAGAACACCAGCGCCGCCGTCGGCACCACCATCAGCAGCAGCACCACGGAGTTGACCACCGCGGCCGCCATGTCGCGCCAGGTCGCGCGGTCGGACATCGCCCAGCGCCAGCGCGCCAGCCGCGCCGGCCACCACGGTGTGTCGTACAGCTGCCGTCCATGCTGGTACATCCCGTCCGCGCGCGGGACGGGGAACGGCGGCTCCGGCAGGTACGGGCGGTCGATCCGCACACCGGTCCAGTTCTTGGCCTCGCGGCGCAGGGTGTCGGTCACCGAACGGCCGGCGACGACCATCGTCGGGAACAGCGGCGACGGCCAGATCAGGCTGAGCAGCGTCGGGATCACCATCCCGAGCTGTGCGACCGAAAGCGCGAACAGGCCCAGCTGGAATCCCAGCGCCTTCAACCCCTTCTTGATCCAACCGTCCCGGTCGCGGGCCGGGCGGGGTCCGAGCCACCAGCGCGTCCACTTCCCGTACAGCCGGAGCGCGCGCTGCCCGGTCAGCAGGACCGCGGGCACCAGCAGCAGGCCAGCGAGCGGATTCCACAGCTGCCAGCCGAGGTCGCGGCCGGTGGCCGGATCGTCGGAGATCCACTCGAACCGTTTGGTCCACTTGATGAACCACGACCGCTTGAACAGGCTGTTCCCGTCGCGATACCAGCCGTCGCGCTCGCGTTCCGGCTCCGGCGGCGCCGGCCGGTAGGGCGGTTCGACGTCGACACCGCACCAGCGTCCGGCCAGCCGCCGGGTGAACGCGGCTCGCGGACGCGTCCCTTCGAGCGCCAGCGTGTACGCGAAGACCAGGCCGACACAGAGCAGGCAGAAACCCACCAGTTCGAGCAGCAGGTCCAGCCAGCTCACCAGCGCCAAGGCCGCGAGCACGCAGCCCCGGCGCACTGAGGTGAGGTAGGTGCGGATCATGCGGCGAAGTCTTCCCCACCGCCCCGGCCCGGCACAGTGATCACAGGCCCCCGATCAGGGTGGGCCCAGCCCCACCCCAGGTGTGGGTTCAGCGCCATTCTGGCGAAGTCCCTTGCGCCATAACGTTTTCGCATGCCACTCATCGAAGTCAGCAACCTCCGCAAGACGTACGGGGAGCACGTCGCGGTCGACGACGTTTCGTTCCACGTGGAACAGGGCGAGATCTTCGGGATCCTCGGGACCAACGGCGCGGGCAAGACCACCACCGTCGAATGCCTCCAGGGCCTGCGGACGCCGGACTCCGGCACCATGTCGATCCTCGGCCTCGACCCCGGCAAGGATCACGGCGCCCTCCGGCAGCGCCTCGGCTCGCAACTCCAGGAGAGCCGCCTGCCGGACAAGATCAAGGTCCACGAAGCGCTCGACCTCTACGCGTCCTTCTACGCGAACCCCGCCGACACCGGCGAGCTGCTCGCGAAACTGGGTCTCACCGAGCAGCGGGACAAGTACTTCGGCAAGCTTTCCGGCGGCCAGAAACAGCGCGTCTCGATCGCGCTCGCGCTGGTCGGCCGCCCCGAGGTCGCCGTTCTCGACGAGCTGACCACCGGACTGGACCCGCACGCCCGCCGCGACACCTGGAAGCTCGTCGAGACCGTGCGCGACACCGGCGTCACGGTCCTCCTCGTCACGCACTTCATGGACGAGGCCGAACGCCTCTGCGACCGGCTCGCGATCTTCGACGCCGGCCGCGTGGTCGGCACCGGCACCCCCGGCGAGCTCCGTGACCGCGCCGGTAAATCCACTTTGGACGAAGCCTTCGTGACCCTGACCGGCCGCGACTGATCGGAGGAGAGGAAAATGAACACACTCGCCAAAATCACCCTCACCGAAACGAAACTCGCCCTCCGCACGCCCGGCTTCGTCATCGGCGGGCTCGTGCTGCCGACCGCCATCACGGCCGTGCTCGGGGTGATCCCCGGCATTCGCGCGGAGAGCGGGACAACGACGGGTATGCGCTTCCTCGACGCCTGGGTGCCGTCGATGATCGTGCTCACCATCGCGATGATGGGCCTGCAAGCGATCCCCGGGATCATCGCGTCCTACCGCGAACAGGGCATCCTCCGCCGCTTCGCCACCACCCCGGTGCACCCGGCCCAGCTGCTGGTGGCGCAGCTGATCATCAACGTCACCGTGACGATCGGCGGGGTCGGCATCCTCCTCGTGACGGCGGGCGTCGTCTTCGACGTCCCCAGCCCGCGTCACCCACTTGGCTTCCTGCTGACGTTCGTCCTCGGCACGACCGCGATCTTCGGTCTCGGCCTGATCGCCGCGGCGGTCGCCAAGACCAGCCGCGCCGCGGGCGGGATCGCGATGATCGCCTACGTCCCGATCATGTTCCTCGGCGGCGTCTGGCTGCCGCGCCCCTTGCTGCCGGAGGCCATCCGGGACATCGGCGCGTACGTCCCGCCGGGCGTCAAAGCCCTCGAAGACGCCTGGACCGGCACCGGCGCCCAGCCGCTGCAACTCGCCGTACTGGCGGCTTTCGCGGTGGGCAGTTGTGTCGTGGCGGCGAAGCTCTTTCGCTGGGAGTGACGACGGCTTCCGCCAAAGTGGTGATGATGATCGTTTTCTCTTGTGGCTGGGGCCGAGGGTGAGTAGTCAGGGAGATGGCCCACGTTCACTGTGTCTCTCTCGGAGGTTCGATGTCTCTGGATGTATCGCCCGCGCTGCTGGAGAAGGCCGAGCGCGGGGAGGTCTCCGACGCCGAATTCGTCGCCTGTGTCCGGGAGTCCCTGCCCTACGCCTGGACCGTGATCACCGGTGTCATCGCGGAGGCCGAGGGCGCGGCCGACGGGTTCGCCGACAACGAGACGCCGCCGCCGAGCGAGGCCGAACGCGGCCAGTTGCTGCGGGCGCTGGCCTCGGACGCCATCCGCGGCGGGCTGGAACGGCACTTCGGCGTGAAGCTGGCGTTCCAGAACTGCCACCGCGTCGCCGTGTTCAAAAAGTCCCAAGTGGACAGTGACCGCTACCGCGCGTTCGTCTCCGTCCGCGGCCAGCTGCTGAACCAGAGCCCGGAACTCCGCGACTGCTAACCCCTGCGTAGCGCGGGAAGGACCTCTTCCCCGATCCGCGCGATGTTCTCGAGCGTTCCCTCCGGCGTACCGGACGCTTCCACCATCATGATCACGTGGGAGACCCCGGTACGCCGGATGCTCGTTCCCAGCCGGTCGACGCAGTACTCCACGCCGCCGATCGGGTGCATCTCGCACAGCCGGTCGGTGTAGGAGACCGGATCCTTGTCCAGCCCCCGCTTGCCGTCGAGGTACACATGCCCGGCGAATCCCTCCTTGAGGGAACCCGGCAGCGCGGACCGCACGACGTCCAGCGCGTCGTCCCCGACCTGGCACATCACCGTCGAGACGTGTTCAGCGGCGGAATCCCCGTACGCGGCAAGCGTTTCGATCTTGCCGTCGTCGTCGGTGTGCAGCCCGAGCAGCATCGGCAGCCCGCGATCGGCGGCGAGCCGGACCGCGCGAGAGCCGGCGTCCCCGCAGGCCACGACCATGCGCGGAGCCCACTCCGGCCGCGGCACCATCGGCACCTCCCGGAACCGGAAGTGCTCCCCGTCCGCCGAGACAGTCTTCGACGTCATCGCGGCGAGCAACAGATCGAGGCTCTCCTCGAACCCGGTTTCGTAGCGGGCCGCGCCGGTGCCGAAGACCTCCAGGTCCTGCCACGGCCCGCCCCGGCCGACACCGATCCGCAGCCGACCGCCCGAAACCGCGTCGAGCAGCGACCATTGTTCGGCGAGCGCCACCGGATGCGCGACCGACAGCACGCTCACCGCGGTGCCGACGGCGATCCGCTCGGTGCGGCCCAGCACGTGCGCGGCGAGGGTGATCGCGGACGGGCAGACGCCGTACGGCATGAAGTGGTGCTCGGCGAACCACACGTCGTCGAACCCGGCCCGTTCCGCGGCGATGGCGGCGTCGACCGACCGGCGCAGGACATCGGCGTCCTCCTGCCCGGGGAACCGCCCGGAGACAAGGAAGACGCCGAACCGCGCGTCTACTGGACGCTCACTTCGTTGAACCAGAGCCGGGGTTCCAGCCACGGGAAGACGACGAACATCAGCAGCGCCACGATCCCGAGCGCCAGCACGACGGCCGTCGCGAGCTTCACCGCGAAGGGGCCCGGCAGCTTGCGCCAGATCCAGCCGTACATCAGCGCGCCTCCGAGATCTTGGGCAGGAGTTCGGCGTAGGAGCCGACCTGGTTCTTCGGCACCTGCTGAGCCAGCACCGCGTGGATGATGAGCCGTTCCTTCGCCGAGAACTTCGGGTGACACGTCGTCAGCGTGAGCAGCGAGACCTGCTCGGCCTTCGGCAGGATCTCCGGGTCCTTGTACGGCACCGGGTTCACCGTCTCACCCTTGGACGGGAACACGATGCGGCGGCCGTTGGTCTCGCCGTAGGGGCCGCCGTCGACGGCGTTCGGGTCGCGCAGGGTCCCGACGTTCTTGCACTTCGGCTGTGCGCCCTTGCCCGCCGCCCAGCCCTCGACCTCGTCCTTGTACGGCAGCACCTTGTAGATGTAGAAGTCGGTCTGCGTCTCGATGATGATCTGGTCGCACGAGCTGAGGTTGTCCAGATCGTTGAACGGCGCGCCCTTGCCGACACGGTGGCCCGCGATGGCGAAGTTACCCGGCTCGCCGGGCAGCGCCGTGCCCTTGTAGTGGCCGGGGCCGACTTCGAGCGCCGCCTCGGTGGTGCCTTCCTGGATGGTGAAGTTGAAGTCGGCGCCGAACACCGGGATGTGGATCCTGGCGAACGCCTTCCCGTCGACCAGATCGGGGTGCAGCTGCCGGTCCTTGCCCCACTCGCCGTCCAGTTCCGAACTCGCCTCGGACTGCTTGCCCGCGGAGAAGAGGTCGGTCACGTAGACCTCGTAGACCATGAACAGCAGCACCACGAGGCCCGCGGTGATGAGGAGCTCGCCGACGGTCCGGATCGCGGCGCCGCCCTTGCCCAGTTCGCGCGGCGGCGGCCGTTCCTCGGTCGCGGTGCCACCGCCGACCGGTTCGAAGACGACGGTCTCCTCGGTCGACCCCGGCGGCGCGGGACGACGGCGAGGCGGCGGCGCGTCCGTCCGGCGGCGCGGCGGAGGTCCGTCGTACGCCCTGCCGTCCGGCGGCCTCCGTCGAGGCGTCGGCGCCTCTCCCGGTGCCCGGCGCGGCGGAATTGCGTCCTCCGGCCTACGCCGGGGGGCCGGACGGCCGCCACCGGGTGGTCGTTCGGAGTACCGCCGCCGGTCCCCGCCCGGCTCTTCCCGCTCAGCCACCACCCAAGCTCCTCAGTCTCGAACCAAGCCGCAGTGTCGAACCAGCACAGTGTGTCGAACCGTGTGTGACACCATTGTCACAGTGCGGGAAATCGACCGGTCCCGGACGGTGCCCAGCGGCGCTCGTTTACGTTAACGTGTGCACGTGGCGCTGGTTGCGCACCCGAAAGCGGGTCATCGCCACCAGGGAAGCCGAACAGTACGCGAGGAACACGATGCCGAAGTCCAAGGTCCGCAAGAAGACGGCGTACACCCCGCCGACCGACCGCCGCACGCCGGTGAAGGTCAAGGCCGCGGGCCCGTCGAACCTGTTCTACAAGATCGTGATGTTCGGCCTCATGCTGATCGGCCTGATGTGGCTGGTCGTCAACTACATCGCGGGCGACAAGATCCCCTTCATGGCGGATCTGGGCAACACGAACTTCGCCATCGGTTTCGTGCTGATGATCGCCGGGTTGCTCATGACGATGCGGTGGCGGTGAGCATTACCCCGGATGGCGGCTTGACGCCTAATTACACCGGTGTGACTCATCCCCAGTGTGGATAACCCCTGTGGATAACTACCCCACCTCGTGGGCGCCGCAGCGGAACGTTGTGGTAGTGGCCTGGGTGATCACCCTGTTGTTGCTGGCAGGCGTGCTGTGGCTGGCCATCGGCGGTGACGCCGGCGGCACGATCCTGACCGGGCTCGCGATGCTCTCCGTGGGCGCGCTCGCGCTGCACGGCACCCTGCTCCGTCCCCGGCTGGCCGCCGGACCCGACGGAATCCTGGCCAGGACCGTCGGTGGCACGCGCCGCTACTCCTGGTCCGAAGCCCGGCTGCGGGTGCGCACGACACGACGGCTCGGCCGGGACAGCCTGACCCTCGAGGTCGAATCCGGCGAACACCTGCTGGTGTTCGGCCGGATCGACCTCGGTGAGGACCCCAGGGACGTCCTGGACGTCCTCACCGCCCTCAAGGGTCAGGCGTTGTCGTAGTAGTGGACGTCGCCGTTCGGGCCGTGTGACCAGCCAGGGACGGCCGGGCCGACCGCGGGCGGCGCGTATTCCCCGAAGATCTCGTACGGCGCGGCCGGCGAGCAGATCGGGTTGATCTTGACGACGCAGTTCCGGAGCGACCCGCTGAACTTCGCTTTGACGTGCCGAGGCCGCTGGTCCTCGACCACCGCCTGGCCCGCGGTGATCTCCCAGCCGGTGGCCGCGCCCGGCCCCGTCGTGCCGACGGTCTGCGTCGCCGCCGACGACGTGACTCCGGGATCGCCGAAGCAGATTTTCAACGCCGCGTCGACGTAGGCGACACGCAGCGTGATCGCGCTGCCGGAGCCGAGGAAATAGCGTTTGGTGTACGTCTGGCAGGTCTCGGCGGCTTGACCGGCCTGCGCGATCGACGGCGCCAATGCCGACGCCAGCACGGCGACGGCGGCGAGAGCTGCTGCTTTCCGGATCTTCATCTCAACCCCCAAGTTGATGATGTCAATGATCAACTCGAAGGTACCCGGACTTGTTGCTTCTCCACCGGGTATTCGGATAACCCACTTGGGGGAAGTGGGATAGCTATCGGTAGCAGCCGTAGACGATCTGGCCCTGGAACCGCACGAAGTCGCAGTACGCCGCCGTAACGGTCTGGGTGTCCTTCCAGGTGATGAGCCCGATGATCGCCACGACGACGATCGCCATCCCGCCGATCTGCCACTTGAGCCTGTTCTTCTCCGGCGCGTAGAGCAGCGCGAAGGTCACCAAAAGGCCCGTGACGAAGCCACCGGCGTGCCCGAGGATCGAAATGTCCGGCACCTGGAAGGTGATGAAGACGTTCAGGCCGAGGATGACCAGCAGCCAGGTCGGGTTGAGCCTGAGCTTGATGACGATGACCGTGTACGCGCCGACGAGCCCGAAGATGGCACCGGACGCGCCGACCACAGGGCGGGCACCGAGGTCCGTGAACACCAAGCACGCGGCCGAGCCGCCGAGCATCGACACGAAGTACAGCACGGTGAACGGGACACGACCGAGCGCGATCTCCAGCGGGCGGCCCACGAACCACAGCGAGAAGGCGTTGCTCGCGATGTGCAGCAGGCCGAAGTGCAGGAACCCCGAGGTGAAGATCCGCCACCATTCGTTGCCCGCGAGCGTCGGCGCGTTGGCCAGATTGCCGAGTTGGAAGAACTCCGAGATGTTGTTGCTCGCGAGGCTTCCGGCCAGGGCGACCGTGATGAAGAAGAGTGCGACGTTGACCGCCACGAGGACCGGCGTCACGACAGCCGTTTGAACGGGCTGGGCACCCGCGAGGGTGCGCGCGCCGTAGCCCGCGTCGCGGTACTGCTTCTGCTGGACGCGGTCCTGCTGGCGGCCCGCCTGGATGCAATCGGTGCAGTGGAAGCCGACGGCGGCTTCGCGCAGGCAATCCGGGCAGGCCGGACGCTCGCAGCGTGAACAGCTCAGCCCGGTCGGCCGGTTCGGGTGCCACCAGCAGCCGGGCATGGCGGCCTGCTGGTACTGGGGATTCGGTGGTTGGCTCACGATGCCACCAACCTACCGAAATCCCCCGTAACCGGCTCTACGATCAGCCCTCGCGGCTGATGCTGACCTTCTCGATGACGATGTCCTGCAGCGGACGGTCCGCCGGACCGGTCGCCGTGCGGCCGATCGCGTCGACGACGTCGCGGGACGCCTGGTCCGCGACCTCACCGAAGATGGTGTGCTTGAAGTTCAGGTGCGTCGTCGGCGCGACGGTGATGAAGAACTGCGAGCCGTTGGTGCCGGGCCCGGCGTTGGCCATGGCCAGCAGGTACGGCTTGGAGAACTGGAGCTCCGGGTGGAACTCGTCGCCGAACTTGTAGCCGGGGCCGCCGCGGCCGGTGCCGGTCGGGTCGCCGCCCTGCAGCATGAAGCCGTCGATGACGCGGTGGAAGATCGACCCGTCGTAGAACGGGCCCGAGTTCGTGCCCTGCGCGTTGGGCTGGGTGTACTCCTTGCTGCCCTCGGCGAGCCCGACGAAGTTCGCGACCGTCTTCGGCGCGTGGTCGGGGAACAGGTTCAGGTTGATGTCACCCTGGTTGGTGTGCAGAGTGGCCTTCAGCGCGCCACCAATGAGGGATCCCTTGCTTTCAGTCACGAGCTTCATCGTGCCATCTGCGGCAAGATCTGGGGAAAAGGGGCACGATAGGTTACAAGCAACGAAGCAGAATCAAAACGATTGATGAGGTGAAGGCCATGACCCGGGCCGCAGATTCGGTGAGCGAGTCGGCGAAGGCCGGCGCGCTCGGCCTGCGCAAACGTGCTGTCGAGGCGGGCAAGGAAGCCACCGCCCACGCCGTCGAGGTAGCCGAGCAGAAGCTCTCCGAGAGCGCCGGTGAGATCGCTAAGACCAGCCGTCGCGCGCGCAAGAAGCTCGCGAAGAAGACGGAACTGACCCGCAAGGAGCTCAAGCGCAGCTCCAAGGCGGCTCGCAAGGAGGCGCTGGCCAGGATTTCCGAGATGCGGAAGCCGGGCCGCAAGGCGCGCAAGGCCGCCATCCAGGCCGCGAAGTCCGCCGGTGAGTCCAAGCGCCGGGGCAAGAAGGACTTCAAGGCGGCGAAGAAGGACTTCAAGGCCGCGCTCGTCGAGGCGAAGTCGGCGGCCAAGGGGACGCGCAAGCGTCGTCGCTGGCCGTGGGTGATCGGTATCGCGGTCGTCGGCGCCGGTGCCGCCTACGCGCTGCGTTCCAAGCAGGAGCCGCCGGTCGCGCCCGCGCCGCCGAAGGCTCCGCCCGCTCCTCCGGCCAAGCCCGCGGCTCCGGCCGCGGCCGCTCCGAAGCCCGCTCCGGCGAAGCCTGCCGCTCCCGCGAAGCCCGCTGCTTCCGGTCCGGCTGGGGGTTCGGGTGCGGCCAAGCCCGCGGCTCCGAAGAACGGGCACCAGGCTTCGAACGCCGGCTCCGCCGACAAGAAGAACTGACGCCTCACGCTTTTCTGCTTGTCGCGAAGGGTCGCCCAGGACCACTGTCCGGTCCTGGGCGGCCCTTTCACGTTCCGGGGACGAGTTCGTAGCCCGCTTCTTCGACGGCGGCGCGGACGACTGCGACGTCGAGGTCCTGGTCGCTGGTCACGGTCACCATGCCGTTGTCGACGTCCACCGCCACGGCGGTGACCCCCGCGATGGTCTCGATCTCCTCGGTGACGAAACCCGCGCAGTGCCCACAGGCCATGCCGCGCACGGCATAGGTGCTCGTGCTCATGCCGTCGCCGCTTCGGCGGGAACGGTGCGGGTGAGCGTATGTCCCCGCCGCATCCGGCCGTCGGGGGTGAACTCCCCGAAGAAGTACACCTCCAGCTTGAGGTCCCTCTTGCGATTCGTCACGTGGAGAGTGCTCCGCGCGGCGATCCGGTTCCCGTCCGCCACCGCGTCGTGCACCTCCATCCGGGCGGTGGGCCGGTTCTTGCGGACCGGGCGGGTGTGCGCGATGAGCTTGTCCCGGTCCATCCGGTGCCCGTCGGCGATCTGCACGATGTCCGGCGTGTGATAGCGGTCGACGATCACGCCCGCGTCTTCGTCGCCGTTCACCAGTTCGTCGTGGAAGGACTCGTGGAAGTCCGCGATGAACTTCTTCGGATCGGTGCCGTGAAAGGGCGTCATCGTGCTCCCCAAGCCGCCTGAGTTAACTCTTACACGCTGTAAGATATCTGCGGAGCACGAGCTTTGACAAGGTGTCAGAATTACGAAGGGGCGCCGTCACTCCCGACGTGATGCCGAGAGCGGACGGCGCCCTTTCGGGTGTTCGGCTCAGCGCGTGGCTGAACGGGTCACGCGTTCGCGGCGTGCTTGTCGATCAGCTGGCCGAGGCGGGGAAGGGCCTCCTCGACGTTCTTCTTGCCGTTCGGGCGCAGCTTCGAGTAGACCTTCTTGATGCTGTCGCGGCTGCTCTTCTCGGCGCGCGAGTCGGTGACCGACAGGAGCGCGTCCGAAGCCTCGTCGCTGCGGCCGACCAGGTAGGCGCCGAAGTCGTTGCCACCCTTGGCCTTGTAGTCGCCGTAGAACGGCTCGAGGGCCACGGTGAAGTCGTCGAGCAGGGTGTCGACGGCGGCGGGGATGATGCCCGGCTTGATCTTCTTGACGGCGGCGAAGCCGGTCTTCACGACGGCACCCGAAACGCCGCCCTTGTCCGAGACCTCGGCGTCGACGAGACCTTCGAAGTCGCTCACGACCGCCGGGCGACGGCTGGAGTCGAGCAAGATTTCCTTGAGGGTGTCAGCCACGAAACCTGTCCTTTTGTCTTATGGGGAGAAATGATCTTTTGTGCCGCCGAGCCACACCGCAAGGCGGCCTCCGCCGGATCTGGCGCCCGCGCTGGTCCCGCGAAACCTCGCGCGTGCGGCACAGGGTAGTACAAGATCAACTTCACTCTGACGTGTGGATACCACTACCTAGAGCTTCAGCTCACCGATAGCCTCCTTCGCCACCGTACGTGCTTTGATGCTCTGCTTCTGGTTGGTGGTCACGACAACCGCGTTCCCACCCTTCGCGACCGCGTAAACGGCGCCTTCCCCGGAAGGTTGGTAGCCGCCCTTCCAGCCCGCCGGTTCGTCGGCCGGGTTCGAGGTGTCGATGGGCGCGGCCTGGTCCACCAGCGCCTTGGCCACGGCGGGTTCCCCGACGTACACGCGCACGGTGAGCTGCAGTTTCCCGCTCAGCGCATAGAAGAAACAGGTCGGATGCGGCTGATCGGCCGAGGTCTTGACCTTGGAGACCTTCTGCCCGTTGGCGTCCGAGACGAAGTCGGTACCGAGGTACGGGCACGGGCCTTTGCCGGTGGGTTCCGGGGCGGGCGGGATGCTGGGCGCCGCGGTGCTCGACGGCGCGGGCGAACTCGCCGCGGGCGGCGGCTGTTCCGTCGGCCCGCAGGCCGCCAGCAGCGGCACGACGAGCGGCAAGATCAGAAGACGTCGCATAGTGGCGTCCAGTGAAGCAGATCGCCGTTTTCGTGCGACGATGGCGCTGCGCGAGGAGTCTTCGGGAGGGTCAGTGCTCAGCAAGGAGCAGTACCTGGGTGCGGTGGCAGAACGTATCCAGCGCAGCGGGGGCAGGCTGAACACCGTGCAGATCGGGCCGAGCGCGGCCGTCGTGGGGCTGTTCACCGAGTCCGTGATGATGTCGACGATGAACTACTGCGTGGTCGCCGCGGCGATCCCGGAGGTGACCGCGCCCGCGTTGTACGACTTCACCGGGCTGGCGACGCAGCACGCGCGCGCGAACGTGATGGGCACGGTCGGCTGGACGGCCGCTTCGGTGGTCATCGCCGGGCTGATCGGCGACCGGGTGTACCCGGACGCCGCGCAGGCCGCGTCGGCGAAGTCCGGCAACCAGTTCGGCGGCGAGACGCGCATGGTGGCCGTCGACGTTTCAGCGGCCCAGATGTACGCGTTCGTCGGCGGGAAGCTGTGGGGCGCGGCGGTGCAGGGTTCGGTCAACGCGAAGCTGACGTTCTGTTTCCCGCAGCCCGCCGAGGTCTATCAGCAGGTGCAGTGGGCGCAGTCGCAGGGCCAGCAGCCACCCATGCCGCCAGGGCCGCCCATTCCTCCACCCGGTCAGCAGCCGCCGCCCGGCTGGCAGCCACAGCAGCCGCCGCAGTACCCGGTCGGGCCACCGCCCGCGCAGGGTCCGCCGCCGGGTCAGCATCCGCCGCACTATCCGCCGCCCGCGCCCGGCTATCCGCCGCAGCGCCCGCCGGGGTACTGATGAACCGCACGTTGCGCGGCTGGCCTTCGTTCCCCGAGGAACTTCCGGAGTTCGGCATCGAGGCCGCACCGGCGACCCCGCGGGAGCTTTTCCTGGAATGGCTCGACGAAGCGGGCGAACACGTACTGGCGCCGCACGCCGTCACTCTGTCCACAGTGGACGCCGACGGGGTGCCGGACGCGCGGGTCGTGATCCTCAAGGACGTCGACGGGGACACCTGGGCGGTGGCGACGAGTTCCGAAAGCCCGAAAGGGGTTCAGCTGGCGAAGAATCCGTTCGCCGCGCTGACCTTCTTCTGGCCGGGACGAGGCCGTCAGGTGCGCCTGCGCGGTCCGGTCTCGGCAGCCGATCCCGAAGTGTCCGCCGCCGATTTCACCGCCAGGCCGCCGGCGTCCCGGGTGGAGGCGTTCATCGGCAGGCAGTCCCAGGTGCTCGAAGAACCGGCCGATCTCGACCGTGCCGCCGCGGAAGCGGAGCGGTGGGTCGAGGAGAATCCCGGCGTGGCACCGGAAACCTGGACCCGCTACCTGGTGACGCCGTCCGAAGTGGAGTTCTGGCAGGCGAGCCACGACCGGCGGCACAAGCGGCTCCGCTACCGGCGCGAGAACGGAAGCTGGCGCAAAGAACGCCTCTGGCCGTAAACGGTAACTGGGAACGACGATCGTCGGGTTGTCGTGGATGATTGACTTCGGCGACGGTGAACGACACCTTGTCCCAGATCGTTCGGAGGCGAAATGTCCACACGCCGTCGCATCGGGGGCGCCTTGGCCGCCACAGGGCTCGCCCTGCTGGCCGTCACGACGCCCGTCGCGAGCGCCCAGACCGGCGACCCGGCGAGAGGGCTGTACTCGGTGGAGGGCGCGTCCACGCCGGACAAACGCACCGAGGTCGCTCGAACCGGCGTCGACGTCGCGGGCTCGCGCGGCGGCGCGCTGACCGTCGTCGCCACGCCGGGGCAGGCCGCGGCCCTGCGCGCGAACGGCTTCGGCCTGAAACCGCTCGGCGACTTCGACAGCATGCTCAAGCAGCGGAGCGGTCGCGCGGGCACCGCGGCGGTCGCGGGCGACTTCCCTCCGGGCGACGAGGCGTACCACACCTACGCCGAAACGACCGCTGAGCTGCAGAAGGCCGCGAAGGACCACAGCGACATCGCGACGCTGTCCAGCGTCGGCAAGTCCCACGAGGGCCGCGAGCTGAACCTGCTGAAGA
Source organism: Amycolatopsis sp. NPDC043889 (assembly GCF_056435645.1). Classification (NCBI taxonomy): domain Bacteria; kingdom Bacillati; phylum Actinomycetota; class Actinomycetes; order Pseudonocardiales; family Pseudonocardiaceae; genus Amycolatopsis; species Amycolatopsis sp. NPDC043889. The sequence goes on from NZ_JBWKEC010000001.1 coordinate 465,083, forward strand.
TCAGCGACAACGCGGGCACGGACGAGAACGAACCCGAGGTCCTGTTCACCTGCAACCAGCACGCGCGCGAACACCTCACCACCGAGATGTGCCTGCGGATCGTGCAGCGGTTCACCAGCGGCTACGCGACCGACGCGGCCATCAAGAAGATGGTCGACGAGCACGAGATCTACGTGATCCCGAACGTCAACCCGGACGGCTCGGAGTACGACATCTCCGGCGGCGAGTACCAGGGCTGGCGCAAGACGCGGAAGCCCGTGCCGGGCAGCAGCGCGATCGGCACCGACCCGAACCGCAACTGGGACTACAAGTGGAACTGCTGCGGCGGGTCGAGCAACAGCCCGTCGGCCGAGGACTACCACGGTCCGTCGGCGTTCTCCGAGCCCGAGACCAAGGCGGTCGCGGATTTCGTGGACTCCCGCGTGGTCGGTGGCGCGCAGCAGATCAAGACGCACATCGACTTCCACACCTTCTCGGAACTGGTGCTCTGGCCGTACGGCTACACGAAGGCCGACACCGACACGGGCCTGAACGAAGAGGAAGCGAAGCGCTTCGCCGACGTCGGCAAGCAGATGGCCGCCACCAACGGCTACACGCCGGAGCAGTCCAGCGATCTGTACGTCACCGACGGCGACGTCAACGACTGGTTGTGGGGCAAGCACAAGATCCTCAGCTACACCTTCGAGATGTACCCGAAGGACGGCGGGATCGACGGCTTCTACCCGCCCGCTTCGGTGATCCCGGAGCAGACCGCCCGCAACGACAAGGCGGTCGACATCCTGATCAACGAGGCGAAGGGCTGACCTCAGTTCCTGAGATCGGCCACTCGCGACGCCCGGCTCTTCGGCGAATCCAAGCCGAAGCTCCGGGCGTCGCCCAGTTGGTCACGGACGAATTCCTCGGTCCGCGCGATCGTCTCGCGCAACGCGGCGTCCTCATCACCGAAGAACTTGTGGACGATCTTGCGCGTCTCCGTGTCGAATTCCCACAAGCCGGCGATGCGCCCCCGGTCGACGATGACGTGACTCGGCGGATCCGCCTGCCCGCCCAGCGTCTCCCCCGCGCGGCCTCCGGGCACCGGGCGTTCGACGTCGGCGTCGGCGAGCAGCCGCGGCAGGTCGCGGTGCAGCAGATGGACGCCGTCGATCCCGGCGAGCAGCGCGTACGACGGCTCGGCCGGCACGGTGAACGCGGCGAACTCGTCGGCGATCTCCTCGGGCATCAAGAGATCGGTGCCGTCGAGCGGCACGAGTTCCAGCTGTTCCGCGATCTTCTTCGCACTGGTCGCGGTGAAACCGGAGAACCAGCGGAAATGCTTCAGCGACGCCGGGGCCGCCCACGAGAAGTACCGCCGGGCGAGTCCTGTCCGCGCGGTGTCCATATCGGACAGTCCACCGCGCGGGGACGGCGCCCAGCGGACGTAGCCGTAACGCTGCTGGTCCAGCCGCCCGTCGACCGGGACCCGGCGGATGTCGCCGCGGGCCTGGAGCAGGCCGAGCGCGAGCGGCAACGTCGTGGTGGTGCCGCGTTTGCGGCCCGCTTCCCCGAGATTGCGCACCACCGGTCCGGCGGCGTCCTTGATCGCGGCCGGGACGAGCGGTTCGCCGGCGCCGTCGAGCAGATCGGCGACGGTGACGCACAACTGCTCGATCTCGGCCTGCGTGACGCCGAGGTATTTCTCCGCGGCCGCGAGTTCACCGGCGGGCGCCGCGGCGCCGACGGTCAGGCCGAGTTCGTAATCCACCGACGGCAGGACGTAGGTGCAGCCACGCGCCGAAGGCAGTTCGTGGATGGCGAGCCGCGCGACGTCCGCGTCGACCGTTTCGCGATCGAGGCCCGCCCTGGCGAACAACCCGAGATAGGGCGCCGATCCGCCGACCGAGCGCATCCAGCCGGTCCGCTCCAGCACGGCGGCCGCCGAGGATCCGCGCGGCGTTCCGTCGAGCCCCTGCCGATGTGCCCACCACGCGCGCAGCTTGTCGGTCGCCATGACTCCACGGTATGGGTATCGGGCGACATCCCGCAGCCTGGCAGGATTACCGGATGCTGGTCGAACTGGCCATCGGCGACGCGTACGGAGGATCCTTCGAGCACGCGTACCCGAGCTTCGTCGCCGAACACAACAAGCTGACCGGTTACGTGCCGCATCACGGTCAGCCCGGCGCCCCGGCCGGTCGCTACACCGACGACACGCAGATGACGATCGCGATCGCCGAGGTGCTCGTGTCGGGACGGCGATGGACGCCGCTGCTGCTCGCCGAGCAGTTCGTGCGGGCGTATCACCGCGATCCGCACGACGGCTACGCGCCGCGTTTCCATCAGCTGCTCAGCGAGGTCCGGGACGGCGAAGAGCTGCTACGGCGCCTCCAGCCGCAAAGCGACAAGAGCGGTGCGGCCATGCGCGCGGGGCCGATCGGGCTCCTGCCGACCGTCGACGATGTCCTCTACCACGCGAAACTGCAGGCCAGGATCACGCACGACACCCCGGCCGGGATCGCCGCGGCGCAGGCCGCCGCGCTGGCCGTGCACTACTGCCACCATCGGGTGGGTCCGCTTTCCGAGGTCGCGAGGTGGATCGACGGGATCCTTCCGGAGGACGTCGGGCACGGCGGCTGGGCGCTGCCGTGGTCGGGCAAGGTCGGGCCGCAGGGTTGGATGAGCGTGCGCGCCGCGCTGACCACCCTCGCGACCGGCCGGAGCCTGAGCGGAATGCTCCACGCCGCCGTCGCGCTCACCGGTGACGTCGACACCGTCGCGACGATCGCGCTGGCCGCCGCGTCGCGCTCGCCCGAGGTGGCTCAGGATCTGCCGCCGGTGCTGTGGTGCGACCTGGAGAACGGCGAGTTCGGCCGCGACCATCTGGCGGCGCTCGACGAGCGGCTGCTGCACATCTGACGTAGGCGGGCTCCACGGAACGCGGACGCGCACGCCGTCCGGTTTCGGCAGACTGGGCGGGTGAAGTGGCTGATCAGGGGCGGAGCAATCGCCGCTTGGCTCGCGGTGAGCGCGCTGCTCGTCGTCGGCACGGCGAATCTCGAACCCGGGCCGGGGGAACGCCCGGTCGACGCGTTCGGCTTCGCCGTCGTCGCGCTCGCTTGTCTCGCACTCGCGGCAGCGTGGCGGCTTCCGGTTGTCACGGCCGGAACGGAAGCGTTTGCGCTGCTGTTCTACCTGGGGCTCGGCTATCCCGACGGTCCGGTGTTGTTCGCCGGTCTCGTGCCGCTGTTCGCGCTCGGAACCCTGCGTCCGCGACGGCTCGCGTACGCCGTCGCGAGCGGTACGGCGGCGATTGTCGTCGGCGCGAACCTGGCCACCGGCGGGGCGGGCGCCCTCGATCTGGTCTTCGTCGGCTGGGCAGGCTTCGCGGTCTTCGCGGCCGACGCGCTTCGAGGACGGCGTGAGCGGGCCGCGGCCGCAGAACAGGCGGAACGCGATCGCGTCCTCGGCGAGCGGCTGCGCATCGCCCAGGATCTGCACGACAGCGTCGGCCACGCGATGGCGGTCATCAACGTCCAGTCGGGGATGGCCGAGCACGTGATCGACGATCACCCCGAAGTGGCGAAGGAAGCGCTCGGTGTCGTCCGCACGGTCAGTGGGACGATCCTGGACGAGCTGAACGCGATGGTGCGGCTGCTGCGTGACGACTCCGCCCCGCTCCGGCCGGCGCCCGAGGTGGCGGACATTCCCGCGCTGGTCGCGTCGGCGAACCAGGCGGGCCTGGCCGTCACGCTGGACCTCGACGCTCCCGGGATCGGGCAGCCGGTCGGTGGCGCGGTGTACCGGATCGTCCAGGAATCCCTGACGAACGCCGCGAAACACGGTGGGGCGGCCGCCGAGGTGATGGTGCGAGCCGACCAAAGCGGCCTGCGGCTCGACGTGGTCAACGAAGTCCGCACGCCGGGGCCGGACGTCCCCGGTGCCGGGATCAGGGGAATGGGTGAACGGGCCAGGACGACCGGCGGCACACTGACCGCGGGCCGTGAGGACGGGAGGTTCCGGGTGAGCGCGCGATGGCCGTGATCAGGGTGGTGCTCGCCGACGATCAGCTCCTGGTGCGGTCCGGGTTCGCGGCACTGCTCCGGGTGGAAGCCGGGATCACCGTGGTGGGGGAAGCGGACGACGGCGAGGCGGCGGTCGCCGTCGTCGCGGAAACCGTGCCCGACGTGGTGCTGATGGATGTCCGGATGCCGGGGACGGACGGGCTGGAAGCCACCCGCCGGATCATGGCGGACGAACGGCTTCCCGGTGTCCGCGTCCTCATGCTGACGACATTCGACCTCGACGAATACGTCTTCGACGCGCTACGCGCCGGAGCGAGCGGCTTCCTGCTCAAGCACACGAGGCCCGCCGATCTGATCCAGGCGGTCCGCGTCGTGGCGGCGGGAGACGCGCTCCTCTCCCCGAGCGTGACCAGGCGCCTGATCGCGGAATTCACCGCTCGGCCGTCACCTTCGCTGCCCCGTGCCGACGGCTCGGCGTTCACCGAACGAGAGCACGAAGTCGTCCTTCGCGTCGCGCAGGGAATGTCGAACGAGGAGATCGCGCGGGAGTTCGTGATCAGCGCGGCGACCGTCCGGACCCACGTCAGCCGGGCGATGACCAAGGTCCACGCCCGCGACCGCGCGCAGCTCGTGGTCTTCGCCTATCAGAGCGGGATGGTGCGCGCCTGACGTAGCCACCGATCCCCACGCCGGCACGACGACGCGACCCCGGCCCGCGAGCGACGCTTCCGCCATGAAACTCACTGCGAAAGCGGCTCTGCTCACCGCGCTCCTTTCCTTGACCGGGATCACGACGGCGACCGCCGCGGAAAGACCGGCCCGCTGCGCCGAACACCGCTTCGCGGTCCAGGTGAACGGCGAACGTCAGACGGTCGCCGGCGAACTCTGCGTCCGCGGGAAGCTCACCCCGCGCACGCCGATCCAGATCCTGTTGCACGGCGGGACCTACGACCGCGCCTACTGGGACTGGCCGTACCAGCCGCGTCGCTATTCCTATGTGGACAGTGCGACCCGCGCGGGCTACGCGACGCTCAACCTCGACAGGCTCGGGTACGGCCGCAGCAGCCGTCCGGATCCGGAGACCCTCGACTTCGACGCCGGCGGCGAGGCCGTCCACCAGGTCGTCCGGCAGCTGCGCCCGCGGTTCCGCACGATCGTCCTCAATGGACACTCTATGGGCGGGCTCGTCGCGGAACGGGCCGCCGGACGGGGCGGCGTCGACGCCGTGATCGTCAGCGGCATCCCCCGCGACCGGCCCGGCGCACGGTCCGCGGCGACGGAATCACCCTTCTTCCCGGCCGAACTGGACCCGAAGTTCGCCGGAAAGCCTTGGGCCCGCGGCTATTTCACGACACGTCCCGGCACCCGCGCGCAGACCTTCCACCACCCCGGCACCTACGACCCCGCGATCATTCCCGTCGAAGAAGCCCTCAAGGACACGCTGGCGTCGGCGGAACTCCGCTCGGTGGGATCCGGTGCGGCGAACCGATCGGCACCGACAGTCCCGACGGCGTACGTGCTCGGCGAGCACGACACCCTGGTCTGTGGGAGCGGCGACTGCGGCGCCGACAAGATCGTGCGGGGCAGCGGTCACTCGATCAACACCAGCCTCGCCGCGCCGGAGTTCTACCGGTGGACCTTCACCTGGCTGGCTCGAAAGTTAGGGTGACCTAACTTAGACTGGTCGCATGGATTCCTTGACGCCGGTTCGCGAGGCCGCCGACCATTTCGGGCTGGCGATCTCGACCCTGCACTACTGGGAACGCCGAGGACTCATCACGGCCTTCCGCCGCTCGGGCAAGCGGTACTACGACGACGACCAGCTGTACCGCATCGCGCTGATCAAGCATTGGCGGCAGATCGGCGGGCTCGGCCTGACCAGGATCACCGAACTGCTCGCCGAACAGCACCGCTGGCGGGAGGTGGTGACGGGCAGGATCGCCGAGATCGAACGGGAGCGTGCGCGGCTCGACACCGCGCACGACTACCTGGTCGAGCTCCTCACTTGCCGCCGCGAGGGGAACCTTGAGGACTGCCCCTGGTTCCGCGACCGGGTCGACCTGCCCGCCCATGCGGCGGCGAGCTGAGTCCCGGCATCGCCAGCGCCGCGACCACCGCGGCGGCCGCGAGGCAGGCGGCGGAGGCGAGGAACGCGGCGGTGTAGCCGTGCACCAGCGCCTCCCCCTTCGGCAGGCCGGACGGCGAGCTCGCGGTCACGGCCGCCGCGAGCGCGGTCAACGCGGCGAGGCCGAGCGCGCCGCTGGTCTGCCGGACCGTGTTCAGCAGACCGGCGGCCAGGCCGTTCTGGCCTTCCGGCACCCCGCTGGTGGCGGCCACGGTGATCGGTGTGAAGGCCGCGGCCGTCCCGAATCCGAAGACCATTCCCGGCACCAGCACGGAAACGACGTACGAAGCGTGCGCACCGGCCAGCGCCGCGACCCCGGCGAAACCCGCCGCACCGATCGCGCAGTACAACGCCGCCGCCCGCCTCGGCCCGATCCGCACCGACAACCCGCTCGCGGTCCGCGCGCCGGCGAACATCGCCACTCCCACCGGCAGGTAGGCCAGTCCCGCCCGCAGTGGCGAGTACCCGTGGACGTCCTGGAGGTACAGCGAAAGCAGGATCGGACTGGCGAGGAAACCCAGCCCCAGCAAGAAGATCACCACGTTCCCACTGGTGACCGAACGCAGCCGGAAGATCCCGAGCGCGACGAGCGGTTCGTCCGCCCACCGGTGCTGGTGCACCAGGAACACACCGAGCAGGACGAGCCCGCCGAACAGCGGGAGCAGCACGGACGCGCTTCCCCAGCCGTCGACCGGAGAGCGCATCACCGCGTAGACCACGCCGACGAGTCCCGCCGCCGACAGCACCGCGCCGAGCACGTCCAGCCTGCCGCGAGGACGGCTTCGATCCCGGAGCGGCAGCACCGCCCCGGCGACGAGAACGGCCACCACACCGATCGGGACGCTGACGAAGAACACCCAGCGCCAGCCCGCCCACTGGGTCAGCAGGCCGCCGATCACCGGCCCCGCCGCGGCACCGGCCGCGCCCACCGCACTCCAGGTTCCCAAGGCCCGCGCGCGACGGGCGGGTTCGGTGAACGTCGTGGTCAGCAAGGACAACGTCACCGGCATCAGCAGCGCGCCACCGAATCCTTGCACCGTGCGGGCCACGAGCAGCGTTTCCGGTGAACCGGCCAGCCCGGCGGCGAGCCGCGCGACGGTGAAGACGCTCATCCCGAGCACGAAGATCCGCCGGCCCCCGAATTCGTCGCACAACCGGCCGCCCAGCAACAGGAAACCGGCGAAGGCGAGGGTGTACGCGTTCACCACCCAGGTCAGCGCGCCGTCGGGGAAACCAAGGCCGGACCGGATCGCGGGCAGGGCGACGGAAACGATCGTCGCGTCGAGGATGACCACAAAGGATCCGGCGCACGCCAACGCGAGCAGGACGCCTTCACGTTTCATACCGTCACCCTCCGCCTCCGGCGGCGGATGATCTCCGCCGCCGGGCCAGCGTGCACGCTGAAGCGCGCTTGAGGGCAAGCCTCGCTACCAGGAAGGCCGGTACCGCAGGCCTTGCTCGTAGTACTGATCGTCGGATTCGGCCGGTTCGGGCCGCTCGTCCTCGGCGGGTCCAGCCGGTTCTTCCGAACGGTCCTTGAGCACCACGTTTTCGGCGCCCGCCGTCGGCCGGTGCGGCACCGGCGGCGTGACGGTCTCCCCTGCCTCCTGGAACGAAGGGGTGAACCCGAGCCGCCAGCGGAGCCGGTCGGTGATGTAGCCGGCGTAGGAAGCGCAGCAAGGATCCGCGAAACGCAGTGCGGAGCTGATGGCGCCGATCGGCAATCCCTTGTCGGTGTTCTCCGTTGCGAAGTTGCCGGGATCGAAGGTCTCGCCGGGACTGACGTCCGGCGGTTCGGGAATGATCGGCAGGTTGTTGATCTCGGTGTCGATCTTCGAGATCAGCGACTCCGACGCGCGGAACATGCTTTCCCTGAGGTTGACCACACCGTCGTGGAAGCTGTTGTAGATCATTTCGGGGCTGTCCCCGACGATGTCGGCCTGCAAGGTGGCCGCCGTGGCGAGCCCGGCCCCGGCCGCCGGTGGCACGGCCGCCACGAGCAGAGCGGTGACAGCGGCGGCGAAGGTCGCGGCCAGCGCCTTCTGCAAGGCGGATTCGTCCTGCCGTTCCTTGTCGTCCCGGTACTTTTCCGCGGCGGTCAGGAAGGAAGCGGCGAGAGTGCTCAGATCGGCCCGTGCGGTCGCGATGGCGTCCCGCGCGGCCACGATGTCGGCTTCCAGCACGGTGAGTTTGGTGCCGACCCGGGCGTAGGTGTTCACGAGACCTTGGATGTAGCTCTTGGCGGTCTCGGCGCCTTCACCACGCCACTTGAGAAGCAGCACCAAGGACCGGTCGAGCGGCGCTTTCGTGTCCTGGAAAGCGTTCCAGAGACCTTCGTAGGCCTCGATCATGGTCTGCAGGCTGTTCTCGCCGACGAGCGCCGCCTCGGAGAACTCGAGGAAGAAGTCGCGGACCTGTTCCTTGCGACCGCCGCTCATGTCGACGTCGCTGCCGAACATCCAGTTCTGGAAAGGAGATCGACCGCCGCGAAGGCCTTTCGGCACCCGCGGTGAGATCGTGGGAGATCCCCTCGAGGAGTTCGCTGTAGTCGCGCTACCCCTGGTTCCCGTACGCCGCGCGGTTCATTCGCTGCTTGTTGTCCTCGTCCACGGATTCGTACAGCTCGGCAACCCGCTCCAAGGCACGGGACGCGTCCTGCGTGCTGCGGTGCAGCTTCGCGAGCATCTTCTCGACGGCCTGGCGATGTTCCTCGTAGGCCGCCGAAACCCCGCGCATGCCCAGGGTTTTCCCGAAAGCGGTGTCCGGCGCGAAAAAGCCGGGGAGAAGGCCTCCCGTGACCGGGTCGGGAGCGGGCACGTCCTGCCCTCGCACACCGGTATGGGCGGTACTGACTATGTCCGCGGCATTCTGCAGTTCCTTGCTCGACAACTGAGATCGTCGAGGTCGGTCTCGAAACTGACCATGTTCACCTCGCTGTCCGGATTCACCCCCCATGTAAGCAGCGTTGACTTGGCTGGGCGCACGACTTTGTCATCCGCGTACGGTGACGAACGTCATTCCTCAGACGCAGACCCAGCAGTAGAGGCGGTCGCCCCTGGTCGTGGCGGTGCGGGCGAGTTCCGCGAGGCCGGTCAGCACGGCGGCCAAGTCGGCGGGGTCGGCCTGGCCATCGAACTCCTCGGTCCGGGACCAGGGCTCGGCCACCTCGCGTAAGCGCGCTTCGTCGGCGTCGGACAGCGCGGCGGACAGCTCTTCGGTCAGCGGGACGACCAGACGTACGCCGTCACCGGCCAAGGCGACAGGTTCGACGGAGCGTCCGATGATGGTCTCGTAGTCGACACCGGTGAGCAGGGACTCCAGCGTGCCCAGCTGCACGAACGGGTCCACACCCTTGAGTTGGACGGTCGGCAAGGACGCCTCGGCGGGGCCGCCGACGAGGTCGATAGTGGCGGCCGCGGCGTCGTTGTCCGGTGCGGCGAAGTAGTCGAAGAGCACACCCATGCGCGCATTCTGGCGGAAATGAGAAGGCCACCCGCGGTGCGGGTGGCCTTCGTGAATCCCCTTCGTGAATCCCAGAGTGGAGCTGAGGGGAATCGAACCCCTGACCCCCGCCTTGCAAAGGCGGTGCTCTACCAATTGAGCTACAGCCCCGGATCGCAGGCGATCATGATAACCGCCCGCGCCGAAATCAGTTGTTGCGGGACGCGTCCGCGGCCTTGGCCGGAGCGCTTCCGTTCGTGGAAGCGGATCCCAGGGGACGCTCGGTGGGGGCGGTGGCCTCACGCCAGAGGTCGGCCTCGGCCTTGGCGGCCTTGTTGCGCTTGATCACGAACAGCACGCCGCCCGCGATGACCGCGAGTGCCAACAGCTTCTTCATCAGAAGCCCCCTCTTTCCGCCGATTTGCTCCGCCTACCCACCGATGCTACTGCACCACGTTCCACGTGGAACCGATCCCCCACGGCAATGGGCCCGCACCGACAACGGCCACGCGCCCAAACGTTGGGGGGGTCCAGGGGGGCGAAGCCCTCCCTGGCGGGGGTCTGGGGGTTCGACCCCCAGAAATGACAAACGCCCGGTCGTGGTTTGTGCTTTCCACAAACACGACCGGGCCAACCGGGTGGGCCCACCAGGACTTGAACCTGGGACCTCTTCGTTATCAGCGAAGCGCTCTAACCGCCTGAGCTATGGGCCCGAACGAGGAGAAGATTACAGGACGCCTTTCGGCGCCCTGCAACCGGGTCACTCTCGTTCGGAAAGGGTCACTTCCAGGCCTCCGGCAAGGTCGGCGGAGACGTTGTAGATGAAGGCGCTGACGGTGGCCAGCGCCGAGATCAGCACGATGTTGATGGCGCCGAGGATGGCCGCGATCCCGAAGACACGGCCGGCGCTGATCAACGGGTCGGCCGGCGCGTCGGCCCCTTCGCCGCCGACGAGCGACGAGTAGGTTCCGTTGAGTTTGTCCCAGACGCCCATGCCGTCGAGGACGGTGTACAGGACGCCGACGGCGACGAGCCACACGAAGAACAGCGCGACGCCGAGGACGAGGGACAGTTTCAGCACCGACCAGGGGTCGAAGCGTTTGATCTGCAGGCTGGCGCGACGCGGTCCGCGGCCGGGGCGGCGGAGAGCGGTGGGCGCGGCACGGGTGCGGGAGGCCGACGGGATGGCGGAGGGGGCGGGGTCGCCCTCTCCGCTGTCGCCGAAAAGCCTCTTCGCGGCAGTGCCGCTGACACCGTGATAGTCGGTCACGGTCGTCGCGTCCCGCTTCGGGTCCGAGTGGGCCACGTCTTCGGTGGCGACCGAAGACACCGAGACCGTCTGCTCGCTGGAGCCTTCGGGCTCCCCGGCGCCGCTGTCGCGCTGCCAGGGCGGGCTCGACGAACCCGCCTGCGCGCCGCCTGCTTCGGGCTTCTCGGATGGTGTCACGAGGTGTCAGTCCTTACCCAGTACGTGGGCGTCGTCTACTCCTGCTCCGACGCCGGGGTTTCTTCTCCTTCAGCACTACCTGCAGTGGCGACGTCTGAGGGCTCGTCCGCGTTGCGTGCGACCGCGAGAAGAGTTGTTCCTTCGTCGAGATTCATCAGCCGCACTCCCTTCGTCTGCCTGCCTGCCTTGCGCACCTGTCCGGCCGAAGTCCGGATCACCCCGCCGCTGGAGGTGATCGCGTACAGCTCGTCTTCGGCGTCGACGATGACCGCGCCCACCAGCCTGCCACGTTTCTGGTCGTACTGAATGGTGAGCACGCCCTTGCCGCCGCGACCCTGCACCGGGTAGTCGTCGGTCGGCGTGCGCTTGGCGTAGCCGCCGGCGGTGGCGACGAGGAGGAACCGGTCCGGCTGGACGACGTTGATGCCGAGCAGTTCGTCGCCGTCGTTGAACCGCATGCCCAGCACACCGGACGTCGCGCGGCCCATGGGGCGCAGGGCTTCGTCGGTGGCGTGGAAGCGGATCGACTGGCCTTCCGCGGACACGAGGAGCAGGTCGTCCTCGGCGGCCGCGAGGACCGCGCCGACCAGTTCGTCGCCTTCGCGCAGGTTGACGGCGATGAGGCCGCCGGCGCGGTTGGAGTCGAAGTCGGTGAGCTTGGTCTTCTTCACCAGGCCGCGGCGGGTCGCGAGCACGAGGTACGGGGCGACCTCGTAGTTCGGGATCTCGATGACCTGGGCGATCTGCTCATCGGGCTGGAACGCGAGCAGGTTCGCGACGTGCTGGCCGCGCGCGTTGCGGTTGGCTTCGGGCAGGTCGTAGGCCTTGGCCCGGTACACGCGGCCCTTGTTCGTGAAGAACAGGATCCAGTCGTGCGTCGAGCAGACGAAGAAGTGCTGGACGATGTCGTCCTGTTTGAGGGTCGCGCCCTGGACGCCCTTGCCACCGCGTTTCTGCGAGCGGTACAGATCGGTTTTCGTCCGCTTGGCGTAACCCGTGCGGGTGATCGTGACGACGACGTCCTCGACCGCGATGAGGTCTTCGACCGAGACCTCGCCGTCGAACGGGATGATCTTGGTGCGCCGGTCGTCGCCGTACTTGTCGACGATCTCCTGCAGTTCCTCGGCGATGATCGCGCGCTGCCGCTCGGGCTTCTCGAGGATGTCCTTGAGGTCGGCGATCTCGAGTTCGATCTCGGCGAGGGTGTCGATGATCCGCTGCCGCTCCAGTGCCGCGAGACGGCGGAGCTGCATGTCGAGGATCGCGGTCGCCTGGATCTCGTCGACGTCCAGCAGGCTCATCAGGGCGGGCCGGGCCTCTTCGGCCGAGGGCGAGCGCCGGATGAGGGCGATGACCTCGTCGAGCATGTCCAGCGCCTTGACCAGACCGCGCAGGATGTGGGCGCGTTCCTCGGCCTTGCGCAACCGGAAACGGGTCCGGCGGACGATGACGTCGATCTGGTGCTTCACGTAGTGCCGGATCATCTGGTCGAGACGCAGCGTGCGGGGCACGCCGTCGACCAGGGCCAGCATGTTGACACCGAAGTTCTGCTGCAGCTGGGTGTGCTTGAACAGGTTGTTCAGCACGACCTTCGCGACCGCGTCACGTTTGATCGTGACGACGATCCGCATCCCGCTGCGGCTGTTGGACTCGTCGGCGATGTCGGAGATGCCGGTGAGCTTGCCGTCGCGGACCAGGTTCGCGATGTTCTCGACCAGGTTGTCCGGGTTGACCTGGTACGGCAGCTCGGACACGACCAGGATCGTGCGGCCCTTGGCGTCCTCTTCGACCTCGACGACCGCGCGCATGCGCACGGAGCCGCGGCCGGTGCGGTACGCGTCCTCGATCCCGGAGTTGCCGAGGATCATCGCCTTGGTCGGGAAGTCCGGGCCCTTGATCCGGACCAGCAGCGCGGCGAGCAGCTCGTCGTCGCTGGCCTCGAAGTTCTCCAGCGCCCATTTGACGCCGTCGGCGACCTCGCGCAGGTTGTGCGGCGGGATGTTCGTCGCCATGCCGACCGCGATCCCGGAACCACCGTTGACCAGGAGGTTCGGGAACCGCGACGGCAGGACGTCGGGCTCCTGGGTGCGGCCGTCGTAGTTGTCGGAGAAGTCGACGGTCTCTTCTTCGATGTCCTGCAGCATGTGCATCGCGAGATGCGCCAGCCGGGACTCGGTGTACCGCATGGCGGCGGCGGGGTCGTTGCCCGACGAACCGAAGTTGCCCTGACCGTCGATCAGCGGGTACCGCAACGACCACGGCTGCGCGAGCCGCACCAGCGCGTCGTAGATCGCGGAGTCACCGTGCGGGTGGTAATTGCCCATCACGTCGCCGACGACGCGGGAGCACTTGTTGTACCCGCGGTCGGGGCGGAAGCCGGAGTCGAACATCGAGTACAGCACGCGGCGGTGCACCGGCTTGAGGCCGTCCCGCACGTCCGGCAGCGCCCGCGACACGATGACGCTCATCGCGTAGTCGATGTAGGAGCGCTGCATCTCCTGCTGGATGTCGACCGGTTCGATCCGGTCGTGGTCCGGAGCCGGCGGCAAGGTTTCCGTCATGAGGTCCTTCTCGTGGGAGCAGTCCTAAGGGGACAAAAGAGCGGGACGTCGCTAGACGTCGAGGAACCGCACGTCCTTGGCGTTACGCGTGATGAAGGAACGGCGCGCTTCGACGTCCTCGCCCATCAGGACGGAGAACAGGTCGTCGGCCTGCGCGGCGTCGTCCAGGGTGACCTGGCCGAGCAGCCGGTTCGCCGGGTCCATCGTGGTCTCCCACAGCTCTTCGGCGTTCATCTCGCCGAGACCCTTGTAGCGCTGGATCGCGTCGTCCTTCGGCAGCTTCCGGCCGGCCTCGACACCCGCCTGGATGACGGCGTCGCGTTCCCGGTCGGAGTAGGCGTACTCCGGCTCCTGCCGCGGCCACTTGATCTTGTACAGCGGCGGGCGCGAGAGGAACACGTGCCCGTGCTCGATCAGCGGGGGCATGAACCGGAACAGGAAGGTGAGCAGCAGCGTGGTGATGTGCTGGCCGTCCACGTCGGCGTCGGCCATCAGCACGATCTTGTGGTAGCGCAGCTTCTCGATGTCGAACTCTTCGTGAATACCGGTGCCGAGCGCGGTGATCAGCGACTGGACCTCGGTGTTCTTGAGGACGCGGTCGATCCGGGCCTTCTCGACGTTGATGATCTTGCCTCGGATCGGCAGGATCGCCTGGTACATCGAGTCGCGGCCTTCCTTGGCCGAACCGCCCGCCGAGTCACCCTCGACGATGTAGAGCTCGCATTCCGACGGGTTGGTCGAGCGGCAGTCCTTGAGCTTGCCGGGCAGGCCGCCGATCTCCAGCGCGCCCTTGCGGCGGACCAGGTCACGCGCCTTGCGGGCGGCCATCCGCGCCTGCGCCGAGGAGATCGACTTGTTGATGATCGTCTTCGCCTCGGTGGGGTTGCGCTCGAACCAGTCGGCCAGCCATTCGTTCGAGGTCTGCTGCACGAACGTCTTGGCCTCGCTGTTGCCCAGCTTGGTCTTGGTCTGGCCTTCGAACTGCGGCTCGGAGAGCTTGATCGAGACGATCGCGGCGAGCCCCTCGCGCACGTCGTCACCGGAGAGGTTGGCGTCCTTCTCCTTGAGCAGCTTCTTCTCGCGCGCGTACGCGTTGACGACGCGGGTGAGCGCGGCGCGGAAGCCCTCTTCGTGCGTGCCGCCCTCGTGCGTGTTGATCGTGTTGGCGAAGGTGTACACCGACGGCGTGAAGCCGTTGTTCCACTGCATGGCGACCTCGACCTCGAGGCCGGTGCCCTTGGCCTCGAAAGAGATCACGGACGCGTGGATCGGGTCCTTGCTGCCGTTGATGTGCTTGACGAAGTCTTCGAGACCGCCCGGGTAGCAGTAGGTCTTCTCCTTGACCCGCGCCGCCTGGCCGGAAGCGTCCGCTTCGGTCTCTTCGTCGGCGACGCGCTCGTCGCGCAGCGAAAGGGTCAGGCCCTTGTTGAGGAAGGCCATCTCCTGAAGACGCCGGGAGATCGTCTCGAAGTTGTACGTCGTGGTTTCGAAGATGTCGCCGTCGGCCCAGAAGGTGATCGTGGTGCCGGTGTCCTCGGCGGGGCCGAGATCCTCCAGCTCACCGGGGATCTGGTCGGTGTACACCTGACGCCAGCTGTGCCCGCCGCGTTTGACTTCGGCGATCAGCTTGGTCGAGAGCGCGTTCACCACGGAGACGCCGACGCCGTGCAGACCACCGGAGACCGCGTAGGAGTCACTGTCGAACTTGCCGCCCGCGTGGAGCACGGTGAGCACGACCTCCAGGGTCGGCTTCTGCTCCTTGGGGTGGATGTCGACCGGGATGCCGCGGCCGTCGTCGACGACGCGCACCCCGCCGTCGGCCAGCAGGGTAACCTCGACCTTGGTCGCGTAACCGGCCATCGCCTCGTCGACGGAGTTGTCGACCACCTCCTGGACGAGGTGGTGGAGGCCGCGTTCACCGGTGGAACCGATGTACATACCGGGACGCTTGCGGACGGCTTCGAGGCCTTCGAGCACCGTGATCGACGACGCGTTGTACTCGCTCTTGTTCTCGGTCACAGGCGTTGATTCTCCTCGTCTCGCCCGAGCGGACGCTCGCTCATCCCCAGTGTACTTGGCCGCGTTCGCAGACATGCGGCAAGGACACCCCTGATTTGCTCACAGGCGCGCTAATTCGTTCAAAGAAGAGTCTTGACGTTCGCGAAGCGCTCTGGGCGCGTTCTCGGGGCGCTGGTGGCACAGTCCCGGCGAAGCGCAACTCGGATCAGCCGTACGTGTCACGCGGGCCGCGTCCCGGCACGTGCCGCGGCCCTTTCCGCCAGCTCGGCGCCGTCGGCCCTTGGATCCGCATCTTCTTCACCACGCCGTGCCCGACGCCCTTCGCGATCTTCGCCAGCAGCTGCCCCTGGAGCAGGCGAAGCTGCGTCGCCCACGCTGTCGAGCTCGCGCGGACGGTCAGCTCGCCGTCCTTCAGCGCCACCGGCTGGGCGTGTTCGGCGACCTCTTCGCCCACAAGCCGTGCCCAGCTGCCGAAGACCTGACCGTTGGCCAGCCGCGTGTTCCAGCCGCGGTCGACCGCGATCCGGGAGGCGAGCCTGCCGAGCGGTTGCGGGTCGCGGGCGTCGGCACCCGGCCCTGACCAGCGACGACGTCGCGGGCTTTGGCCCGCCGAACCCGCTCCCCCTCCGGTGATACGGCCGCGGCGCACGCCCGGTTCAACGCCGCGGGCCTTGGCTTTGGCCTTCGCGGCGTCCAGAGCGGCGCGCGCGAGGTCACGACCGGTAGCCGGTTCCTTGCCTTCAGTATCGGTTGCGCCGTTCGATACCGCGGTCGGTTCACGCTGCGTGTCGAACAAAGCTCCCTCACCCGGGTTACCGCCCGGGCGGGGGGTGTCAAGCCGCTTATCAGGCCCCTTGGTCACGCGGGGCGATAACGCGTTCACGGTGTTATCCACACTGTCCACAGGTTTGTCCCCAGATCGGTGGGCAACTGCTGCGGCGCCGATCACCCGGGGTGTCCGCTTCGCGGGATCACCCTCGGTTGACCTCACCATCCGCCACGAGGAATCGATGTCCGGCCAGTTCGGCGGGCACGTCCTCGTCCACGGCGGCGGTCACCAGCACCTGCTCGGCGCCTGCCGCCACCTCCGCCAGCCGGGCCCGGCGACGCCGGTCCAGCTCGGCGAACACATCATCCAGCAGAAGCACCGGTTCCCCGGCCTCGCCACGCAGGAGCTCGTAGCTTCCCAGACGCAACGCGAGGGCGAACGACCAGGACTCCCCATGGCTCGCGTAGCCCTTCGCCGGCGCTTCGCCGAGGATGAGATCGAGCTCGTCCCGGTGCGGGCCGACCATGCTCACCCCGCGCTCCAGCTCCAGATTCCGGGACCGTTTCAGCGCCTCGACCAGTACTTCCTTGAGGACCGCTTGGTCGGCGCGAGGGCCGTCGGGAGTGCCGTAGCCCTCTGGCATCGCTTCGCCCAGGCTTGACTTGTACGCGATCTTCGCCGGTCTCGAGTCGGGCGCGACCCCCATGTACGCGGCGGCCGCGTACGGCGCGAGGTCCGCGATCAGGTTGAGCCGGGCCGCCAGCAACGCGGCCCCCGCCACCGACAAGTGGTCGTCCCAGACGTCGAGCGTCGACAACGCGTACGGGTCTTCGCGTCCCGTACGCCGTTTACCCGCCGTCTTGAGCAGGGCGTTCCGCTGCTTCAGCACCTTCTCGTAGTCGGCGCGGACCCCTGCGTACCGGGGCGCGCGCAGCACGAGGAGCTCGTCCATGAAGCGGCGGCGCTCCCCGGGATCCCCGCGCACGAGCGCCAGGTCCTCCGGGGAGAACAGCACCGTGCGGAGGATCCCGAGCACGTCACGGGGCTTGCCGACCGCGCCGCGGTTGACCCGCGCACGGTTCGCCTTGCCGGGCGTGATCTCCAGCTCGACCGTCAGCTCGCGGTCCTCGTTGACCACCGCGACCCTGATCAGCGCGCGTTCGCACCCGTGCCGCACCAACGGCGCGTCGGTCGCGACGCGGTGCGAGCCCAGGGTCGCGATGTAGCCGATCGCCTCGAGGAGGTTCGTCTTGCCGCGGCCGTTCTGTCCGACGAGGACGGTCGGGCCGGGTTCGAGCGCGAGATCGGCTTGTGGCCAGGACCGGAAGTCGGTGACCTGCAGATGTCTTAAATACAACCTGCTTGCCTAGTCGCCGGCCTTCTTGACCGAGTGCCCGCCGAACTGGTTGCGCAGCGCGGCGACGGCCCGCATGGCGGCGGAGTCCTCCTGGCGCGAAGCGAACCGCGCGAACAGCGCGGCCGAGATGACCGGCGCCGGGACCGCGTTGTTGATCGCCTCTTCCAGCGTCCACCGGCCTTCGCCGGAATCCTCGACGTAGCCCTCGAGGTCGTCCAGCTCCGGGTCCTCGTCGAGCGCGCGAACGAGCAGGTCGAGCAGCCACGAGCGGACGACGGTCCCCCGCTGCCAGCCCTTGATCACCGCGGGCACGTTCTCGACGACCTTCGCGGCTTCGAGCAGCTCGAAGCCTTCGGCGAAGGCCTGCATCATGCCGTACTCGATGCCGTTGTGGATCATCTTCGCGTAGTGACCGGAGCCGACGGCGCCGGCGTGCGAGAAGCCCTCGTCACGCGGGCCTTCGGGGCGAAGCGCGTCGAAGATCGGCATGGCCTTCTCGACATCCGAAGCCGCGCCGCCGACCATCAGGCCGTAGCCGTTGTCCTTGCCCCACACGCCACCGGAAACCCCGCAGTCGAGGTAGCCGATCTTCTTCGCGGCGAGCAGGTCCGCGTTGATCCTGTCGTCGGTGTACTTCGAGTTGCCACCGTCGATCACGAGGTCGCCCTCGGACAGCAGGTTGCCGAGCTCCGCGACGGTCTGCCGGGTGGGTTCACCGGCGGGCACCATGATCCAGACGATCCGGGGACCGTCCAGTTTGGACACCATGTCCTCGAGTGAGGTGGAGTCGGTGACGTCGGGGTTGCGGTCGTAGCCGACCACCTCGTGACCGGCCGCGCGCAGCCGCTCACGCATGTTGAACCCCATTTTGCCGAGGCCGATGAGTCCCAGCTGAGCCATGAAGATCCCCTTTGGTGCGAACAGAAGTGGCTGCCGGTCAGCCCGGGAGGCGAACCGGCATCAGGAGGTACAGGTAGCCGGGGACGACGTTGCCCTCCTCGTCGGCGGGCTTGATCAGCGCCGGCCGGTTCGGGGTGGTGAACGTCAGTTCCGCCCGGTTCGCGTTCAGCGCACCGAGCCCGTCGACGAGGTAACCCGGGTTGAACGCGATGGTCACCGGCTCGCCCTCGTAGTCGACCTGAAGCTCTTCTTCGGCCGAACCCTCGTCGTCGCCGCCGGCGGAAAGCCGCAGCGAACCGTCGTTGAACTCCAGCCGCACCTGGGTGCCACGCTCGGCGACGAGCGAAACACGCTTGATGGACTCGGCGAGCGCGGAGACCTCGATGACCGCGCGCGACGTGTGCTGCGCCGGCAACAGCTGCCGGTACGGCGGGAACTCCGCGTCGAGGAGGCGGGTCGTGGTGTAGCGGCCGGAGCCGGAGAGACCGAGGAGACCTTCGCCGCTGGCGAGCGCGAGCCGGATCTTGGCTCCGCTGGCACCGAGCGTCTTCGCGGCCTCGGCGAGCGTGCGGGCCGGGACGAGCACCGCGGCGTCGGACAAGCCCTCGGCCGGCTCCCAGGTGAACTCGCGCATCGCGAGGCGGAAGCGGTCGGTGGCGACCAGGGTCAGCGAGGAGCCGGAGATCTCCAGCCGCATGCCGGTCAGCATCGGGAGGGTGTCGTCCTTGCCCGCCGCGACGACGACCTGGGTGACGGCCTGGCCGAACGCGTCACCGGTGAGTTCACCGGCGAAGGCGGGCTGAGACGGAAGCTGCGGGTAGTCCTCGACCGGCATGGTCGGCAGGGAGAAGCGCGCGGAGCCGCAGGTGATGGTCGCGCGGGCGCCGTCGACGGAGATCTCGACCGGCTGCGCGGGCAGCGACTTCGTGATGTCGGCCAGCAAGCGGCCGGAGACCAGCAGACGGCCGCCGTCGGCGATGGTGGCCGGGACGCCGACCGTGGCGGAGACCTCGTAGTCGAATCCGGAGACGGTGAGGGCGTCACTCGTCCCGTCGGATCCCGCATCGAGCAGGACGCCGCCCAGCACCGGGACCGGAGGCCGCGACGGGAGGCTTCTCGCCACCCACGCGACGGCGTCGGCCAGCCCGTCACGCTCGACGCGGATCTTCATGCGCGCTTCCTTTCGACAGCCGAGCCCCTGACGGCTCGAAAGCTCAACGGGTCACCTCGGCCGGAGAGCGCGATGGCCAGGTGCCTCGCAGGTGTTGTTCGGTCCGAGCGAGGACGCGAACGCACGTCGACACGCAGACCAGGTGCAGGGACCCACGTTAGGCCGTCCCCGGGGTCCGCGTCACCTCGGCCTCCCCTTGCTTTTGTCGACAAGACGACACGGCTCATCGGCTGTCCCCAGATTCGTCCTTCGCCTGTTTTTGTTTTGTTCTCTTCTAGAGAAGAAGAAAAGACAGCAGTAGTAATAGGCGTTGTGGATTGTGTGGACAAGGCTCGTTCGCGCAGGTCGGGGCGCCTCCCAGGCTGTGGACTCCGGGTGTGTACGGACGGTGGACAGCTCGGGCCGTCGGTGGATGGATTCGGGCGGCGCTCGATCTGTCCACAGTCATCCACAGTTGTCCCCATGGTTATCCCCAGTTGTGGGGCGGTTTGTACCCAGGGTTGTGGGCGGCGTTCGTGACCGGAATCGCTCGGGAGAGTGATCCGTGCAGCCTGCGTCACCCTTGTGCACAAGATGTGGGCAACCTGGGGACAGCGTGTGGATCTTGGTGTGGAAATGCTGTGGATTGCCTGTGAGTGCGATGTGGACGGAATCCTGGTCGCCGCAGCTCTCAGGCCCACCAGAGTTGTGCACAAGCTACCCACAGCATGTGGATTCCTTTGTACACAAGGAAAATCCCGAAGCACCCTTAAGCTGCTTCGCCCACTTCGCGCCCTTCGCCGCTTCTCCCCACATACCCACCCTTCGCGCCCCTACACGGCCACCGGACCACTTTGGACACGAAGAAGGGCTCCCACCCGGACGGTGAGAGCCCCGAAACCCTTGTGCGCCAAGGAACTGATGCCTGGTGACCCCAGGGTCTCCCCAAGGGCGCCCCGCGCCCGACGGAGACTTCACCGTCGAGCGCCCTCTTTCGGGCCGAAGGCCCACGTAAACGTGATGAAGGGGCGCCTCTCCGCCCCACCTGAGTGGGAAGCGGAACGACGCCCCTTCGGCACGTTTACGTCAGCGCTCGACTAAAAACTACTGCCGTGCGCGCTGCTTGATCCGTGAGGTCAGTTCCTGCACCTGGTCGTAGATGCGCCGTCGTTCGGCCATCTCCTTGCGGATCTTCTTGTCCGCGTGCATGACGGTCGTGTGGTCGCGGCCGCCGAAGGTCTGCCCGATCTTCGGCAGCGACATGTCGGTCAGTTCGCGGCAGAGGTACATCGCGATCTGGCGTGCGGTCGCGAGCGCCTTCGTCTTGCCGGGGCCGCAGAGGTCGTCGAGCGTCACGTCGAAGAACTCGGACGTGACGCCCATGATGGTCGGCGCGGTGATCTCCGGTGCGTGCGAATCCGGGATGAGGTCCCGGAGCACGATTTCGGCGAGCGCCACGTCGACGGGCTGCTGGTTCAGCGATGCGAAGGCGGTGACGCGGATGAGCGCGCCTTCGAGTTCCCGGATGTTCGCCTCGACGCGCGAAGCGATGAACTCCAGGACCTCGCCGGGAACCGCGAGCCGGTCCTGGGCGGCCTTCTTGCGAAGGATCGCGATCCGCGTTTCGAGTTCCGGCGGCTGGATGTCGGTGATGAGGCCCCACTCGAACCGTGTGCGCAGCCGGTCTTCCAGCGTTTCGAGGCGCTTCGGCGGGCGGTCGGAAGAGACGACGATCTGCTTGTTCGCGTTGTGGAGGGTGTTGAAGGTGTGGAAGAACTCTTCCTGCGTACCTTCTTTGCCTTCCAGGAACTGGATGTCGTCGACGAGCAGGATGTCGATGTCGCGGTAGCGGCGCTGGAAGGCGACCTTGCGGTCGTCGCGCAGCGAGTTGATGAAGTCGTTGGTGAACTCTTCGGTCGACACGTACCGCACGCGCATGCCGGGGAACAGCCGCTGGGCGTAGTGCCCGACCGCGTGCAGCAGGTGGGTCTTCCCGAGTCCGGACTCTCCCCAGATGAACAACGGGTTGTACGCGCGCGCCGGTGCTTCGGCGACGGCGACCGCGGCCGCGTGCGCGAAGCGGTTCGACGCGCCGATGACGAACGTGTCGAACGTGTACTTCTCGTTGAGCTTCGTCTTCGACGTCTGCGGCTGCGCCGGCGCGGTGTAGGGCTGACCCGCGATCGGCTGGCCGGAGAACGTCGGCCAGATCTCGGTCACGGCGGCGAGGGCCTCGCCCTCTTCGTCGACTTCTTCATCGCTGTCATCGCCATCGTTGAGGCTGTTGTCCACCGGCTGCTGCCTCGGCGGCCTCGGCTTCGGAGGCTCGGGCCGGGGCCTGGTCGGGGACAGCATGCCGTCGCCTTCGGGCAGCGGAGGAGTACCCGGCACCGGTCCGGAACCGTTTTCCACCCGGCTGGGTGACGTCGGTTCGTAGCGGGGGCCGGGCGAGGGCGGAGGCGGAGGCATCGAGGGCTCGGTGCTGTCGACCTTCACCGCGAGCGAGACCGCGCGGCCGAGCCGGCGCGAAAGGGCTTCGGTGATGGCGCCGCGGAGAGCGCGCTCGATCGCTTCCTTGGCGAAGTCGCTGGGGGCGGCGAGAAGCGCGGTGCCGTCGAGCAGGCCGATCGGCCGGGTCACCCGCATCCAGGCGCGCTGCTGCGGGGAGAGGGTGCCATCCGACAGCTCGCGCACGACCTGTTCCCAGATGACGCCAAGATTGTGCTGGTGATCGGACACCTGCCTGACTCCCCTCCCCTCATCGGTGCGCTGCGGCGAGATCACTCAGCGGCCCGAAACGCCGGGTCGAGCGTCATCCTGGCCCGATCGACTCATGCGCACAGCAAATATCCACATAGTTGTCCACAGCTGTGCACTAATGTACGGCGGCCCGCGGTGACGTCACCTGCGGGCTCGACGTATGCCGACGGGACGCCTCCACATCCCCAAGGACACCCGGGCGCCTGCACCGTTCCACCTCGGCGAAAACCCGGGAGGGGCACGCTAACAAGCCCCGCTCGTTGCCACAAGGCATCCTCGCGCGCAAGCATTTCACGGTGTACGGCGTGTTGCCATTCGATGCCCTCGCGTCGTCGGTGATCACTCTCCACGTACCGTCGCGGTGCGTGGTCGAGGGGGTGCCTGCCGGGCTCGGGGGGCGGGTGCGTACCCTCGTAAGGTCTCCCGTATACAGCGGGGGCGTTTCGCGTGCCCACGTTGTCGTCGCTCGACGTGACGAGGCCACACGTTGGTAGGAGACACCAGAGACTGCCGTGCGTCAGCACGACACGCCAGGAACGGGTCGAACCGTTCCCGGCGGCCGAGAAACAGGAGAAGTTAGCCGTGAGCAAGGGTAAGCGCACCTTCCAGCCGAACAACCGCCGACGCGCCCGGGTCCACGGGTTCCGGCTTCGGATGCGGACCCGCGCCGGCCGGGCCATCCTGGCGGCTCGCCGTCGCAAGGGCCGCGGCGCGCTGTCCGCCTGATCCGGTCGCCGTCGAGGGACGTCGTGCTGCCGGCCGCCGCGAGGTTGCGGCGCAGTGAGGATTTCCGTGCCGTGATGCGGCGTGGGGCCAAGGCAGGCAGGCGCCGCCTCGTCGTCCATGCGTTGACCACGGACCCGCCCGATGCCGCCGAAGCGGCACGGGCGGGTTTTGTGGTGAGCAAGGCCGTCGGCAATTCGGTGGTCCGTCACCGGGTCACCCGCAGGTTGAGGCATCTCATTTCCGCCAGGCTCGGAACACTGCCGCCGGGGAGCTCGTTGGTGATACGGGCACTACCACCGGCCGCGGACGCGTCCAGCGCGGAACTCGGCTCGGACCTCGACGCGTCGTTGCGACGCCTCGGGCTGTCCGGGCACTCGGCGCATTCTGCCGTCACCGGGAAGTCCCGCCAGACGCGAGCCCCCGACAACGGATCAGCGGTGTAACGGCATGCGAGCCACCGAGAACGAGACCACCGAAGACGCCCGCCCCGGCCCGGTGGCATGGGTGCTGCTCCTGCCCATCAAGCTGTACCGCAAGGCGATCTCCCCCTTCTTTCCTCCGGCGTGCCGGTTCTACCCGAGCTGTAGCGCGTACGCCGTCGAGGCACTGACCCGGCACGGCGCCGGCCGCGGTAGTTATCTCGCGGCCCGGCGTCTGCTGCGCTGTGGCCCGTGGACCATGCCCGGCCGCGACCCGGTACCCGAGACGTTCTCGTGGCGCCACCGCCGACCTGAAACACCGATCGAGGAGTAGCTCAGTGCTCGACTTCATCTACTACCCCGTGTCCTTCATCTTGTGGTGTTGGCACAAGGTCTTCGGGCTCGTGTTCGGTGAGGCGAACGCGATCTCCTGGGTCCTCGCGATCGTCTTCCTGACGGTCACCGTCCGCGGCATCATGTTCAAGCCGTTCGTGAACCAGGTCCGGTCGATGAAGAAGATGCAGGACTTCGCGCCGGAAATGAAGAAGATCCAGAAGAAGTACTCCAACGACCGGCAGCGCCAGGCGATGGAGATGCAGAAGCTCCAGAAGGAGCACGGCGTCAACCCGCTGGGCAGCTGCCTTCCGATGCTGCTCCAGATCCCGGTCTTCATCGGCCTTAACCACGTCCTGCGGATGTTCACCATCAACCCGTATGGCGGCCCGAAGACCGAGAACTACTTCTTCGACCAGGCCGGTGTCGAGTCCTACGTTCACGCGAAGCTGTTCGGCGTCAACCTCGGCGACGCCATCTACACCGGCGTCGACATGGTCAGCGGAGGGAACGCGGCTCCCGGGTTCCACTGGGGCGTCGCTCCGGTCGCGATCCCGCTGATGATCGTCGCGAGTATCGCGACGCACCTCACCGCGCGGCACTCGGTCCAGCGCCAGAACCCCGA
Source organism: Amycolatopsis sp. NPDC043889 (assembly GCF_056435645.1). NCBI lineage: Bacteria > Bacillati > Actinomycetota > Actinomycetes > Pseudonocardiales > Pseudonocardiaceae > Amycolatopsis > Amycolatopsis sp. NPDC043889. The sequence goes on from NZ_JBWKEC010000001.1 coordinate 489,716, forward strand.
GTCGGCCACCCCGCAGACCGCGATGATGAACAAGCTCACGATGTACGTCTTCCCGATCGGTGTCCTCGTCTTCGGTGCGCTGTTCCCGATCGGTCTGCTCATCTACTGGCTCGCCAACAACGGCTGGACCCTGATGCAGCAGCGCCTCGTCTACACGAAGATCGACAAGGAAGAAGAGGCCCGCAAGGCGGCCGAGAAGGAGAAGCGCGCGAACCTCGGCCCGAAGCCGGGCCAGAAGCCGACTGCGCCGCGCCCCGGTCAGAAGCCGGTCCAGCAGAAGAGGAACAAGCAGTCCTCCGGCGGTCAGGTCAAGAAGGCGGGCTCGCCGCACGGCTTCGCCCAGACCGAATCCTCCACCGCGGAGAAGAAGGACGCCAAAGACGGAACGGCCGAGTCGTCGACGAACGGCTCGAAGGAGAACGGTGCGGACGTGCCCGGTCTCATCTCGGACTCGACTAAGAAATCGGGCCGGAAGCGTCGCTGACGCCGATCCGGGCCGGAGAGGAGACCAGTAATGGCGGAGACGATCGACACGATCGACGCCGAGGAGAACAGCGCAGCCGACGTTGAGGCCGCCGCTGAAGAGACCGCTCGCAAGGGAGGTGTCGACGACGACGTCCTCGTGAAGGAGGGCGACATCGCCGGTGACTACCTCGAGCGGCTGCTCGACCTTTTGGACTATGACGGCGACATCGACCTCGATGTCGAAGCGGGCCGCGCGATCGTCAGCATCGACGGCGGCGAAGACCTGGAGAAGCTCGTCGGCCCCCGCGGCACCGTCCTTGAGGCGCTGCAGGAGCTGACTCGACTGGCGGTGCAGCAGGAGACTGGTTCGCGGAGCCGGCTGATGCTGGACATCGCGGGCTGGCGAGCGGACCGCCGCGAGGAGCTCCGCGAGCTCGGCCGCTCGACCGCCGAGACGGTGGTCTCCTCCGGCGAGCGTGTCCGGCTGCAGCCGATGAGCCCGTTCGAGCGGAAGGTCGTGCACGACGCGGTCGCCGCCGTCGACGGGGTCAAGAGCGAGAGCGAAGGAGAGGACCCGAAGCGCCGGGTCGTCATCTTCCCCGCCTGACGGTTTTCTCGAACGAAGCGGCCCGCCGGTCATCCGGCGGGCCGCTTCTTTGTTGTCCGGATGAATTACACGCGTGGCGTTTCACGTGAAACGGGCGAGGGCGAGTGGAGTTGTCCACAACTTCGGACTGTCTCCCCGCTTTGCGGTCAGCGTCATGGACAATCAGTGGAGCGCGTTTCACGTGAAACGGCGTCGAGGGTTGAGGAGCGAGAGTGGGCTTGGACGGGGTCGCCGCATCGGTACGGAGCGCGGCGTCGGAAGTATTCGGAGACCGCGCCGAGCAAGCCGTCGGCTACGTCGAACTCCTGGAGCGGCACGGCGTCGAGCGCGGGCTGATCGGCCCCAGGGAGGTCGACCGGCTGTGGGAGCGCCACGTCCTCAACTCCGCCGTGATCGGCGAACGGATCCCGGACGGCGCCCGCGTGGTCGATGTCGGCTCAGGCGCGGGCCTTCCGGGTGTACCGCTCGCGATCAGCCGACCGGACCTCGATATCGTTCTGCTCGAACCGATGGCCCGCCGCGTCGACTGGCTGGCCGAGGTTGCCGAGAAGCTGGAACTCCCCATCACCGTTGTCCGCGGGCGCGCGGAGGAGCGGCAGGTACGTGAGGAGCTCGGTGGCGCGGATGTCGTCACCGCCCGGGCGGTCGCTCCGTTGGCCCGGCTCGCGAACTGGTGCCTCCCGCTCGTGCGTTCCCAAGGTGCTCTGGTCGCCCTCAAAGGAGCGAGCGCTGGAGAGGAAATCGAACGCGATCGCGCCGCCGTCCGGAAGGCCGGCGGCGGCGAACCGGAAGTCTTCGAGTGCGGCGCCAAGGTGCTCGAGGTTCCGAGCACGGTCGTCGTGATTCACCGTCTGCCCCCCAAACTGTCTCGATCGCGCGGCAGGCGCAGCTAGACCGGTTCCACGTGAAACAACGCAGAACGACTCTCACGTCCACTACAGAGGAGGCTCGAGACCGGTGACTCCCCCGCCGTCCGACCCTGCGAGCGTCGGCCAGGAACTCGGCTGGACGCCCATCGCCGAAGAAGCCGTCCGCGCCGCCAGTGTGCTGCACCCCAAGGAGGGTGCGCTCCCCCGGCCGAACCGCCGGCGGGTGCTGACGGTCGCCAACCAGAAGGGCGGCGTCGGCAAGACGACGAGCACGGTGAACCTCGCCGCCGCCCTTGCCGTGCACGGGCTCAAGACGCTCGTGATCGACCTCGACCCCCAGGGCAACGCGAGCACCGCGCTCGATATCGACCACCGATCCGGCACGCCGTCGATCTACGAGGTACTGATCGGCGAGGTGTCGCTCGCCGAGGCGGCGGCCCAGAGCGAGCAGTCGCCCAACCTCTACTGCGTGCCCGCGACCATCGACCTCGCCGGCGCCGAGATCGAACTCGTCTCCATGGCGTCCCGCGAGATGCGGCTCAAGGAGGCGCTGTCGTCCGAGATCCTCGACGAGATCGGCGTCGACTACGTCTTCATCGACTGCCCGCCGTCGCTCGGCCTGTTGACCGTCAACGCGATGGTCGCCGCGCAGGAGGTGCTGATCCCGATCCAGTGCGAGTACTACGCGCTCGAAGGTCTGGGTCAGCTGCTGAGCAACATCGAGCTCGTCCAGGCGCACCTGAACCGCGAACTCAGCGTCTCCACGATCCTGCTCACCATGTACGACGGCCGGACGAAGCTGGCCGATCAGGTGACGAACGAGGTCCGGAACCACTTCGGGGACACTGTTCTCAAGACGGTGATCCCGCGCAGCGTGAAGGTCTCCGAAGCCCCCGGATACGGGCAGACGGTCCTCGCGTACGACCCGGGTTCCCGGGGTGCGATGAGCTACGTGGACGCGGCCAAGGAGATCGCGCAACGTGGGGTGGAGATGAAGGAAAGGAGCGGTACGGCATGAGCGAGCGCAGAGGGGGGCTCGGGCGCGGGCTCGCCGCCCTGATCCCCACCGGCCCGCCGCCGGGTTCGGCGGCCCCGGCCGAGAACGGCTCCCCTGCCCCGTCCGCGCCCGCGAGCAAGCCCGTCGGGCCGGATGACAAGGGCTGGTTCGCGGCCAACGGTGCGGCCGGTTCACACGGCGGAACGGTCGCCGGCGCGGTCTACCGCGAGGTGCCGGTCAGCCAGATCAAGCCGAACCCGAAGCAGCCGCGGCAGGTCTTCGACGAGGACGCGCTCAACGAGCTGGAGCACTCGATCCGCGAGTTCGGGCTCATGCAGCCCATCGTGGTCCGGGAGCTCGGCTCCGACGAGTACGAACTCGTCATGGGCGAGCGGCGCCTGCGTGCCTCCCAGCTGGCGGAGCTGGAGGCGATCCCGGCGATCGTCCGCCAGACCGCCGACGAGGCGATGCTGCGCGACGCGCTGCTCGAGAACATCCACCGCGTTCAGCTCAACCCGCTCGAAGAGGCGGCGGCGTATCAGCAGCTGCTCGACGAGTTCGCGGTCACGCACGAGGAGCTGGCGGGCCGGATCGGGCGCAGCCGGCCGGTCATCACCAACACGATCCGCTTGCTCAAACTCCCCCTCGCGGTCCAGCGGCGGGTCGCGGCCGGGGTGCTTTCGGCGGGTCACGCGCGGGCGCTGCTCTCCCTCGAAGACGCCGACAGTCAGGAAGAGCTGGCCGCGCGGATCGTCGCGGAAGGCATGTCGGTCCGCGCGACCGAAGAAGCCGTCACGCTCAAGAAGAGCGAAAAGCCGGCCAAGCCGAAGCCCGCTCCGCGCAAGCCGATCCAGGCTCCCGGTCTTCAGGAGCTGGCGAACCGGCTCTCGGACCGGTTCGACACTCGCGTGAAGGTCGACTTGGGTCGCCGAAAAGGTCGGATCACGCTCGAATTCGGGTCCGTTGACGATCTTGAACGCATCGTGGCGCTGATGGATCAAAATCAGGCAAATCAGACACGCGAAACCGATTAGGGATTACCCCAGGTCGTTTTGTCACGGTGACGATAGCTGGGTGTCGACAGAGAAATCACGCTGCGTACTTGAACTGGGGGCAAGTATGAAAGGGCTCGTCGGCGGTCGAAATCCCCGCGCGGTGGTCTTCGACTGCGACGGACTACTCATGGACACCGAGCCGTGTTGGTCGGTCGCCGAGACCGAGCTGTTCGCTCGGCGAGGTCTGCCCTTCGGTCCGGACGAGAAGGCGTTGGTGATCGGCAAGTCGCTCCCGGCCGCCGCCGACGCGATGGCGGAGGCGTTCGGCGAACCCGAGGGCGGCGCCGAGATCGCGGACGAGTTGCTGAGGTTGGTGACCGAAGTCGTCACCGCGAAAGCGGAGGCGATGCCCGGCGCGCGCGAGTTGGTCGAGTTGACCGCCGCCGCCGTCCCGGTCGCCGTCGCGAGCAACTCGCCCCGGGCGCTCCTCGAAGCCGCGCTCGTTCGCGGCGGGCTTTCGGAGATGTTTCCCGTGAAACTGGCCGCCGACGAGGTGGCCGCGCCGAAGCCCGATCCGGAGATGTACCGGACCGCCTGCGCACTGCTCGACGTCGATCCCGTCGACGCGTTGGCGTTCGAGGACTCGCCGACCGGTCTCCGGTCGGCGCGAGCGGCCGGGATGACCGTCATCGGGGTTCCCACCTTGAAGCAGCAGGACTTCCCCGCCGATGTCGTGATCGGCTCTCTGCGCGACGAAGAGCTGCTGGCCTGGATCCGCGGCTGGCCTCGGCGGTGACCGGTCTCCCCTTCGTCCGCTTCCAGAGCCCGGTCCGCGATGAGCGTGGAAACTTCACCGGCGTCTTCGGTCTCGTGAACGGGCTCGCCCGGGCCGGACGCCTGACCGTCGAGCAGGAAGCCTTCCGCAGGGCGAACAACGACTGGTACGACGCGAACTTCATCAACCCGGCGCACGCCGATCCGAGCGTCTACGACGCGGAGGTCAATCCCGGAGCCGCAGCGTGGTTCAAGGCGACCGCTCGTGTCTTCATCGAGCGGGTCGACGGCTACCTGGCGATTCTCGAGGCGCACGAGATCCCGTGCGAGACCGTCCGGTCGGCGAATCCGGGCCGGGTCGTCTACGAAGACGAGTACCAGGTAGTCGCCGTCCAGAACTGAAAGACTCAGCTCTTGCGGGAAATCGCCCGTCCCACGAGGTCGGCGAAGACCGAGCCGAGGGTGGCACCGGACGCCTCGATCGCCACCGGGACGATCGAAGTCTCGGTCAGGCCCGGGGACAGGTTCACCGCGAGGAAGTAGACCGTGCCGTCTTCGGCGACCACGGCGTCGGTGCGGGAGATGTCGCGAAGCCCGAGTTGCCGGTGCACGGCGACGGCCAGCTCGCTGACCGCCTTGGCGGCGTCGTCGGGGATCCGCGCGGGGGTGAAGAAATCGGTCAGCCCGGCGGTGTAGCGGGCGGTGTAGTCGTACACGCCGCTCTCCGGCACGATCTCGACCGCGGGCAGGGCCTCGGGGCCTTCCGCGCCTTCGATGACCGTCACGGCCACCTCAACGCCGGATACGAACTTCTCGGCGAGAACGGTGTCTCCGTAAGCGAAGCAGCCGACCATCGCGCCGGGCATTTCAGCGGCGTCCTTGACGACCTGGGCGCCCAGCGCCGAACCGCCCTGGTCCGGTTTGAGGATCATGGGCAGGCCCAGCGTCTCGACCATCGAGTCGAGCACGGCCTGCGCGCCGAGTTCGCGGAAGGTGCTGTGCGGCAGCACGACCCAGTCCGGCGTGGTGAAACCCGCGTCGGCGACGAGTGCCTTGGCCGTCGGCTTGTCCCACGCGCGGCGGCAGCCCCGCGAACTGGTCCCGACGTAAGGCACGTCGAGCATCTCCAGCACCGTCTGCACCGCGCCGTTCTCCCCCTCACCACCGTGAAGGGCGACGATGGCCGCGTCAGGCCGCTGGGTGCGCAGGCGTTCGAGCAGGCCCGCGTCGGTGTCCCACTCCTCGACGATGAGACCTTCCGCCCGCAACGCGACCGAGAGCCGGCGTCCGGAGCGGAGAGAGACATCGCGTTCGTGGGAAAGTCCGCCTGCGAGTACGGCAACGGTGCGGTCGACCACCGAGACTCCTTTGTGCTTGGGGACGTCCGGCCGATCAGACCGTGTCCGGAGAAGGGTTCTGCGGCCCCGAGATCGAGCGTGGGCTCGCGTTACCGAAGGTACGCGCGAGGTCCATTTCGGACTCGAGCACCGCGGCGAGCCGCCGGACACCTTCGCGGATCCGCTCGGGCGTCGGGTAGCAGTAGGAAAGTCGAAGCTGTCTGCTGCCGAAACCGTCGGCGTAGAAACCGGTTCCGGAGGCGTACGCGACACGGGCCGTGACGGCCCGCGGCAGCATCGCCTTCGTGTCCACGCCCTCGGGGACGGTCATCCAGACGTAGAAACCGCCATCGGGTTTGGTCCAGCTGCAACCGGCGGGCATGTGCTGATCGAGCGCGGACAGGATCGCGTCCCGTCGCTCCCGGTAGTTCTCGCGGAAGGTCTTGATCTGCCCCATCCAGTCGTGCGTCGAGAGGTATCGCGACACGATCAACTGGTTAAGCGTTGGCGGACAAAGCGTCGCGGACTCGGCCGCGAGCACGAGTTTCTCCCGGACGGCATGCGGCGCGAGCACCCAGCCGACCCGCAGGCCGGACGCGAACGTCTTCGAAAAGGAGCCCAGGTAAACGACATTGTCGGGGTCGATCGAGCGGAGCGCGGGGTACGTCTGCCCGCCGAAGCCGAGCAGTCCGTACGGGTTGTCCTCGACGATGAGGATGTCGTTCTCCCGGCAGATCTCCACGATCTCCGCGCGCCGCTCGACGGCCAGCGTGACGCCGCCGGGGTTGTGGAAGTTGGGGATCGTGTAGAGGAACTTGACCCGGCGGCCCGCTTTCCGTGTCTCCGCGAGCGCGGCGCGGAGCCCCTCGGGGACCAGGCCGTGGTCGTCCATCGCGACATGGACGACGTCCGCCTGGTACGCGGCGAACGAGCCCAGCGCGCCGACGTACGACGGGCCCTCGGCGATGATGACGTCACCCGGATCGCAGAACAGCCGGGTGACCATGTCGAGCCCCATCTGGGAGCCGACCGTCACGACGACGTCGTCCGGGTGGGCCTTGATGCCCTCGAGGGCCATGATTTCGCAGATCTGCTCACGCAGCGACGGGATGCCGTGCGCGGAGCCGTACTGGAGCGCGACCAGGCCGTCTTGGGCGATGAGCTCGCCGACCTGCGCGGACAGCGTGTCCAACGGGAGCGCGGCGAGGTTCGGCATCCCGCCGGCGAGCGACACCACTTCGGGGCGACTGGCCACCGCGAACAAGGCCCTGATCTCGGAAGCAGTCATCCCGGCCGTACGAGCGGCGTAGCGGTCGAGATGAGGGTCGAGGTTGTGTCGGCCGGGCTCCGGCCGGACAGGGCGGTTCTCGGTCATCAGGCGCTTCACCCGGCTTCGAAGTGGACATAGTCGCTACCGACTGGTAGTTCCATCGAGTGTAACCACCCTCCCTTGAGGGGCCCTGGCCTTTCGGTGTTCATCACATCGGCCTATCCTCGGTCTGGACCCCTTCAGTGAGCCCTGCTCGGGACAAGGCCGCGTCGGGTGTTCCTCATTCAGGGAGGTTTGTCTGTGTCGCGTCGCGTCGTGGGCGTAACCCTGGACAACCTCGAACACCTGCCCAAGAGCTGTCGCCGCTGCGTGTACTGGGAGCTGGCACCGCATCTGAAGGCGCAGGCCGAGGAATACGGCGCGACAGAGGTCGAAAAGGAAGCCTGGGTCTCCAGCGTGCTGCTGGAGTGGGGTTCCTGCGGCCGGATCGTCTACAGCGACACCCTGCCCGTCGGTTTCGTGCTCTACGCGCCGCCGAACGCCGTGCCGCGCTCGCTGGCTTTCCCGACTTCGCCCCCCGGCCCCGACGCGGTCCTGCTGACCGCCTTCCAGGTGCTTCCCGAATTCCAGGGCGGCGGGCTCGGCCGGATGCTGGTGCAGGCCGTCGCGAAGGACCTCACCAAACGCGGGGTTCGCGCGATCGAGGCCTTCGGGGACGCCAAGCCCGACGAGACCGATCCGGACGGCGGGCACAGTTGTGTCCTGCCCGCCGCGTTCCTGCAGAGTGTCGGGTTCAAGACCGTGCGGCCGCATCCGCGGTGGCCGCGGCTGCGGCTGGAACTGCGGTCGGCGATCTCGTGGAAGGAAGACGTGGAGGCGGCCCTCGAACGGCTACTCGGCCAGGTCTCCATCACGACGGCCGAGCCGAGCATGGGCCGCGCCTGACCTTCTTCGCCCCGCTTTAGCAGAGTTCCAGAGCGCGCGCAGCAGCCATCCCCCTGCCTGGGGACAGCTGTGGGTAACCCGCCGAGTTATCCACAGATCGCTGCTAGGAGCGGTGGAAAATCTGTGGATGGGTAGGCTGGACTTGGGGACGCCCCCCGGGAAGGGTGGGGGCTGCGCGCCGGGTGGAGCTAGGGGTGGCGTACTCGGGGGACGGGGCACACAACCGGTTGTGCCGAGGGCGTCGGCAGAGGGATGTGCGCCCGCGTGCGGGTGTGGAGGACTGGCTACTCCGCTTTGGCGAGTTCGTGGGCCAGGACGTCCGCGAAGGTGAACGTGCCGGTCGGTTGGTCGCCTTCGCCGAGGAGGTACAGGCGCTTCACAGCGACCAGGATGCCTTCGGCGACGACGTCGCGGAAAGCCGGGTCCGCCAGTTTGCGGCTGTCCTCGGGGTTGGTCAGGTAGCCGATCTCGATCCGCACCGCGGGGCAGCGGGTGCGGGTGAAGATCTCCCAGGTCTTGTAGTGCGTGCGGCAGTCGAGCATGCCGGTGCGGGCGGCCAGCTCGCGCTGGATGAAGCCGGCCAGCAACTCACCGACGGTCGACGTGGTGCCGTTGCCGGTGCCGAAGTGGAAGCTCGCGACCCCCTGCGCCTTGGGCGAGGGGTTCTTGTCGTTGTGCAGCGAAAGGAACAGGTCGGCGCCCGCCTCGTTCGCGAACTTCGCCCGCTCACCCTCAGTCGGGCTCTGGTTCGGGCCGCGCGAGATCAGCGCCTCCATGCCCGTGGCCTGCATCCGGCCTTCGAGCCGCCGCGCCAGGTCCCAGGCGATGTCCGCCTCGCGCAAGCCGCCCGCGACGACCCCGAGGTCCTCGCCGCCGTGGCCAGGGTCGATCACGATGCGCTTGCCGCGCAGCCGGGGGCCCGCCTGCCGCACCTGCTCCTGCTCGCGCAGGAAAACGGGGCGGCCGCCGCGGGCACGCGGCGAAGAGAGCCGGTGCAGCTCACGGATGGTGGCCGGGCCGCACATACCGTCGGCGACCAGGCGCATGTCGCGCTGGAAGGTCTTGAGCGCACGCTCGGTCTGGGGACCGAAGTGGCCGTCCGGGCGGCCGGCGTCGAAACCGAGCTCGGTCAGCCGCTCCTGGAGCGCGAAGACGTCGTCACCCTGCATGGGGGCGGAGAACATGTAGGTCAGCGGCCGGCTGCCGAGATGGAAGCCGGCGCCGCGAAGCGCCTGATAGGTGGCCGGACCCACCAGACCGTCGGTGATGAGCCCACGGCGCTGCTGGAACGCCCGCACGGCATGTTCCATCGCCGTGTCGAAGACCTCGTACTCCCCGGATTCGGTCACCGGCGGGAGCAGCTCCATCGCCGCCAGCGTGGACCTGATCTCGGCGACGTCCGGTCCGGCGTCACCGCGGCGGAGTACCCGCATGCACTCCTCGCTCTTCCCTTGGGGCACCGATCGAGCTCGATGCACGACTATGAAAACCCTGCGGGGCGAACCCCGGTGCTCTATTGTGCCCTGTGAACTCTCGGTGAGCGCGGAGGCCCGGTCGGTGCGTCAAGTCCCCGTTCGTGGAACTCGTCCAGGCGTTCCCATAACGGAGAGATCTACCCATTCCCCGTGACGACGAAACCCGGAGCCTGGGCAGGCCCCGGGTTTCGGCAGGTGAAACGCGAGATCAGAGGACGTCGGCGAGGTCCGACAGCAGCGCGGCCTTCGGCTTGGCGCCGACGATCTGCTTCACCGGCTTGCCGCCCTGGAACAGGATCAGCGTCGGGATCGACATCACCTGGTAGTCACGCGCAGTGTTCGGGTTGGCGTCGATGTCGAGCTTCGCGACCGTCAGCTTCTCGCCGTTCTCGGCCGCGATCTCCTCGAGTACCGGGGCGACCATCTTGCACGGACCGCACCAGGTCGCCCAGAAGTCGACCAGGACGGGCTTCTCGCTCGTCAGCACGTCGTCGACGAACGTCTTGTCGGTCACCGTCACGGTGTTGGCCATGGTGTCTCCTTCTGGGTGGTGAAACTCCGGTGTTGCGAAAGTCAGTCGGTGGTGGCGCCGTAGCCGCCACCGACCAGCTCAGGGGTCTCCTGGGCGGCCTCGACACCGGCGTGCTCCGCCAGCCATCGTTCCGCGTCGATCGCCGCGGCGCAGCCCGAGCCCGCGGCGGTGATCGCCTGCCGGTACGTGCGGTCGACCAGGTCGCCCGCGGCGAAAACGCCGGGAAGGTTCGTGTACGAGGTGCGGCCCTTGGTGAGCACGTAGCCGTCCTCGTCGAGGTCCACCTGGCCGCGCACCAGTTCGCTGCGCGGGTCGTGACCGATCGCGACGAAGAACCCGGTCACGTCCAGCTTGGACTCCTCACCGGTGACCGTGTCCTTGAGCTTCAGGCCCTCGACCTTGCCCTCACCCTCGACCTCGGTGATCTGCTTGTTGAGCGCCCACTTGATCTTCTCGTTCTCGCGGGCACGCTCCAGCATGATCTTGGAAGCGCGGAACTCCTCGCGGCGGTGGACGATCGTCACGGACTTGGCGAACTTCGTCAGGAAGGTCGCCTCCTCCATCGCCGAGTCGCCGCCGCCGGCGACCACGATGTCGTGGTCGCGGAAGAAGAAACCGTCGCAGGTGGCACAGGCCGAAACCCCGCGGCCGAGCAGTTCCTGCTCGCCGGGCACGTTCAGATAGCGGGCCGCGGCGCCCATCGAGAGCACGACCGCGCGGGCCGCGTAGCGCTTGCCGTTCGCGAAGACGTACTTGACGTCACCGGTCAGCTCGACGGACTCGACGTCCTCCTGGCGCAGGTCGGCGCCGAAACGCTTGGCCTGCTCGCGCATCTCTTCCATGAGGTCGGGACCCTGGATGCCTTCGCGGAAGCCGGGGAAGTTCTCGACCTCCGTCGTCGTCATCAGCGCACCGCCGAACTGAGTGCCCTCGAACACCAGCGGTTCGAGCTGCGCCCGTGCCGCGTAGACAGCGGCGGTGTATCCCGCAGGACCCGATCCCACAATGATCAGGTTCCTGATCTCCTCGGCAGCCACCCGTGACCTCCGCTCGTAGTGACCTGTTCACCAGGCTCAACACGATCGTAAGGGCCGGTGTTCCCGGGGTGACCGGCGCTACTTCCCCGCCCGCGCCGAGGTGGTGGCAAAGGTCCCTTGCTCCCATCCGGAGAGCAAGGGACCTCTATTAGCGGCCGGAGGCAGCAGGGAGATCTTTTTCTGCCGCTGCTACCACGTCTCGTCTGCTACTTCGCTCCGATGATCTTGTCGAAGAGGACCGCCGGGTTGCCGGGGCCGCAGTCGGCACCGAAGGCGACGATGCGGAACTGGGCGAGTTTGCCTGTGGTGTAGATCACCATCACGCCGTCCTTGCCCGCGACGTTCACCGGCCGGATGCCCTCCGGCCGCACGTCGGCGTCCATTCCGGCCGCGGCGACGCAGGCGTCGAGGCGTTCTTCGGTCTTCAGCGAGCCGAAGTCGCGGACGCCGATCGCCTTGCCGACGAGGGCTTCGGCACCTCCGCCGTCTCCGCCGACCGAAGGTCCGGAAGGAGCCGACGGCGCGGGCTGGGCGATACCGCCCGAATCCGGCTCCCGGGTGGCCGGGACGACTATCGCCACGGCGGCGATGGCCGCCGCCGCCACGGTCGCTATTCCGGCGCCCCAGCCGATCCGTTTGTTCCGCCGCCGCCGTGCGGCCGCGAGGTCCACCACCGGGGCGACCTGCTCCTGCGGCCGTTCAGATGCGCCTTGAAACGCAGGCGACACTCGCATTTCGGCGGCCAGCGCGGCGTCGATCCGTGCCGCGTACTCCGCCGGCATCGGCGCGACCGGCTCGTTCGCGAGTTCCGCGAGGTCGGCCGTGGTCGCTTCGAGTGCTTCGATGATCGCCAGTGCTTCGGGGTCGGCGTTCACCAGCGGCCACAGCTTGGCCGCTTCTCGCTCGTCCAGCACACCTGCGTGCAGGTCGGCGAGCACATCGACAGACCACGGCGGACCGACGGTCCCACCGATCCCCCTGCTCTCGTCTGTCATCGTCCCTCCCCGTCACCCGGCGTGCCCTGAGGACGCCTGGCACCCCGTTGCGGGGTAGCGCGCTCTCGTTTGCTTTCGTGAGTTGGGACGTTCGCAATCGCATCGGGGTTCCGTAGATGTCCGAGAACCTTCGCGAGCTTTCCGCGACCTCGGGCACACCGGCTCTTGACCGTGCCCTCGGCGATGCCGAGCATCTTCGCCGTCTCGGCGACGGAGTATCCCTCGACGTCGACCAACACGATCGGGGCACGCTGCTCTTCGGGGAGCTGGTCGAGGGCTTCCTTGACGACCAGGCTCGTCTCGCGTTCCGACATCGAGTCACGCGGTGAAGCGGGCTCGTTGAACTGCCCGGTCTCGGGCAACGGAACGGTCGGTCTGGCCTTGCCCCGCCGGATGCGGTCGAGGCACGCGTTCACGACGATGCGGTGCAACCACGTCGTGACCTGCGATTCTGCTCTGAAGTTGCCCGCTGCTCGGAACGCGGAGATGAAGGCGTCCTGCAGGGCGTCCGCGGCTTCTTCCGGATCCCGCAAGGTGCGCAGGGCCACCGCCCACATGCGGTCTCGATGTCGCTGGACCAGTTCACTGAACGCGTGCGGGTCTCCAGCGGCATGCGCCGCTATGAGATCCGCGTCCGTGGGAGCTGCAGCTGTCACCCGGGAGAGCCTACTGACCCGGTGTCCGCCGTCACCCCGCAGGCAGGAAGGTCAGCTCGTTGAGTTCGGTGACGAACTTTCCTTTGTCATCTTCACCCAGCTGAGTGATCCAGATGATGAAGTACTGACCCTGCTGAGGCTGCTGCAACGCGATGGTCGACTCGCCCTCCGCGAGGTCTCCGGTCCCGACGACCTTCGTTTCGTCGAGCTTCGGGTTCTTCTTGTCGGCGGAGCGGATCTCGACCTTCGAGCCGGGGCTCGCCGCGTCGATCTTGACCTGGGTGAGGTTGATCGGGTCCTTGAAGGTCACGACCAGTCCGACGCCGTCCTTGAGCACCGGGAATTGCTTGTCGTATTGGTCGGTCTTCCACGAGGTGACCGTGTCACCGTCGGTGGTGTTCCTGGCCTTGCCAGGGCTGTCGCCCTTGCTGCCCGGGTTGTAGACGGCCACGGCCGACGGCTTCACCGCGGCACCCACGGCGGGGGACGGCTTCTGCTGGGCCGGCGGCGGCTGCTCGCCCGAGGGCGGCGGCGCGACCTGCGAAGAGGACGCGGCGACGTTGATTTTCGGACCGCTGGACTTCGACTCGCCCTGGAACAGGTTGATCAGCATCATCCCGCCCCAGGCGAGGATGACCACGGTCGCGACGACCAGCACGGTCACGCCGAACGCCAGCTTCTTGCGGCGCGCGACGTCCTTGACCGGCTTCTTCGTCGTCCAGACCGTGCCGTCCGATTCGGCCACGGCCTCTTCCTCGCCGACGGCCTTGATCAGCTGGGTGCGTTCTTCGGCTTCGGCGACCTGGTCCAGGACACGCAGGATGGCCGCGCTGGTGCGGATACCGCCGTGGCCGCCGTCCTCGATGGTGCGGACGGCGAGCGAGGACAGCTCAACGGGCACCGTCGGGACCAGTGAACGCGGCGGGATGACACGGCCGGTCGGCGCGTGCGGCGCCGCCGGGATCGCGGCCGGGCCACCGGGAAGGGCCCACCGGCCGGTCAGCAGCAGGTACAGGACGGCGCCGAGTGCTTTGACGTCGTCGCGAAGGGTCGCTTCGGGCAAGGGGCCCGGGAAGGCGAGCTTCAGTGCGCCGTCCGGGGTGAGCCGGAGACGCTGCGGGTGGTCGAGGCCGAGGACGAGACCGTTCTGATGGGCGTGGTCGACGGCTTCCGCCAGCGCCTGCACCATCCTGGCCGCCGCGGCGGGCGCCACCGGGCGCTGCGCCACCAGGTCGACCAGGTCGCTGCCCTTGGTCCATTCCGCGACGACGACACCGAGCAGACCTTCGCTCGATGTGACGCCGCTGCCGAGGCTGAGCACGTCGAGAACGCGCGCGACCCCGCCGTGGCCGAACTTGGAGGCGTGCGCGGCACGCTCCAGCGTCCGGCGCGCGAGCCGGGCGGCTTCCGCGTCCGCGGGGTCGCCGACCAGCAGCGTCAGCGCCACGTCCCGCTTCAGCTGCCCGTCGCGGGCACGCCAAAGATGCGCGGCGGCCCGCTCGTCCACCCCGAACTGTGCGAGCAGGCGATACCGGCCGTCACCGACGACCCGGCCAGGGGCCAGCGACCCGCCTTGGGCCCGGATGCCCATCTGGCCGGCCTCCCCTGCCTGTTCGCTCCGTCTCGTATCCACCGCACTCTCCCGCGTAGCTCCCGCCTCGAGAGTACCCAGAATACGACCCGTGAACGCGCGCCATCCGTACGTGAATCGTTATCCGCGCTTGATCAACCGGGTGATCCTCGTCGTGGCGGGCTTCAACTCCTCGACCTTCAAGGCCATGAGCACGCCGAACGAGACCACGATCCCGACCACCGTCTGCAGCAGAAGTTTCACCCAGGCTTGGAAAGTAGGCCCGAACGAGTCAGGGACGATCTGCCCGGCGAGCCAGGCGGCGCCGACCCCGAGCACACTCGCGACGACCGTGAAGAGGATCACCCCGAGAACCCGCTTGCTCCGGAGATTTCCGAGGGTCACCCACAGCCAGACCTGACCGAGGATCGCGCCGACGACGAACGTGAGGCCGTTGACCATCATCACGCCGAGCACGATGTTGTCCGGGGACAACAGCACGGGGCACAGATACAGCAGCGGCACCTTCACCACGGTCATCACGATCATGATCAGCACCGGGGTCCGTGCGTCCTTCATCGCGTAGAACACCCGCATCTGCAGCATGACCAGCGCGTACGGCAGCAGCGCGAACGCGGAGATGGCCAGCGCCTCGCCCATCCGCGACGCGTCCTCGACCGTGCCCTTGCCCAAGGTGAACAGGGCGATACCGACCGAACCGCCCACGATGGTCATCACGGCGGAAATCGGCAGGAGTGTCACCGTCGAGATCCGCGAGGCGTAGGAGAGGTCGCCGATCAGCTTCTTGTGGTCGCCGTCCGCTGCCGCGCGGCTCATCCTCGGCATGATCGCGGTCAGCAGTGACACCCCGATGACGCCGTACGGCAGCTGGAAGAGCAGCCACGCGTTGCTGTACGCGGTCACACCGCCTTGCGAACCGCTGGTCAGCACCCGGGTCGTGATCGTGTAGCCGACCTGGCTGACCGCGACATAGCCGACGGTCCACAGCGCCAGTCCGCCGAACTCCTTCATGCGCTTGTCGATGCCCCAGCGCCATTTGAACTTGAACCCCGACCGCAGCAGCGGCGGGATCAGCAGCACCGACTGCGCCACGATGCCCGAGGTCACGCCGATGCCCAGGGTCAGCAGCTTCGGGTCGGTGATGGACACGGGATCCGTGGAGATGTTCCCCGGCATGATCCACACCACGAGGATGGTGAAGATGACGACGAGGTTGTTGATCACGGGCGCCCACGCTGTCGGACCGAAGATGTTCTTCGCGTTCAGCACCGCCGAGAGCAGCGCGAACAAGCCGTAGAAGAAGATCTGCGGCAACAGCAGGTACGCGAACGCGGTGACCAGGTCGGGATTCGCCTGCCCCTTGTCGTCGACGTAGAGCTTGGTGATCCACGGCGCCGCGAAGACCGCGATCGTCGTCCCGACGACGAGCAGCGTGCCCGCGACCGTGACCAGCCGCTGGGTGTAGGCCTCGCCGCCGTCCTTGTCGTCCTGCGACCGCACGAGCAGCGGGACCACGAGGCTGGACAGCACCCCGCCCATCAGCAGCTCGAAGATGATGTTCGGCATGGTGTTGGCGACGTTGAAGGAGTCGTTCTCCACCTGGGCGCCGATGGCCGCGACCAGCAGCAGCTTCCAGGCGAAGCCGGTGATGCGGCTGATCAGCGAGGCGATCGCCATCCGGCCGCTCGACTTCGCGATCGACGGCGCCTTCGCCGGGGCGGCGACATCCTGCTCGCCCGTCTCCCCCGGCCGCGGTTTGACCAGCGGCGCGTCCTTGATCGCCGGCATGACCTGCGTGGCGAGCTGGTCGTACGGGCGGAGGACGTCAGGGTCGGCGACCGGCCAGCGCGAGCCCATCGGGACGCCGGGGGTGCGCGGGATGAACCGCGTCGCGTCGGGTTCGTCGCGCCGGTCGACCTGCCACGGGCGGACCGGTGGCGGCTGGCGGCGCCCGCGATGCGGCGGAGGCGGTGTCTGGTGGAGCGCCTGAGGAGGCGGCTGTGACACAGCCGGACGCCGCGGCGGCGGGTTCTGGGACGGCTGCGGCAGCGGCGGGCCCTGCGGCGGCGGAACCGGCTGACGACGGGTCGGCGGCGGAGGCGTCCCCTGGGGAGGGGGCGCCTTCCGCGGCGGTACCTGGTTCTGCGGTGGGGCCTGCGGTGGCCTCAGCCGCCGTGTCTCGTCGTCGGGGCGGCCCGCCACCCGCTGGCGGCGGCCGTCCACCGGCTGCGGAGGAGGCGGCGGCGCGGCCCGCCGCGGGCGCTCACCGCGTTCGGGCGGGGGCTGCTGCGGGGGCGGCTGACGACGCTCCGGACGGCGTGCGGGTCCCTCGGTACGGCGGGGCGGTGGCGGAGTGCCTTCGCGCCGGGGACGGCCTGCACGCTCGGGCGGTACACCCGGCTCTCTTTCCAACGCGTGCCCAATCCTCGGTGCTCGGCTACGTGATGCCCGGCGGCATCGTTCGACCCAGGGTAATCGGCGACGCCCGGAAACACTTAAACCTGTGCGTCCTCGGTCACACGCGGGGCGGTTTCGTTCGCCCGATCGGCTCGTGAGTCCTTGATCCTCCGGTAGATCCGGCGGGACGACAGGAGCAGCAGCGCACCCGCCGCGGTGATGGTGATGATGATGGTGATCGCGCCGTACTCCGTGGACGTCAGCTCGAACCGCGCGGCCGAACCGAGCGGGGTCCCGTCGGGCGTGGTCAGCGACACGTCGACGCTGAACCGGCCGGCCCGCAGCGCCTCGACCGGGAGCAGCCGGTTACGGGCGCTGTTGGCCGGGACCATCTGAGCCTGCAACTGGGTGTCGTCGGTCGGCCGCAGGCCCACGTTGTTCTTCAAGGCGACCTGGACGGCGACGCCGACCGGCAGGTTGTTGGTGATGAACACCGGCAGCGGCGCCGCGCCGGAAGCCAGCGCGATCGTCTGCTTCGGCCGCTCGACGGTGACCTGGCTGCGGATCGCCTCCAGATCGCCGCGGGCGTTGCCGGTGACGGTCGCGGCGTCCGCGCCGCGCCACGACGTCGACGCGGCCCGGATGAGGGCGAGCCGGACCGGGGCGACCACGTCGGCCGGCCTCACCCGTTTGGTGGCATCCATCGTCATCGCGGACGACAGGCCCAGTGTCTCGTTGTCGAGCTGGGACATCTTCGCGGTGACGTCGCCGCTGGTCGCGGCCGTCAGATCCTGTGGGTCGTAGTTGACCGACGCCGTCCCGGACAGGGCTTCACCGAGTAGTTCGGGCAGCGGCGCCGACTTGAGGAGGCCGGCGGTGTAGAAGTCGTCCATCCGCTCCAGGAACGTGGTGAGTTCGGTGCCGGTCGCGGCCCACTGCCGCGGCGGCGCGATCAGCAGCCGTGCGCGTTCCGGCCCCTCGTTCTGCCCGCCGAGCCCGGCACGGAAGGCGATGGCGCCGAGCCCGTTCTGGGTGGACCCCGAGCCGTTCAGCGCGGACGAGATCAGCGCGTCGATCGGCTGCGCGCGCAGGTCCGTCCCTTCGATCGACACCCCGCTCGAAAGCGGTGTGCGGGACTGGAGCTTGCCCGAATCGGTCAGCACGGTCTTGACGCCCGCCTTGCCGATCGCTTCGACGGTCTGCGAGTCGAGGGCGCCGCCGGGCCAGAGCACGCCGTCCTGCGGCTGGATGCCGAGCAGGTTCTTGATCGTCCCCGCGCCGCCGAGCGCGGTGGTCATGAGCGCGGTGTCGGTGGCGTCACCGGCGCGGACCTTCGTCAGCGCGGTGAGGTCGGCGTCGGCGAACGGGAGGGTGACCACGCACCGGCCCGCGACCAGCGCCTTCAGCCTGCCGAGCCAGTTCTTCGCGGTCTCGACGCCCTTGCCGGGAGCGCCGCCCGCGACCTGATAGCCACGGGTCATCGCGTCGACGGTCGCGACCAGGTCGGGGTCGATGGCCAGGCACAACGACGACGAGACCTTCGTGTCGGCCTCGGCCGCGCGCGCCGCCTCGACCAGCGAGTCCAGTCGTCCGCCGGCGGCCAGCTCGTCCGCCAGCCGCTCGTCCGCGAGGGTCAGCGGCCCGCCGAGTGGGGCGGAGACGACGTGCACGACGCTGTTCGCGATCGGCCACAGCAGGCTCGTCGACGGCGCCGACGGCGGACGCGACGCGGGCGCCTTGCCGGGGACACCGAGCACCGGCATCAGCAGGGTGACCGCCGCCAGCCGTTCCGGACCGCCGAAATCCGGGGTCCCGTTGACGTTGACCAGCAGCGGGTACACGCCGGGCCTCGGGAACTGCAGCTTGGCGGACTGACCGAGCGGGACGGCCAGGTTCAGCGCGGCGCTCTGGCCGGGCTCCAGCTCGTCCGGTTCGAGGTCGACGAACTCCGTCGCCGCGAGATCCTTGAACTTGTCGCCGGCGAGGACGTCACCGATCTGCTGCTCGCTCTGCAGCCGCGTGCCCAGTTGCAGCCGGACACCCAGCTTGCTGATCCGCCGGTCGCCGATGTTGGTGACGCGGCCGGTCACGGTGAGCGAAGCCGAAGCCGAGGTGATCACGCGGGGGTTGAGCTGGTCGAGGTCCACGCGCAGCCGGGGCTGTTCCTGGGCCTGCGCGACCGCGACGGGCAACGCGGTGAGGGCCAGGAACAGGATCGACAGGACAGTGGCGGCAAGCCGCTTCACTCAGGTGCTCCCTCGGCGGTGTGCTGTTGCTGCGCGAAGAGTTCTTTGGCCTTCCGGACCAGCTTGCGCTCGTCGGAGTAGGCGAGTTTGGTCTCCAGGTCGGCGAGCGGCACCCAGGCGACCTCGGTCACCTCGACATCCTCGTCCGAAAGTTCGCCGCCGGTGGATTCCAGGATGAAATGGTGCACCGTCTTGTGCACGCGCCGTCGCTCGGCCACGAACCAGTAGTCGATGGTGCCGAGGGGCCGCAGGACCTGCGCGGAGATGCCGGTCTCCTCCTTCACCTCGCGCACAGCCGTCTGCTCCACCGTCTCACCGTCCTCGATGTGGCCCTTCGGCAGCGACCACAGCAGTCTGCCGTGCCGGTCGAGCCGCCCGATCAGCGCGGCGTTCGCCCGTTCGGCGTCGACGACGAGTCCGCCGGCCGAGGTTTCGTCGACCGTGGTCAGCCGCCTCCCCCGCCTGCGCCTCCGCCGGCGGCCCGGCTTCGAAGCGCCGGAGCGCCCGGCTGATCCAGACATGCTGCGATGCTAGAGCAAACGGCGGTACAGGTACGCTGGCTCTCCGTGCCCGTGTTGGGCCGGGCCGTAGTAAGTACATCCAAATCGTGGTGGGATTGTCGTGAACAAGGTGGTCGCCGGGCAGGCGATTGCGGGGAAGAGCACTGCGATGCAGAACGCCGTGACCGAGCTGATGCGCATCTCCCCGCTGGCGGACGAGCTCGCGAAGCTCTTCGCGAAGGCGGGGCACAGCCTGTACCTGGTCGGCGGCAGCGTCCGCGACATGATGCTCCGCCGGCTGTCGAACGACCTCGACTTCACTACCGACGCGCGCCCGGACCAGGTGCTCAAGATCGTCAGCGCCTGGGGCGACGCGGTGTGGGACGTCGGTATCGCGTTCGGCACCGTCGGCGTGACCAAACAGGGCATGACCCTGGAGATCACGACGTTCCGCGCCGACAGCTACGACCGTGTCGGCCGCAACCCCGAGGTCACCTTCGGCGACAGCATCGAGGGAGATCTGCTCCGCCGCGACTTCACGGTCAACGCGATGGCGATCGACCTCGCGAACAAGACCTTCGTCGACCCGCACGACGGGCTCCAGGCACTGCAGGACAAGGTGCTCGACACGCCCGCGACCCCGCAGGAGTCCTTCGCCGACGACCCGCTGCGCATGCTGCGGGCCGCTCGGTTCTCCGCGCAGCTCGGGTTCACCGCGGCGCCGCGGGTGGTCGACGCGATGTCGTCGATGGCCGAGGAGATCGACCGGATCACCGCCGAGCGCGTGCAGGCCGAGCTGTCGAAGCTGCTGCTGGCGGACGACCCCCGGCCCGGTATCGAGCTGCTGGTCGACACCCGCCTCGCCGATCGCGTGCTGCCCGAGGTGCCGGGGATGCGGCTGGCGATCGACGAGCACCACCAGCACAAGGACGTCTACCAGCACTCGCTGACCGTGCTCGCGCAGGCGATCGACCTGGAGAAGTCGCACGAACCGACCTCCGAGCCGGATCTGATCCTGCGGCTCGCGGCGCTCCTGCACGACGTCGGCAAGCCCGCGACGCGCGAGTTCCAGCCCGGTGGCGGCGTGAGCTTCCACCACCACGAGGTCGTCGGCGCGAAGATGGCCCGCAAGCGTTTGCGCGCGCTGAAGTTCTCGAAGGAGATCGTCCAGGACGTCAGCCAGCTCGTGTTCCTGCACCTGCGGTTCCACGGCTACGGCAAGGGCGAATGGACGGATTCGGCGGTGCGGCGTTACGTCACCGACGCCGGCGACCTGCTGCCCCGGCTGCACAAGCTCGTGCGCGCCGACTGCACCACGCGCAATCGCAAGAAGGCGGCCGCGCTGCAGGCGACCTACGACGACCTCGAGCGGCGGATCGCGGCGATCCAGGCGCAGGAGGACCTCGACCGGGTCCGGCCGGACCTCAACGGCGAGGAGATCATGCGGATCCTCGGGCTCAAGCCGGGGCCGGACGTCGGCAAAGCTTGGAAGCACCTGAAGGAACTGCGGCTCGACCGCGGTCCGCTGGAGCACGACGAGGCGGTGGCCGAATTGAAGAAGTGGGCCGCCGAGAACGGCATAGGCTGAGATAAACCCCCTTGGTCTCTGGATCCACACGGCGTAACCGGAGATACTCCTGCCGGTGCTCCGGGCAGGGGGAAAATCCATGGCGAAGCGGCCGCCCAGTTTTCTGGTGACGTTGCTGCGTCGTGGCGCGCCCGCGCTGGCGACGGCGACGAGCGAGCTGTCGGACGAGGTCGGCGACCCGACACCGATGCGCGCGCTCCGGCGGATCCAGCACATGTCGGGGCCCATCGACACGGCCCATCGCGACAACCTGCTGCTCAGAGCCGCCCGCTACGTCGCCCTCGTCCCGCTGGTCTACCGGCTCTTCGCGGTGCCCGGCGCGTTCGGCG
The DNA here is from genome assembly GCF_056435645.1 of Amycolatopsis sp. NPDC043889. NCBI lineage: Bacteria > Bacillati > Actinomycetota > Actinomycetes > Pseudonocardiales > Pseudonocardiaceae > Amycolatopsis > Amycolatopsis sp. NPDC043889. The sequence continues at coordinate 511,321 of NZ_JBWKEC010000001.1, forward strand.
TCTACGTCTCCACGCACGGCATGATCGGGATCGGACCGGTCGGGCTGGTGGCCCTCGGCTCGGTCGGGCTCTCCCTGTACGGCATCCGGTGGATGCTGCGCTCGGCGCCGTTCCGCCCGCAGTACGCGGCCCGGCTGCTGGCGATCGACCTCGTGTTCACGCTGTTCGCGCCGCTCGCGGTCGGGGCGCTGGTGCCGGCTTCCGTCTTCACCGAGGCGATGGCGATCCCCGGCAAGCACCTGCTCGGCGAGGTCGCCCTGCTGGCGCTCGCGCTGGGTATGCCGGCCGCCGCGGCGCTCGCCGTCGGCAGCTTCCCGGTGCGGATGCTCGCGTCCCTGCTCGGCACCGGCCAAGCCGCGCCCGGCGACGCCATGGCCACTTTCCCGTCGATCCTCGGCGTCCTCTTCACCGCGAGCGGCGCCCTCGTCCTGATCGGGCTCGGCACGCGGCTCGCCCTCGCGTACGGCATCCGCAACGGCCGCATCGCCGAACGCGCCCGCCAGCACCGGATGCTGCACGACTCCGTGCTGCAGACCCTCGAAGCGATCGCGCTGGCCAACAAGGGCGACCCGGTCGCGCGGCTCGCCGAGGTGCAGCGGCTGGCGCGGGCGCAGTCGATGGAACTGCGCCGGACGATCGAGAGTGAGGCTTCGGAACGGTCGGAAGCCGGTTCACGGCCGCTGGGCGAGAAGCTCGCTTCGCTGGCGGCGGAGATGGCGCGGGACGGGCTGCGTGCCCAGCTCGTGATCGCCGAGCTCGACGACGACACGCTTTCGGAGGTGCGGCAGATCGCCATCCGCGACGCCGTCCGCGAGTCTCTGCGCAACACCCTCAAACACGCCGGGACGGACAAGGTCGTCGTCCGGGTCGAGGAGCAGGAAGGCGGCGTCGCGGTGATCACCCGCGATCACGGTGCCGGGTTCAGTATCGACTCCCGGCCCGCCGGTTTCGGGATCAGCGAGTCCATCACCGCCCGGCTGAACGAGGTCGGCGGGACCGCCAGGGTGGAGTCGGCTCCGGGCAATGGCACCAGAGTCACCCTTTGGGTGCCTTTCTGACGGTAAACAGGAGAACATGAAGAAAACGGACGTCCTGGCCGCAGCGCTCACCGCGTACCGAGACGGTGACCGGGCCACGGCAGCGGACCTCGCCGAGCGTGCCGGATCCACGCTCGGCCGCGAACTGCACCGGTACCTGACCGAAGGCGGCGGCGGAGATGTGTACGACCAGCCCGCCGCGTTCACGGCGTTCATCCGCGGTGGCGGGAACGTCAACCTCTATCGGCGGCTCAGCGCCATGCTCGCCCGGCGCTACGGCAGTGTCGGTTCGCTGCTCGACCTCGGCTGCGGCGACGGGCTCGCCGTCGTTCCCGCCCTCGAACAGGCGGACCGGCAGCCGGGCCGGATCGACCTGGTCGAGCCGTCGAGCGCGTTGCTCGCGGAAACGCGGAAGCATCTCGACGGCACTCACGGCCTGCACACCTGGGACGCCACCGCGCAGGAGTTCCTGGCCCGCGACGACGACCGGCAGTGGCAGCTGACGCAGTCGACCTTCGCGCTCCAGTCGATCCCGACCGGCGAGCGCACCGAGGTCCTGCGGGCGCTCCGGCCGCGCACGTCGTGTCTGGTTCTCGCCGAGTTCGACGTGCCCGAGTACGACGAAGACTCCCCCGAGTACCTGCTTTCCCTGGTCACCCGCTACGAACGCGGGATCTCGGAGTACGGCAAGGAGGCGTCGCTGGTGGCACAGGGGTTCCTGCTGCCGATCCTGCTCGGCCTGGTCAAACCCGGGGCGGACCGCGCGAACTGGGAGCAGCCCGCCACCGATTGGGCTTCGCAGCTGAAGGAAGCGGGTTTCACCGGCATCCGGATCGAGCCGCTCGCGGACTACTGGTGGTCGCCCGCGGTGCTGATCACCGCTTCCTGACGTCTGCTACCCCGTCACTGGACGCGGGACAGCGCGCCGGTTTCGAGATGCTGGGCGATCGGCCGGGGCAGCACGTAGGCCACGGCCCCGCCCGGGGTCCCGTTCCACGGCGCGGTGATGCCCGTGACCACGCGCAGCGGCCGCACGACGCGGTAGAGCCTGCGCTCCCGTTCGCGGTCCGCGGCCAGCGACGTCTCGATGAACCGCGCCGATTCGGCGTGCACGAGGTTGCCGGTCTCGTTGCCGAACCGCTGCACCGTGGTGCCCGACGGCAGGACGACGATCCGCTTGCGACGGAAGAAGTTCAGCGGCGGTTCGCCCCGCAGCGGCAGGATCGGCCAGTCGGCGGGGTTGTCGGACTCCTCGTTGGCGCCCACCGCGGCTCGCGCCGGGTACAGCAGCAGGGTGCCGAGGAAGAAGCGTGCCGCCTCTTCGAGTTTGGCGAACGCCACCGGCTCGTCCGTCGGCGGACGGGAGACCTCCCAGCCGGTCTCGGTGCGGCGCAGGGTCCAGAGCCCCGGCTCCGGCACCGCGTTCGCGCCGATCCGGTAGGACGTCGGCGCCACCCCGTGCTCGGCCAGCCGCTGGTACAGGACGTCCAGCACCTCGACGGCGCGGATGTCGCGGCCGGGTTCGCCGTCGCGTTCGACGCGGGTGCGGGCACTTTCGTCCGGCAGGTCCGCTGCGGTCTGCGGCGGCCGTGGCTTGCCGACGATCTCCGCCTCCGCGGTCGCCCGCACCAGCTCGCCGACCAGCGGCGGCCGGAAGCCGGCGGCCAGGATGTGCTCGATCAGCTCCGGCTCCGGCGGCACCCCGTACTTGCGCAGGTAGTGCGGGACGGCCGCGGGCCAGATCCACACGCCGTCGGTGTGGAAGGCGTTCGGCACGTCCGGCGGGCCGTTCGGGGTGAAGATGTCGGGCTGCGGACCCGGCCTGGTCAGCGCCACCGGCGAGCGGAAGAGGTAGTCCAGGACGCCGCGCATCAGGTCCGGCGGCACCGGCGGCCGGTTGACGACCGGTCGTTCGCCCTCGTTGTGCGCGTCGACGACCTTCGCGTGCCGGAACACGATGTCCAGCGGCAGTCCCGCCTTGGCCGAAAGCCAGGCCGGGACGTGCTTGGTGTCGCGCGGGAAGATCGCGAGCTCGGTCGCGTACGCGCGCGGCGACGGCTTCCCGCCCGCGTTCGGCGCCAGCCGCCAGGTCGGTTCCTGCTCGGCGTCGAAGTCGAAGTCGAAATGCGATTCCGCGTCGAGGGTGAACGTGCCCTGGAACCAGGTGCCGGTCTCGGGCTGGTGCATCGCCGCGCGCAACCGCGCGAAGAGCGAACCGAGCTCCGGCGGAGCCGCGATCGACACCGACACCGGGCCGTTGCCCTCGTCGCCGACCGAGCGGACCTCGAGTTCGGAGTAGTCGCCGACCTGCCGGAACTGGGCGCCGACGCGCTGCCAGCCCGGCGGCAGCACCCGCAGCAGGGTCCGGCCGATGGCCCGCAGCAGCGCGCTCTGGTCACCCGTGCCGATCTCCGGCCGGGCTTCCGGCGTCTCGACGAAGTCGTGCCGGGTCTGCCACAACGCCGTCAGCCGCGACGGCGAGGCGGTGGTCGAGAAGTCCGTCAGGCCCAGTTCGGCCGCGCGGGCCGCGTCCTCTCCCGCCCAGCGCAAGGTCAGGTCGCCGCCGCCGGTGTTCGGCGCGATCTGGAAGTGCTCGTCATCGAACCGGCCGTACGACTGGAGGCTGAAGGTCGCGCCGACCTCGCCGTTCAGCACGACACGGGCCGGGCGGCCGTTCCAGTCGCGATCGAAACCCTCGGGCGCCGCTTCCCCCGGCGGCGCGACGAGCAGCAGCGTGCCGTCTTCGGTCGACCGCTGGGCCGCGAAGACGGTGTCCCCCCAGACGGCGTACAGGCCATCCGGCCGCTCCGCCGCTTGAACCCGGTAACGCACTATGTGTCCCTCCCCAAGTTCCCCAAACCGGGGGTAAATCTAGTGGGCCGGATAGCGGACGTACCACCGGTCGTCACCCGGGGCGTTCCCGCCGAACTCCGCGAGCGCGTCGTCCGCCAGCTGTCCGATCACTTCGCTCAGTTCCAGCTTCTCGAGCCAGTCCGTCCGCAAGGCCTGTTCGCCGTACATCGCGCCGACGAGGTTCCCGCAGACCGAACCCGTCGAGTCGCTGTCGCCGCTGTGGTTCACCGACGCGAGCAGGGCGGTGTTCGCGTCCGTAGTGGTCAGTGCGACGTATACGGACATGGAGAGCGCGGTTTCGCCGATGTTCCCCTGCCCGAGCGTCTCGAGCTTCTCCGGCGTCGGGGCGCCTTCCTCGGCCAGGGCGAGCGCCTGGTCGAGCGCGACGCTCTGCTCTTCGTGCCCTCGGTACTTCTCCAGCTCGGCACGGGCGGTCGCGATGGCGTCGAGAAGCGGTTTCCCGACCAGCAGTTCGCGCACGATCACGGCGAAAGCACCCGACGAGAGATACCCGCTCGGGTGACCGTGCGTCAGGGCCGCGCTCTCGGCGCCGAGCCGGAACACCTCGGCCAGGTCGTCCGACCACAACGCGACCGGCGCGGCGCGCATGATCCCGCCGCAGCCCTTCGAGTTGTTCACCGGCTTGTCCATGCCGGCGCGTACGCCGGTCCTGCCGTAGGCCTCCAGCTCACCGAAGCAGGTGAGGCCGGGCGCGCGGCGGCTGAACAGCTCACGGTTCGTGATCAGCCAGCCGTCCGGCTCCGCGCTCGTGTCCTGCGGGCCGCGGGCGCGCTCCCACGAGACGCCCTGGGTGTGCAGCCAGCGCTGGTAGGCCAGCTGCAGCGACTGCTCGACGGCGGTGGCGGTGGCGGTAGCAGCGGTAGCAAAGGTCCCCTGCTGCCTCCGGCCGTGAGTAAAGGTCCCTTGCTCCCGGCGCGCGGCGGCATGGGCCCTGATCAGGCCTTCCAGGGTGAACAACGTCATCTGGGTGTCATCGGTGATCCGCCCGACGCCGCCGTACGCCGGGATGAGGTCGGTGATCCCGGCGGGTCCGGCGATCTCCCGGATGCGGTCGATCGAGTCGAACTCGGTCTTCGCGCCGAGCGCGTCGCCGATCGCCCCGCCGAAGAGGCTGCCGCGCAGTCGCGACCTGGTCGCCGGATGTTGAAGCCACTCGCGCATTTCTCTACTGATCTCCTCGTGGATACCGTTTCGCGTCCCAGCGCCGCCGCTCTTCGGGCTCGCGGGGCAGGCCGAAGCGGTTGAAGTAGTAATACGCGTCGCCCGCCATGGCGTCGACGACGCCGAGGTCGGCGTACGCGGCGAGCCAGGACTCCGGCAGACCCGGCACGGTGAGCCTGGCGCCCACCATCGCCCCGGTCAGCGCCGCGGTCACCGTGCCGCCGCGAGCGGCCAGCGCCAGCGCCGCTTCGGCGTCGTAGCCGCGTTTCGCGGCGGCGAACAGCGCCCGGCCGAGCACCGAAAGCGGCGTCCGGCCGTCCCCGATGCTGTCGAACTGCTCGACGTCGTCCCCGCCGATGTCGTTCCTGAGGTCGAGCACGGTCTTGACCAGCTCGCCGACCTCACCGCTGTACTCGTCGAAGCCTTCGAGGAAGTTCGCGACCGCCGGTTCGCCGTTCCGGGCGGCGAGCTGGGCGCGGAACACGTTCACCAGCAGTTCGGCGCCGTGGACGACCTCGTGCCCCGCCGCGGATCCGACCAGTTCGCGGACGACCTTCATCGCGTAGAACGTGCTGTCGGCGGGGCCTTGCACCCCGCCGGTCACCGTCGCGGCGAGCGCGGTCGCCAGCATGGCCGAGAACTCCGCGGGGGGTGGACCCGCGCCTTCGGTGGCCTTGGCGACCCAGCCGTCCGGCCGTCCGCCCGCGGGCAGCGACGCCGGGATCTCGGGCTTGTCCGGGGTCGGGTCCAGGCCGCGGATCACCGATTCGGTGTGGAACAGCAGCTGCCGGGTCAGCCCGCCGAGCGGCAAGCCGTCGGCGGGACCGGCGCCCGAGCTCAGTGCGTCTCCGAGCGCGAAGCCGACGTACGCGCCGAGAAGCCGCGGGTACGCGAAGCTGCCGACGGGAAGCGTTGGGTCGTAGAACTTACCGAAGGTCCAAGCGCTCGGGCGCGGTTCGCCGTTGTCGTAGAAGTGCGTCACGAGGCCGTTGGCGAAAAGGTCTTCGGGCAGTTCCGGCAGCGGGCGGCCGTCATACTTCGCCCGGGAGCGCTCGAACGACAGCGTCGCGGCGCGGACGTAGCGGGTGAGCTCTTCGCTGCTCAGGGGGTAGCCGTTGTCCCTGGCCTGGTCGACGAGGCTCCGCAGGTTCGCGACGGCGGCGCCTTCGTACTCCCCGCTGAAGTACGCGGGGCGCCCGACGGACTCGGGGCGCTCGGTGCCTGCCGGGAGGTCGAGGTCGGCGACCTGCCGAAGCGTCTCCGGGTAGACGTTGAACGTCTCCGGACGGCCGGGGTTGACCAGCAGCCCGACCCCGGGGTTGTCCTTGGCCCGGCGCAGGAGCACGCGGGGCTGGACCCGCTGCCACACCGTGTACTCCGACGGGATCTGGGCCTCGGAGGTGTAGACGACGAAGCGCACGCCCGCGTCACCGAAGTCGCGGACCTGCAGGTGGCCGTCCTTCGCCGGGGCCAGCACCTCGAGGTCGAGCATCCAGTGGACGAACTCCTCCGGCGTGATCCACTCGACGCGGAGGTAACCGAGCAGCGTCTCGACCGGGCTTTCCGGTGCCGGGCGGCCGGAGAACCGCGGCCCTGGCCGGTGCTCCGGGTTCGCGCGGACCGCGCCGGTCGGCTCGCCGTACAGCGTGTGCTGCTCCCAGCGCAGGATCGCCGCCTTCGGCACGGGCAGACCGGGGACCGCGTCCGGGTCGAACTCGGGATCGACGACCTCGGCCCAGCGGGTGAAAGCGTCACTGTCGCCGCCCGCCGCCGAAACGGCCATCAGCTCCAGGTCGAGGCGGATCTCGCCGCCGTCGTCCGGCACGAAGGCGACCGGGCTGGGGAACAGACCGGCGCCGGGATCGGTCCCGTCGAGCCAGCCGACGGTGTTGTAGGTGACGTTCCAGCCGTCGGTCGCGCGCACGACGTAGTCGCGGCGGACCCGCAACGCGCCGGTGCCCTCCCCGCCTCGGCCGGCCAGCCATTCCTCGACGCGGCTGACGGCTTCCTCTTCGTTCATCGTCCCCATTCTGATTGCCTGTCGGTGAACCCGCGTCCGCGATCGACGTCGGCAGGACGCTGCCTGGTCGTCCACGTCACGGTGGTGGAAAGGGCGTCCTGCCACCGCGATAGCGGGGCCTTCGGCCGGGGCGGGTTCACGCCTTCGGTCGCTTTTCCGAACTCCATCTCAGCTCCGCCCCCCATTCCGTTCACCAGCGCGGATACCGCTGGGCCCAGCCGTCGACCTCGTGCAGCGCCGAGTGGCGGTCGAAGTGCCAGAACGCGTCCGTGGCGATGTTCTCCACCAGGTAGCGCAGTTCCAGCTGCTCGACCCACTTCTGCGGCAACCCCGGGATGCCGGTGCGGGCACCGAGCAGGGCGCCCGCGATGGCACCGGTGATCGCGCTGCGGCCCGAGTGGTTGACCGCCCGCAGCAGCGCCTGCTCCGGGTAGTTCTCGAAACCGGACAGCGCCGCGAACGCGCGGCCCAGCACCGAAAGCGTGCCCTTGCCGTCGCCGATCAGCTCCGGGACCCGCAGATCGGGCAGGCCGTGCTTGCCGAAGAACGGCACCGATTCCGCGATCATCGCCTTGAGATCCGCCCAGACCGGTCCCCGCTGGTGCGGGTTCTGGTCGCTGAAGATCTCCCGGGAGGTGTTCCAGATCGGGTAGCTGAACGCCTCCGAGGTCAGCGCGGGTTCGAACAGCCAGGTCAGGTAGGTCGCCGCTTCGACGTCGACCTCGCCCGGATGGGTCACCGCGACGAGGTCGCGCACCGCCTGGCGGACGCCGCCGCTCATCGCGCTCCCCGGCCCGGCCGCGGTCATCGCCGCCGGCAGTGCCGCGACCAGTGCGTCCGGTCCGCTCATGGGCATCGCCGTCGGCGAGATGGTCGCCAGCGCGTGATAGGCGTTCAGTTCTGCGTCGTCGGGAGTGCGGCGGACGCGGAGTTCCGGCACCTTGACGAGCCAGCCGTCGGCGTTGTCCAGCGGCGCGCCCTGGGTGTGCAGCCAGCGCATCAGCGAGTTGCGCGCGACCGTCCCGAGCGCTTTTTCGGCGTCGCGGTTCTCCGGCTGCTCGCGATGCGGGCTGCGGATCACGGCCTCGGTGTAGAACAGCAGCCGCTGGGTGAGCGGCCCGATCCGGCCGGGCAGGTCGAACGCGATCGGCAGATCGGTGACCCCGTCGGGGCCGTAGGTGTTGTGGATCTCGTCGAGCCGCATCCGGTCGACGGCCGCGCCGAGCGCCTCACCGAGCGCGAAGCCGATGTACGCGCCCGTGACGCGCTGCCAGCCGTAACGCGAGCTGGAACGGTCTCGCTCGAAGTACTTGCCGAAGGTGTCCAGGCGCGGCTGGATCTGCCCCTCGTTGTCGTAGGCGGGCGCCAGCCCGTTCGCCCGAAGGTCGTTCGGGCGGCCGCGAGGTGGTTCCGGCTGCCGGAGCCGCGCCAGCCACGACTGACCGAGGACGGTCTTCTGGCACTCTTCGGTACTCAGCTCGAACCCGCGGCGGCGTGCCCGTTCGGCGGCGGCCAGCGGCGGCTTCACCGGTTCGGACAGGCCCATCTTCGCGGCGGTGTCGGCGGCGAGCGCCTCCAGCTCCGGGTCCGCCTCCGGGCAGCGCTCGTTGACGTCGACGCCGGGGCCCCGGCGCGGGAACCGGAGCGCGGTCTCGGCGAGCTCGGCGCCGCTGACGTCCTCGAACGTCGCGGGACCACCGTTGATCACCAGGTTCGGCGGGCTTTCGTAGCCGGCGAGGGTGGCGATGTCGACCTTCCAGTACCCGTGTTCCCGGGGCGGGAGGTTCCTGGTCGAGCTGAACACCCTCAGCTCGGCGCGTTCCTCGTTGAAATAGAACCGCTCCGTCTTGCCCGACGCCAGGTCGAGCGGGACGTAGACCTCACAGCGCAGCAGCCCGACGAGCAGCTGTTCCCTGGTCAGCCAGCCGACGCTGGCGAACGACAGCAGCGTTTCGAGCTTGTTCTCGGGCTTCGGGTAACCGCGGCGGACCGGACCGGCTTTGTACTCCGGGTTCTCCCGTTCTTCCCCGGTCTGCACGCCTTCCGCGTTGACCTTGACCCAGCCCGCGACGACCGGCGGCGGGACACCGAGGTCACCGAGCCCTGCCTTGGCGTACTCCGGGTCGACGACCTCGCGCCAGGCCTCCTGGCCCGGGAACGCGACCGGGACGCTGAGCCCGCCGGGCTGCGGATGCGCCTGGCGCAGCTCGCCGTCCGGTTCGCGGACGATCACCGACGGCGGCGGGAAGATCTCCTTCTCGGCATGACCCTCGTCGAGGAAGGCGATCGTGTTGTAGGGGACAGACCAGCCCTCGGGGATGCGCAGGACCTTCTCGTGGTTCACGCGCAGGCCGGCGCCGCCCGGTTCGGACACGTCCGGACCGTGGACCGCGCGCAGCCACTCTTCGACCTTGGCTACCGCTTCCGCCGATTCCACCTACTCGATCCTCTCCAGGCTGCCGTCGGACACGTGCTCGGCGATGGTCCTCGGGAGCACGTAGGCCACCGCCCCGCCGGGCATGTTCGCCCACGGGACGGTGACACCGATGATCACGTGGAGCGGGCGTCGCAGCCGGTAGGTCCCACCGACACGCTCCCGTTCCAGCGGCAGGGACGTCGTGGCGAACCGTACCCCTCCGTGGTGAACCAGATTGCCGGTTTCCTCGCCGAACCGCAGTACGACCGTACCGGCGACCATCCGGCTCACGCGCTTGTTGCGGAGCAAGGTGAGGGGAGGCTCACCCGGCGCCGCCCGCACCGGCCAGTCGGCGAGTTCCTTCGCCGTCTCCAGTGGCGTCTCGTGTCCGGCGGTCATCCTCGCCGGATGCAGCAGAACCGCGCCGAGGAGCTGATGCGACGCGTCTTCGAGCTTGTCGAAGTACTTCGGCGACACGGGGGCGCCGCCCGAGTAGGCCGCGACCTCCCAGCCCTTCTCGGTGAAGTTGAGGCACCAGGCGCCGTCCGCGCGGTCGCCGATGCGGTAGGCCTCCGGCCAGACGGCGTGCTCGCCGAGCCTGCTGACCAGCACGACCAGGAGCTCTTCGTCGGTCAGTGCCGGATTCGGCGACGTCTCCAGCTCCGCCGCGATGTCACCCTCGGTCTTCTTGACGTCGGAGCGGCCCGGTTTCGGCCGCGGTTTGCCGAGCAGATCCGCTTCCGCGGTCCGCCGCACGAGGTGCTCGACGTACGGTGGCTGGAACCGCTGGCTCCGGATGTGCTCGACCAGGTCCGGCTCCGGCGGGATCCCGTATTTCCGCAGGTAGTGCGGCACGGACGCGTGCCAGATCCAGGTGCCGTCGGTGTGGTAGCTCTCCGGGACGTCGCCGTCGGCCTCGGGATCGAAGATGTCCTTGCCGAGCCCGCTGCCGGAGAGGATCGCCGGCTCACGCTCGAGATACTGCGCGACCAGCGGCGCTTCGGACTCGTCGAGCTCCGGTCTGTCCACCACGGGCGGCTCGCCCTCGGTGTACGCGTCGACGATCCGGGCGTGCCGGAACTCGACGCGCAACGGCAGCTGCGCGCGCAGCCGCCACCAGTCCGGGACGTGCTCGTCCTCGCGCGGGAACGCGGCCAGCTCGTCCGGGTACACCGAAGTCCCCGGTGGCTCGATCCACGCCGGCTCGTCGTCGAGGGTGAAGTCGAAGTCGAAGGTGCCGTCGGGTTTCAGCGTGAACCGGGACTGCAACCAGGTCCCCCGGCCGGTCGTGTACATGCCGGTGCGAAGCCTGCCGAAGAGATCGTTCAGCTCGGGCGCGGGCGCGCAGTTGTGGCCCTCGAGTTCGGTGTGCTCCCCGGCCTGCCGGAAATCGGCGACAGCCGGATGCGCCGCGTCGGCGACACCCGAGCGGATGAGCTTGCCGATTTCGATCAGCAGCCCGCGTTGTTGTTCGGGGGTGAGTTGTTCCACGTGAATCATCGCGCCCGGTTCGGGAAACGTGGTTCCGCCCGGAACGACGGCGGCTCACCGGCGGCGCGGCGGGCCAGCTCGTCCTCCCACATCTTGAAGGTGCGTTCGCGCAGCGACTTGATCAAGGCCGATTCCTGCGGTTCCACGCGACGGTTTTCGCGCTTGGCCTGCGCGTACAGGCCGTCGATGGTCTCGTAGAGCGCGAAGATCGGTCCGCCGCCCTTGAGCTCGTACGCACGGGCGCGCTCGGTCTCCTGGACGAACTTCTCTTCGGACACCTTGCTGATGTCCGAACTCGCCATCGCCCACATGACCTCACGCACGTGCTCCGGCTTCTCGTCGAACTCGCCGGTGCTCAGGTTGAGGAGGAAACCGGTCAGGCCCCCGTCGGGGGTCGACTCGACGCGGTAGGTCTTCCCGAAGTACGTGTAGAAGGACGGCGTCTGGATCACGTGTTCTCCTCAGGAGGCAGGCCCTTGCGGAGACCGGCCATGAACTTCTCCCGGACCCGGTCCATCAACGCGGCTTCCAGCAGGGCCTGTTCCGGGGACAACCGCTTCTTGTTGTTCTCGTCCAGTGTCCGGTTGTACGTCGGGAAGTCGCGGCGGACCTCGTACAAGGCGTGTTCGTAGGCCGACACGGTGTCGATGTGCTTCAGGTGCAGCCGCAGTTCGGCGACGTGCCCGTTCGGCAGCCGGACGTTCATCTGCAGATCGCGGTACCCGCTGTCCTGCGGATTCGCGAACCGGTCGTCGAAGCTGACGATCCGGAGGTCCGGATCGTCCATCACCGCGTTCAGCGCGTTGTAGACGTCGGCCAGCGTGTCGAACTGGATCTTCACGCCCACCAGGTCGGTCAGTTTCGACGCGTCACCGTCGTAACCCGCGATCTTCGCCTTCGCGCGGTCGTCGTCCTTCGGACCGGGCCTGCCCGACGCGTCACCGTTGTTCTCCGCCGCGATCCGTTCGGCGATCCGGTTGAGGTCGCCCTGATTCCGCGGCCATGCCTCCCGCTCGGCGTCCAGGAACTCCTGGATCTTCCCGGGATCGCCCTTGTCCGCGCGATCGAAGCCGGCGTGGTACTGATCGCCGGGCTCCACGTCGGCGGCGATATCCGCCGCCGCGTTCGCGAGATCCCGCTGCTCCTGGGTCAGCGGAGTGTCGCCGGGACCGTCCTCACGGACGTCGTCGATCATCTGGTAGCCGCGTTCCTCGACGTCACGCAGGGCGTCTTCGAGGATCGGGATGGCCTCCGGGTGCAGCAGCAGGCTGCCGATGGTCATCGGGTTGTTCAGCAGCGAAGCCCGCAGGTACGCGTTGTCCGGATGCTCCATCAGCCGGACGAGTTCCGGATGCGCGGGCAGATGTTCGCGGATGAAGTCCCGCATCGGCCCGACGTCGTGCTTGACCCCGTTTTCGTCCTCGTGGACGGCCCGCTTCTTGTCCGGGTCCAGCCCGTCCACCGCGGCCACGACCTCGGGATCGTTCAGGAACCGCTCGCCATCGGCCCGGTCGCCCGGAGGCTGCTCGTCGTGGGCCATGCCGTAGCCCGCGTCGTGTGGCGGCGTCACGATCGGACGGCCGTCCGGCCCGATCCTCGACGGCGGCACGTCGGGCGTGTCATCCCTGGCGAACGCGATCCGCGGGTCGACGGGCTGAGCGGCCGGGCCTTCCGGGACGCCGACGTGCATCAGCTTCACGCCCAGCGGCGGCTGCGGCAGGTTCATCAGCGCGCCGGACTGCGGGTCGATGAACGCGACGCCGTCCCGCGTATTCGCCACCATCGCGACGTGCCCTCGCTCGACGCCGTTCTCGTCGAGGTACTTCACGGCGACGACCGCGTGGTGATCGGTCGGCATCCCCCGCATCTCGCGGATGACGGTGTCGTAGTCGGCGCGACCGGAGAACTCCCCGCCGAACCGCTCTTCGACGTGTTCCAGCGTGCCGCGGCTGTCCATCTCGTGGACGAGCAGCGGATCGGCGGTCGAGTCGATGCCGTTCAGCCGGTCCATGTACGCGCCCGGCGTGCGGGTGCAGTTGGAGCGGTAGCCGTTCGCCAACGCGTCGGGGTCGTTGAAATGCGGGTTGACCTCGCCGAGCCGCGGGTGCCGGTCGGCGATGTACGCGGCCTGCTGCGCGGGGCTCGCCGAACCGGCGTGGATCGCCGGTTCGCTCGGCGGGTTCGTAGCGACCGCCATCGACGAGTAGTCCCGCTCGGGGGCAGGCAGTTCGAGCGTGTCGTCGGTGGCCGAGTGGTCCTGAGCGGGCTGGTCGCCGTACTCGGGTCCCTTTTCGACGTCCGTGACGCCGTGGTCCGCCGGGTTCTCCGTGGAGAAGTGCGGAGTCTGCGGCTCGTCGAAGCCGCCGAGGCGCGCCATCGACTGCGCCTGGGCCAGACGCGCGAGTTCCGGCGCCTCCGCGGCGTGCCGGGCCCGCCGTTCGTCCATCTTCTGCTTGGCGGTCTCGGGGTCGAGGTAGCGCGGGTCGCCGGGAGTGACCTCTTCGGCGTGGATGACCCACTTCGGCCGGTCGACCAGCGGCGGAGTCTTGAACTCCTTGCTGTGCACGTAAAGCTGCGTGGCCGGCTTGTTGATGGCCTCGTTCTCGCGCGGGTTTTCGGCGAGCGACGAGACGTCCTTGCCCGTCTTCGAGACGATGTGGATCTCGACGTCTTCGCCGAACTTCGACTTCGTGTCCGGCGAAGTCTTGATGGTCGAGCTGGTCATCGTCGGCTCGGGGACGGTCTGGCCGGGTTCGTAGTGCGCCGCCATGATCGCGGCGGCCCGCATGTCACCCTTGGTGTCGATGCCGCGGATGGCCTCGCCGTGGAAGTCCGGCAGCTCGTTGAGCGCGCCGACGATCGCCCTGGTGCTGCGCTGGGCGTTCTCGAAGTCGGGGTGCGACTCGCCCCGGCGGTTCGCGTCGTTGATCGCGTACGCGTGTTCGCGCGAGTACGAGTAGATCGCTTCGGCGGCCTCAGGCGAGACGCGGTCCTTCAGCGGGCTGGCTTCGAGCCGCTTGAGCGCCTTCTCGCGAGCCTGTTCGGCGAGTTCGGCGCTGTCGTAACGGTCACGGAGGGTCTTGTGATCCTCCGGCGTGCCACGGAAGTTCTCGTCGGAGAGGTAGCTCTCGTCGACTCGCGTCGGGGTTTCTTCCGGGCCCTTGAGGCGTTCGGCGATGTCGAGTTCGGTCTTGGGCGCCTGTTCCTGGACAGGGGTTTCGGAGTCGGCGGACCTGTCGGTGTGCGGCGTTTCCGGCGTGTGCGGGGCATCGCCGCCGCCCATCGGCATCGCCTTGATCGACGTCGGATCGTCGGGCAGCGTCGCGAGCCGCCCGGTCATCGGGTCGGCGAAGACCACGCCGTGCGGCGTGTTCACCGCGGCGACGATCCGGGTCTCGATCCGGTCCTTGGACCGCGGCGAGCCCTCCGGCGCGTTCGGATCGGCGGCGGCGTGATGCTCGAACGCCACCGCGGTCCGCGCGCCGACCGGACGTTCGCCCAGCTCACGGGCGACGTCGGCGAAACCGTTCCGATCAGACCACTGCCCGCCGAGCCGGTCACTGACGTGCTGCAGCGGTGAACCGCCGGTCGACGGCGCGGCGACCGAGTCGCCGCCGTTCATCCGGTCTTCGAACGCGACCAGCGCCTCGGCCGAGTTCGTCTGGTAGCCGTCCTTCCACGACTCGGGCGCGTAGTAGTTGCGCGTGTTGGCCTCGCCGATCGCGGGGATCTCGTCCATGACCAGCCGGACCTGCTGGTGCGGCGTCTCGGTCGAACCGGCGTGGATGACCGGCGTCCCGCCCTCTTCGAGCGGCTTCGCCAGCTCGGACCAGCCGCCGTCGGGAGCGTGCTCCTTCGGCGGCTCGGGGGCGTCCCGGACCGGGGCGTCGGTGGCGTCGATCCAGCCGCCCTTGCCGTCGGCCAGCTTGGTTTCGAGCCCCGCGAGGCCCTGGCCCTGGAACAGCTCCGGGTGATCGCGGCGCAGCTGCGCCTCTTGCTCGGCCGCTTCCTGCGCCAGCCGCTCCTGCACGGCGTTGTTGTAGTCGCGCCGTTCGGCGACCTTCTGCTGGACCTGGTCCGTCGTCAGATGGCCGTCGTCACCGGCGACGACCTCCTCGCATTCGACGATCCACTTCGGCAGATCGTTGGGCGATCCGTCGTCGAGACGCTTCTTGTAGTGCGGGTGCTCGGGATGCCCCGGGCCCATCTTGATGTCGGTGACGCGCAGCTGCGTCGCCGACTTCATCAGGACTTCGCGTTCTTCCTTCTTCGAGGCGAGGTCTTCGATATGGCGTCCGGTCTTCGACTGGATGCGCATCTCGACTTCGCCGGGGAAGTTGCTGTGCGGATGTTCGGGGGTGACCCGCGACGTGCTCAGCATCTGCGGGTCGACGATGACCTGGCCCTTGGCGTGCGCTTCGAGGAAGGCCCGGATCGCGCTCTCGTTGCCGTTGAAGTTCACCCGCCGCGAGACGAGACCCTCGTAGGCGGGCATCTCGTTGAGGCCGGAGGTGATCGCCTCGATGTGCGGACGGAGCGCTTCCAGCTCCGCGCCGCCGTGCCGCTGGGCGTGCGTGATCCGCTCGGCCATGTCGGTGCGCGTGTAGCTGTGCACCGCGTAGGCACCCTGATCCGACATCTGCTTGACGCGCGGATCTTCGTGGGCGTCGCGTTTGGCGAGACCTTCGCGGCGGACCTGTTCGCTCCGCGCTTCCCCGGTGTCCTTGTCGAAACCGCGCTTGTCGATCTGCGTCTCGGCGAGCGCGCGGTACGCGGCGGGATCGTCCGTGTGGAACTTCGGATCCGTCAGGTACGGCTCGTCGACCGTGGTCCTGTCGTCGGGAGTGACGTCCTGGGGCGCCTCGGTGTCCTTCGGAGCGTCGGCGTCCTTCGGCGCCTCGGTGTCCTTGGGAGCCTCGACGTCCTTCGGAAGCTCGGTGTCCTTGGGCAGGTCGTTCCCGCCGCGGTCCTGAGGTGCCTGCTGCGGCGCGTGCTCCACCGGCCGCACCGGAGGCTGCTGCTGCGGACGCTGCGGCTGCTGGGGACCCGCGTTCCCGTCGTGGCCCGGGCGCGGTCCCGGGACCTGCGGCGGACGCTGCGGACCACCGAAGCGCGGCGGCTCGGCGCCGGGCGGCATCGGCCTGCCGGGCTGCTGTCCCGGATGCCCCGGCCCCGGCCGGCCGGGGTGGTGACCGGGCGGAGGCGGCGGCATGGGGCCGCGGTTGCCGGGGAACGGGCCGTTGCCCGGATGCTGGGGCCGCGGCGGCGGCGGCGGATAGCCCGCCGGACCGCGGTTGCCGGGAGGCGGACCGGGCGGAGGCGTCTGCGGACGCGGCGGGACCCCGCCGTTCGGGCCCGGACCAGGTCCGGGCCTGCCCTGATACCCCTGGGGCGGCCGAGGCGGACCCTGCGGACCAGGGGGCTGCGGCGGTTGCTGAGGACGCTGACGCGGCCCGCGGTCCTGCGGATATCCACCCTGACCGGGATGCTGCTGCGGCGGACGCGGGCCCATCGGACCGGGCTGCCCCTGCGGTCCTCGCGGCGGCATGGGGCCACCACCGGGAGGCGGTGGCGGAGGCGGCGCGAAACCACCCGGAGGCGGCGGCTGCATCGGCTGCTGGCCCTGGAAGGGCATCGGGGCGGGCGGCTGGTCGAAACGCGGCTGCTGCGGTCCGCCGTTGCCCGCGAAACCCGCGGCCTGGACGCCGTCGTTCGGCCGGACTGGCCGGGACGGATCGTGCCCCGGCGGCGGGAAACCGCCGGGGGCAGGCCCGTTGCCGGGCGGGTTGCCGCCCGGCGCCATGCCGTACCCACCCGACGGAGCGGGCGAACTCGAACCCGGGTTCGACGCCATGCCGTACCCGCCCGAGCTCGACGGCGCACCTGTCGAAGAGGAAGCGGCGGGCGGCATCGCGCTGGACTGCGAAGGATTGTGAGACGGGCTCGGCGCCGGACTGGACGCGGGTCCCTGTGACGGGCTCGGCGCAGGGCTCGCCGCGGGTGTCTGTGCCGGCGCCTGCGACTGGGCGGGTGCCTGCTGCTGATTACCCGGCGCGGCCTGCTGCTGCTGACCGGATCCGTTGTCGGCGGCGGCCGCCGGCGCGTTCTGGTGGGTCTGCGCCGGACGCTGACCGTCACCGGTGTTCGCCGGGGCGTCGGCCGGACGTTCCGGGGCCTGCGTCGAGGACTGGCTGACCCGGTCGCTGTCCGCCGTACGCTGCGGACCGCTCTCGGAGCGCGGCTGCGGATCAGCGGAGCCGTCCGAACCGCGGCTCGAAGCCGCTTGACTGTCCGAAGTGGACCGAGGTGCCGGATCCGAGGAAGAGTCCGACCGCGAAGAGGGACCGGAATCCGAAGAAGAACGCGACTCCGATGAAGTGCCCGAGTCCGAGGAGCCGGAGTCCGACGAAGAGCGCGAGTCCGATGAAGTGCCCGAGTCCGAAGAGCCGGAGTCCGACGAAGAGCGCGACTCGGACGAAGAGCCCGAGTCCGAAGAGCCCGAAGGCGTCCCGGAATCCCCGGTGTCCACATCCGGCGTGGAAGGACCGTCGCCCGCCGAGGCGCCTGGCGTGTTCGCGGCCTTGATGTCGCCGATCTGGCTCTTCGCCCCGTCGACACCACCGCCGACCGCTCCACCGGAAGCGCCCATCAGGACGTCCTTGGCCGAAAGCTTGTCCAGGTCACCGGTGACGGCGGCCTGCCCGACCGTGCTGGCGACCCCTTCGGCCGCGCCGCGCACGGCACCGCGCGCCGCGCTGTCGACGATCTGGCCGCCGACGCTGTCGGAAAGTCCCTTCGTGGCGCCCTTGCCGATGCTGCTGCTGCCCGCGCCGACCACGCCGTCGACGGCGCCGCTGATCGCGGAATCCTTGGTCTTGCTGAAGTCCCAGCTCTCGCGGTCGCCCTTGGCCATCTGGAGGCCCTGGATGCCCGCGTCCATGGCGAGGTTCATCGCCGTGTTCTGCAGGACTTCCTTGCCGATCTTCTTCAGGCCCTCCTTGAGAAGCTTCTCCAGGAGTTCCTTCGCGACCTTTTTGAAGCCTTCCTGCGCGAGCTTCTGCATCAGCTGCCGGAAGATCATCTGGACGGTCATGCGGGTGGCGATCTGGGCCGGCGCGATCCCGGCCGTCGACCCGCCGAACGTCACCGCCGCGGCCGCGATCATCGCGACGATCTGCGCGGCCAGGATCACCAGCGAGATGATGATCATGTACTTCGTGTACTCGACGTCCAGCGCGGTCGCGTTGCACGAGTCGCCGAGTGCCTTCGAGGAATCGGCTAGCGACTTGAAGTACGCCTCGTCGCCCTCGACGAACTTCTTCCAGGCCTCGGCGAACTTCTCCGCGCCCTGTCCGCTCCAGCCGCCCAGGACCTCGGTGGCGCCCTTGGTCGCGGTGTCGGCGATCGGCTGAATCGCCTTCGAAGCGTTGTGCCAGGCGTCGCGCAGTTCGCGAAGCTTGTCCTCGTCGCCTTCGGGCCAGCTCTCCCCGACGACGATCGGCAAGAGCCACTTGACCGCGTCGGGCATCTCCATACCCACGGCGCTAGACCTTCTTGTCCAGCGTCGACTTGATCTCTTCCTCGGCGTTCGTGAACGCGGTCATCGACCGTTCGACGTTGTGCTGCATGCCCCGCAGCGCCTCGACGACGTTCGCGAACCCTTCGGACGATCCCTGCGCGCCGGGCTCGTAGTCCTTCGCGAACTCCTTGCCCGCGTCATCGTTGCCCCAGCACTGGCCCAGTGAGTTCATCGCGGCCAGCAGTTCCTTGCCCGCTTCGTCCAGCTGGTCCGCCGCGATCCCCAGTTTGGCCGCGGCCGTCTTCACCGCTTCCGGATCCGCGGTGAACCCGGCTCCACCCCCACCGTTCGGCATCAGACCCCCCTGGTCAGCCAGCTCGAGGGCGGCTCTTCCTCATCGTCGTCCTGCTGACGCACCCGTTTCGGAACCGGTTTCGGCGTCGGCGGCGCGGGAGGGGCGGGCGGAGGAGGCGGCGGCGGGGCGTCGTCCTTGATCATCAGCGGGGCGTCGAAGTCTTCGTCGGACTTCGAGGGCGCGGCAGTCTCCTCCTCTTCCGCGAGGAAGTCGGGGATCGCCGGCATCAGCCCCTGGAGTGAAGGCGCGCCTTCGATGAGGTCCGACAGGTCCGGCAGCCCTTCGGTGATCGGGGCCATCAGGTCGGCGACCTGCTGCTTGACCTGCAGCGATCCCTGACGGACCAGCGTCAGCACCGTGTTGGCCAGCTGCGCTGGATTGGTGCGCTCGAAGGCGTTCGGCTGGATCTCCAGCTTGGCGAGCGTGCCGGTCGCGTCGATGGTGGCGCGGACGAGGCCGTCCTGCGAGACCACCGTCGCCGACGTCTGCGAAGCGGCTTCCTGCGCGTCCCGGAGCTGGGCCGTCTGCCGCTCGAACTGTTCGAGCAGCGTGTCGACCTGGTCCTTCATGGCGGCATTGCGCGCTTCGAGGCGTGCGCTGTCGTCGCCGGCCGTCGTCACTGGAGCCCCCGCGAGTGCTTGATCCCGGGCATACGCCACCCGGTGTCGGTAAGCGTCACCCTAATGCCAAGGGCGGAGCCTTATCAGCAGTTCTCCCTTTTCGCGCCGCGAGCAGGTATCCGGCGGCGCCCACGAGGTAGAGGACGGCCGCCGTGATCAGGAGTCCCGGCGAATGGCCGTCGTCCGGGATCACCGTCGCGGCCAGGGAGACGGCGGCGACCTGGGTGATGTTGAAAAGCGTGTCGTAGAGCGCGAAGACCCGCCCTCTCGCTTCGTCGGCGACGTCGAGCTGGACCGAGGAATCGACACAGAGTTTCAGCACCTGCCCGGCGCCGGTCACCAGGAACGCCGCGAGCAACGCGGCCGGGACCACCATCGGCAGTCCGAGCGCGAGCTGCGCGACCGCCGCCAGCACCAGCGCCACCACCACGACACGGACCCTGCCCAGCCGCCGGAGCAGCCGGGCGGTCAGCAGCCCGGCGAGCAGGATCCCCGCGCCGGCGAACGCCGCCATCTGGCCCAGCCCCGCCATGCCGGCACGGAAGATGCCCGCGTCGGTGAAGTGGTTGCGCATCAGCAGCACGGTCACCAGCAGTGAGATCCCGTACGCCGCGCGATGGGCGAACAGCGCGACGAATCCCGCCGTCACGCTGGGCGTCCGCCAGGCCGCCTTCGCGCCGTCCGCCAGGCCGCGCGCGACGGCGAGTGCCGGGTTCGAAGGCTCGTCGACCGTCGACGGCCCGAGCAGCCCGCGCGCGAACCCCGAGGCCAGGACGGCGGCGCCGATCCCACCCAGCGCGGCCGCGGCGGTGACCCACGCGGAGCCGGCGTCGTCGGCGCCGGTCAGCGCCCGGAGGCCGATCGCGCAGCCACCGCCGACCACGGCGAGCACCGAACCCCAGGTCGCGGCGAACGCGTTCGCGGCGACCACGGACTTCTCTTCGACGACGTGCGGAAGCGACGCCGACAGCCCCGAGCCGATGAACCGCGAGATGCCTTCGGACGCCAGGGCCAGGGAGAACAGCCCCATCCCGGCCGCTCCCGTGCCCACGGCGACGGCCGTCGCGAGGATGGTGAAGGACCGCAGAAGGCTCGCGAAGATCAGGACCTTCCGGCGGTCCCAACGGTCGAGCAGCGCACCCGCGAACGGTCCGACGAGCGAATAGGGCAGCAGCAACGCCGCGAACCCGCCCGCCATGGCCAGCGCGTCGGCGGCGCGTTCGGGGTTGAAGAGGACGGCGCCGGCCAGTCCGGCCTGGTACATGCCATTGCCCCAGTGCGCGGAGAACCGCGTGTACAGCAGACGGCGGAAGTCACGGTCGCGAACGTACGCCCTGGTGGGCGCCGTGGCGGTGGTCGTCACGGCGCCAGCCTATAAAGGTGGCCGATGCGCTTTGAGGTCGCCTCTCGGCGGCTATGCGCAGTGTGGCTCCAGCCGGACGGTATTCCACAAAGGCGGTTCTTCAGTGAGCCCGGGGGACACGGAAAGCGCACCGACCGTTGTGTCCAACGGTGCTCGTGATGCTGTTGTTCCCAGAGCCGGACGATTTGTCTCCGCTCGAAGTGGGATCATGGCGGACGTGCCAGCGGACGCCGAGGTCGAACCGGGAACGCTCCTGGTCGCCGCCCCCACGATGTTCGATCCGAATTTCCGGCGGACCGTCGTGTTCGTCATCGATCACCGGGACGAGGGAACGCTCGGCGTCGTGCTCAACCGGCCGAGTGACGTCCCGGTGTACGACGTGCTGCCCAGCTGGGGCGGGCACGTCGCCGAACCGCAGTCGGTGTTCGTCGGCGGTCCGGTGGAGAAGAAGACGGCGTTGTGCCTGGCCGCGCTGCGGACCGGTGAGACGGCGGCCAGCGTGCCCGGCGTGATCGCCGTCCGCGGCCCGGTCGCGCTCGTCGACCTCGACACCGATCCCGAGATCCTGGTGCCGAAGGTCCGCGGTGTACGGGTCTTCGCCGGATACGCGGGTTGGGACTCCGGCCAGCTGGCGAACGAGATCGAACGCGACGACTGGGTGATCGTCCCGGCGCTGCCCAGCGATGTCCTCGCTTCGCCGCACCACGACCTGTGGGGTCAGGTGCTGCGGCGTCAGGGCATTCCGCTGGCGCTGCTGGCCACCCACCCGGGAGATCTTCAGCGGAACTAGGCGGTGGCGGTGTCGGCCTTCTTGAAGACGCCGCAGGTGCCGCAGGCGCAGCCACTGCATCCGGCGGGCCGCTCCGGCTCGGGCTCCGGCACCGTCGCGGCCGCGCGGTTGCCGAGCACTCCCCCGGCCGCGACCAGCGCGATCATCCCGATCACGCCTACGAACGAGGCGAGCAGCAGCCCGAACGTCGTCGGCATGACCAGCGCGGCGATCCCCGCGAGCACGGCGATCACGCCGCCGGCCAGCGTCGGGACCCCGGCGACCTTGTTGCCGAGCCGGAAGGCGTCCTCACTGCGCATCGTGGCGGCGGTGCGCACGCCGGCGCCACGGTCACGCGGCAGCTTCTCGCGCAGGCCGAGGAACCCACCCCAGCCGACGAGGACACCCAGCACGATCGGGACCAGCGCTATGACGAACACTCCACGAGGATAAGCGTGACGTCCCGGCAACCTGCCGGATACCCTGATCGACTGTGCTACAGGCCATGTCCAGCCACATCTTGAAATGGCGGAGTATCGCCACCGCCCTGATCGGGGCCGTTCCCCTCACCCTGATGGCCGCACCCGCCGCCGAAGCGGGTCACCGTCCGCTTCGCCTGATCGGGGAACAGATCGTCCCGAACGGCCTGCCCTACGAAGGCACCGTCGTCGGCGGCCTGTCCAGTATCGATTTCGACCCCCGCACCGGCGAGTACGCGCTGATCTGCGACGACCGCTCGGCCCTCAACCCCGCGCGGTTCTACACGGCGAAGTTCTCCCTCGACGCCAAGGGGCTCGGCCCGGTCACCTTCACCGGCACCAAGCCGCTCCTGCGTCCCGACGGCACGCCGTACCCGCCGCTCGCCAAGAACGACCCCGCGCAGCCGCCGAACATGCAGACCATCGACCCCGAAGAGCTGCGTGTCGACCCCTGGACCGGCCGGTACGTCTGGTCCCAGGAGGGCGAGCGGTCGGCGGCGGCCTGGATCGACCCGTCCATCCGCGAGGCGGAGCGCGACGGCTCCTACGTCCGTGACCTGCCGATTCCCGCCAACGAGAAGATGACCGAGACGACGGGGCCGCGGCAGAACCTCGCCCTCGAAGGCCTCACGTACGCGGGCTTCGGGTCGTTGCTCGCCAGCTCGGCCGAGGGCCCGCTGCTGCAGGACGGCCCGGAGGCGAACACCACATCGGGCGCCCTTTCGCGCATCACCGTGCAGTCGCGGTTCGGACCGGTCCTCGCGCAGTACGCGTACCCGCAGGAGAAGGTCTTCGCGTCGCCGAACCCGCCCGGCGCGTTCGCGACCACGGGTATCTCGTCGCTGCTGGCCGTCGACCAGGCCGATCCGACCCGCTACCTGGTGATGGAGCGTTCGTTCGTCACCGGCGTCGGCAACAAGGTCCGCATCTACGAGATCGACACCAAGGGCGCCACGAACATCCTCAAGACGCCCTCACTGGCCGACGCGAAGAAGGTCAAGCCGGTCAAGAAGCGCCTGCTGGCGGACCTCGCGGACTTCAAGTTGTCCACTGTGGACAACGTCGAGGGGATGACCTGGGGGCCGCGGCTCCCGAACGGCGAGCGCAGTCTGGTGCTGGTCAGCGACAACAACTTCTCCGCGACACAGGTGACCCAGTTCATCGCTCTGGCGGTCCCCGCGGAACGGCTTTGACCAGCGCGTTAAACTGGACCCATGAACACGGCTCGGCTGCTCCTTAGCCTGCCGCGCTGAACTCGGCCCCACGGCCGGGACCAGCGCGGCGACCCCTCATGCCCTCCGGGCTGAGGGGTCGAGTTGTTTCTGGAGTGGCTTGACGTGGATGAGCACGGAGGATTTCGGCGATGAACCAGGCGAGCGAAGACGCCGACGCGGCACCTCAGCACCGCTACACCGCGGAGCTGGCGGGCCAGATCGAGCAGCGCTGGCAGGACTACTGGTCCGACCACGGCACCTACCACGCACCGAACCCGGTGGGCCCGCTCGCGGACGAGAGCGGGGAGGTCCCGTCGGACAAGCTGTTCGTCCAGGACATGTTCCCGTACCCGTCGGGCGCCGGCCTGCACGTCGGGCACCCGCTGGGCTTCATCGCGACCGACGTCTTCGCGCGGTATCACCGCATGATCGGCCGCAACGTGCTGCACACGATGGGCTTCGACGCCTTCGGCCTGCCCGCCGAGCAGTACGCGGTGCAGACGGGGCAGCACCCGCGCAAGACGACCGAAGAGAACATGGAGACCTACCTGCGCCAGATCCGGCGCCTGGGCCTGGGTCACGACGAGCGTCGCCGGATCTCGACGATCGATCCGGACTACTACAAGTGGACCCAGTGGATCTTCCTGCAGATCTACAACTCCTGGTACGACGAGAAGGCGGGCAAGGCCCGGCCGATCGTCGCGCTGGAGACCGAGTACGCGCAGGACAAGCGACGTACGCCGGACGGCCGCAACTGGTGCGAGCTGACCCGCGCCGAGCAGCTGAAGATCATCGACTCGCATCGCCTGGTCTACCTGTCCGAGGCGCCGGTGAACTGGTGCCCCGGCCTGGGCACGGTGCTGTCGAACGAAGAGGTCACCTCCGACGGGCGCAGTGAGCGCGGCAACTTCCCGGTCTTCCGCCGCAACCTGCGTCAGTGGATGATGCGGATCACCGCCTACGCCGACCGCCTGGTCGACGACCTGGACCTGCTGGACTGGCCCGAGAAGGTCAAGTCCATGCAGCGCAACTGGATCGGCCGCTCGCACGGCGCGCGCGTGTCGTTCGAGGCGGGCGAGCGGAAGATCGAGGTCTTCACCACCCGCCCCGACACCCTGTTCGGCGCCACGTATCTGGTGGTCGCGCCCGAGCACCCGCTGGTCGACGAGCTCACCGCCGCCACCTGGCCGGAAGGCGTCGACGCCCGCTGGACCGGTGACGCGGCGACGCCCGCCGAAGCTATCGCCGCCTACCGTGCGGCGGCGGCGCGGAAGTCCGAATTGGACCGTCAGGAGAACAAGGAGAAGACCGGCGTCTTCACCGGCTCCTACGCGGTGAATCCGGCCGACGGCAAGGACATCCCGGTCTTCGTCGCCGACTACGTCCTGATGGGCTACGGCACCGGCGCGATCATGGCCGTCCCCGGCCAGGACACTCGCGACTGGGAGTTCGCCGAGAAGTTCGGCCTGGAGATCATCCGCACCGTCCAGCCGACGGACGGCTTCGACGGCAAGGCGTTCACCGGCGACGGGCCCGCGATCAATTCGGGGTTCTTGGACGGCATGGGCGTCGACGAGGCCAAGAAGACGATGATCGGCTGGCTGGAGGAGCACGGCCACGGTCGCGGCACCGTCCAGTACAAGCTGCGCGACTGGCTGTTCTCGCGCCAGCGCTACTGGGGCGAGCCGTTCCCGGTCGTCTACGACGAGGACGGCCAGGTCCACCCGCTGCCGGACAGCATGCTGCCGGTCGAGCTGCCCGAGGTCGCCGACTACTCGCCGGTGACCTTCGACCCGGAGGACCGGGACAGCACGCCGTCCTCGCCACTGGCGCGCGCGACCGACTGGGTCGAGGTCGAGCTGGATCTGGGTCAGGGCAAGAAGACCTACCGCCGCGACATCAACACCATGCCGAACTGGGCGGGTTCCTGCTGGTACCAGCTGCGGTACCTGGACCCGACCAACCCGGACGTGTTCGTCGCGCCGGAGAACGAGTCCTACTGGGTCGGCCCTCGTCCCGCCGAACACGGCGTCGACGACCCCGGCGGCACGGACCTGTACGTCGGCGGTGTCGAGCACGCGGTGCTGCACCTGCTGTACTCGCGGTTCTGGCACAAGGTGCTGTTCGACCTGGGCCACGTGTCGTCCCAGGAGCCGTACCGGAAACTGTTCAACCAGGGCTACGTCCAGGCCTACGCCTAC
Organism: Amycolatopsis sp. NPDC043889; assembly: GCF_056435645.1. Lineage (NCBI taxonomy): Bacteria > Bacillati > Actinomycetota > Actinomycetes > Pseudonocardiales > Pseudonocardiaceae > Amycolatopsis > Amycolatopsis sp. NPDC043889. The sequence goes on from NZ_JBWKEC010000001.1 coordinate 536,840, forward strand.
ACGGACGCACGCGGCGTCTACGTCCAGGCCGACCAGGTCGAGGAGCGGGACGGCAAGTTCTTCTTCGGCGACGAAGAGGTCAAGCAGGAATACGGCAAGATGGGCAAGAGCCTGAAGAATGTCGTGACGCCTGACCAGATGTCGACCGACTACGGCGCCGACACCTTCCGCTTCTACGAGATGTCGATGGGCCCGCTGGACGTCTCGCGGCCGTGGGCGACCAAGGACGTCGTCGGCGCGCAACGGTTCCTGCAGCGGCTGTGGCGGCTGGTCGTCAACGAGGAGACCGGCGAACTGCGTGTGTCCACTGTGGACGCCACGGACGAGGATCGCAAGCAGCTGCACAAGGCGATCGCCGGAGTCCGCGAGGACTACGCGGAAATGCGGTTCAACACGGCCGGCGCGAAGCTGATCGAGCTGAACAACTACGTCACCAAGACCTACGGCTCGGCCGAGGCCACGCCGCGGGAACTGGTGGAGCCGCTGGTGCTGATGCTGGCGCCGCTGGCCCCGCACCTGGCCGAGGAGCTGTGGAAGCGGCTGGGCCACGCGGATTCCCTGGTGCACGGGCCGTTCCCGGTCGTCGACGAGAAGTACCTGGTCGAGGACTCCGTGGAGTATCCGATCCAGGTCAACGGCAAGGTGCGCTCGCGGGTCACCGTGCCCGCCGACGCGGGCAAGGACGCCGTGCAGGCGGCCGCGCTGGCCGACGAGAAGGTCGCCGCGCTGGTCGGCGACGGCACGCCGCGCAAGGTGATCGTCGTGCCCGGACGGTTGGTCAACATCGTGCTGTAGCGCCGTGGCCGATAGCCGCCAGCGTCGAGGGTCATGAGGCGATTCGATGGAGTTGTTCAAGGACAACGAAATCGAACGGAGAACACCCCATGACCCTCGACGGCAAGGTGGCTTTGGTGACCGGCGGCAGCCGCGGGATCGGTGCCGCCACGGCGATCCGGCTCGCCGAGGACGGCGCCGACGTCGCGCTCACCTACCAGAGCAACGCCGAACTCGCGGCCGGTGTCGTGGACCGGATCAAGGCACTCGGCCGCCGCGCGCTGGCGATCCAGGCCGACAGCGCCGACGCCGCGGCCGTGGTTTCCGCGGTCGACACGGCGGTCGCCGAGTTCGGCAGGCTCGACGTGCTGGTCAACAACGGAGGCGTCGGCTTCGTCGGCCCGCTCGACCAGACGAGCCTGGAGGACATCGACCGCGTGCTCGCGGTCAACGTCCGCGGTGTCTACGTGGCCACGCAGGCCGCGGCCCGGCACCTCGGCGACGGCGGGCGCGTGATCACCATCGGCAGCTGCGTCTCGGACCGCGTGCCCGGCCCCGGGATGTCGCTGTACGCGGTGAGCAAGACCGCCCTGCTGGGCATGACCAAGGGGCTGGCCAGGGAACTGGGGCCGCGCGGTATCACCGTGAACATCGTCCACCCCGGCCCGACCGACACCGACATGAACCCGGCCGACGGCCCCTACGCCGCCGACCAGCGGAGCCTGACGGTGTTCGACCGCTACGGCTCGCCGTCGGAGGTGGCCGCCACGGTGTCGTTCCTGGCACGGCCGGAAAGCAAGTACGTGACCGGCTCGACCGTCTCGGTCGACGGCGGGCACGCGGCGTAGCTCAATCCGCGGTGAGGCCGATCTCCCGCGCGAGATCGGCCAGCATCGCGTCGAAGAGGACGTCCGGTTTCGAGAACGGGATCGGATAATTGCCGAAGACCTCGAGCGTGACGTGCCCGTAGAGCCGGGCCCAGAACTGGATCATCAGGTACGTCACGCCGAGGTCGAGCTTTTCGAGCGGGAACGTCGCCCCGGACTCCTTCAGCACGGCGAGCAGTTCCTCTTGGAACGACGTGAGATCGTCGCGCAGCTCGACGGGGACCACGTCGTTCGACGGCGTGACCAGGTCGTGCGTCGCGAGCACCCGCCCCGCCGCCGCGAGGAAGATCCGCCCGAACGGCTCGCCCAGCCTGCTCAACGTGTCGTCGCCCGCGGGCGACGCGAAGACCAGCGTGAACTCCTTCGTATGCGCGAGCGCCCAGCGCCGGAATCCCTTGCAGATGGCGAAAAGCTGCAGCGCGCCCTCATCCGGCAGCTGCGCGATGTCCTCGGCGAGCCCGGCAGCCAGATCCGCGACGACGTCCGCGCGAAGATGCTCGACCAGATCGTCACGGGAACCGTAGTAGCGGTACAGCGCCGGCGCCGTGATGCCGAGCTCGCGCGCGATCGCCCGCAGGGTCACGGCCTCCGGGCCCCGCTCGACCAGGAGCGCCCGCGCCGTCCGGCGGATGTCCTGGTCGGTCGCCGCCCGCTCGCGGCCCCTGCGGCTGGGGTTGGTCATCCGGGCATTCTAGGTGGTCAGTGCCGGAATCGTGGCAGCTGGACTCATCCCGAAGCGGGCTGGCTTCCGCGTCGGCAACTCGTAGCGTTCCACCTTGATGAAACACGTACTGCTGTTGATCGTGCCCGCCTTGGTCTGCGCGGCTTGCGTTCCTCGACCCGGTCCGGCGGACACGGCCCAGCCGCCACCGCCACCACAGCGCTTCATTCTGAAGGAGACCCCCAGCACCGAACCACCCGCCACCTTCCAGGGCGGGTTTGTCCACAACGCGTGCGCGGTCCTCACCCCGGACGTGCTGGCCGCCGCGGGAATGGCGTTGAAGGACGGCTTCCTCCAGGGCGGCGATCGCCTGAGCACCACCGACGGAGACCGGCCCGAACTCGCCGGAAAGGGCGGGTGGGCGAGTACGTGCGGCGGCAGCGTCAGCGTGTCCTCCGCGCCGAAGCTGACCGATATCAGTGTGAACCTCCACGTCTTGCACTCGCGATTTTCGCAACAAATGGATTGGCGGGACGCCGTGCTGGAGGTCGGTGCTCGGCAGGTGTCCGAGAGGGCACCAGGCGACATCAAGGTGAGTGTCCAGACCGACTACAACATCCTGGAGCTCGGCATCACCGGCTTCACCAGGCTCCCAGATCCCGAAGTCGCCTTGACCACGCTGCTCGACGGCATCCGCCGGAACGTCGCCCAAGGCCCGCGGTCCATGCCCGTACACAGCTATCCGGCGTCTTACGACCTCGTCGCCGACCCGTGCGCCGCCTTCCCGGCGGAGGTCTTCACCATGATCACTGAACGGCCGACCGATGGTCTGCAACGGGATCTGTTCAGTTTGAGCGAAAGCCCCGGCTCGAAGCACAACAGTGTCGAGATGCGCTGTGACCGCACCGGCCAAGTGGCGCTTTCGGAGGGGATCGCACCGAGCGTCACCGTGAGCCAGACCGTACTGTCCGTACCGGATCCCGCCGCCGCCATCGCCAGTGTTCGCGAGCACTGCGACGTCGAGCGGGGCGTGGAGTTACCCCGGCCTCTCGGAGAGGCCAGTTGTGGCCACTTCGGCGCCGACGGCGGCCAGGTCCTCCTCCACAGCGGTCGCTCGATGGTGCGGATCAGTCTCATCGCTCCCAAAACCGACCCGGCCAGGACGCGCGACAACCTCGTTAAAGGTGCCGAGGCCGTCTATGCCCGGCTTACGCCCTCCCCTTGAGGTTCTTCAGGACTTCCGCAGCCACACTGCGGCCTGCGTCGCATGAATCCTTACCCGCGCGGTACGCCTTGTCTCCGAGTGTGAGGGAAACCGAATAGGCAAGCTGATCGGATACACCTACGACGACGACGCAGTGCTTCTTGTCGTCCGGCGCCGCTCCGGCATTGATGGCGTAGGCGATCGCCGGATAGCCGTCGATTGGATCGAGGTCTAGCCAGCGATCTGCTTTCGGTTTCACGTTCTTGTAGGCGAGGGAGATGCCTTGGTCGGATTTGGTTTGGTAGCCGATGGAGAATCCTGCGCCGCTGCCGGATGCAGCGCGGAAAGTGCAGGCGGCGCCAAGGGCGTCGGTGCTGGGCTCGGCGGGCTTCGGTTCGCCGACGAAGGACTCAATTTGCTGGGTGGTGAGGGCGCTGTCACATGGGCTCCCGTCGAGCACTTTTGCCGGGAGCGGGTTCTGTACGGCGAGTGCTCCGCTGTTTGGGACTCCCACCGCGCTCGACGAAGCGGCAGGCGCTTCCGTGCCTGGTGTCGGGGTGCCGGGAGTGGTGCCGTTGCCATCGCAGGCCGCCAAGAGCAGGGTTCCGGTGGCGACGAGCGCGAGGGTGGCCACCAGGTGCCGTGAAGTCATTCGATTGACCCGCTTTTCTTGGTTGCTTCGGCCGCTTGACGGTCCGCTTCCTCGGTCAACCCTAGCGCCTTCTCCAGCCTGAGAATGAGTTCTGTGTAGTAGTCCTCTTGGAAACGCAGATGGCCAACATAGAAGCGGCCGGTTTCGTTGATGCCGTTCTTGTCGTTTACCGCGCGCCAGCTTGCCGGTTCATAGCCTGGCGGGTCGACCTGGTGCAATTTCCCCGCAGATTCGTACTGCTTGAGGATGAAGTCGCGTTGGTCTTGGCACTTCTTGAGCAGGGCGCGCATTTCGTCGCCGTTCATGGTGAAGCCCCCGCCGCCGCCACCGGCCGGTGCGGCTCCACCGCCTACGACGTCGTCACTGTTCTGGAACCAGACGTCCCCGAAGAACGAAGTCATCGAGATCTCCCCTTATCTCAGTCCATGCAGGGTCGCATAGAGGACGTCGACCAGGACGTCCCGGCTCCCCGGTTCGAAGCTGACCAGCGGTTCGCCGTCCTCACCCGGCAGCACGTAGGTGAGGACGCGTCCGGCATGAGCGGTGTCGACCACGGTCAGCGGAGTGCTCCTGGTGCCGTTGTTGACCGCGTAGAGCTGGTGCACGCCGGTTCGTTTCGCCGCCATCAGCTCCCGCGCCGAGGGCAAGGGGTCGTATTCGGGCTCGTCGGTCGGGTCTTCGAGGTCGTACGAATCCTCGTAGACCGGCTGGCCCGAGAAGCGGGATTTCGGGATCTTGACCGGGTCGATCCGGGCCGGTTCGACCGGGGGCAACAGGTCGACCAGCGATTCGGCGCCGTAGCCGGGATCGATGACGTCGATACGGACCTTCTCGTCTTGGCGGATCACCCGGACCGCGTCCCGGCCGGACGCCGACACGAGGATGTTCCCGGTCTCGTCCGACTCGATGTCGCCGAGCCAGGCGGTGAACCGGAGCGGGCCGGTGGCCAGCACGCGGAGAAGGTCGCGGAACTCCCTGGTCAAGCTGCCCCCGGAGGCCAGCTTCAGTTCGGTGAGGGTGTCGAGCACGGCGTCGTCAAGCTTCTTCTTGGTGTCCTCGGCGAGCCACAGGTGGTCCGGACCGAGCGCCGCGGGCGGAGTGCCGTGGTGCTCCCACTCCCACGCGGTGAGCAGGACGGTCTTCGGCAGGTACAGGGGTGCTTCGAACACGATCAGAGCCCGATCACCGGCGGGACCGGCTTTGTCTCAGTGCCGCCGAAGACGCTGTCGGGGTCGGCTTCCTGCAGGTAGGAGGCACGCTTGTGTTCCTCGTCCTCGCCGCCCTTGCCCTTGCCCGCGCCCATCGGGCCCATTCCCGGTGCGCCAGGCCGGCCCGCGCCCCCGGCGGGGCCACCGGGCATGCCAGGACGGGCTACCTGGCCGGGCTGACCGGGAGCCATCGCCCCGCTGCCGCGACCAGGTCCAGGTGCGGAGCCGCTCCCCGGACCACCGGACGAGCCCGAGCCGGGTCCGAAACCACTGCCGGCGCCGGGACCGAAGCCCGGCCCGAACCCGGCTCCGCCACCACCAGGGCCGAAGTTGGTGCCGCCGCCGGTGCCAGGGCCGAAGGACGGCGGCTGGTAACCCGGATACGACGAAGGCTGCGGAGGCGTGTAACCCGCCGCCCGCGTGCCATCGTCGTATTGGCCGGGGCGGAAGCTCGGATCGGACGGCTGCGGGCGTGGGGCCTCGTAGGGCCGGTGGTTCGGGGTTTCGGGGCCGGTTGGTGGAGGCCCCGACGACGGTGGTGGCGGTTGCACCCCGCCCGGAGGCGGCCGGTATCCGTCGCCACCGGAATCCGAGCGCCCGTCGAACCCGCGCACCTTGCCGCCGTCGCCAGGACCGGGCCGGCTGTCGTCGACCTTGAAATCCCCGCCGTCGAAAGCGCCGAGCTGCCCGTAGTCGATGGTCCGGCCGGCATTGTTCGAGGTGGACTGGTCGTTGTAGGCGTTGTAGCGCTCGAGATTCGCCTGCGCCTTTTGGTTGTACTGGTTGACCTTGTCTTCGGTGTCGGTGTCCCACGGCGTCACGTCGTCGTAGGTGCCCGTGGTCGGTGGGTCGGCGGCGACTTCGCGGTCCAGCGAGTTCTTCAGCGACACGAACTGATCCAGCTGCGTCTGCGTCAACCCCGAATTGCGCTCCAGGCTCGATGACGCCGACGTGGAGGAGTCGGCGAGCGGCTGAAGCTTCGCCCGCGCGGCGTCCGCCGCGCCGCCGGTCCAGGCGGACTCCAACGCCGTCATCACGTCGCGGGTCCCGTCATGCAGCTGGGTCTGGTTCCGCGCTTGCTCACCACCGACCCTGCGCGCTTCTTCCAACGAGCCGGTTCCAGGGCCGTTCAGGACGGCTTCAAGCAGCTGCTTGGGCGTCAGGCCGCCTCGATCGACCGCGCCGGAGCCGTCACTCGAGTTCGACCCGACGATCCCGCCGATGATCGCGCCGACCGGCCCGCCCACGGCGAAACCGGCCGCCGCACCGGCGCCGGTCTTACCGAGCAGGCCGGTGGCCGCCTCCCATACGTCCCCGAACAAACCCATCGAAGCCCTCCCCGGCCCAATCGGTCGATGTCTTGCGCTCACGCACAATACCGTGCCGATCACACCTGGTAGACGGGTTTCAGCCGAGAAGGCGAGCCTGGAGCCTGGTGAGTGGCCGGAGCACCAGGAAGATCGGCACGGCCATCCCAGCGGCGATGAGGAAATGCACGATCCACGCTCCCGCCAGCGTCGGCCCGCCCCATGTGCCCTCGGGGTCGCTCCCGGTCCAGAAGAGCCCGTACGTCGCGATACGCCCGACAAGGTAGAAGAGCAGCAACGCGAGCAGGAACGCGGCCGCGCTCGGAGCGAAAGCCGCCACGAACCGCGGCCGTGACCCGCTCTCGTGCCCGAGCCAACGCCGCGCCAGTCCACGCTGGACCTTCGCGCCACCGAGGTAGCCCGGAAGCACGAGAAGCGCGTAGACCGCGCGTTTCCAGTCCGAAATCGTCATACCCGGCACGCTAAGGGCTGTTGACCTGCGGGAACATCGGGTAAGCCATCGGATCCGGTAGGGAAAACCGGAGGTCATTGTGGTGATCCACACGACCGGGGTGCGGATGTTCGTCAAACGTTCCCCGATGACAGACGGGTATGCCACACTCGGTCGCCGAACGGCTACGACGTGAACAGGGGAGGTTCGCGTGTCGAACCCTGAGCAGCTCTTCGCTGATTTCGAGGCCAAACTGGCCGACGCCCAGCGAAAGGCGAATCAGATGCGCACCGAGATCGAAAGCGTCTCGGTGTCCGAACGCAGCAAGGACGGCCAGATCTCGGTCAAGGTCAACCACGCGGGGAACCTCGTCGGCCTGGAGATCGGCCCGTCCGTGCGGGACAACCCCGCGCTCGCCCAGGAGATCCTCCGCGTCGTCCAGAGCGCGCAGAGCAAACTCGCGGGTGCGATGCAGACCGGCGTGCCGTCCATCGCGGGCACCGAGACCATGAACGAGCTGGTCACCCAGCTGCACAACGAATACCCGGAACCCGAACCGACGGGCTACGTCGAGGGCGGCCACCAGGAGACGGACGAGGACGACCGCTTCGTCGCCGAAGACGAACTCGACGCTCCGCCTCCGCCTCCTGCTCCGAAGCCGCCCGCTCCTCCAGCCCCGCCCGCGCCACCGCGCGCCGCGCGCAGGCAGCAGACGGACCACGAGGACGACTACTTCACCGGCGGAGACTTCCTGCGCTGAGCGGGTTCTTGAGGGAGAAAATCATGGGACAGCCGCAAGGCAGTGAAGACTTCAAGGTCGATCCCGCGGAGCTCGCCGCGCACCGCAATACGATCGATTACCTGGGGCAACGAGTTGCGATGACCGGGTCAGCCGCAGACGCGGCAATGGGCGACGAAGCATTCGGCCTTGTCGGAATCCCGCTGGCCGCGATCTGCGCCACTGTCCAGAGCCTGGCGCGGAGCGCGATCGAGTCGGCTGTCGAAGCTTCGGCCGACCATGCCGATCGTGTGCACACCTGGCAACAGAGGAAGCAAATGCAGGAGGACGAGTTCAAGAGCTTCTTCAAGGTGGAGGACTGACCGATGGCAGAAACACCCGTCGCTGCCCCTGGTGCCAATCCGCTGATCAAGACAGACGCCGCACAGGACGAAAGCTCGCTCGAAGGCGCGGGAATCCTCCAAGACTTCTGGGACACCGGCGCCAAGATCGCGAGCGGAGACTGGGCGGAAGGGTTGGCGAACTTCGCCAACGGCGTGACCGGTCTTGCCGACCTCGTCGCCGATCCGATCGGGACTCTGGCGGCATCGGCGTTCGGTTGGATCATCGAGCACGTGCCGTTCCTCCGTGAGCCGCTCGATTGGCTCGTGGGCGACCAGGTGGCCCTGGACAACATGATCGGGACCTGGGAGAACATCGGCAAAGAACTCGAGTCCGTCAGCGAGGACCTGGGTAAGGCCGTCGAGCGCGAAAGCGCGAATTGGACCGGTGATGCTGCGGACGCCTACCGGGCCTTCGCCAAGAATCGGGCCGACCTGTACGCGGGTATTGCCTCGGGCGCGAATTCCATCGGGACGCTGGTCAGCGTCTGCAAAATGATCCTTGCGGTCGTACGGACCATCGTTCGAGACTTGATCTCGGAGTGTCTCGGGAAACTCGTGAGTATCGCGATGCGCTACCCGGGGCCGGCGATGCCTGCCGGTATCGCCGCGGAGGGAACCCCGAAGGCCATCAGCTACGCACAGAGGTGCCTCGGCTGGATCAAGAAGTTGACCAAGGCCTTCGGCAAGGCGAAGGGCCTCTTCAAACGTCTCACCGACGGCTTCGACAAGATCAAGGACGCCTTGACTCCAAAGGCGCTGAAGAAGTTCATGGGCAGCGGGAAGAAAGCGATCGACGGTGCAGGTGACACGACCTTCGCGTCGAAGGTCACCGAGGCGAGAAAAGATCTGCCGGAGTCTCGCAAGCACATCTTTGGCTTGGAAGGTACAGCCAAGGACAAGAGTCTCACTGAGAACCTGGCGCAGGTGAAGGAAAATGTGACTGGTCGCCTCAAGGAAAACTACGGCGAAGACTTCCAGTCGAACCTCACCAAGGAGAAACGCAAAGCTATCGGGAAAAAGATCGACGAGACGGCAGGCGACGTTTTCGGCGAGGAGGAGGAGCCGCCTAGCAAAAAGGCGCCGCCTCCAGCTGGGGTCATGGGTCCGTACAGCGCGGCAGGCGCACCGCAGAAGCCCTCTGATTCAGAAAACCAAGCAGTCGAGCCGCCGATCTTCGACCAACAGGGTGGGCAGCGGATCTCAGGTTCTCTATAGGACCCCAACGACGTGGAAGGAACGCCAAGTGGCCGATGAGCGGTTGGTGATCTCAAGGACGCCAGGGGTCTTCGGTCATCTGGTGCTGGTCATCCTGTTCGGCACCTTGACCGTGGTCATGGCGATCGCCGTGGTCAGCGACTACCAGTTGGCAGTGCGCATCGTGGCCGGGGTCCTCTGCGCCGTGTTCATCTACTGCGGAACCATCGAGTTCCGTAACTACCGGACGCCGCCTCCCGCTGACGAACTGATTTTCGATCGTGCGGGAATCAGGCGTATCAAGGGTGGCGTGGTGGCCTGGAGTGCTCAGTGGGAAGACATCGCGAAGATCATCTTGAGCCTCGACTTTCGCGAGTACTCCCCGCACCGTTCCGGAGCTGACGACTTCAATCTGGTCATTCGCCCGGTATCGGGTTTCGACGCACTGTCCGCGGGATTGGCCCGTGAACCCGACGGCGACCTCCAAGTGGCCGATATCGACCTCAGACCTCGTGAGATGAAGCTGCTGTTGCCCTTTCTTGTGAAGCATGTCGATGTCGCGATCGAGGACGACAACACCGTCGTGCGGACCGTGCCCGACGAACCGGTGGTGGCCACGGCCCGCGAGGAAGATCTTGACGTCGTGGACGACGCGGTGAAGATCCATGTGAACGGCTGGGACAAGCGCAAGTTGGGAGCCTTCCGGTTCGCGGCCCTGATGATCGAGGTCACGGCCTTGGTGGTCGCTGCCGCCACTGAAGGCTCAGTGCGCGTCTGCGCGCTTGTGGTGCTCTTTGCGCTTTTCGCAGTGACGATGGTGGTCGAAGGCTTCGAAGGAGCGACGCACGAGAAGAAGAGGAAAGTCGTGCTGGAACTCGGACCTCGCGGCTTCTACTTCCGGACATACGGCACCTTCGTCGGAGTGTGGTGGCACGAGATCGACGCAGTGCGGTGGGGAGTCGACCACGGCTCCACCTACTTGGACTTCCTGCCTGGGTCGGACATGTTCGCGATCCGCCATCCGAAGTTGGCCGAATTGACCAGAAGCGACCCGTACAACGCCGAGTCCGACAGTCTCGCCGGTGGTTGGTATCGGTTGGGACGGCCGTTCAGCGTGAACGCGCGACGCGAGTTCGAGAGCAGCATGCGGAAGTCCGACCGCGTGGAGTTCCGGGAGACGGCGGCGCCGGGCTGACCAGGAGGCCGAAGCCGGGGCGCCGCCGGCGCCGATCACTCGGGGGGCTACGTGATCGACGCCGGCGACCCGATGCCCTCTTCCCGGCACCGGCCGGGATCGGGGCAACGTCACCGCTTGGAAGCGGCAACGCATCTCAAGAGCGGGCGTGATCGCCGAAGTGACGCCCGGGGGAAGGTTATCCCCCGAAAGAGTGACGGCGTTCCGCTGCTCGCCTGATTGTCGCACTACGCGCCGAGAAAGTTACAAAGTTCTTCACATCTTCGCCCGGAGAAGGGCCATGACCGGACAACTGCTGGTCATGGCATCGTTTCCTCCATGACTTCTCAGGTGCTGGTCATCGGGTCCGCCAATGCCGATCTCGTCGTCCCGGTCGACCGGCGGCCGGGTGGTGGCGAAACCGTACTGGGCGGCGACACGGTCTTGTCGCCGGGTGGCAAAGGCGCCAACACCGCGGTCGCCGCGGCCAGGCTCGGCGCCGACGTCGCGTTGCTCGGGGCGGTCGGCGACGACCCGTACGGCGAGCTGCTCAAGCGGTCGCTGGCCGAGTCCGGGGTGAACACTGGCTCCCTGCGCACGAGCGAGCGTCCGACGGGGATCGCGTACATCACGGTCACGCCCGACGGTGAGAACTCGATTCTCGTTTCGCCTGGCGCCAATTCGGCCCTGCGGCCCGAGGATGTCGACCTCGACGGCGCCGAGGTCGTGGTGTTGTCGCTGGAGATCCCGCTCGAAACCGTCGAGCACGCCGTCGCGAAGGCCGTCGAGAGCGGCGCGAAAACCCTGCTGAACCTGTCGCCGGCGGCCGAGCTTTCCGCGAAGACGCTTCAGGGGCTCGACGTGCTGTTGGTCAACGAGCACGAGGCGGCCTTCCTCCTTGGTGGCGAGGCCGACTTCCCCAAGCTGCTCGACCTCGGTCCGAAGGCCGCTGTCGTGACGCTCGGCGCGAAGGGGGCGGCGGTGGTGACCGCGGACGGGGTAACGGAGGTGCCGTCGCCGAAGGTGGAGGCCGTCGACACGACGGGCGCCGGTGACGCTTTCGCCGGGGCGCTCGCCACCTCGCTCGCGAAGGGTGACGAGCTGGCCGAGGCGGCGCGCAAGGCGGTGAAGGTGGCGGCGATCACCGTGACCCGCCAGGGGGCGCAGCCTTCGTATCCGACGGCGTCCGAACTGGAATGATGCCTTCGTCTGTGTTCTGCTGGTGGCTATGAGCCAGGTCACGCCGCCTATGAGATATGGTCTAGACCATGCCGTCTGAGTCACTGTCCGGGGTCGCCGTCAGTCCCGGCCGCGCGAGCGGTCCTGTCGTCCGGGTCGCCGAGCCACTCGGCGAACCCGCGAGCACGCCGGCACCGGCCGATCCCGCCGCCGAGGCCGCCCGGATCGCCCCGGCCGCGCAGATCGTGGCAGGCAGGCTCGAGAAGCTCGCCGAGACGGCGACGGGTGAGGCCGCGACGATCCTCGTCACCACCGCGGCGATGGCGGCCGACCCGGCGCTCGTCTCCTCGGCGGAGCAGCTGGTCAAGGATCAGAATCTGCCCGCGCCGCGTGCGGTGCACCAGGCGGCGGGCAAGTTCGCCGACGCGCTCGCGGCCGCGGGCGGCTACATGGCCGAGCGTGCCCGCGACGTCCTCGACGTGCGCGACCGGCTCATCGCCGAACTGCTCGGCATCGCGCCTCCCGGCGTTCCCGACCTGGACTCGCCGAGCGTGCTCGTCGCCCGCGACCTCGCGCCCGCCGACACCGCGGGCCTCGACCCGGACAAGGTGCTCGCGCTCGTCACCGAAGAGGGCGGCCCCACCAGTCACACCGCGATCCTCGCCCGCGCGCTCGGCATTCCCGCCGTCGTCGCGGTCCGCGGCATCCTCGCGCTCGACGCGCAAGCGCTTGCGGTGGACGGGGACACCGGGGTCGTCGAGGTCGCGGACCCGGCCGCCGAGGTCGTCACGGCCGCCAAGACCGGCGCGATCGAGTGGGACGGCACCGGCGCGACCTCCGACGGCCACCGGGTGAAGGTGCTCGGCAACGTCGGTTCCGCTACCGATGCCCAGGCCGCGGCCGAGGCGGGCGCGGAAGGCGTCGGCCTCTTCCGGACCGAGTTCTGCTATCTCGACGCGTCCGCCGAGCCGAGCGTCGAAGAGCAGCGCAAGGCCTACACCGCCGTGCTCACGCCGTTCCGCGGCAAGCCGGTCATCGTCCGCACGCTCGACGCGGGCGCCGACAAGCCTCTCGCGTTCCTGGAGCCCGAGGCCGAGCCGAACCCGGCGCTCGGCGTACGCGGCCTTCGCGTCGCTTTCGACCGGCCCGAGATCCTCGACCGCCAGCTCGAGGCCATCGCGGGTGCCGCGCAGGACTCCGGAGCCGAGGTTTCGGTGATGGCCCCGATGGTCGCCACCGCCGCCGAGGCCGCCTGGTTCGCCGAGCGTGCCCGCGCCGCCGGAATCGCCCGCGTGGGCGTGATGATCGAGATCCCGGCCGCCGCGCTGACCGCCCGCGAGATCCTCGACGCGGTCGACTTCGTCTCCGTCGGCACCAACGACCTCGCGCAGTACACCTTCGCCGCGGATCGCCAGCTCGGCGCGGTCGCCAAGCTCAACGACCCGTGGCAGCCAGGGCTGCTGCGCCTGCTGAAGGTCATCGGGCAGGCCGCGAAGGACACCGGCAAGCCCGCCGGTGTCTGCGGTGAAGCCGCCGCCGACCCGAGGCTCGCGCTGGTGCTGGCCGGGCTCGGCCTCACCAGCCTTTCGATGAACGCGCCCGCCGTGCGCGCGGTCGGCGCGAGCCTGGCGGCCACGACGCTGGCCGAATGCGAGTCGCTGGCCGAGGCCGTTTTGGCCACGTCGGACCCGGTCGCCGCGAGGCAGGCCGCCGCGAAGCGGTAGCAAAGGTCCCCCGCTCCCAAAAAGGATCGGGGGCATGTCGAAATCAGGTCCACCACTTCGACGCCTAGGTGAAAGACACCGAAGCGACGAAAGGACCGGACCATGACGACCACCATGACCTCGACGCGGGCGGGACGCCGGGAGTGGGTCGGGCTGGCCGTATTGGCCCTCCCCACCTTCCTGGTCTCCCTCGACGTCTTCGTGCTGATCCTCGCGCTGCCGAAGCTCAGCCAGAGCCTCGGCGCCGACAGCGTCCAGCAGCTGTGGATCATGGACGTCTACGGCTTCATGATCGCCGGCTTCATGGTCACCATGGGCACCCTCGGCGACCGCATCGGACGCCGGAAACTGCTGCTCATCGGCGCCACGGCGTTCGGGCTCGCCTCCGTGCTGGCCGCGTTCTCGACCTCCGCGCTGATGCTCATCGCCGCCCGCGCGCTCCTCGGGATCGCCGGCGCGACGCTGGCGCCGTCGACGCTCGCCCTGATCAGCAACCTGTTCTCCGACAGCCGCCAGCGTTCGCTCGCGATCGGCATCTGGGCGGGCTGCTTCACCGTCGGCGCGATCGTCGGGCCGATGGTCGGCGGCGTGCTGCTGGAGCACTTCTGGTGGGGGTCGGTGTTCCTGCTCGGCGTGCCCGCGATGGTCCTGCTGCTCGTCGTCGGCCCAAAGCTCCTGCCCGAGTACCGCAACGAGAACGCCGGCCGCCTCGATCTGGCGAGCGTCGCGCTTTCGCTGGTCACGATCCTGCCCGCGGTCTACGGCATCAAGGAACTCGCCCGCGAGGGTGTGCACGTGGTCCCGGTGGCCTCGCTGCTGATCGGCCTGGCCTTCGGTGTGGTGTTCGTGCGGCGCCAGCGAATCCTCCAGGACCCGCTGATCGACCTGACGCTGTTCCGCGCCCGCGCGTTCACCACGGCGATCGGCGGGATGTGCGCGTTCACCATGCTGGGCGGTACGACCATGCTCTTCGTCGCGCAGTTCTTCCAGATCGTGCTGCAGCTTTCGCCGGTCGGCGCCGCGCTGGCGTTGCTGCCGGGCATGCTCGCGTCGACCGTCAGCTTCCTGGCCGCGCCGGTCCTCGCCCGCCGTGTTCGCCCAGCGACGCTGATCGCCGCCGGCCTGGCGGGCGCGATCGCCGGATTCCTGCTGCTGACGCAGGTCGAGGCGGGCGCCGGTCCGGTGGTGCCGTCGATCGCCTTCGCCATCACCTGCCTGTGCGGTGGTCCGCTGGTCACCTTGGGCACGGATCTGGTCGTCGGCTCCGTGCCGCCGGAGAAGGCCGGTTCGGCGGCCTCGCTTTCGCAGACCGGCAACGAATTCGGCTACGCGCTGGGCATCGCGACCGTCGGGACCCTGGGCAACGCGGTCACCCGGTCCCGGCTCGCCGACGCCGTCCCCGCGCACGACGCGTTCGCCAGCGGGATGCACGCGGTGTCCGGACTGGCCGCGCTGGTGCTGGCCGCGGTCGCGTACTTCGTACTCCGGCACCTCCGCCACGTGCGTCCGGTCGGCGCCTGAGTGTCTGTTGGTGAACCCGCGTCCGCGATCGCGTCGGCAGGGCGCGACCTGGTCTTACCTCTCACGTTCGCGACAGAGGCGCCCTGCCACCGCGATAGCGGGGCCTTCGGCCGGGGCGGGTTCACGCGTTATGTCCCTTTCGCGAGACACGTCGCAGCTTCGCCAACAGGCTCTAACCGAAGAAGCCCCGCCGCGGGTACTTGATGATCAGCGACCCCCCGTGCACGCGCCCGGTGATGACGAACCGGGGCGTGCCGGGGCGGCCGTTCGACCGCGTCCGGTCGTCGAGGTTGCCGAACTTGATGTCGGTGATCGAGTTGGTGTCGACGGCGCCGTTCTCCGGGATGGTGATCTCCACCGGACCCCATTTGGCCTGCAGTTCGATATGCACCACCGGATGCCGGATCTCGGCCTGGGAGAAGTCCAGCTTCGTGGCGCCGTACTTGTTCCGGATCACCATCGACTCGGGGACCAGCCAGTTCCCGTTGCGCTGCAACGCCGAGTACTTGCCGTTGAGCTCCATGACCTGCCCGGACGGCTGCGCGTAGGCATGCTGCCTCGGCGGTGCCCACGGGTTCTGCTGCTGCCGCGGCACCATTCCCGCCTCGGGGTGCACCAGGCCGGGCAGATCCGTGAGCACCGCGTTCAGCTCACCGCGGGTCTTCGAGGCGAGGGCGCGGTCGGTCCGTTCGGTGAACTCGTCGAGGTTCAGCATCCCGAGGCCGATCGCCTTCTGCAGGACCTCGACGACGTGTTCCCGTTCCGCGTCGGAGACCCGGATGTCCCGTCCGGTCAACGGCTTGGTTTCGGTCGCCGGCTGCTCTTCCTCGCCCATGCCAGGAATGGTAGAACCGATTCTCACGCGCGAGATCGGGGAAATACCCTGAACAGACCCGTATTTCTCCCCTGTGCCGCCCTGCTGGCAGCTGTCCTGCTGCTGGCCGGATGCACCGACGTCACCTCGCAGCCGGCGCCGGCTCCCGGGCCGACATCGCCGCCACCGTCGAAGCTCGAAGGCATCCCGGTGGACTACAGCGGTTTCCGGCTCGTCATGGCGACCTCGCCGCCGTCGATGCTCGATCCCGCCACCGGCGTCACCACCCCGCTGCCCGGCGCCCCGGCCGGTGACCGGGTCAACGACGTCGTCCGGGTCGGCAAGTTCCCGGTCGTGCTGTCGGCCGGCCGCTGCGGGCCGTCGTGCCTGGAGCCGTCCGAGGTGCTCGTCTACGGCGATCCCAAGAACCAGCCGTGGAAACTCGGCAAGGCCCGCAGTGTCGCCCCGGCCGCCGACGAGAGCGGTGTCTGGCTGATCCGCGACGACGGCAATGACCTGTGCCGCCTCCAATACGTCTCCTTGCTCGGCGTCGAGCGCGGGCGCGGCCGTCCGGCGAGCTGCACGATGGCGGTGCGCCAGGAGGTGCCGCAGGGCCTGCTGATCACGGTGAACACCGGGACGGCCACCGCCGAGGACGTGCTGATCGACCCCGCCACCGGCCGCGCCGTGCACCAGTTCCCCCGGGTACTGGCGATCACCAAGGATCGGATGCTGCTGGCCGAGCTGACCGAGTTCTCCGTGCTCGACCTGCGGAACAACCAGCGCACGCCGGTCAAGCGGCCGGTGGCCAACGGCAAACCGGGCCCAGCGGTGCCGAGCCGCGACGGCTACAAGGTCGCCGTGCTGTTCGGCGACCCGGCCTGGGCCGGGACGGCCACGCAGACCGCCGACGTCTGGGTGCTCGCCCTCGACACGCTGACCTGGACACACGCGCCCTCGACACCGATCGCCACCGAGCTCAAGCGGGTCGCGGTCGAATGGACCGAAGACGACAGCCTGGTGCTCGCCACGGACGTCGTCGCGAGCTGGCGGCTCGACCGGCCACAGTGGACGGTCGTCAAGACCGCGTTGCCCGCCGAGCGGAACCGGTCGGTGGTGACGATCGGCCAGGGGTGACTATTCAGCGTCCAGCCCGTGCTCGATGGCGTACCGGGCCAGTTCGACACGGTTGTGCAGCTGGAGTTTCCGCAGCGTCGACTGGACATGGTTCTCCACCGTCCGATGCGACAGCACGAGCTTCTCGGCGATCTGCCGCGCCGTCATCCCCTTCGCGACCAGGCGCAGGACGTCGGTCTCGCGTTCGGTCAGCCGCGGCGGCGCGGGCCCGTCGTCCGGCGCGTCGGCCATGCGGCGGTACTCGCCGAGGACGAGCCCGGCGAGTCCGGCGGTGAACACCGGGTCGCCCGCGGCGGTCCGCTTGACCGCGTCCACGAGCTCGCTCGCCGAAGCCGATTTCACCAGGTAGCCGGACGCCCCGGCCTTGACCGCCTCGAGGACGTCGCTGTGCTCGCCGCTCGCGGAGAGCACCAGGACCTTGGTCGACGGCAGTTCCGAGGTGATCTCGCGGGTGGCGTCGACCCCCGAAGTCTCGCCGAGATTGAGGTCCATCAGGACGACGTCGGGCTGGACCGTGCGCGCGATCCGCACCGCGGCGGGCGCGTCCGGCGCGGTGGCCCGCACGTCGAAACCGTGTTCGGCCAGGTCGCGCGCGACCCCGTCCCGCCACATCGGATGATCGTCGACCACCATCACCGAGACCTGAGCCTCACCGGTCATCGCTTTCCCCTCGCCGCGACTGGAACCTTGACTTCCCATTCCGTGCCCTGGCCGGGCGCGGTGTCCAGGGCGACACTTCCGCCCAGATCCCGCACGCGCCCCTTGATGGACTCCGCGATACCTAGATGTCCCTCGGCCGCCGCGCGTTCCAAAACGCCGGGCGCGATTCCCGGCCCGTCGTCGCGAACGCTGACGACGACCTCGGTGCCGAGGTCCTCCAGCAGCACCCAGGCGTGCGCGTCTTCCCCCGCGTGTTTCTCGACGTTCGACAGCGCCTCGCGCGCCACGGCCACCAGCTCCGAGGTCACGTGCTCGGGCAGCTGGACCTCGCCCGCGGGCGTCGAGACCTGCACCGACGGCGTCGCGAGCAGCTGCAGCGCGGCACGGAGGTCGGTGGTCCCGTTCTCGCTCGGATGCGTCGGCTCGGTGGTGACCAGCGCGCGCAGTGCGATCTCCTGCTCACCGGCCAGTTTCGCCAGCTCGGCGGCCTCCCCGCCGAATTCGGCGCCGCGTTTGCGCACCCTGGCGAGGACCTGGAGGACGCTGTCGTGGATCGAGCGGGCGAGCCGCTCGCGTTCGGCCGTCGCGGCTTCCATCCGCAACGCCCTGGTCAGCGCGTCCGCCGACCGGCGAGCCATCGTGGCGGCCAGCCCGATCACGAACCCGCTCGCGGTCAGCAGGAAGCCGTCCCTGGCGACGTCGACGTCGAACCGCCAGCGCACCAGCCCGGTGACCACCGAGACCACCAGCCCGGCGAGCACCCCGCCGACCGCGCCGAACCGCGTGCCGGCGACCGCGGGCGGGACCGCCGCCCACACCGTCGTGATGAGCGGGATGTTGGCGTCGAACTGCGCGGTGGTCAGGATCCACGCCGACGTGAACATGAGGGCGACGGTGAGCGCGAGATCGACGCCGACCAGCCACGGCCAGCGGCTCGACGGCCGCGCGTAGAACACGCTGCTGACGATCGTCCACACCGTCATCAAGCCGAACGACGTCCACGCCAGCCACTTGTTCGCGTAGCCGTCGTAATGGACGACGAACGAGCCGAGCGCGAAGAGCAGCGTCGTCACGCGAAGCACGATCACCCCGCGCCACAGCGGAGTGGCCGGGTCCCGCGTGCCGAGCGCCGAGACGGCGCGCCAGAGCGGGGTCTCGGTCATGACTTGGCTTCGGACTCTTCCCCGGGATCATTCGGTTGCGCCGCCTGATCCCGCAGGACGTCGATCTCGGCCGGATCGGGATCGTGTTCATGCAGCAGCGACCGGATCCCCGCGTTGAGCACCGCGAGCAGCGGCACCGAGAGCAGCGCGCCGGCGATCCCGGCGGCGACGAGACCGGCGGTGATCGCGAGCACCACGGCGAGCGGGTGCAGCTTCACCGCGCGGCCGAGCAGGATCGGCTGCAGCACGTGGCTTTCCAGCTGCATGACGCCGATGACGATGGCCAGCACGACCAGCGCGCCGACGATGCCCTTCGTCACCAGCGCGATCAGCACCGCGACCGCGCCCGCGATCACGGCGCCGATGATCGGGATGAAGGCGCCGAGGAACACCAGCGTCGCCAGCGGGATCACCAGCGGCACGCCGACGATCGCCAGCCCGATGCCGATGCCGACCGCGTCGACCACGGCCACCGCCGCCGTCGCGCGCACGTAGCTGACCAGCGACGCGAAGCCGCGCCGCCCGGCGACGTCGACCCGGTTCCGCACGCGGCCCGGCACACCGCGGACCAGGAACTTCCAGATCTGGTCGCCGCCGGAGAGGAAGAAGATGAGGATGAACAGCGTCAGGATGAAGCCGGTGACGATCTCGCCGACCGTGCCCGCGGTGGTGAGCGCGGTCGTGGTGATCGACGCCTGGTTGTTCTGCAGGAAGCTGATCGCCTGGTTGATGAACTCCTGGATCTGCTCCTGGCGCAGGTGCAGCGGCCCGTCGATGAGCCAGACCTTGATCTGGTTGAGGCTTTCCGTCAGCTGCTTCTGCAGTTCGGGCAGGCCGGAGGAGAACTGCGCGACGACGAACGTCAGCAGCCCGCCGAGGACCGCGAGCCCGGCGATCAGCACTATCCCGGCCGCGAGCCCGCGAGGGAATCTCAACATCGTCAGCTTGGAGACCGCCGGCGCGAGCAGCGCCGCGAGCAGCAGCGCGATCGACAACGGGATCACGACCACCGACAGATAGCCGATGAGGAACACGATGACGTAGAGCGCGGCGATCACCACGATGAAACGCCACGACAACGCCGCACCGATCCGCAGGCCGCGGGGCACCAGGTTGGTGACGTCTTCGGTCGACTCGGAGAGGAACGGGTTCGCCGGGTCGAATTCCGGCTGTTTGCGCTGGGGCTCGCTCACGCGCTCACCGTATCGGTCCGAGGCGACGTTTCCCGACCATTCCGGGCGACGCGCACGGGGCGAATTCGCCCGATGCGACGCTTGACACACCACCTGCGGATCAACTCTGGAGTAACCGCGCTCCGCCAGCCGTGATCACACATCGTGATTTTGGGCTACACCGTGTGTTCTTCACACGATCGTGCCATCAAGGTGGTTCAAAGTCGCGCGGGCCTTCCGCACTTTGCTTACCTCGGTCCCGCAACCACGAACGGCATACCGACGTGACAGGAGACCGAGTGACGAACGCGGCGAAGAACGAGGGGCGGGGCGCGGCGCGCTTCGGCCGTCTCGCTTCGCGTGCGCTGTTCGTGCTCGGCGGCGCCGTCGCCGGTTCCGCCGTCGCGTGGGTCGTTTCGGGCTCTTCCGCTTCCGCGGACATCACCCCGGTGGTCTCCACTCCCGAAACCAGCGTCACCCCGGTCACCGACGCCACCGCGGCGGGTTTGACCGACGTTTCCCAAGGCGCGTCGAAGTTCGCGGGTGACGTCGCCGGTGCGATGTGCGGCGACAGCCAGCAGGACGCCACCACGTGGTCGATGCCCGCCGAGAACGAGTCCGCTTCCGCGAAGCACCACTGCGGCGACATCCGCGCCGACCGGCACGAGGTCTCGACGCGCGTCAGCGACGCGGTCACCGACTTCGCGGACAACTCGGTGATCACCCCGGTCAAGCGGACCCTCGGCGCGGTCGAGCACATCGTGCGCGAGCCCCAGGACACCCGCCAGGTGCTGGACGAGACGTTCACCCCGTCGCCCGACTTCGGCCGCGGGGTCTGGGACCTCCTCGACCCGAACGGACACGGCGACCTCGTCCCGGAGCTCCCGGTCGGCGGAACCCCGGTGAACCCCGAGTCCCCGTTGGACACCATCGGCGCCGGTGCGCAGGTCACCGACTTCGCGCAGCTGGCGACGACCCAGTTCCCCGCTTCCCTCGAAACCGTCCTCCCGATGCCGGCCCTCGTGCAGCAGCACGGCGCGTTCGATCAGGTCGAGGACGCCCCGGCACGTGACGGTCACCGCGGTGACTTCCCGCGTCCGATCACCCCGGCGCCGCTTCCCGCCGCGCCTTCCTTCCCGACTGTCCCCGGCGGCTCCGCCCCCGGTGGTCACCTCGACGGCCTGACCCACGGCGTTCCCGCCTGGGTCGCCGCCGCCGTCGAGCGTTCCCTGACCGGCTACGCGCTGGCAGGCACGCGGTACATGCCGCTCACCCCGGGCTCGCAGCCCGGCGTCACTCCCGACTGAACACCTCCCTCCGCGGGGTAGCCGACGCGCCTCACGCCTCCCGATTCCGGGCATGGCTTCGCGTCCGCTCCTGATCCCCGCGAAACGGCGGTGCGCTTTGTCGCGCCCGCAATCGCTCCACCCCCCTCTGGTGCCTTTCGAACGGCACCCCCTGAACCCGAAAGGGAACCCGAAATGAAGGAGAAAAACCCCATGCAATCCTGGGCAAAGCGCGGACTCCAGACCGCGTTGGTCACGGGTGGGTTGTTGATGCTGGGCACCGGCATCGCCTCGGCTGACGAACACGTCAACCCCGACACCCCGGCCTCCCCGCTCGACGCGAACGTCACCGTTCCGGTCGAGATCGACAACAACGCCGTTGGCACGCCCCTCGGCCAGGCCGACCTCCCCGGTTACAAGGGCGAGATCAGCACCAAGGCCGTCACCAAGCCCGTCTCGGACGCGCTGGACTCGGCTTCGTCGCCCGGCGGCAGCACCGACGGCATCGGCGGAGGGCTCCCGAGCCTTTCCGGCAAGAACGCCGTTCCCGCTCCGCTGGCCGCCAAGGACTCGGCCCGTCAGGTCAGCGGTGGGCTGACCGGTGGTGGGTTCACCACCACGGACGACATCCTCAAGGGCAACAAGGTCGTCGGTGACGTCGTCGTCCCGATCCAGATCGTCGACAACGCCATCGGCGTGATCGGCGACGCCGAGGTCGAGGGTGGCACCCACGACCAGACCTGGTCGCACAACCAGGACGTCGAGACCACCGGTGCGGACTCCAGCCTCGCCGGGAACGTCGTGTCCCTCGACTGGGCGCTGCCCGTGCAGATCGCCGGCAACGGCGGCGGGCTCGCCGGCGGCACCGGCCGCGTGGTCGGCGGTTCCGCCAGCCAGAGCACCACCGAGACCGGCAACATCACCACCGACGGCGAGGGCTCCGCCCTGTCCGGCAACGTGGTGGCCGGCCAGTTCGCCACCCCGGTCCAGGTCACCGGCAACGCCGCCTCCTGGATCATCGGCAACGCCAACAGCTCCGGCTACGAGGCCGAGACCGAGGCCACCTCCGGCGGCTGGATCGAGACCGACGGTGACGACTCCGCCCTCGGCGGCAACGTCGGCGCGGTGCCGATCGCCCTCCCGGTGAAGTTCAACGACAACGCGGCCGCCGCGTGGGGTTCGCTCGCGAACTCCAACAGCAGCTCCTCCGCGGACGCCACCGCCGGTGACACCACCCCGGGCTGGAGCAACGTCCCCAGCTACGTGCAGACCTCCGGCGAGGACTCGGCCGTCGCGGGTAACGCGATCGTGCCGCAGACCGCGGACGTCGCGAACGTCGGCGGCGTGGCCGCCAGCTGGATCGGCCTCGCGAACACCGGCACGGAAGGCGGGACCAGCCAGTCCAGCACCGTCGACGCCGGTGGGTTCATCAGCAGCGAGGGCGAAGGCTCCGCCGGTGGCGGCAACATCGTCGACCCGGCCGTGGCCGCTCCCGTCGAGGTGACCTGCATCGCGGGCACCTACATCGGCAGCGCCAACGTCGCCTCGTGCGAGAACACCGTCGACGCGAACGCCGGGAACGGCACCCACACCACGGGTGACAACTCCACCCTGGCGGGCAACGTCGTCAACACCCAGGCCGCGCTGGCCCCCGAGGTGTTCGGCGTCGCCGGCTCGCACATCGGACAGGCGACCGCCGACGCGTCCGAGACGAAGACCGTGACCGCGGGTGCGTACGACGGCACCACGGGCAACGACTCGTCCGGCTCGGGCAACATCGTCCAGGTCCCGGCCGCGGTTCCGGCCGAGGTCTTCGGCGTCGGTGGCTCGTTCATCGGTCAGAGCACCGCTTCGGCCGAGGAGACCAAGGTCGTCTCCGGCGGCGGCGGCGGGAACACCGCCGACGACAACGGCTTCCTCAGCTCCAACCTGGGCACCGTGCCGGTTTCGCTGCCGGTGCAGGCGTTCGGGATCGGTGGCGCGTTCATCGGCCAGGGCCACGGTGGCGCCGACGGCGACACCACCTCCAACGCGGGTGGCGACGTCCACGCGACCGGTGACGGTGGCGCGGGCTCGGGCAACCTGGTCTACGGCCCGGTCTCCCTGCCGGTCCAGGCGCACAACTTCGCCGCGGTGCTCGGCGGGATCGCCTCGGGCAAGGGCACGAACCTCACCGACTCGAGCGCGGGCGGCGACGCCACCGCCAACGGTGAAGAAGGCGCCCTGGCCGGCAACATCGTCCAGACGCCGATCGGTGGCGCGGTCCCGGTGACCGGGCACGGCATCGCCGGCGCGGGCATCGCCGAGGGCGAGAGTGTCAGCGACGTCCTTTCGGAGGCGGGCGGCGACGCCACCACCACCGGTGACGAGGGCGCGGTTTCGGGCAACATCATCGGCGCGCAGGCGCTGCCGATCGTGCCGGTCACCCACGACGCGGTCGCGGTCGCCGGGCTGGCCGACGCCGAGGGCGCCAACACCGTCGACGCCATCTCGGGTGGGGACGTGGAGACCTCGGGTCTCGACGGATCGCTCTCGGGCAACATCCTCGACATCCCGGCCGCGGCCGACCCCGAGGTGTTCGGCAACGCCATCGCGGCGGTCGGCGGCGTGTCCGAGACCGAGGCGACCAGCATGATCACCGGCCAGGCCGGTGGCGACAGCATCACCGACGGCAGCGGAGAGGCCCTCTCGGGCTTCAACTTCCACCACCCGCTCGTCTTCGTGGTGCCGCTGAACGAGTTCGAGATCCCGGTCCTCGCGATCGCGGACGAGAACTCGGAGGACTTCACCGAGATCAACGGTGAGGAGTTCTCCCGCGCCTTCACCGACTCGGTCGGTTCGGAGATGCCGATCGACGCGCTGCCCGCGCTGCCCTTCGGTGCTCCGGCCCTGCCGTCGATGAACGGTGCCGGCGCTCTGCCGACCACCCCGGCGATCGGTGGCGCCCGTGCCGACGGTCCCCAGGTGGCGACCCTCCCGGTGCAGGTGGCCGGACTGACCGCGCTGAAGCAGCTGGGAGCCATCCCGACGCAGCTGCCGAAGTCGGACCTGCCCGAGCTGCCCGGCACCCCGGCCCTGCCCGGTGTCCCGGCCCTGCCGAAGACCCCGGGTCTGCCCGGTGACGCCGCTCGTGCGGACGCCCCCAAGCTCGCCCAGCTGCCGGCCCTCCCGGCGCTGAACGGGCTGCCCACCGCGGGCAACCTGCCCACCGCCGGCAACCTGCCCACCGCGGGTGCGCTGCCGACCGCGGGCGCCCTGCCGGTGCAGCTGCCCACGACGGGCACCCTGCCGGTCGTGAACAACACCCCGGCGATGCCGACCGCGCAGGTCCCGGCTCTGGCGGGCGTCGACTCGTCGCCGCTGAGCATGTTCCAGCGTTTCCTCGGCACCCTGACCGGCAAGAAGTTCCACACCATGTGAACCTGCCAGTCGGCTAGCGCCACTGAATGAACCGAAGCGGGCCCGGGAGACACTCCCGGGCCCGCTTTGTGTTCGCTTCAGCCGCCCGGGGTGAAGAGCACGTCCTGGGCGGCGCCCACCGCGGTCAGCACCGCACCCTCCAGTACCGCGCTCCCGCCGACGGTGCCCGCCCGCACCTCGGTCCGCAGCGGTGAGATCTCCGAGAGCCGACGGCTCACCCTGGCCGCCAGCGCGTCGCCGCCGGCGCGCCCGATCTCCCCGCCCAGCACGAGACAGCCCGGGTCCAGGACCGCGGTGACCGCGGCGGCACCGATCGCGATCCGCTCCGCGACGATCTTCAGGAATTCGTCGGCGTTCGAGTCGATCGCGTATCCGACGGCCGCCTCGGCCGCTTCGGCGTTGTCGGCCGACGAAGCCGGGATGCCGTGCGCGCGGGCGAGTTCGCAGATCGCGGCGCTGCCCGCGAGGGTGTGGAAGCCGCCGTCGCAGTCGGTCGCCGTCGGCAGCCGTCCGGGGCCCAGCATCGGCAGGAACCCGATCTCCCCCGCGCCGCCCGACGCGCCCCGCCGCAGCGAACCGTCGAGGACGACCGCCGCGCCGACGCCGAAACCCAGCCACAGCAGGACGAACGTGTCCCGGTCGCGGGCGGCGCCGAGCCGCTGTTCGGCGGCGGCCGCGAGGTTGACCTCGTTCTCCAGCAGCACCGGGACACCGAGCCGACGCCGGAGCTCGTCGACGAGTTTCCCGTGCCACGCGGGCAATCCGCCGGCGTGCCGCAGGCCGCCGGTCGCCGGGTCGACGAGACCGGGAGCGCCGACGGCGATCGTGTGCAGCTCGGCCGCGCCCGCCTCGGCGGTGGTGGCCTCCAGCAGGGCGATCGCCCGCTCGACGGCTACGTCGGTGTCGACGTCCAGGTCGAACGGCAGCGAGGACTCCGCTCGGGTCCGGCCCAGCAGGTCCGCGACCGAAACGGCCACGCCGTGGGTGCGGACGTCGAGGCCGGCGAGGTACGCGCGTTCGGCGACGATGCCGTACAGCTTCGCGTTCGGGCCGCGGCGTTCCGCGCCCGCCTCGCCGACGATCTCGATCAGCCCGGCGTCCTGGAGGCGTTCGACGAGGTCCGCGACCGTCGGCCGGGAAAGCCCGGTCAACGTCTTGAGCTGGGCGGCCGTCAGTGAGCCTTCGCGGTGGAGGAGGTCGAGGGCGAGGCGGTCGTTGATGGCACGTGCCGTGCTCGGGGAGGCGGACGGCATCCGGATGACACTCACCGGCAGATCCTCCCAGAATTAATTATCAGGTTCCCTTCCTGATAGTTTACGCTGACGCCCGTCGAGTCGTCTCATGGACCTTGGGGGCCCAGTGACCAACACAGTGGAAACCGTCGGCGGGCCGACGCGGCGGGTGCGGCAGGCGCGGATCGCCACCGCCGCCGTCTTCGCCGTGCACGGCGCGGTGACCGGCAGTTTCGCCACCCGGATCCCGTGGATCCAGGAGCACGCGGGGATCAGCGCGGGCCAGCTCGGCCTCGCGCTCGCCTTCCCCGCCATCGGGGCTTCGCTCACCATGCCGCTCGCCGCGCGGATCGGGCACCGGCTCGGCAGCAGGCTCGGGCTCCGCCTGCTGCTCGCGTACTGGACGCTGGCGCTGATCCTCCCCTCCCTCGCGGGGAACCTCTTCACCCTGTGCCTCGCGTTGTTCGTCATGGGCACCGCGGCGGGTACCTCCGACGTGCTGATGAACGCCCTCGGCGTCGACGTCGAGGAGAGGATGGGCAAGTCGGTCATGTCGGGACTGCACGGCATGTGGACCACGGGGGCGCTCGTCGGCTCCGCCGCGGGCACGCTCGCCGCGCATGCCGGGCTGGACGCCCGGATCCACTTCGCGATCGCGTCGGCCGTGCTCACCGTCGCCGGCGCGCTCATCTGCCAGGGCGTCTTCGACGTCCGCAGCGCGCCGGACGAGAATCCGCCCCCGAGGTTCGCGCTCCCGCCGAAGTCGGCCGTGATCATCGGCGCTGTCGCGTTCTGCGCCGTCTTCGCCGAAGGGGCGAGCCTCGACTGGTCCGCCGTCTACCTGCGCGACGTCCTCGGCACCTCGCCGGGGATCGCGGCGGCGTCGACCACCGCGTTCACCTGCACGATGGCGGTCGCCCGCCTCTCGGGCGACGCGCTGGTGCGGCGTTTCGGCTCTGTCAACACCGTCCGCGCGGGTGGCGCCTTCGCGACCGCGGGCGGGTTGCTGGTCGTCTTCGCCGCGCATCCGGTGATGGCGATGGCCGGTTTCGCGCTGATCGGGCTCGGCGTCTCCGTCGTCGTGCCGCTCGCCTTCGCGGCGGCCGGACGCAGCGGGCCGACGCCGAGCCAGTCGATCGCGGGCGTCGCGACCATCACCTATTCGTCGGGTCTCGTGGCGCCGTCGCTGATCGGCGGGATCGCCGACCTGACGTCGCTGACGGTGTCGTTCGCGGTGGTCACGCTGCTGGCGCTCGGCCTGGTGGCGGGCGCCGGCGTCCTTCGATCCCGCTAGCCGAACTGGAGGGAACGCTTGGCGAGGCCGTGCCAGTAGCCGTCAATGACGGTCTCGCCTTTTCCTTCCGAAGAACTCGCGCCGAGCGAGACGAACAGCGGTGCGAAGTGTTCGATCCTGGGGTGCGCGATGGCCACGGCGGGCGCCTTGCGCTGGAAGTCCAGCAGCGCGTCGAGGTCGCCCTCGCGCAGAGTTTCCGCACCCCAGTGGTCGAATTCGCTCGACCACGCCGGCGGCGTCCCGTCGGTGCCGTCGGTCTGGCTCATCGCGCTCAGGTTGTGGGTGAAGAAGCCGCTGCCGATGAGCAGCACGCCTTCGTCGCGCAGCGGCGCGAGCTTCCGGCCGAGGTCGAACAGCCCCTGCGGGTCCAGCGACGGCATCGACACCTGCAGCACCGGGATGTCGGCGTCGGGGTACATCTCCACGAGCGGGACGTACGCGCCGTGATCGAGGCCGCGGTCGGGCGCGTCGTGGATCGGCGTCTGGGACGAGCGCAGGAGTTTACGCACCTTGTCCGCCAGCTCGGGAGCGCCGGGCGCGGCGTATTTCACCTGGTAGTAGCGATCCGGGAAGCCCCAGAAGTCGTAGACCAGCGGCACCGTGGTGGTGGCGCCGAGGGTCAGCGGTGCCTCTTCCCAGTGCGCCGAGACGACGAGGATCGCCTTCGGTTTCTCGAGGTCCGCCGACCAGTCGGCGAGCTGGCGGGTCCAGGTGGCGTCGTCGGCGAGCGGCGGCGCGCCGTGGCTGAGATAGAGCACCGGCGTCATGTCAGCTCCAGGTGTTTGAACTTTCAACTACCAGGATAGACGACGTCGTCCGGCTCCGCCTTATTCCCGCGCGAGGTTGGCCGCCATCCGTTCCAGGACGGCGACCGTCGTCCGGTAGTCGTCATTGCTGATGCCTTCGGTTACGCGCGAACGGAACGCGCCGACCTTGGCTTTCAGCCGGAGATGTGCCGCCCGGCCGGCTTCGGTCGGGCCGCCCTCGTCGATCCAGCCGCGAACGCGCAGGTCGGAGATGGTTTTCTGGAGGTCTCCAAACGGCTGCAGTGCTTCGCTGCCGACGGTATTCAGGACCTGCCAGTGGCGACGGGTCAGTCCTTCACTGTCGAGGAGCCGCTCCAGGGAGGATTCGAGCGCCTGGTGAAGGTGGGCGAACCAGAAGCCGATGGGTTTCATGGATACTCCTTCATGCAGGCGGCAACTATATGCAAAAGTACATGCACTTGGTGAGGTTGAGCAATGACGGACGCCGTGGCCGACGTGGAACGCGCGATGATCGCCATCCGGCGGAGCCAGGCGAGGCGATCGCTGTCGAAACTCGCTCGCGACCGCGCAGAAACGATGCCGGACCAGGCGATTCAGGGACTTCTCGACGCCGTCGAGGCGGCCGAGGAGAGCGGCGAGCCGGGAACCGTCACCAGTCTCGCGGCGGCGCTGACCATCGACCAGCCGCGAGCGAGCCGTCTCGTCGCCCGCGCGGTCGAGGACGGTTTTCTCCGCCGCGAAGCCGATCAGCGCGACGGCCGCCGCGCCGTCCTCGTGCTCACCGAGACCGGCCGCGCCGAAGTGACGCGCATGCACGAATTCCGCCGCTCGGTGTTCGCCGAGGCGATGGCGGACTGGACGGACGACGACCGCCGCGAGTTCGCGCGGCTGCTGACCGCGTTCGTCCGGAACTACGGGGCACTCGGCGTGAAGTAGTTGACCAGGTTGCCGTCGGGGTCGCGGAACAGCAGCGACCGGTTCCCCCACGGCATCGTGGTCGGCTCCTGCACGATTTCGGCCAGGCCTGCCAGCCGCTCGTATTCCCGGTCGACGTCCTCGACGCGGAACTCGAGGATCGCGGTGCGGTTCGACTCGGGCACCGCGGCGCCCGCGCCGAACAGCGTCATGGTCTCGGCGCTGCCGATCGCCAAGGTGCACGACGGCCCGACGAGTTCGGCGAACTGCTCGGAACGCCATCGCGCGGCGAGTCCGGTCGCCTTCTCGTAGAACCCGGCGAGACGGGCGACGTCCTGGGTGATCACACGGACGGAAACGAACTGCACGGTGGATCCTTTCGGGGCCGGAAAGCGGGACACCGGCCACGTTAGAAGCGATACCGGGCAGGAGCCGCCCGGTATTCTCCCGGCTGTGACCAGGCCCATCGCCCGCGTGCTCGCGTTGCTGGAGATCCTCCAGGGCGGCGGGACGCGCACCGTCGCCGAGCTCGCGGGACGGCTCGACGTGGACGAACGCACCGTCCGCCGCTATGCCGAACACCTCGTCGACCTGGACATCCCGGTCCGCTCGGTGCGCGGCCGGTACGGCGGCTACCGGCTGGCCCCCGGCTACCGCATGCCGCCGCTGATGCTCACCGACGAAGAGGCGCTGGCCGTCCTGCTCGGCCTGGTCGCGGGGCGGCGTGCCGGGCTGATCACCACGTCGGTCGCGGCCGTCGAGAGCGCGGTCGCGAAAGTCCGCCGGGTCCTTCCCGAACCACTGGGCCGACGGCTGGACGCGCTGCTGGAGACCGCCGACTTCACCGCACCGGCAAGGAAAGCCTTGTCGGCCGAGGCCGAGGTCCTGCTCACCGTCGCGGAGGCGGTCCGGGACCGGCATCCGGTCGGGCTCGCGTATGTCGCCGGGCACGGCGGTGCCAGCGAACGCGTCGTCCATCCGTACGGCGTCGTGGCGCATTCCGGACGCTGGTACCTGACCGGGTTCGACTCGGCAGGCGGCGAGGTGCGGACCTTCCGTGTCGACCGGATCAAGTCGGCGGAGCCGCGGCCGGGAACCTTCGAGGCCCCCGACGACTTCGACCCGGCCGAGCGGGTACTGACGGCGTTGGCCGAGACGCCGTACCGGCACGACGTCTCCGTGCGGATCCAGGCGCCGCCCGAGGAGATCCGCGCCGTCTTCCCGCCGTCCGTGGCGACCCTCGAAACGGACGGCGACCGGGTCCGCGCCCGGATCCGGGCCCAACGGCTCGACTGGATCCCCTCGCGGCTCGCCGCGCTCGACCGGCCGTTCGTCATCGAGCGGCCGGCCGAACTCCGCGACCTGGTCGGCGCGCTGGCGGCCCGGCTGGCCGAGCGGGCGCGCTGACCGGTCTCGCTCACTTGCCGCAGAACACCGTCCGGACGAGCTTGTTCAGCGCCGCCGGGAAGGCCTGCGCCGGGTCGTTCTCGGCGTCGCCCCCGGTGATCGACGCGGTCAGCGTTTGGCTGCCGTCGGGCGTGCTGTACATCAGAGACCCGTAGCCGTTGAGACCACCGTTGTGGTTGAGAACGGTGCCGACGCAGCCCGGGCCCAAGTCCTGCGAGTACTGCCCGAGACCGTAGAAGCCGTAGAGGCTCTGGCTGCCGGGGTGTGTCTCGCGCATCTCGGCCATCAGCCACGCCGGGAGGAGCTTTCCGCTCTGCAGTGCGGAGAAGTACGTCTGGAGATCCTTGGTCGTCGAGATCATGTCGCCGGCGCTGGAGATCCAGGACGGGTTCTGGTGGGTGACGTCGATCGTCTTCCACTGCCCGGCGTCTTCGTAGCGGTAGTAGGCGTGGGCGTACGGCTTGGGCATTCCGGCCCACGCGCCCGGCGACAAGGTGTCACGCAGCTTGAGCGGCCGCAGGATCCGCCGGTCCAGCTCGTCGGCGAAGGGACGGCCGGAGAGCTTCTCGACCATCAGCCTGGCGACCACGGTGTTGGTGTTGGAGTAGCTCCAGCCCGCGCCCGGCTCGAAGACCGGGGGCTTGGACACCGCCAGCCGGACCAGTTCCTCCGGCCGGTAGGTGTGGAATCGCTTGTCCACCCATTCCTTGCCCGCCCACGGGATTCCCGGCGTGACCGTCCCGTCCGGGTGGTACTGGCCGGTGTGGTTGAACAGCCCGCTGGTGTGCTGCAGCAGCATCCGCACAGTGATCCGCGAGTCCAGCCCGAGCCCGGGAAGGAGACCGGCGACGGGGGTGTCGAGCCCGATCCTGCCCTCGGCCACGAGCTGCAGCACCAGGGTCGCGGTGAAGCTCTTCGACGTGCTGCCGACGCGGAAATGGCCGTTGGTCGGCGGTTTCGCGGTCCCGCCCAGCTCGCGCACCCCGGCGCTGCCGGTCCACTCGCCTCGCTCGTCGCGGACGCGAAGCTGTATGCCGCCGAACCCGGCGTCGACGAATTCCTGGACGGCCTGTCGCAGTTCCGGACGGTCCTGCCCGGCGGAGGCCGTCGGCACGGCGACCCCCGTCAGCAGTGCGGCGGCCAGTGCGGTGAGGCCGATGCGGCGGAAGGTCTTCAGTGTCTTGTTCATGGTGACCACGTTCGCGGGCCGCGCTGACACGGGACGGTCACGGCGCTGACATGGGAGCCTCGATCATGGACGATTTCGGGTGCGAACAGGATTCGGTACGGGCTTTGCTGCGGGAACAGCATCCGGATCTCGCGGAACTGGAACTCCGCGACGTCGACGGTGGCTGGGACAGCCGGCAGTGGCGACTCGGGCCGGAGCTGGCCGTGCGACTGCCGCGCAGCGCGCGTGCTCCCGGTCTGCTGCGGAACGAGCAGAAGTGGCTGCCCTCGCTGGCCGAACGCCTGCCGCTGCCGATTCCCGTGCCGGTGCGCGTCGGCGAACCTTCGGCCCTGTTCGGGCACCCGTGGACGATCACCCGCTGGGTCGAGGGCCAGCCAGCGGATCGAACGCCGATCACCCGTCCGGACGCGGCCGAAATCCTCGCGGGTTTCCTCAGTGCGCTGCATCAGGAGGCGCCCGCGGAGGCGCCGGAAAGCGCGACGCGCGGCGTCCCGCTCGCCGCGTTGCGGGAGGGGTTCACCGAATCGCTGGAGGTCATCGCCGGTGAGGCGGGCGCCGGGAGCGCCAGGGAGATTTGGGAGAAGGCGGTCGCGGCGCCCGCGTGGCACGGGCCACCGATCTGGCTGCACGGCGATCTGCATCCCGCGAACGTGATCGTGCGGGAAGGAACGCTCTCCGGGGTGATCGATTTCGGCGACATGTGCGCCGGCGATCCCGCGACCGACCTGTCGGCGGCCTGGATCCTCTTGCCCGAGGGCACGGTGGGCCGGTTCTTCGACGCGTACGGGACCGTCGACGAGGCCACGGTCGTGCGGGCTCGCGGCTGGGCGGTTCTGCGCGCGCTGAACCTGATCGGCATCGGCCGCACCGGCAGGCTCGGCCTGCCCGGCGGCAAACCGACCTGGGAACCGGCCGGCCGGGCGGCGCTTGAACGCGCGTCAGCTTGAGAGCCGGGCCTCGATGCCGTCGAGAAGGAAGTCGAGGCCGATCCGGAAGGTCTCGTCGGCGTCCAGGTGGACGGCGTCGCGCACCACCGTGGCCAGCGCGGGGAGCTTGCCGGTGGCGAAGGCCCGGGTCAGATAGGGGCCGAGCGTGGCCTGCCAGCGCTTCTCGTCCAGCCCGGTGGCCCGTTCCGCTCGACGCTCGGCGATCTCCCGGCGCACCGCGCCGATCGTGTACGCGTTGACCGCCGAGACCACCGGCATCGCGGAGTCGATGCCGACGTCGCCCAGCGCCGCCATCACCGCCTCCGAAGTGGCCAGCGCGTGCGGGCCGAGCTGGGGCCTGCCGCCGAGCAGGTCGGCGAGCCATTCGTGCCGGTGAACCGCCTGCCGCATGGCGTCGGCGAGTGATCGGAGTACCTCCCGCCAGCCTTCCCCGGTGGGCCGGATCTCGGCGTGGACGGCGTCGACCATCAGGTCGAGCAGCTCTTCCTTGCTCTCGATGTAGCCGTACAGCCGCATCGGGCCGACGTCCAGCGCGGTGGCGACCTTGCGCAGCGACACCGCGTCCAGGCCGTCCGCGTCGGCGAGCCGGATCGCGGCCCGCACGATCAGCTCCCGGCTCAGCGGGGCCAGAGCCGGACGACTCGGCGGCTCCGGCCGCTCCCACACCACCATGCGGAGACAATACACCGCATCGATCGATACAGTGTATTGGTCAATACGGTGTATCGAAGGAGTGGATCATGACCCTCGCCATCGTCGGAGCGGGCCTCGGCGGCCTGGCTCTCGCCCGTGTTCTGCACGTCAACGGCATCGACGCCGTCGTGTACGAGCGTGAATCGTCGCGCGACGCCCGCGGTCAAGGCGGCATGCTCGACATCCACGCCGACACCGGCCAGCGCGCGCTGCGCGAAGCCGGCCTGTTCGACCGGTTCTCCGCGATCGCCCGCAACGAGGGCCAGGACATGCGGCTTCTGGAGCCGGACGGCACGCTGCTGCTGCAGGAGGACACGCCCGGCGACGCGCCGTTCGAGCGCCCCGAGGTCGACCGCGCCGACCTGCGTGATCTGCTGCTGGACTCCCTCCCCGAACACACGGTGCGCTGGGGACACGCCTTCGAATCCGCCGAAGACGGCGTCGTGAACTTCGCCGATGGGCGCACCGCGACGTACGACCTGCTGGTCGGCGCCGACGGCGCGCATTCCCGGGTCCGCCCGCTGCTCACCGACGCCCGTCCGGCGCATCTCGGCCACAACTTCGTCGAGCTCCGCATTCCCGACATCGACCGCACCCATCCCGACCTCGCCGCGATGGTCGGCCGCGGCACCTACTGGGCGCTCGGCGACGGCAAGTCCCTGGCGGCCCAGCGCAACGGCGACGGCACCGTGCGCGTCGGCCTCAGCTTCCACGGCACCGGCGAGAACTGGTTCGCCACCTGCGGGATGCCGCTCGACGATCCGGCCGCCGCCCGGGCATGGCTGATCGGGGAACTCGACGGCTGGGACGCGCGGTTCACCGCGCTGATCGCGGCCTGTGACGACGCGGTGGTGCCACGGTCGATCGCGGCTCTCCCGGTCGGCCTGACCTGGCCGTCGGCACCGGACGTCACCCTGGTCGGCGACGCCGCGCACCTGATGCCGCCGGTGGGGGAAGGCGCCAACATGGCCCTGCTCGACGGCGCCCTGCTCGGCCTCGCGCTGGCCGCGCATCCGGGCGACTTCGCCGCCGCCGTCGAAGACTACGAACGCGAGATGTTCGACCGCGCCGAAACCGCCGCCCGGATGTCCGCCCGGGTCCACGAACTCCTGACCGCGCCGGACGCCGCCCGGAAAATGCTCGCGTTCTTCCAACCGGCCTGAGGCTAAGGTGCTATGAACGAAAAGCCACTTCGTTCATAGCCGAACAGGAGCAGGATTGCCGACCCCGTTCAGCGCCGAGGATCGCGCCCGGATCACCGAACGGCTCCTGGCCGCCGCACGCGACCTCTTCGCCGCACAGGGCCTGCGCAAGACCTCCTTGGACGACCTCGTCGGCCCCGCCGGGATCGCCAAAAGCAGCTTCTACGCCTTCTTCGACTCCAAGGAGGCGTTGTACCTGGAGCTGATGCTGCGGCAGGCCCCGATACTGCACGAACGGCTGGCCGCGGTGGTGAACGAGGCCGACAGCGCGCGTGCCGCCCTCGGCGGTTTCCTGCGCGCCACCGTGCGGATCCTCGAGGAGAACCCGCTCTACCACCGGCTGATCACCCATCCCGAGGAGATGCGGGCGGTGGCCAGGCGGATGGGCCCCGGCGAGAGGGCACGGACGGAGCAGGTGCTGCCGCTGTCCGGATTCCTGGAGGCGGCCAGAGCGAAAGGGCGGCTCGTCGACACCGACGACGACGAGTTGATCGGCGTGCTCCGGGCCGTGCTGGTCCTGCCCATGCACCGGCAGGACATCGGCGAGCAGCGCTATCCCGCCGCGCTCGACCGGCTGATCGACATCGTCGCGGCGGGACTGACCAAGGAGTGACCATGCGCGAAGGTGTGCTGGCAGGTGGTGCCCCGTACCTCGAGTTCGGGACGGGAAGCCCGCTCGTGGTCTTCCGGACGGTGCTGCCGGACTCGGCGAACCCCACCGGGTTCGCCCGCTGGGCGGAGGTGCGGTCTCTCAAACCGCTGGCCGAGCGGTTCACCGTGCTGACGGTCGGCCGTCGGCCGGGGCTCCGGCCCGGCGTCACCATGGCCGAGCTCGCCGCCCACCACGCCGAGGAGCTGCGGCAGCGGTTCGACCGTCCGGTGGA
This sequence comes from Amycolatopsis sp. NPDC043889, assembly GCF_056435645.1. Taxonomy (NCBI): domain Bacteria; kingdom Bacillati; phylum Actinomycetota; class Actinomycetes; order Pseudonocardiales; family Pseudonocardiaceae; genus Amycolatopsis; species Amycolatopsis sp. NPDC043889. The sequence continues at coordinate 572,080 of NZ_JBWKEC010000001.1, forward strand.
CGTGCTCGGCCTGTCCACGGCCGGTTGCCTCGCGCTGCAGTTCGCCGCCGACCATCCCGGCCTGGTGCGACGGCTGGTGGTCGGCGCCGCGGGCACCCGGCTCGGCGCGGAAGGCCGTCGCGTCCAGCGCCGGTACGCGGATCTGCTGGCCGCCGGGCGGCACCGGGCCGCGGCCATGGCGCTGGCGCCCACCGTCGCGGACTCCCGGCCAGGACGGGCTCTGCTGGCCGGGCTGCTGGGCCTGGCCTCCGGCCGCCCGGCGGACCCGGACGGCATGGTGGCCATGCTGCGGGCCGAGGACGCGTTCGACATCGAAGACCGGCTCGGCGAGATCACCGCGCCCACCCTGGTGATCGCCGGTTCGCAGGATCCTCTCTACCCGCTCGAACTCGCCGAGCGAATAGCCGACAAGACCCGCCGCGGCGATCTCAAGGTCTATCCGGGACGACGGCACCACACCGTGATGAGCGATCGCCGCTTCACCAAGGACGTCTTCGAATTCCTGCTCTGACTCGCGGTGTTCCATCGCCTAGCCTTGAGGCGAACCTGCCCTAGGCGCGCCTACCCGGTAAGGGTGCGTCCGCAGTCGGAGGGGGAGGCCGCCCGTTCGAGCCGGGCCAGGTCCGAAGGGCCCCTGCGTTCGCGTGGGGGCCCTTGTCTTTTCCGCCGCTAGTCGTGTGACAGGTCGACGAAGCGGCTGTAGTGCAGCTGGTGCGCGACGGTGATCGTCGCCGTCGGCCCGGCACGGTGCTTCGCGATGATCAGGTCCGCCTCGCCGGCGCGCGGGTCATCCCGCTCCCAGGCGTCGGGGCGGTTGACCAGGATGACGAGGTCCGCGTCCTGCTCCAGCGAGCCGGACTCACGAAGGTCGGACAGCATCGGACGTTTGTCCGTCCGCTGCTCGGGACCACGGTTCAGCTGGCTGATCGCGATCACCGGGACCTCGATCTCCTTGGCCAGCAGCTTCATCTGCCGCGAGAACTCCGAGACCTCCTGCTGCCGCGACTCGACGCGTTTACCCGAGGTCATCAGCTGGAGATAGTCGAGGACGACGAGCTTGAGGTCGTTGCGCTGCTTGAGCCGCCGGGCCTTCGCGCGGATCTCCATCATCGTCATGTTCGGCGAGTCGTCGACGAACAGCGGCGCCTCGGAGACTTCGCTCATCCGGCGCGCGAGCCGCGTCCAGTCGTCGTCGGACATCTTGCCACCGCGCATATCCGCCAGGCGGATCCTGGCCTCGGCCGAGAGCATGCGCATGACGATCTCGGTCCTGCTCATTTCCAGCGAGAAGATGACGCTGGTCAGACCGTGTTTGATGGACGCCGAACGCGCGAAATCCAGTCCCAGCGTCGAGTTGTGGGTGGGGACCATCGAACGCCCGGCCAGATACAGATGGTCCGGCGCGTCGACTTCCACGCACCGCACCGGGACGGACGGCATGGGACGGACGTCCACGATGTAGCGAAGGTGGGGTCGGACGCGGACGTTGGTGAGCCGTTCCTTCTGCAGCAGGTGCTTACGCTGCAGCCAGAACACCCGGTCCTGGGTGGTGAAGCCGAGGGTGTACGCCGTCGAGGAGGACTCACTGCGACCCTTGACCTTCTTGGTCGTCAGCGAGCAGCGGTAGCCGAGACTGACGATCAGTTCCCGGGTCTGCTCGGCGAGCACCCTGTTGGTCACGGTGAACTGCACCGCGCCGGAATGGTTGACGGTGCCGTCGGTGTCCAGCAGCCCGGCCAGCAGCGCGCGGCGTTGTTCGACCGACGCTCGCAGGTAGTCCACTGGGATGTGCTTGTCGCCGAGTACGCCCATCGTGCGGAGAACCGCCTGCACACTGCCGTGTTCGTTGCGGCAGGCTTGGCAAAGCCGCATGCCCGACGACGGACGCCCGCAGTCGGGGCACGTCGGCGACGGCACCGGAGGACTCTGGAAACGCACTTTGCCGCCGCACGAACGGCCACACGCCCGTACTTGCGAGGTCTGGGGAAGGAACGGTTCGCCGCATACCTCGCAACGCCGGTATTCCACCGGATCCGGCGGAACCAGCCGCAGGGTGTACGACAGCTCCCCGTGGCGTTCCACCAGGAGCCCGGCTTCCCCCTCCAGGTAGCAGATGATCTCCGGGTCCGCCGTGGTGAAGCGTGCGCTGGCCGAGTGGCCGTCGCCCAGCCAGGCTCCGAGCGCGTAGGGATGCAGAGGGAGATCACGTTCGGGCAGCTGCAGCGGGGCCGTGGTCACGATCGAGTGGTTGACACGCCGATCCGCCGTCTCGCAGTGCAGCGTGGCCGCCAGCTCTTCCGTCGTCCGCACCGCGGGCGCTGACCGACACGAACGGCGGGACGACCTGGTGTCGGTCAGCCATTGGTGTTCGGCGTCCGCGAGGATCACCGTGCCGTCCGAGAACTCGACTTCGTAGCAGGGGCGGCCCGTCATGACCTCGGTCGCCGCGACCACGGTCGTGGGGCGCCCGTTCGCACCGAGCAGCCGGTCCCCGGGCTGGACCTCGCCCATGGTCGTCCAGCCGTCGGGTGTGGCCAGTGGAGTGTCCAGCGCGAGTGCCTTCCCGACACCGGGCCGCGCCGCGACGATGATCATCTGGCCGGGGTGCAGGCCGTTGGTCAGATCGTCGAAGTCCGCGAACCCGGTCGGGATGCCCTGCGACTGCCCGCCGCGCGACGCGATCGCGTCGATCTCGTCCATGGTCGGCTGGAGCAGCTCTTCCAGCGCGACGTAGTCCTCGCTGGTGCGCCGCTCGGTGACGTCGTAGATCGCGGCCTGCGCGCGGTCGACGACCTCGTCGATGTTCGCGCCGTCGGCCGCGGCCGCGCCGTAGCCGTACTGCACGATCCGCGTGCCCGCCTCGACCAGGCGCCGCAGCACCGCCTTCTCGGAGACGATCTCGGCGTAGTACCCGGCGTTCGCCGCCGTCGGCACCGTCGCGATCAGGGTGTGCAGATAGGGGGCGCCGCCGACGCGGCCCAGCTCGCCTCGACGCTCCAGTTCGGCGGAGACGGTGATCGGGTCGGCCGGTTCGCCGCGGCCGTAGAGGTCGAGGATGACGTCGTAGATCGCCTGGTGCGCGGGGCGGTAGAAGTCGTCGGGACCGAGGGCTTCGATGACGTCGGCGACGGCGTCCTTCGACAGCAGCATGCCGCCGAGCACGGACTGCTCGGCCGCGATGTCCTGCGGGGGCTGGCGGTCGTACTCGCCGCCACGCGGACCGGGGTCGCCGGGACCCGGGTCGGACTCCGCGTACATCGGATTGCGGTCGTCGGTCAGCGCCACCGCTGCTGCCACCTCCTCAAGACATCGAACACGCGTTCGATTATGCCAGAATTTCCCCGGTCGGTCCGCCCGTGCCCGCCTGCCCCTCCCGCGGCGTCCGGCGCTCCCTTGTGCTCCCCTTCTCGGCCGGACGACCACCACGGTGCGTACCGGCCCGGCGGGCACGGTAGGCCCCCCGAAAGGACGAGCGCAATTTCGCCTGGGGACCGCCCTGTGGATAACCTGGGGATGACTGGGGGCAACCCTTCACAGGTGGCCCGAAGCCTGTGTACAACTTGTGGGCAACGGTGGGATGGTCTGACAAAAGTGCTGGTCAGGGCCTGTGGAGACACTGTGGAGAACTTTATTCAACTCGCCACGGCGTGTCGGGCAAAACTCGTCGTTCGGCGTGTCGCACGCGGGCGCACAGGGGTGCCCTGTGGATGAATGCCACGGAGAGAAGAGGGGCCATCCGCCCGGCTCACGGGCGCGGAATTCAGGACGCGAACAACCTGCCCTGTGCGCTCCGTAGTCGTTCTCCGAGAATCTGCTGGTCGGCGGGTGTGAAGGCGATCCTCGGTTCGCCACTCCCCGGTACCTCTTCGGTCAGCCACCGGCCCTCGGACGTATCGATGTAGTTCACCGGGCGTTCGATCCGCTGCCGCGCGCCGCTCCGGCCGCGGGCCGCGACGTAGAGGCTTCCGCTCCCCAAACGGCGTAACGCGAGGATGCGGCGAAGCTCGTCGGCCTCCTGGCTGCCGGCGCTCTGCCGTCCGCTGCGAAGCACCTCGAAGCCCTCGTCCTGCGCCGTCGACGACGAGCGCGGCGCCTCGACCTGGCTCTTCGGGACGGCGATCGGCCGTCCGCGTCCCGGCGCGAGCTTCGGGATCTGGTCGAGGAACTCGGTGAGCAGTTCTTCCGGCCGCACCGACGCGAGCGCGATGCCATCGTGCTCGCTGTGCCGGGCGAGGACGAAGCCCTCTCCGCCGGCGCTCCCCGCGAGCAGGGTGAAGCTCAGCGCCTTGCCCTCGAATCCGCCGTCGATCCAGCCGTAGTACTCCAGCGACGGCCTGGCGATCGCTTCGAGCGTCGCCTTGAACCCGGGGTGCAACCCCCGCGCGCCGAAGAGGCCCTGGCTCGCCAGCTCCTCGTTGGTCCGCTCGTCCTCGGCCCGCTGCGCGTCCTCGTCGTACCAGGTCGGCGTTTCCGACAGGATCGTGTGCGGTTCGCCGCCGCGGCGGCGGATCAGCGTGATGAGGGTGCCGGTCGTGATCGTGACCTGCTTGTCCAGCACCGGAACTGCCCCCTAGTCGTTCTTGTTCGTCCAGCCCGGAACAAGACAAGCCGGGCGCGCCCCAATCTTGGCACGCGCCCGGCCCGCTCGTGACGACTACTCGCCGATCACCGGCGGTGCGGTGAGTTCGTCGGTTCCGAAGATCTCGTTGGGATCGTCGCCGACGAGGAATTTGGAGCTGCGCTCCTCGTCTTCGCCGCCCTTGCCCCTGGCGCCACCGGCTCCCATACCGCCCATGCCGCCCATCATTCCGCCGGCACCACGGCCCGCTCCGGCACCGGAACCGGCCGCGCCGCCACCCATGCCGGCGCCGCCCATCGCACCCGCGTTGCCGGGCAGGGCCGCGCCGCTCCCGCCACCGGGACCGAACCCGGGGCCGAAGCCACCGTCCGGGCCGAAGCCGCCCGCACCCGGGATGTCGGTGCCGCCGAAGCCGGCGCCTCCTCCTCCGCCGCCACCCGGGCCGAAGCCGCTCGCACCGGGGATCTTCGGCGGGGTGTAGCCGGAGGCGTTCGTCCCGTCGTCCCAGGACGGCGGCTTGTAGTTGCTGCCGGGGATGTTCGGGTTGTACTGCCCGCCGGGCAGGTTCGAGCCCGGCAGGTTCGACCCGGGGAAATTCGAGCCCGGCAGGTTGCTGCCCGGCAGGTTCGACCCTGGCAGGTTCGAGCCCGGTGTGCCGATACCCGGCATATTCGAACCGGGGACGCTCGGCATCCCGCCGGGCGGCATCGAACCGGGCGGCGTCGAGATGCCCGGCATGCCGTTGTGCCCGTTCCGGTCGCCCTGACCGTTGCCGTTGCCGTCCTTGTCCCCTTTGCCGCCGCCGTTGACGTCGACGTTCGTGTTCTGCCCCTCCATCTTGCTGTAGGTGGGCAGCTTCTTGCCGTTCTCGGAACTGGCCTTGAAGTACTCGTTGAACGCGTCGACGTTCGCTTGACCCTTGTCGTTGTAGTCCCGGATCGCGCGGTCGGTATCGGTGGTCCACGGGGTGATGGAGTTGAGCAGGTTGTTCTTCGGCGGGTCCTTCGGGACCTGCTGCACCTTCGCCTTCACCGTGGTGAAAGCGGTGTTCTGCTCGCCGAGGTACTTGTCGGAGTCCACCAGCTTCTTGCCGGAGTCCTCCATCCATGCCCGCAGCGGATGCGCGCCGGACTGTTGCGCGGCTTCGGCGCTCTTACCGGTCCAGGCGGCGTCCATCTCCTTCGACAGGTTGTCGATGGTGGTCAGCCGTTCCTGGTAACCGGCCTTGAGCCGGGTCGCCGCGGCCTGGCCCTCCTGGATCGACCCGGTGCCCGGACCGGTGACGATCTTCTCCCAGATGTGGTAGCAGTCGATCTTGCGATCACCGCCCGACGCTTCGAAGTCGCCGGATCTCGTGGTCGCCAGGTTGTAGGCCGAGTACCCGGCGATGATCGGCAGCAGGAACACGCGTCAGCCCTCCTTCAACGTCTCGATCATCGCTTCCCCCACTTTGAGCGCGACGGGGCACGGCTCGCTCGCGCCCGGTCCGTTGTCGTACTGCACCAGGATGTTCACGGCCAGCTGATCGGTCACGCCGACGAAGAGGCCGCACTTGCCCTTGTTGCGGGCGTCGAGCGAAGCGGCGTACACCGCCGGGTAGCCGCCGACCTCGGTCGGCTCGAAGTACTCGTTGTTGGCCTTCGTGTCGTAGACGTCGCTCAGGCCGTTCTTGTTCGCGAGCACCGGGCTGATGTCGATCTGGTTCAGCCGGTCGTCGGCGGCGAAGAGCGTGCAGCCTTGCCCCACGCTCGTGGTCCCACGCTCACCTTCGCCGAGCCCGAGCTCGGATCGCTTCGCGGCGGAAAGCGCGGAGCAGGCGTCGCTCTCGATCGCCGAGGTCTTCAGAGGATTCGACACCTTGGGTGCGGAGCCGGACGAGCCGCTCGACGCACTGGAGGAATCGGCCCCGGTCGTGAAGGACGGCTCGGACGAGGCCGTGCCGTTCTTGGTGCCCGAACAGCCGGCGACCAGCGCGCCCGCGGCCAGGAGGAGAACGAGGGAACGTCGCATCACACGGCCTTGTGCTTGTTGAGCGAAGCCTGCGTTTCGGCCTCGTTGGTGGCGATCTTCTGCTTCGCGGCGGTCAGCTGGTCGATGTAGTTCTTGACGTAGTCCTGCATCTTCTGGTTCTGCTCCAGGAACGCCTTGCCCGACGGGTTCGCCAGCTTCTCCCAGTCACCGCTCGCGAACTCCTTGCCCGGTGCCTTGACGTTCGCCATCAGGTTCGCGTCGCGGTAATCCTTCTTGAGCTCGGCCTGCAGATCCGTCCACTTCTTGATGATGCCGTCGATCTTGTCCTTGTCGAAGGTGAACCCGCCGCCACCCCCGCCCGACGCCGCCGGTTTGTCGGGATTGGCCGGCGCGGACACCGTGACCTTCTGCTGCCGGTTCTCCTCGGCGTTGCTGTCGTAAGCCATTGGTTCCAGATCCCCTTTTGCGTCCCCGTGCCTCGACGTCGAGTCAATCCTAAGACGTGACCCGGCCCAGTGGGGTTCCGCGTAAAGCAAAGGGCGGGACGTCTCCGCGCTGGAGACGTCCCGCCCTTTGCCGAAGCGGTGTTACTTGGCCTTGACCTCGAGCCGCACGTCGACGCGGACGTCGGGGTGCAGACGGGCGCCGACCGAGTGCTTGCCCACGGTCTTGATGTGGTCCTTCAGCTCGATGACGCGCTTGTCGAGCAGCGGGCCACCCGCGGCCTTGATCGCGTCCACGATCTCGGCGGTGGTGATCGAACCGAAGAGCTTCTTCGAGCCCTCGGCCGCCTTGCCGCTCAGCTGGATGGCGCCGAGGCCTTCCAGGGTCGCCTTGATCTCCTTGGCGTGGTCGAGGTCGCGGATGCGACGGCTCTCCTGCGCCCGCTTGATCGTGCGCACGTTCTTCTCCGCGCCCTTGGTGGCCACGATGGCGTAGCCGCGGGGGAGCAGGTAGTTGCGTGCGTAGCCGTCCTTGACCTCGACGATGTCGCCGGGCCCACCGAGGTTGGCGACGTCGGTGGTGAGAATGATCTTCGCCATTGACGTGCCTCCTTAGCGTGCGGTCGAGGTGTAGGGCAGCAGCGCCATCTCGCGGGAGTTCTTGACCGCGATGGCGATGTCACGCTGGTGCTGGCTGCAGTTGCCGGTCACGCGACGGGCACGGATCTTCCCGCGGTCGGAGATGTACTTCCGAAGCAGGTTGGTGTCCTTGTAGTCGATGTTCTCCGGGCGGCCCTTCTTCTCGGCCTTGCAGAACACGCAGACCTTCTTCTTGGGCTTGCGGATGGGTGGCTTGGCCACGGTATTTCTCCTGGATTTCTACGTAGTGGTTGTCTCGAGGCGTCTCGCGGAGCTTTCGCCCGCGGCGGAGCGCCTGATCAGAAGGGCGGCTCGTCGGAGAAGCCACCGCCACCGCCGCCACCGGCGGGCGGGGCGGAACCCCACGGGTCGTCGGCGGGCGGGCCGGACTGGCCGCCACCGCCGCCACCACCGAAGCCGCCGCCTCCACCGCCACCGGTGCCACGGCTGACCTTGTTCACCTTGGCGGTGGCGTAACGCAGCGACGGGCCGATCTCATCGACCTCGAGCTCGACGACGGTGCGCTTCTCGCCTTCCTTGGTCTCGAAAGACCGCTGCTTGAGGCGCCCCTGCACGACGACACGCGCGCCACGCGTCAGCGACTCGGCGACGTTCTCGGCCGCCTGACGCCAGATGTTGCAGCGCAGGAACAGGGCCTCGCCGTCCTTCCACTCACCGGACTGACGGTCCAGCGTGCGCGGGGTGGACGCGACCGTGAAGTTCGCGACCGCCGCACCGGAAGGGGTGAAGCGAAGCTCCGGGTCGGACGTGAGGTTGCCGATCACCGTGATGACGGTGTCTCCAGCCATCGGGAAAGTCCTTCGGCTCAGGCCTTGGCGGCGGCGGTCGCGGCGCGCTTGATCTCGCGGCGCATGACCTTGGTGCGGAGCACGGTCTCCTGCAGCGAGAGCTGACGGTCCAGCTCCTTGACCGCTTCCGAAGTCGAGTTCAGGTCGAGGAGCGCGTAGATGCCCTCGGCGTGCTTCTTGATCTCGTAGGACAGCCGGCGACGGCCCCAGACGTCGACCTTCTCGACGCTTCCGCCCGAAGTGCGGATCACGTTGAGGAAGTTGTCCAGGGTCGGGGCCACCGTACGCTCGTCGAGCGTGGGGTCCAGGATGACCATTACCTCGTAATGGCGTGACACAACCACTCACCTCCTATGGGCTCGCGGCCACGGACTGTCCGTGGCAGGAGGGTTTGTCCAGGTAAGCGTACCTGGCGGTCAGGCGACGCGGCGCAGGACCCAGGTGCGGACCAGCGCCGCGGTCACGCCGGCGAGCACGAGCACCGCGAGCAGCATCGGCAGCTGGACGTCGCCGCCGGGCATGCCGTCCGTCGCGAGCGCTTCGGCGTTGCCCGCGTTGCGGACGTCGGGGCCACCTTGCCCGGCCTGGCCGTCGGTGCCGTACTGCGGGGCGCCCTCGCCGGGGAGCGGGCTGTTGGCCGGGTAGCGCACGCCCGGCGCCACCGCGACACCCGGCTGCGCGACCGGCAGGTTGCCGTAGTCGCGCGGCGGGGCGTAGCCGGTGCCGTTGCTGCCGCCGGGGAGCAGGTTCGTGTTCGACGGAGCGCCGTTGGTGCCGCCGCCGGTGCCGCCCTGCTGCGGGGCCGTGGTGCCCGGAGTCGGCAGGGCGGGGGCGACGTAGTTCGTCGCGACCGTCGTCAGGCCGCAGCTGCCGGCGACCTTGTGCTCGATGGAGTTCAGCGTCTTTTCGGGGTTCAGCCCGAGGCCCCAGGACTTGGTGTCCTTGACCGCCTGGCGCACGGCCGCGCCGATCGCCTTGCCGTCGACCGAACCGCCCGCGGCGTTCGGGACCGCGCCGACGTTGATGGTGTTGACCTTGGCGATGTCGTTCGCGGCGACGTCGTAGAGGGCCAGCGTGCCGGCTTCCCGCGCGCCCGCCCGCACCAGTTCCTTGACCGAGGTGCCGGTGATCGCGACGGTGTCGCCCATCCCGCCGTTGACGGTCCCGCTGCACGCGTTCGCCAGCGTGGTCGCCGCCGAGGCGGTGCCCGCGGTCAGGAGCGCGCCCCCGGTGACCATGGTCGCGAGTGCGGTGACGGTGAGCGCCTTGCGGGTGGTCTGCCAGATGGTGGTCTTCCGCACGGGGGCGATCCTCCGGGTCGGTGGGGGCGTGTGGCAGTGCATGAGGAATCACTGCAACGGGGATAACGAGGGAGTGACCCGAAAGATACTAGGCGGTAGGACTAACTTGAAGCGGCCATTCGGCGGAGGACCCAGGTGCGGACAAGGCCCGCGCTGACTCCGGAGAGTGCCAAAACGGCGATCAGCAGCGGCAGTTTCCCGTCCTGAGTGAATCCGTCGCTCACGCTCGGTAGCGCTTCGGCCTGTCCCGCGTTCTGGACGTCCGGGTTCCCGGCCTGGTTCTCGGTCGCGATGCCGAACTGGGGCGCGTAACCCGGGATCTGACCGCCGTACCGGAGGCCGGGCGACGGGCTGAAGAGACCGGCCGTCGCCATCGGGATGGAGCTGTAGTCGCGCATCGGGGCGTAGCCCGTGCTGATGCCCCACGGCAGGTTGCCGAAGTTCGGGGTGAAGGTGCCGGGCAGCAGCGGGCTGTTCGCCGCCGGGATGCCGCCCGCCGGGCCGCCGCCCTGCGCGGGAGCACCCGGTCCGCCCGTCTGCGGGCCGCCGCTGCCGGGCGTGCCGGGAGCGGGTTTCCCTGGCTGGGGCTGGGTTCCGGGAGCGGGCTTGCCACCGCCGGTCAGGGCTTCGTGGGTGCCGGTGACGGCGCCGTTCAGCGCCTCCGCCGCGGGTTCGCCGACGACCGGGACCGGCGCGACGACGGTGTTCACCACGGTCACCGTCACCTTGCAGAGGGTGCCGAGCAGCGCGTCGATCGTGCCCGTGAGCACCCCCGAGACCGGACCGGCCTGGCCGAGGTTGAGCGGAATGCCGAGCAACGGGGTCTTGCCGAGGATCGTGTCGCCGGTCTTGGCGGTCACCGATCCCCCGCAGGTCGCGGTCTTGGTCTCGGCGGCGGCGGCCGTGCCGGGCATGGCGAGGGCGGCCGAGCCCGCGAGAATGAAGGCCGACGCACCCAGGGCGGTCGCCCTCCGTGTCCGTTCGCGCATGCCTTCGACTCCTCCGTCGTCGGGGTCACCTACCTGCACAACGACGCTAATGGAGACGAGTAACGCCCGCTCACTCGAAGAAGTCAGGCATTCGAGTGGAAGCGGGCGTCACGGAGGGTGAATCAGGCGGGCTTACCCCGGAGCCAAGCACGGACCAGAGCGGCGGCGACGACGGCCAGCGCCAGCACCGCGAGCAGCAGCGGCAGCTTGGCCGGGGCGACCGGCGCCTGGATGGCCTGCGCGTTGCCGGCGTCCTTCTCGTCGACGGTCGGCGGCGGCACCTCGCCGGGGATGATCTCGGTGATCACCGGCGCCTGGACGAAGCTGCCGGGGAGCAGCGCCGCGTTGCTGATCACGCCGGCGATCGAGTCGCCGCCGATACCGGTGGAGGAACCCGGACCGGTCCGCACCGGGAGTTCGCTGCCCGGACCGCCGGGCTGACCCGGCCCCGGCGTCGGGGGTGTGGGCTCCGGGGTAGGCGGCTCGGGTTCGGGTTCGGGGTCTGGAATCGGCAGCTCGTCCGCGACGCCCTGCGTCAGGTTCCCGACCGCGTTCACCGTGCCCTGCGCGGGCTTGCAGACGCCCTGCGCGGCGAGGTCGCCCACCGCGTTGTCGGTGAGGCCGGTGGTCTTGACCAGATCGCCGACCGGCAGCGAAAGCAGCGGCTTTCGTCCTTCGGCGGTCTTGGCCTTCGAGTCCAGGCCGACCGTCAGCGCCTCGGGCGAATTCAGCGGAGCGCCGGCGTCGAGAACGAGTCCCTCGGCGGACTTCCCGTTCTGCAGCGTGGCGGCGCAGTCGCCGGAAAGGGTCGGATTCGGTTCCTCGGCGGCCGTCGCGGTCATCGGGAACGCTAATCCGGCCGTGACCGAAAGCGCGAATCCCCAAGCCGTGATCCGCCCGGCAGTCTTCCCCATCGAGTTCGTCCTCCGCCCCTCAGGACCCACGCGGTTTAACGGAACGCGCTCACGCTACCCCACGAGCGTGACCATCCGGTTCGCGACGGCGAAAAACCCGCGAGGGTAAGTTGCCACCATGAAAATCGGTGCGCATGTCCGCGACGACGACCCGCTGGCCGCGGTCGCCGAGCGCGAAGCCGAAGTCCTCCAATTCTTCCTTTCCGACCCGCAGGGCTGGAAAGCTCCCAAACCCCACCCGCACGGTGAGGCGATCAAGGAATCGCCGGTCGAGGTGTTCATCCATTCGCCGTACCTGATCAATGTGGCGTCGATGAACAACCGCATCCGCATCCCGTCGCGGAAGAACGTCACGCAGCACGCGAACGGTGCCGCCGCGATCGGCGCGAAAGGGCTCGTCGTGCACGGCGGCCACGTCGGTGCGGCGGAGGACGTCGAAGAAGGCCTCGTCAACTGGCGCAAGCTTTTCGAGCGTGAACAGGAAAAGGGCGGTTTCGCCGTGCCGATCCTGATCGAGAACACCGCGGGCGGTGACAACGCGATGACGCGCGACCTCGAGACGATCGCCCGGCTCTGGGACAAGGTCGGCGAATTCGGCGCGGGGTTCTGTTTCGACACCTGCCACGCGTACGCGGCGGGCTGGGACCTGACCGAGGCGGTCAAAAAGGTCAAGGCCATCACCGGCCGGATCGACCTGGTGCACCTCAACAACTCGCGCGACGAGTTCGGTTCCACCCGGGACCGGCACGCCAACGTCGTCGGCGGTGACGGCACGATCGATCCCGAAGTGCTGGTCGCGGTCGCGGCCGAGGCGGGTGCCCCGGTGGTCGTCGAGACCCCGCCCGACGGGCAGGCCGCGGACATCGCCTACGTCCGGGAGCGCGTCGCCTCCGCCTGAGGTCCGGTCTCGCGCCGTACTCGCGCGGGAGACCGTTCCCTCTCCGGCGGGAGGGCCGGGCACGCCGATCGCGAAAGGCTCGACCTCGACCGGGAAACACCCGGTGCTGGAGGGAAGCCATGAACATCAGGTCGAAGATCGCCGCGGTCGCCGTGCTCGCCGTCGCGGCGGGAACGCTGGGGGCGACGCAGGCGACGGCGGCTCCGTCGTCCGGTTCGGTCGTGATCGGATCGGCGGGCGGACCGCTGACGTTCCCCGGATACGGGGCTGACCCGGTCCGATTCGATTTCGCCGCGTACGGGGAACCGGGGAAATCGTCGGGCCGGTTCCACGTGAACCATCTGACCGAGGACGGGAAGCTCGTCGCCGATTTCGAGGGCAAGGTCGACTGCGTCTCGCGTGAAGGCGACCTCGCCGTCTTGACCGGCGTGATCGAACGCGCCGACATTCCCGGTTTCCCGGTGAACGTGGTCGGCCTCCGCGTCGGCTTCTCGGTGCGGGACGTGCCGCGCGGCCACGACCGGATCGGCTGGAGCTGGGCGTACGGCGGTTTCGAACAGGACGTCCTGCCCTGCACCGGGCCGGTGCCGTTCTTCGCGACGAGCACGGGCGGCTACGTCGTGCGCTGAATCGGCTTGACCCTCACGCCACGGGAGGGTCGAACCTGTGCCGCATGAAGAATCGGACCGTGTACCGGGCGGAGGACGGCGAGCATGTCGGCTACGTCGTCCCCGCGCCGGAAACCCGTTGGCAGGCACTGACCGTTTTCGGCTACCCGCTCGGCGGGCCCGCCGCCTTCGACGACTCCGTCGCGTTGCTGGAGGCCGAGGGGCTGGCCGTCCTCGCCGAGCGCTGGTCGGTCAAGCAAGGCGACGACTGGTTCAGCTGCCGTCTGATCGAAACGTCGCCCGAAGCCGTCGTCGTGCAGATCGACGACTTCGGGGCCGAGGACTTCGGCAAGCACGTCAGGCTGGAACGTCCTGGGCCTGAGGTGTTGAAGCGCGTTTGACGGTGCGCGAATCGGGTGCGCCGTCGAGGAAACCGCCGATCGGATCGTCGTCCCCGGCGGCGCGGACGGGGTCTTTGCGCGGCTGGTGGATCTCCCGGATCACCAGCGCGCAGAGGCCGACCACCGCGAGGTCGCGGACGACGACGGTGCCGAGGAACCAGTCTTCGGGCAGCCCTTTGTTGTCGACGCCGAGGTAGTACATCATCCGCGGCGCCCAGACCAGCGCGTCGAGGACCATCCAGCCGAGCAGCAGTCGCCAGCGCGGGATCGCGAGCACCGCCAGCGGGACCAGCCACAGCGAATACTGCGGGCTCCACACCTTGTTGGTCAGCAGGAACGCGGCCACCACGAGGAAGGCCAGCTGGCCCAGCCGTGGACGGCGCGGCGCCTTCATCGCGACGTACCCGATGCCGGCGCAGGCGGCGAGGAACAGCACCGCGACGACGGCGTTGAGCACGACCGGTGTCTGCCCCGTGGCGAGTTTCCCGTCGAAACCGGCCCAGCCGGAAAGGTGGGAGACCACGTTGTAGAGCGAGTCGGGATCCATCGGGCGCGCCGTGTTGAGCCGGAAGAACTCCCACCAGCCGGTCGGCGCGGCGAGCGCGAACGGGACGTTGACCACCACGAACGTCGCCGCGGCGAGCCCGGCGGTGAGCGCCCAGTGTTTGACCTTGCCCGCGCGCAGGCACAGGAAGAACAACGGGATGAGCAGCAGCAGCGGATACAGCTTCGCCGCCGCGCCGAGCCCGAGCAGGAAGCCCGCCACCTCGGGACGGCGCCGGGCCCACGCGAGCAGCGCGGTCGCGGTGAACGCGGTCGCGATGGCGTCGAAGTTGGTGAAGACGTGCACCAGCACCAGCGGCGAGATCGCGACCAGCACGGCGTCCCACGGACGGCGTTTCAGCGATCGGCCGGTCGCCCACACCGTGACGAGCCAGGCCAGCGCGAGCCAGAGCGCCGAGATGTCGAAGTACACGGCCACCGGGAGCGCGCCGGGCAGCCAGCCCGATTCCGCGACCGAAAGCCACGCTTCGGTGAGCTTCGCGTTGATCCACTGGAACAACCCGGTCGCGACCGGGTACTCCATGTACCGAGTGGTCTCCTTCGCCGTTCCCGCGTTTTCGGTCCACGAAGTCACGTACGGGAAGGTGTCCGGATCGTTCAGGCGCTCGGAACTGTAGAGCGGGATGATGTCCGAGTAGCACATCGCGACGAACGGGCGGCCCGCCCGCCAGTCGAGCTGGTGGGTCCCGGAATCGTCGGTGTACTGCTGGATGCACGACGCCTTGCCGAACCACGAGAGCACCAGCGCGAGGCAGGCCAGCAGCAGCCCGACCCGTTGCGGCGACCAGAACCAGTGCCGCCCCACGGCCGCGTGCTCGCCGAGCGGGCCGCCGATCGGTCTCGTGGCCGCGGCCACGAGCGGTTCGTTCCAGCTCGGGATGACCCGCTCGCCGGGGGTGAGGGAGAGCGGAGCCTCGGGCTGGGTCGTCTGGTCGGACACCTGGCGGATGTTAGCGCCTATCCGGGTGACCACCCGGTGATGTCGCCGCTGTCGTAGAACCCGGCCAGCACCTCCGCCGCCGCGCCGAACGCGACGACGTCGTCGCCCATCTCGTCGAGATCGACCTTGATCCGTTGCCAGTGCGGCAAAGGCAGCAGTTCCCGCAGCCGCGCCGCGACGGTGTCGCGGTAGACCTCGGGCTCCGCGCGGACCGAACGCCCGGTCAGCACGACACGTTCGAGGTCGAGGACCTGGACGAGGTCGGCGAGACCGATCCCCAGCAGGCCCGCCGCCTCTTCCGTGGTCGCCGCCGCGTTGTGCAGCACTTCGACGCAGCCGCGCCGGCCGCATGCGCACCGCGGTCCGTCGAAGGCGAGCGTGGTGTGCCCGAATTCGCCCGCGTTGGTCCGCGGCCCGCGATACAGCCTGCCGTCGATCAGCAGGCCGACGCCGATCCCGGTGCCGACGAGCACGACGGCGGTCGCGGCCTGGTCGCCCTCCGGCCAGTGCTGGGCGAAGGCGGCGGCGTTGGTGTTCTTGTCGAGCCGCACGGGCAGCCCGGTGCGTTTCGCGAGCAGGTCGCGCAGGGGGACGTGGTGCCAGCCCGGCATGTTCGTGGCGTCCCGGACGACTCCTTCGCGGTGGTCGAGAGGGCCGACGCTGCCGACGCCGAGGCCGAGGACACGTTCGCGCTCGGCGCCGTCGAGTAGTGCTTCGGTCGCTTCGCCGAGGGCGGAAACGGCCTGGTCAGGGGTGAATCCGGGCGACAGGGGCCCGCCGCGCGACGCGATGATCTTCCCGGTCAGGTCGGTCCTGAGCACGCGGAACGAGTCCCGGTCGAGCTGGGCGCCGAGCGCGTAACGGGCGTCCGCGCGGACGCGCAGCAGGGTGCGCGGCTTGCCGACTCCGGACGCGGGCTGGCGTTCCTCGTCCAGCAGGCCGGCTTCGAGGAGTTCGGGGACGATCTTCGAGACGGCCTGCTGGGTGAGCCGGGTGCGTTCGGCGAGTTCGACGCGGCTGAGGCCGCCCGCGCGCAGGATGTGCGTGAGCAGCAGTGTCCGATTGTGCTGGCGCAGGCCGCGCAGATTGACCCCGGTCTCCGGCATAGCGCGCATCCTGCCATGGCTGGCTAATTACGCAACACTGTTGTTTAATGGGGTCATGGCTGACTTGCGAGTGGGGATCTTCGGATACGGCACCGGCGGACGCGTCTTCCACGCGCCGCTGGTCGACGCGACACCGGGGCTGACCCCGGCCGCCGTCGTCACCTCGAATCCGGACCGGGCCGGACAGGCGAGCGCCGACTATCCGGCCGCCGACGTGCTGCCGGACGCGGACGCGTTGTTCGCGAAGGCCGGCGAGCTGGACTTGGTCGTCGTCAGCACGCCGAACCGAACGCACGTTCCGCTCGCGCTTCGGGCGATCGAGGCGGGCTTGCCCGTCGTCGTCGACAAGCCCTTCGCGCCGACAGCGGCCGAAGCGGCGAAGGTCGTCGAAGCGGCGAAGGCCAAGGGAGTCGGACTGACGGTGTTCCAGAACCGCCGTTTCGACTCGGATTTCCTCACCGTCCGGAAAGTCCTCGAGACCGGCAGGCTCGGCGACGTCTTCCGCTTCGAATCACGCTATGACCGCTGGGTGCCGAAGCCGCGGGACAACTGGCGCGAGTTCGGCGACCCCGCCGAGGCGGGCGGCCTCCTCTACGACCTCGGCGCGCACATCGTCGACCAGGCGCTGCAGCTGTTCGGCCCGGTCGCCGAGGTCTACGCGGAGGTCGACAGGCGCCGCGCCGGGGTGTCCGTCGACGACGACGCCTTCGTCGCCCTCCGGCACACCAACGGGGTGCGTTCGCACTTGTGGGCGTCCGCGCTCGCGGGCACCCGGAACCCGCGATTCCGCGTGCTCGGCGACAAGGCGACCTTCACGAAGTACGGCCTCGACGTCCAGGAGCCGCAGATCAAGGACGGATTGCGGCCCGGCGACCCCGGCTGGGCGGTCGAGCCGCCGTCGGACGCGGGCGTGCTCGGCGTGAACGACGACGTCGAAACGGTGCCCACCGAGGTCGGCCGGTACGAGGACTTCTACGCGCAGGTGCGCGACGCGCTGCTCGGCAAGGGCGACTTCCCGGTCGATCCCGCCTCCGCCGTCGAGGCGCTCCGGGTCATCGAAGCCGCTCACCTCGCGGGTGCCGAACGGCGCGTCGTCACCCTCTAGCTATTCGGTATCGCCTCTGCCGCCCCGGCCGGGACTCCCGTTGCCGCCCTCTTCGTTGTTCTGGCTGGAGGTCGGCGGGTTCTTCGAGCTGGACGTCTCTTCGTCATCCTCATTCCGCGAAGACGAAGACCCGGTCGACGGGCCCGTCGACGGCGTGCCGGTCTCGGTCGAGCCTTCGTCCTCGCCCGGCGGGGTCTGCGTCGACGGGACGGTGTTGCTGTCGTCCCCGCCGATGATCTTGACCTTCTCGAAGCGCTCCCCCGGCTTCCCGTTCAGGTACAGGGAAAGGAACTTCTGCCAGATCGGGCCGGCGATCGTCGAACCGAAGATCGACTTGCCGTTCTTGCCCTTCAGCGCCTTGTCGCCGTCGCCGCCGACCCACACCGCGGCCGAGATCGACGGCGTGTAGCCGACCATCCAGGTCTGCGAGTTGGCGTCCTTCGCCGACGCGGGTTCGCCAGGACGGTAGGTGTGCTGCTGGGTTCCGGTCTTGCCCGCGCACTCGTGGTTGTTGGGACACTTGAGCTTCGAGAACGGGATGACACCCTTGAGCGACTCGGTGACGTTCCCGGCGATCTGCTTGCTCTTGGCGGCGTCGTCGGCGAACGCCGGTTTCGCCTCTTCGGGAGCGGAGTACGCGGCTTCGTCCTGCGAGTTGGTCACCTTGACGACGAAGTGCTTGTCCCGCCGCTGGCCTTCGGCCGCGAAGGTCGCGTACGCGGCGGCCATGTCCTCCGGGCTGATGACCGTCTTGCCACCGCCGAGCGCGATGTTGTTGTCGGCGAACAGCTCGGAGGCGCCCTCGGGGGCGGGTTTGACCCCGGCGTCCTTGGCTGCCTGTGCCACCGGCCCCGGCTTGGTCACGTTCACGACCATGTCGTAGAACACCGTGTTGGCCGACCGCTGCATCGCCTCGGCCACCGTGCACTGCTGCGAACAGGTGCTGCCGGGGCCGGCGTTCCGGATCGTCTGCTTCCCGAACTGCCGGTTGTTGGATCCGTCGAACGTCGAGTTGATGCCGCCCTTGCCGAGCTGCATGTACGCGGTGAGGTCGAACGGCTTCATGGAGGACCCGGGGTTCTGCGGCGTGTTCGCCCAGTCACGGCCCTTGAGGTCCTGGCCGTTGGGTCCCTTCACGATGGACGGCCCGCCGTAGTACGCCTTCACGCCGCCGGTCTTCGGGTCGATGGCGACGAGCGCGTTGAGCAGGTTCTCGTCGGTCTGGCCCTTCATTCCGTCGGCGATCGCCTTCTCGGCGGCGGCTTGCGCCTTCGGGTCGATGGTCGTGTAGATCTTGTAGCCGCCCGTGTAGTAGACGTCGTCGGTGATGCCGTTCGCGGCGAGCTCTTCCTTGACCTTGTCACGGATGAAGCTGTTGACGACACCCGCCTGCTCCTTGTCCTCCTGCGGTACCGGAGTCGGGAACTGCATGTTCGCCCGCTCCGCGGCGGGGAGGAAACCGTTCTGCACCATCCGGTTCAGCGCGACGTTCCAGCGTTCGTTCGCGACCTTCGGGTTCTCCGAGCGGCCCGGCTGCTGGATGAGGCCCGCGAGCAGCGCCGCCTCGGACGCGTTGAGCTCACCGGCGGGCTTGGCGAAGAACGCCTGCGCGGCCGACTCGATCCCGTACGCGCCACGTCCGAAGTAGATGATGTTCAGGTACGCCGAGATGATGTCCTTCTTCTCGTACGTCTGGTTCATCTTGAAGGACTTGGCGAGTTCGGTCCACTTACGGGTGAGGGTCGAATCGTCGTCCCCGCTGGCGACCTTGATGTACTGCTGGGAGATGGTCGAACCACCGCCCTTGCCCGCGGTCACCTGGTTGTAGACCGCGCGCAGGATGCCGCCGATGTCGAAACCGGAGTTGGTCTCGAAGGAGGCGTCCTCGGTGGCGATGACGGCCTTCTTGACGATGTCCGGGATCTGCTCCGGCGTCAGGATCTGCCGGTTGCCGCCCTTGGGGACGTCCTTGCCCATCTCGGTGTTGTCGGCGTAGTAGTACGTCACCGCCTGGCCCTGTGTGGCCGCGACGGACTGCGGCGACGGCACGTCGACGGCGAAATAGGTGATCACGAACGCGATCGCCGGGATGACGACGAAGAGGCAGAACAACGCGAGCAGAACCCGCCGGATCCGTCTCCACCTGCGCTTCTTGCGCTGCGCGGGGGTGAGGATCGGCTTCCCGTTCTCGTCGGTCTCCGGGCGGTACGGCTCATCGTCGTACGGCTCGTCGTAGCCGCGGTCGGTGGTGCCGTTGTGCTCGTGGTGCGTGATGAGGTCCGGCTCGTGCTGCGGCGCGACCGGTGGCCGCTGCGGACGCCGCGGTGGCGGCTGCTGAGGCGTGCCCTGCCGTTGCCACGGTGCCTGCCCCGGGCCCTGCGATCCGGGACCCGGCCGCTGCCCGTACCCGGGGGGCGGGCCGGCGGGGCGGCGGGGCGGTCCGGCCGGGCGTTGCGGACGACGTGCGGGGTCAGGGTCCTGACCTGGCCATCCGCCGTGGGGATCGTCGTTCACTGGGACGTCCTCCGAACCTTTCGTGGTGAGCGCGGTCCTGCGGTCGCAGGTCTCCTTCCAGTTAAGACGTATCGGAGCGGTTCAGGTTCATCGCCGCCAAGAAAAAAGGTGTGCCGGGCACTCGCCCGGCACACCTTTCAGCACCTGTTCAGCCCGATCGTCACGGATCTTCGGCGTTCGGGAACAACGGATCCGAAGTCCCCGGGCCCGGCCTCGTCCAGCTCGGCTTCGTCGGCTTGGTGGGTTTCGTCGGCGTCGTCTCGGTCGGCTCGGTGGGCGTCGTCGGTGTCGGGGTGGTCGTCGGCGTCTCGGGTGTCGTCGTCGTCGGCGGCGGTTTCTGCGCCGTCGTCGTCGGCACGTAGCGCGCGTCCTTGCCGATCGGCTTGACGCTGTCGAACTTCTCCGACGGCTTGCCGGTCATGTACCGGGCCATGAAGTCTTCCCAGATCGGACCGGCGATGGTCCGGCCGTAGACCGCCTTGCCGTTCTTGTCGTGCAGCGGCTTGTTGCCGTCGCCGCCGACCCACACCGACGTCGAGATGCTCGGCGTGTAGCCCACCATCCAGGTCTGCGCGTTGCGGTCGCGGTAGCTCGCCGGGTCGCTGTCCTTGAAGTCGTACTGCTGCGTTCCGGTCTTGCCCGCGCACTCGTGACCCTTCGGGCACTTGAGCTTCGAGTACGGGATGACCTCTTCGAGCGCGTCCGTGACGTTGCCCGCGATCTGCTTGCTCTTGTCGGCGTCGTCACTGAACGCGGGCGTGCCCTTGGGCGTCGTCTCGTCGAACTCGACCTCGTCCTGCGAGTTGGTCAGCTTGGCGACGAAGTGCTGCTTCTGCCGGACGCCTTCACCGGCGAACGTGGCGAAACCGGCCGCCATGTCCTCCGCGGTGGTGACCGTGCCACCACCGCCGAGCGCGATGTTGATGTCGGGGCTCAGCTTCGCCTTGCCGCCTTCGGCCTCCACCATCACGCCGGCTTCCTTCGCGGCCTTCGCCACCGGGTCGATCTTCGTCTCGTTGCGGACCATGTCGTAGAACACGGTGTTCGCGGAGACCTTCATCGCCTCGGCGACCGTGCACTGAGGACCGCAGCTGGCGCTCTCGCCCGCGTTCCGGACCGTGCGGCCGTCGAACTTCCGGTTGTTGGTGCCGTCGAAGGTTTCGCCGAGGCCCTTGCCCATCTTGAGGAACGCGGCGAGGTCGAAGGCCTTGAACGCCGAACCGGGGTTGTGCGGGACGTTCGCCCAGTCGATGGCCTGGACGTCCTGGCCTTTGTCGTTCTTCGTCCAGTCCGGGCCGCCCCAGTAGGCGACCACGCCGCCGGTCTTGGGGTCTATCGCGACCAGCGCGTTCAGGATGTTCTCGTCCGTCTGGCCCTTCATCCCCTCGGCGACGGACTCCTCGGCCATCTTCTGCGCCTTGGGGTCGATCGTCGTGGTGATCTTGAAGCCGCCCTGGTGCAGCCGGTCCTGGTCGTAGCCGCGGGCTTCGAGTTCGTCGATCACCCGGTTGCGGATGTGCAGGCTCATCGTCCCGGCGTTGTCGGCCTTCGCCTGCGCCTTCGGGATGGGCTTCGGGAACTCGGCGGTGGCGCGCTGACCGGGGTCGAGCCACTTGTTCGCCACCAGCTGGTCCATCACGAAGTTCCAGCGACGCTGCGCGTACGGCTCGTTCTCCGACCGGCTGGGCCCCTGGATCAGGCCGGCGAGCAGGGCCGCCTCGGACGCGCTGAGCTCCTTGGCCGGCTTCTTGAAGTAGGCCTGCGCGGCCGCTTCGATGCCGTTCGCGCCGCGGCCGAAGTAGATGGTGTTGAGGTAGGCGGTGATGATCTCCTCTTTGGACATCTGGTTGTTCATCTTGAAGGATTTGGCCAGCTCGGTCCATTTACGGGTGAGCGTCGGCGCCTCGTTGGCCGTGGCCTTCTTGATGTACTGCTGGGAGATCGTCGAACCGCCGCCCTGGCCGCCGGTGACGTTGTTGTAGACCGCGCGCAGGATGCCGCCGACGTCGAAACCGGAGTTGGTCTCGAACGACGAGTCCTCGGCCGCGTACACGGCCTTCTTGACCACGTCCGGGACTTCCCCGGGCTTCAGCAGGTACCGGCTGCCGCCGCTGGCGGGCGCGATCTTGCCCATCGGGCTGCCGTCGGCGTACATCAGCGTGATCGGCTGGCTCTGCAAGCTCGCGACGCTTTCCTGCGACGGGACGTCCACCAGGAAGTAGGTGATGACGAACGCGATCGCGGGCACCACGACGAACAGGCCGAACATCGCGTAGAGGACCCGGCGGACGATGCGCCAGCGCCGCTTCTTGCGCTGCTTCGGCGTAAGGACCTTCTTCTTGTCGTCCTGCTCGTCTTCGGCGGACTCGTCGTACGCGTCTTCGCCCTCGGCGCCGAACGCGGCGCTCGGGTGACGATCGTCATAGCGGTCGTCGTACGGGTCGTAGCCGTACGGGTCTTCGGTGCCGTTGTGCGCGTGGTGGGTGATGAGTTCCGGCTCGCGCTCGTACGGTTCCGGCTCGACCGGCCGGACCATCGCGGTGGCCTGATCGGCCGGGGCGGGAGGACGGCGGTCGCCGGGCGGAGGCGGCGGCGGGCGGTGCCCGGCGGCGCCGTTGCGGGCACGCTGGTCACCGGCGGCACGGCCACCGGGCGGCGGGGGTCCCTGCCTGCGCGGGGGCATGCCGTTGGGACGGCGCGGGGCCGCGGGACGGCGCGGTTCGCGGGGTTCATCACCGGAGGGCCACTCGGGGCCGCCGGCGTCGCCGCCCGGCCACTGCGGGTTGGCGGCGCGGGGGTGGGGAGGACGCGGGTTCGCCGAGCGGGGGATGCCGTTCGGGGGAGTCCGGCGCTGGGGGCGGCGCGGCGGTTCTTCGCTCGGCCAGCCGGGATCGTCGGTTTCGCCCGGCCATTGGGCACGGCGAGGTGCATCAGGCTCCTGGCCAGGCCAGGAGCGATTGCGGTCGTCGTTCACGAATGGGCCTCCCAGACCGGCGCTTCGGGGGACGCCGCTCTGTGGTCAACTGCGTTTTCGATACCTGTCACTGACCCGCTGTCCTCTGCGACCGGGTCCGTGGCCGGGTGGTTCCCGGATCTCCTGTTCCGAGGACGTAGGACCGCACCAGGTGGTTCCAGTGACAGCTCCCGCAGACCTCGACCTCGTAGACGGTGAACTCCGCGAAGTGCCCGTCCATCCGTACCAGTTCGTCCGGCGTCTTGGCCGATCCGGCGGCGTGCTTGAGCTCGTCGCCGTACACCCACGACACCAGGGTCAGTTCCTCCCGATGGCAGACCGGGCAGTCTTGATCACCTGGTCGGCCGTGGAATTTCGCGGCACGGAGGAGGTACGGGCCCGCGTCGCAGACGTCGTATGTGCCGACCCGTCCGGAGTGGACGCCCTTGAGCAGCGCGCGCCGCTGTAAGGCGTAGTCCACGACCTGCCGCTGGTTTCGCACGCCAACAGAGTACGGGCTCTTGCTGTGTGGTCCACGCCCCGTTGTCGGCGGGACGGTCCGTATGCGGTCGGACACGCCGAAGATTCGATAACTGTCCGATGAATTTCGGTGGGTTTTCCGGGTACTCGTTCGGGGTTAGCTACACCACTTCGATGTATCGGCGCGATATAGTGGGCCGGTAGGTTGACCGAGCCGGTCACGGTGGCCAACGCGACCGGTCGCGGTTTGTTCCCGGAAGGGGGTGCGGTGTGCTCGAGCTCGCGATCTTGGGGCTGCTGCACGAGACCCCCATGCACGGTTACGTGCTGCGCAAACGTTTGCACGAGACGCTCGGGATGTTCCGGACGTTCTCGTACGGCTCGCTGTACCCGACCCTGCGTCGGCTGCTTCGCGCCGGTTACCTCGTCGAGGAGCTCGAAGAGGTGGAAGACCGGGCGTGGGCACGCCGGGGCAAGCGTGTGTACAAGCTCACCGCCGAGGGCAAGGAACGGTTCGCCGAACTGCTCGGCGACGCAGGGCCGCAGACGTGGGACGACGAAGGCTTCGGCGTCCACCTGGCGTTCTTTTCGAGGACACCGGCCGACGTCAGGATGCGAATCCTGGAAGGCCGCCGTCGTCGGGTCGAGGAACGCCGTGAAGGACTTCGGACGGCAATGGCGCGGGCCGAGGAGAAGATCGACCGCTACACCCGTGAGCTGCACCGGCTCGGGCTGGAGTCCAGTGAGCGGGAGGTGCGCTGGCTCAACGAGCTGATCGCGCACGAACAGGCCGAGCAGCGCGGACCGGAGACCTGAGGCGCTCTCCGAGCGCGCTGCGCATTACCTACAACTGTTGGACTAATGAAGGAGAAACCGGCATGGGCGAGAACCGCCGCGTTCGGGTGGCCATCGTGGGCGTCGGCAACTGTGCGGCCTCGCTGGTCCAGGGCGTTCAGTACTACCGTGACGCAGATCCCAGCACTCGCGTGCCCGGTTTGATGCACGTCGTGTTCGGCGAGTACCACGTCCGCGACATCGAGTTCGTCGCCGCGTTCGACGTGGACGCCAAGAAGGTCAGCCGTGACCTGTCCGAGGCGATCTTCGCCTCGGAGAACAACACGATCAAGATCGCCGACGTGCCGCCGCTGGGTGTCACCGTGCAGCGCGGGCACACCTACGACGGACTCGGCCGCTTCTACCGCGAGACCATCGAGGAGTCCGACGAGACCCCGGTCGACGTCGTCGCCGCGCTGCGCGAGGCCGAGGTCGACGTGCTCGTCTCGTACCTGCCGGTGGGCTCCGAAGAAGCCGACAAGTTCTACGCGCAGGCCTGCATCGACGCCGGTGTGGCGTTCGTCAACGCGCTGCCGGTGTTCATCGCCTCCGACCCCGAGTGGGCGGAGAAGTTCCGCGCGGCCGGTGTCCCGATCGTCGGTGACGACATCAAGTCCCAGGTCGGCGCCACCATCACGCACCGCGTGCTGGCGAAGCTGTTCGAAGACCGCGGCGTCCAGCTCGACCGGACGATGCAGCTCAACGTGGGCGGGAACATGGACTTCCTGAACATGAAGGAGCTGGAGCGGCTCGAGTCGAAGAAGATCTCGAAGACCCAGTCGGTCACCTCGCAGGTCGACCGCGAGCTCGGCAAGGGCAACGTCCACATCGGGCCGTCCGACTACGTGCAGTGGCTCGACGACCGCAAGTGGGCCTACGTCCGGCTCGAAGGCCGTGCCTTCGGCGACGTACCGCTGAACCTGGAGTACAAGCTCGAGGTGTGGGACTCGCCGAACTCGGCGGGCATCATCATCGACGCCGTGCGCGCCGCGAAGATCGCGAAGGACCGCGGCATCGGCGGCCCGATCCTCTCGGCTTCCTCGTACTTCATGAAGTCGCCGCCGGAGCAGTACGACGACGCCACCGCGCGCGACGAGGTCGAGAAGTTCATCGCCGGCGAGGCGTGACCCTCCCCTGACGTGGGCTGAAAGCTCCCTTCACCGCATGTGACGCGGTGAAGGGAGCCTTCGACCGTATCCCGGGTATGCGAGCTGGGCACTTCGTGACTGCTGATGCCTGTGGGACGTACGTGGCGATTGCCGAGTCCGTGAAGGCCTCCTTGCCAACCCTCAGGGTAGGCAAGGAGGCCTTCACGGACACCGCAGCCGGAAACCCACGTAGGTGCCTAAGACACGGTCGGCTCTAACCCCTCGTCAGCACTCACGATCCGCCCTCAATCCGCGCGAATCACTTGAGCCGGGCACGGTCCTCTCGGTGAGAGTCCCTTGGACGATCACGCGGTTGTTCAGCCCTCCTGCAGCGCCGCCGGCAGGTCGGTGATCTTGCCGACCACCGTGGTCTGCTCCAGTACCGCCGGATCCGGCGGGAAGTGCGGATTCGGCACCGCGTACACCGTCATCCCCGCGGCCAGCGCCGCGCGCAGCCCGTTGGTCGTGTCCTCCACGGCCGCGCAGTTCTTCGGCTCCGCGCCCAGTAGCTCGGCCGCCTTCAGGTACACGTCGGGCGCCGGCTTCCCGGCGCCGACCTGCTCCGACGAAACCGCCGTCGGCACCGGCAGCCGCGTGATGTCGAGGAACGCCTTGATCAGCAGCGGCGGCGACGAGCTCGCGATCGCCACCGGCCAGTGCTTCGCGACCTCGCGCACGACCTCCGGCGCGCCAGGGATGATCGGCGGCTTCTCCGCGTACCGCCGCGCCATCCGGTCGATCACCACCTGCGCGACGTCGCCGGGCCGGAGCTGGACGCCGAGGTCGTGCGCCAGGTAAGCCGCCCATTCCGGGGTGCTCATCCCCTGCATGGCCCTGGTCGATTCCTCCCGCCAGGTGCCGTGGAACTCGTGGACGACCGCCCGGCGGACCTCGTCCCACATCTTTTCCGAATCCACCAGGACGCCGTCGAGATCGAAGATCACCGCTTCCACGCCCTCAACCCTAGGCGCTGTCCGGCAAGTCTGTGCGGCAGATTACTTAGCAATGCTCAGTAATTTTAGTTAGCATGGCTAAGTGACCGCGAAAGTCGCCGACCTCGCCCATCGGCTCCGCCCGCTGGTCTTCCGGCTGTACTACCTCGTCCGCCGGGAGACCCCGCAGGTGCGGCTCACCCTCACGTCGTCCGCCGTCTCGAACGGCTGGGCCTGGTCAGCCGCCATCCCGATCCCGCCGACGGCCGGGCGGTGCTCGTCGAGGTCACCGAGGTGGGACAGCGCTTCCATCGGCGATTGATCGTCGCGAGGGAGGAGTTCCTCCGCGAACGGCTCCTCGAACTCGACGAGACCGACCGCGCCGCGATCGAAGCCGCGCTCCCCGCCCTCACCAGGTTGCTGCACGAAGACAAGAAGGAGGAACTGATCCGCGATGAGCGCTGAGCACCACTCGAGCCTGTTGGACGCCGTCAAGGGGCAGCCCAAACAGGTATGGATCACCGCGTTCGCCGCGGTCATCGCGTTCATGGGCATCGGGCTCGTCGACCCGATCCTGCTGTCGATCGCGGAGGGCCTGAAGGCGACGCCGTCCGAAGTGACGCTGCTGTTCTCCAGCTACCTCGGCGTCCAGGCGGTCGCGATGCTGGTGACCGGCGCGATGAGTGCCCGGTTCGGGGCCAAGCGGACCGTGGTCGTCGGGCTGACGCTGGTCGTCGTCGCCACCGCGTTGTGCGCCGCGTCCGGCTCGATCGAGCAGCTCATCGGGCTGCGCGCGGTCTGGGGTCTCGGCAACGCCTTCTTCATCGCGACCGCGCTTTCGGTCATCGTCGGCGCCGCGACCGGCGGCCAGGCGGGCGCGATCCTGCTGTACGAGGCCGCGCTCGGCGTCGGTCTCGCGGTCGGTCCGCTGCTGGGCGCCCTGCTCGGCAGCATCTCGTGGCGTGGCCCGTTCCTCGGCACTTCGCTGCTGATGCTGTGCGGTCTCGTGCTGTGCTCGATCTTCCTGACCACCGACGCGAAGGAAAAGCGGCCCAAGATCCGCCTGCTCGACCCGTTCCGCGCGCTCAAGCACGGTGGCCTGCTGCGTACGTCGATCGGTTCCGCGCTCTACACCGCCGCGTTCTTCGTGGTGCTGGCCTGGTCGCCGTTCGTGCTGGAGTGGAGCGCCGTCGCCGTCGGCCTGATCTTCTGCGGCTGGGGTCTTTCGGTCGCCGTCGCGGGCGTGGTGCTGGCGCCGAAACTCGCCGCGAGGCTCGGTGAGCGGCACGCGACCGTGGTCGCCGTCTTCGGCTACGCCGTCCTGCTGCTGGTCATGGCGATCCCGAGCAAGCCGGTGCTGGTCGTCGGCATCATCCTGTCCGGTCTGGTGTCCGGCCTGCTCAACACGCTGTTCACCGGGACGGCGATGTCGATCAGCGGCGCCCCGCGTCCGGTCGCGAGCGCCGGGTACAACTTCTGCCGCTGGCTCGGC
This sequence comes from Amycolatopsis sp. NPDC043889, assembly GCF_056435645.1. NCBI lineage: Bacteria > Bacillati > Actinomycetota > Actinomycetes > Pseudonocardiales > Pseudonocardiaceae > Amycolatopsis > Amycolatopsis sp. NPDC043889. The sequence continues at coordinate 599,700 of NZ_JBWKEC010000001.1, forward strand.
GGCGCGGTCGCCGCGACCGTCGTCGGTCACCTGGCCGAGTGGTTCGGCGCCAAGCAGGCGCCGTTCGTGATCGCCGCGATCCTGTGCGTGCTGGCCGGCGCCCTGCTGACGATCCGCGAGAAGTCCGCCGACCCGCACACGATTCCGGCCGAAGCCGTCCTCGTGGGCGAAGAGATGTGAATCGGAACAAAGGGTGAACACCGGACCAACGAGGGGTTTCCTCTCGTCGGTCCGGTGCCTTAGCGTCGACCTCCCGAACTGCCTGACCGGAGGTCCGCGTGAAGTTCCTTCCGTTGCTGGCCGGCCACTCACCAAGCCGGGCGTCAGTGACCTGTACCTACCGCTGTGGCGACGCGTGCTTCCACGACGCGCCGAACACGTCGGACAACCCCACCTTCGCCGACGTGCTCGGCGCGGTGAGCCGCCGCGGCGCGTTGAAGGCGACCGCAGTCGTCGCGCTGGCCGCCGGGACGCCGCTCGCGCTCGCCGCGCCCGCCTCCGCGGCACCGGCGGGCCGTCCGAAACCACCGCCCGGCACCGACTACCAGCGGGTCCAGCCGAACACTCTCGACGCCGTCGTGGTGCCCGTGGGCTACGAACAGGGCATCGTGATCCGCTGGGGTGACGCGGTGCTGCCCGGCGCGCCGGAGTTCGACTTCGACCATCAGACCGCCGAGGCGCAGGCGAAGCAGTTCGGCTACAACTGCGACTTCGCCGCGCTGCTGCCGCTCGACCACTGGGGCCTCTCCTCGCTCCTGGTCACGAACCACGAGTACACCTCGGAAGAGTTCATGTTCCGCGGTTACGACCGGGACAACCCGACCGAGGAACAGGTCAAGATCGCGTGGGCGGCCCACGGGCTGACCGTCGTCCAGGTGTCGCGCGGACGCGACACCGGGCACCTGCGGCCGAAGATGTCCCGCTACAACCGGCGGATCACGCTGCACACGCCGTTCAAGGTGACGGGTCCCGCGGCGGGAAGCGACCTGCTCAAGACCGCCGCCGATCCCACCGGCACGGTGGTGCTGGGCACGATGAACAACTGCGCGGGCGGCGTCACGCCGTGGGGCACGATCCTGTCCGGCGAGGAGAACATCAACCAGTACTTCGGGAACGCGGAAACGGTGGCCGATCCGGTCAAGCGCAAGCGCTACGCGCGCTACGGCATCAAGGGCACCGCGACCACCCGCAAGTGGGAGCGGTTCGACGCGCGCTGGGACATCGCCAGGGAACCGAACGAGGCCCACCGCTTCGGCTGGGTGATCGAGCTGGACCCGAACGATCCGGACAGTACCCCGGTCAAGCACACGCATCTGGGCCGGTTCAAGCACGAGACGGCGAACATCCGCGTCGCCAAGGACGGCCGCGTGGTCGCCTACTCCGGTGACGACGAGCGCTTCGAGTACATCTACAAATTCATCTCGAAGGGCCGCATGAAGCCGGGCGACAGCGCGCATGCCCGGCGGCACAACATGACCCTCCTCGACGACGGCACGCTCTACGTCGGCCGGTTCACCGGCGACAGCCCGCCCGCCGAGATCGACGGCACCGGGAAACTGCCGAGCGACGGTGAATTCGACGGCGGCGGCGAGTGGATCCCGTTGGCGTCGGGAAACAAGTCCTTTGTGGACGGAATGACCGCCGAAGAGGTGTACGTCTTCACCCGCGAGGCGGCCGACAAGGTGGGCGCCACCAAGATGGACCGCCCGGAGGACATCCAGGCCCATCCGTACACCGGCCGGATCTACTGCGCGCTCAGCAACAACGTAGAGCGCGGCAACCCCGGCAAGGAAGGCGCCACCGAGCCCAACCCGCGGCTGAACAACAAGCACGGCCAGGTGCTGGAGCTCGAAGAGCGTCGCGGGGACGCGCTCGCGCTGACCTTCAGCTGGCGGTTGTTCCTAGTGTGCGGTGATCCGGCCTCACCGGACACCTACTTCGCGGGCTTCCCCAAGGACCAGGTCTCGCCGATCTCCAGCCCTGACAACGTGGCCTTCGACCGGCACGGCAACCTCTGGATCTCCACCGACTCGGCGGGCGCCCTCGGCATCAACGACGGCCTCTACTCGGTGCCGTTGGAAGGCCGCAACCGCGGCGAGCTGAAGCTGTTCCTCACCGTGCCCCGCGGCGCGGAGACCTGCGGCCCGATCGTCGAGCGGAAGATCGTCACGGTCTGTGTCCAGCATCCGGGTGAAGTGGACGGCGCGAACGCCGACAAACCGGCCTCCCATTGGCCGGACGGCGGCGAAAGCCAGCCCCGTCCCTCGGTGGTGGCGGTGTGGAAACTGGGCAGGCACGGCCTGGCCGACATCGGTTCTTAGTCGAAAAGCAACGATCTAGCAGTACTTTTGGTCGATGGCGCGCCGCCGGGTCCGGCAGCGCGCCATCGCTCGTTCGCGCGCTGTTCATCTTCTGGCCAGAGCCGGATCGTTTTGGTCGCTTAACGTCACGGCGTTCCCCCGACTGGACTACGTGTACCCACCGCGACCATGGAGGCCCTGTGTCCTTCGAGCCTCAGCGGCTGCTGCCGTTGATCACCTCCCACCCCGGTGGCCGCTCCGCGGTCACCTGCGAGTACCGCTGCGGCAACGCGTGCGCCCACCCCGAGCCGAACACGTCGGACAACGAATACTTCGGCGACGTCGTCAAGAACATGCTGTCCCGTCGTGGCGCGCTGAAGGCCGGCGCCGTGATGGCCGCGGCCGCCGGTGGTTTCGCCGCGCTGTCCGGCACGGCCGCCGCCGAGACCCCGGCTGACGTATCCAGTGCTGCCGCCGCGGGCCACGGCAAGCCGGGCCGCCCCGGACGTCCGGTGCCGGGCACCGACTTCGAAGCGGTGCCGCCGAACACGCTCGACGCGGTCACCATCCCCGAGGGTTACGAGCAGCGCGTCGTCATCCGCTGGGGCGACGCCGTCGAGTGGGGCGCGCCGAAGTTCGACTTCCACAAGCAGACCGCGGCCGCGCAGGCGAAGCAGTTCGGCTACAACTGCGACTTCGTCGGCCTGATCCCGCAGGACCCGCTGGGTATCCGCAACCTCATGGTGGTGAACCACGAGTACACCACCGAGGTCCACATGTTCCCGGTCGACCAGTACGACCCGAAGAACCCGACCGAGGAGCAGGTCAAGATCGCGTGGGCGGCGCACGGCCTTTCGGTCGTCCAGGCCTTCCGCGACCCGATCGGTGGCGCCCTGCGTGTGACGCCGAGTCCGTTCAACCGCCGCATCACGCTGAACACCTCGTTCGAGGTGCGCGGCCCGGCCGCCGGTTCGAAGTACCTCAAGACGTCCGCGGACCCGACCGGCCGCAAGGTCTTCGGCACGCAGAACAACTGCGCCGGCGGCGTGACCCCGTGGGGCACCGTGCTTTCCGGCGAGGAGAACGTCAACCAGTACTTCGCCAACGCGGCCAAGGTCACCGACCCCGTCGCGGCCGCACGCCTGAAGCGGTACGGCTTCTCCGGCACCGAAAGCACCCGCAAGTGGGAGCGGTTCGACAAGCGCTGGGACCTCGCGCAGGAGCCCAACGAGGCCAACCGGTTCGGCTGGGTCGTCGAAATCGACCCGAACGACCCGAACTCGACGCCGATCAAGCACACCGCGCTCGGCCGGTTCAAGCACGAGGCCGCGAACGTCAAGATCACCAAGGACGGCCGGGTCGCCGTCTACTCCGGTGACGACGAGCGGTTCGAGTACATCTACAAGTTCGTCTCCAAGGGCAAGTACAAGCCGGGCAAGAGCGCGCACGCGCGTCGCCACAACTCGGCGCTGCTCGACGACGGCACCCTCTACGTCGCCCGCTTCACCGGCGACAGCCCGGCTTCCGAGATCGACGGTACCGGGAAACTTCCCTCGGACGGCGAATTCGACGGCGTCGGCGAATGGATCCCGCTGGCCTCCGGCAACAAGTCCTTTGTGGATGGTTTCACCGCCGAAGAGGTCTACGTCTTCACCCGCGAGGCGGCGGACAAGGTCCAGCCGACCAAGATGGACCGGCCCGAGGACATCGAGCCGAACCCGGTCAACGGCCGGATCTACGCCGCGCTGACCAACAACAGCCAGCGCGGCCCCGCGGGCAAGGCGAACGTCGACGAGGCGAACCCGCGGCCGAACAACCGCAACGGGCACATCCTCGAGTGGGAAGAGAACGGCGGCGACGCCGCGTCGACGAAGTTCTCCTGGCGGCTGCTGCTCGTCTGCGGTGACCCGAAGACGGCGGACACCTACTTCGGCGGCTTCCCGAAGGACCAGGTCAGCCCGATCTCCTGCCCGGACAACGTCGCGTTCGACCGGCACGGCAACCTGTGGATCTCCACCGACGGCAACGCGCTCGGCTCGAACGACGGCTTGTTCTCGGTGCCGGTCACCGGGCCTCAGCGCGGTCAGGTCAAGCAGTTCCTCACCGTGCCGAACGGCGGTGAGGCCTGTGGTCCGGTCGTGACCGATCATCTGGTGCTCGTCGCGGTCCAGCACCCCGGTGAGGACGCGCCGAACTCCGGCAGCCCGGTGTCGCACTGGCCGGACGGCGGCACGTCGCAGCCGCGGCCGTCGATCGTGTCGGTGTGGAAGAAGGGTCGCTGGGGCCAGGTCGGCCGTATCGGCGTCAAGTAGTGGCCTCCGGCGCCCCGATCACTCTCGGCGAGACTTGTTCTGCCTGATCGGGGCGCCGGACGACACCGTTCGGTGATTACGGAACTCTGCCGCGCTCATTAGCTTCAGCCCTGTGAAAAGGGCACTGGTGTTCATGACGGCAGGCGCACTCGTGGCGGGCATCCTTCCCCCGTCCGCACAGGCCGCGACCGTCCCGTCCGGTTGCACCGGCGGCGCCGCGCCGAACCCGAGCCTCGAGCAGGGCAGCCCGCCCGCCGGCTACACGTTCAACCCCGCCGCCCCGGTACCTCCCGGCACGCCGAGGAGCAAGCAACCCCGGCTGTCGACGGCCAGCGGCTACCAGCCCGACGGCGGCAAATACGCCCTGATCTCGACGCCGGACAAGATGGTCAGCACCGCCTACGCGGCGATGAAGTTCGTGCCCGGCGCCGTCTACACGCTGACCGACTGGACCGGCACGAACGACGGCAACCTCCGGCGCGCGGACGCCGTCCAGGAGACCGGACTGCGGTTCTACGACGGGTCCGGCAAGGTCGTCCTGGAGAACAAGCTCAAGGTCGTGCACGCCGTCGAGGCCGACGGCAAACTGGCCCGGCAGGATTTCCCGCCGTCGATCGCCCCGCCGTCGGCCGGTTCGGTGAAGTTCTTCGCCGCCACCGACCGCAACTGGGTCATGTGGGACTGCGTCCACCTGCGGGTCGACTCGTTCTCGGCGAAGGCGGAGGTGCGGGACCCGGCGAGCGGCGCCTGGGGCGCCACGGCCACCCTCGAGGCGGGCACCACCGCGAACTACCGCTTCACGGTCACCAACGACGGCACCACGACGCTGACCGGCATCAAGGTCGAAGACCCGTACTGCGACGTGAACCCCACCCCGATCGCGACCCTCGAAGCCGGCAAGTCCGCGACCGTCGCCTGCGACCACAAGAACATCACCGAAGCGGACAACGGCCACGTCAGCACCGTGACCGTCTCCAGCGGAACCTTGCCGAAGAAGACCGCGACCACGACCATCAAGGTCACCCCGCCGCCCGCGATCGACGAGATCGGCGAATTCGCCTGGGACGACGTCGACCGGAACGGCCTGCAGGACCCCGGGGAGCCGGGCGTTCAGGGCGTGAAGGTGACTTTGAAGGACGCGTCGGGCACGGCGCTGGGGACGCTCACCACCGGCGCCGACGGCAAGTACCGCTTCACCAAGCTGAAAGACGGCATCTACCAGGTCTGCTTCGACATCGCCGGGCTTCCCTTCACGTACACGGCGAAGGACGCGGGCGACGACGCGAAGGATTCGGACGCCGACCCGGCGACCGGTTGCACCGCGACCACCACCGTCGGCCCTCGCAAACGGATCGACCTGACGCTCGCCGCGGGTCTCGTCGCGCCGCTGAGCAGGCTGGGCGACTTCGTGTGGCTGGACAAGGACAAGGACGGCCTCCAGCGCCGCGACGAGCTCGGCGTCCCGGATGTGAAGGTGACGTTGAAGGACGCTTCCGGCAAGGAGACGGCCTCGACCGTGACCGGGCCGGACGGGCGGTACGCCTTCGAACGGGTGCTTCCGGGCTCGTACCAGGTGTGCTTCGACGTCGGCTCGCGCCGGCTGACCCGGTCCGGAGTCGCGCACCACGACGGCACCGACTCGGCGGCGGACCCCGCGACCGGCTGCACGCCGGTGGCCTCGCCGAACGCGCCGGAGGACCTGACCAGGGACGCCGGGCTGATCGAGCCGTGAATTGTCGGTGGGTGCCGCTAACGTCGCCCACCGTGACCTCCCACCTCGACGCCACCCGCGCGTCCTACGACACCGTCGCCGAGGACTACGCGGCGCGGATCGGACCGCTCTTCGACCAGGAGCCGATCAGCCGCGCGATGCTCGTCGCGTTCGCCGAGCAGGTGCGCGGCCCGGTCGCCGACGTCGGCTGCGGTCCTGGCCACGTCACCGCTCACCTGGCGGCGCTCGGCCTCGACGTCACCGGTGTCGACTTGTCGCCGAAAATGGTCGAGATAGCCCGTCGTCATTACCCTGAACAGCGGTTTTCGGTCGGCTCGATGACCGCCCTGGACTTCCCGGACGGCGAGCTGGGCGGTCTCGTCGCCTGGTGGTCGATCTTCCACCTGCCGCCGGAGGAGCTCCCGGCGGTGTTCGCGGAGTTCCGTCGCACCCTCGTGCCTGGTGGGCGAGTACTGCTCGGGTTCCATGTCGGAGACGAGCGGCTGAGCCCGGAGACGGCGTACGGCCACCCGGTCACCTACGACGCCTACCTGCTGGATCCCGGCCGGATCGCGGATCTGCTGGCGCAGGCGGGCTTCGAGGTCACCGCGCGGCTGGCCATGGAAGGGAGGAAGTGGCCACAGTCCTGCCTGTCCGGCCGTGCGGTTTGACTCGCGGGCCGCGGACCTGATCTCCTGCGCACGCAACCGAGGCGGGCGGGGCCATGACGCAGACGAACACGACGACGGGTGAGAACACGCCCGGCTGGCCTTCGCGCGCCTGGTACCTGAGGCCGTCGACCTGGACTTGGTTCGGGTTCGGCCTGGTCCTGATGGTCTACGCCGACCTGGCCTGGCGCCGTCGCTGGATGAGCGACGACGGGCTGATCGTGCTGCGGACGGTCCGGCAGATCCTCGCGGGCAACGGTCCGGTGTTCAACGTCGGCGAGCGGGTCGAGACCAACACGAGTCCTTTGTGGACGGCTGTTCTGAGCGTCCTCGGGCTGCTCCCTGGGGTGCCGCTGGAGTGGGTCTCCGTGGTCACCGGGCTGGTCTTCTCGGTCGCCGGGTTGTTCTTCGGCCTGGACGGCGCCCGGCGGCTCTATCAGCCGCTGGCGTTCCACGGACTCGCCCCCGCCGGGGCGCTGGTGGTCTGCGCGCTGCCGCCGTTCCGCGACTTCGCGACGTCCGGGCTCGAGACCGGGCTGATCACCTTGTGGCTGGGCGGTACCTGGTGGCTGCTTGTCCGCCGTACGTCCACAATGGACGATCTGCGTACCTGGCCGGTCGCGCTGGTCGCCGGGCTGGGGCCGTTGGTGCGGCCCGATCTCGCCCTCTTCAGCGCTGTCACCTTGGTGGCGTTGCTCGTCCTCGCGCGGCCGGGACGTCGCCACGCGATGGGCCTGATGGCCGTGGCGGCCGCGCTCCCGTTGGCGTATCAGGTGTTCCGGATGGGCTACTACGGTCTGCTGACGCCGAACACCGCGCTGGTCAAGGAGGCGTCGGAAGCGAACTGGGCCCGTGGATGGGCCTACCTTGCCGATCTCGTCCAGCCGTACTGGCTGTGGCTCCCGCTGCTGCTGCTGCTCGCGGCCGCGGTCGTCACGGTTTCGTCCACTATGGACAGAACCTTCGTGGTGCTCACCGCGGTTCCGGTGGCCGGAGCGGTGTTGCTCGCGGTGTACGTGATCCGGGTCGGCGGGGATTTCATGCACGGGCGCATGCTGCTCCCGGCGCTGTTCTGCCTGCTCCTGCCGGTGCTGGCCGTGCCGGTGACGAGGGTGACCGTGGCGCTTCTGGTCGCCGTCGGGATCTGGGCGTTCGTGGCCGCCGCATCGCTTCGCCCGGCGTATTCGGCTTCTCCGCGCGCTGTGGGCGTCACGGACGAGCGAGCGTTCTGGTCGTGGTCGACCGGGCACGAGCATCCGATCCTGGCGGAGGACTACGCCGGCCACCCGCTGATGCCGTCGGCGCTGGCGGCCGTCCGGGGTGTGGAAGGTCCGGCGGTGCTGATCCAGGACTACACGACCAGACGCTGGTACGCGTACCCGACGGACCGGCCGTACGTGACCGTCGCGGCGGACAGCATGGGCGCGCTCGGCCTGCTGATCCCGCTCGACATGCGGCTGCGCGACGGTTACGGCCTCGCCAACCCGTTCGCCGCCCATTCGACATCGCTCCCCGGCGGCCGTCCTGGCCACCAGAAATGGCTGCCCCCGGTGTGGGAGCTGGCGAATTCGGCGCGGCTCCCGATCGCCGAAGGCGGTCCGGTCCGCGCCGCGGACGTCGCCGCCGCCCGAGCGGCGCTCGACTGCCAGGCTCTCGTGGCGATCGACGCGTCGGTCCGGGATCCGCTGACGGCCGGCCGCTTCGCGGACAACCTCGCCGGTTCGTTCACCCGCGGCTCCATCCGGTTCCCGAGGGTGGCGACGCCGCCTGTCGTCTGCGCCCCCTGATCACGCGAGTTCGCCGTCTGGACACGCGTTTACCGGTCCAGATTCGAACCCACTAGCGTGGCCGGCATGGCTGATCTCCCCTTGGCTCTCGTCACCGGCGCCACCCGCGGTATCGGTGCCGCGGCCGCCCGCGCGCTCGCCCCGACCCACCGGTTGCTGCTCGGCGGCCGCGACGCCGGCGCGCTCGGCGAACTGGCGGGCACACTGCCCGAGGCGAAGCCGTGGCCGATCGACCTGACCGACACGGAGACACTGGAGACGGCGACCGCCGAAATCGGCGCGCTGGACGTGCTGGTGCACTCGGCGGGCGTGGCTCGGCTCGGCACGGTCGAGACCGCGACCGACGCCGACTGGCGAGCGAACTTCGAGGTCAACGTCCTCGGCGTCGTCACGCTGACCAGGCTGTTGCTGCCCGCGCTGCGTGCTTCGAAGGGGCACGTCGTCGTGATCAACTCGGGCGCCGGGCAGAACGCGCGGCCGGGCTGGGGTCCGTACGCCGCGAGCAAGTTCGCCGTCCGGGCCTTCGCCGACTCCCTGCGCGAGGAGGAGTCCGCGCTTCGGGTGACGTCGATCTACCCCGGTCGCACCGACACCGAAATGCAGCAGGCGATCGTCGCCGACGAGGGCCGCGCGTACGAGCCGGAACGCTTTCTGCGCCCCGAATCCGTCGCTGCCGCCGTCCTCGCCGCGGTCTCCGCCACCGGTGACGCGCACCCGACCGAGGTGACCCTCCGGCCGCGCGGCCTGGTCTAGCCTCGCTTAGCAGCGCGCGGGTTCCCAATGTCGCCTTTGAGATTCTCAGCGCCTCAAATGCGACATTGGGAACCCTGGTCCCGGCGCCGCCAGCGTGCCTTGCGCCCAATGTGGCACCGGGGCCGCTCAGCGTCCCCATGCCGCATTGGGCGCTCGGGCCAGTTGTCCACAGCCCCTCACCGTTGTGGACAACTCCGCCCTGACCAGCACTTTCCCGGGTCCCGCCCCGCCCACCCCCGATAGACTGGCCTCGGGGCCGCCCCCTGGGACGGGTGGGGGTTGCGTAGGTGAGTTAAGAGCGCAGGCGTGCGGCGGTGTGGGCGACTTCGGCCTGCACCTTGCCGCGGTCCACCCGCAGTGGTTCGCCGTCGCCGACGACCTGCTCGCCCGCCACCCACACGTCGCGAACGCGGCGCGAGCCCGCGGCCCACACCAGGTTCGCGAACAGTTGCGCGTCGGGCACGTCGATACCGGTCGCGAAGGCCGGGTCGTCGAGGTCGACGTGCACCATGTCCGCCCACCGGCCGGCTTCCAGCGCGCCGATGTCGGTCCGGCCCAGCGCGTCCGCGCCGCCGCGGGTGCCGAGCAGGAACGCGTCGGCCGCGGTCAGCACGGTCGAGTCACCGGTCGCGAGCCGCGCGAACATCGCCGAGAGCTGCACTTCCTCCCACAGGTCGATGTCGTCGTTCGACGCCGGGCCGTCGGTGCCGAGCCCGATGGCGACGCCCGCCTTCCGCAGCTCCGTCACCCGGGCGATGCCCGAGGCGAGCTTCGCGTTCGATCCGGGACAGTGCGCCATCCCGACGCCGCGCGCGGCGAACAGCGCGATGTCCTCGTCGGACAGGTGGATCGCGTGCGCGGCCAGCGTCCGGCCCCGCAGCATCCCGACCTTCTCCAGCAGCGCGGGCACCGAACCGTGCGCTTCACGCTGCTTGACGTCTTCGAGCGCCGCCTCGGCCACGTGGATCTGCACCAGCGCGCCACGCTCGGCCGCCGATTCCGCGGTCGCCCGCAGCGCTTCGTCGTTCAGCATGTACGCCGAGTGCGGCCCGTAGCCGACCTCGATCCGGTCACCGGGCCCGAACCGGAGACCGTCGGTGTCGATCCAGCGTTCGATGCTCTTCAGCATCGCGCGCCAGTCCATCCCCGGCAGTTCCATGATCGGCGGGGCCAGCACCACCCGGCCACCGGTGGCGAGCACCGCGTCGGCGAGCTGCTCGCCTTCGAAGTACATCTCCGCGCTGGTCGTGACGCCGTGCCGCAGCATCTCGATCGAGCCCAGCATCATGCCGGTGCGGATGTCGGCGGGCTCCAGCTTCGCTTCGGTGGGCCAGATGATCTCGGTCAGCCACGGCAGCAGCGGCAGGTCGCCGCCCATGCCGCGCAGCAGCGTCATCGGGCTGTGCGCGTGCGCGTTGACCAGCCCGGGCAGGAGGATGCCGCTCAACCGGGTCACGGGAGCGGACGTTTCGGGGGCCCCGGACAGGGGACCGACATGGGTGACGCGGCCCGTCTCGTCCACGTCGACCACGGCGTCACGCAGCAACGAGCAAGCGGGGTCGGCGGGGAGAACGACAGGAGCGTGGAAACGGCGTTGCATATATGGAGCTTACGGACCGTACTCTTTATCGCGCCGACCGCTATCTCGTCGCCAGGGCGTGGCTGGTCATCAATGTCACGGACTTCTTGTCGGCGCCCTGCCGCCGAGATAGCGGGGGCCTTCAGCCAAAAGGGCGCGACTCCAAGAGATCAAAAGACCTCGGTCGCCTGCACCCACACTCAGCTCAGTCCACGACGCCGCTCCGCCACGCCCAGGCCGCGATCTCCACCCGGTTCCGTGCGCCGACCTTGCCCTGCACGGACGCCAGATGCGTCTTCACGGTGGACAGCGACAGGAACAGCTCGGCCCCGATCTCGGTGTTCGTCAGCCCCTTCGCGGCCGCCTTCACCACGTCCAGCTCCCGCGCGGTCAGCGGCTCCGAAGGCGGGGTGACGTCGCGTTTCACCGCCCCGCCGTCGAAATGCTTCAGCAGCCGGACGGTGATCTGCGGCGACACCAGCGCGTCCCCGCGCGCCGCCGCTCGCACGGCTTCGATCAGCAGCGCGGGCCCGGCGTCCTTCAGCAGGAACCCGCTCGCACCGTTCCGCAGCGCGGTGTGCACGTACTCGTCGAGGTCGAACGTCGTGACCACCACGACCTTCAGCGGATCGGCGACGTCCGGGCCCGCCAGCTGCTTGGTGACCTCGAGACCGTCGATCCCCGGCATGCGGATGTCCAGCAGACAGACGTCCGGCCGCAGTTCGCGCGCCTTCGCGACCGCCGAGACGCCGTCCGGCACGTCGGCGACCACCTCGATGTCGTCCTGCGCGTCCAGGATCATCCGGAAGCCGATCCGCACCATGTCCTGGTCGTCGGCGATCAGTACCCGGATCACTCTTCTCCTTCAAGTGGTAGCCACGCTTCGACGCGCCATCCGCCGCCCGGCGCCCGTCCGGCGGTGAGCCGGCCGTGCAGCAGGGCGACCCGTTCGCGCATGCCGATCAGACCGTAGCCGCCCGACCCGCCCGCCGGACGGCCCTGTGGCTCGCGTCCGTCGTCGGTCACCTGGAGGTGCAGTTCGTTCTCACTCACCTCCGCGATGACCAGCGCCTCCTTCGCGCCGGACGCGTGCTTGCCGATATTCGTCAGCGACTCCTGCACCAGCCGCAACGCCGACCGCCCGACCTCGTGCGGCACGTTCGGCGGCAGTTCGAGCTTCATCGACGTCTTCACGCCGTGGTTCGACCGTTCGATCAGCGTCCGCAGATCGGCGGCGAGATCGGTGGTTGCCTGTTCGCTGAACTCGCTGCTCCCGGCCGGGGCGTCACCGCGCATACTCCGCACAAGCCGGCGCATCGCCGCGAGCGCCTCCACCCCGGCGTCCTCGATCCGGCCCATCGCCTCGACCGCGACCTGCGGATTCTTCTCGCCCATCATCTTCGCCGCCTGCGCCTGCACGACGATCCCGGTGACGTGGTGGGCGACCACGTCGTGCAGTTCCCGCGCCAGCGCCATCCGCTCCGACGTCTGCGCGTCGCTGATCGCCGACTGGATGACCTGCGTGCGTTCCGAATCCCGTGACCGCAACGCCAGGCCGATCGCCACCGAGATGCCGAGCAGCAGCAGCGCGGCGACGACGAGGCCGGCGATGTCGTCCGGGTCGGTCATCAGCCGGGGCGTGGGCCGTTTGGTGTTGAGGATGGAGGCCACGGCGACCACCATCGACAGCCCGGCGATCCGCGACGCGGCCTTGCTCAGCCCGACCGCGCGGACCAGCGTGACGACCAGGCCCATCCCCGCCACGACCTGCGTGCCCGGCACGCCGCCGGGGGTCGGGTAGTCGTAGCGGAGTCGGAGGAACGGCGTCACCAGCGCCGAAAGCAGCATGACCGCGGTGAGCGCGACCATCGCGTCGGCGGGCCGCCGCGGCGCGGCGATCGCGATGATCGCCGCGACGATCGAGCAGACGAGGATGGGGAAGCCGTGCGCCCCGCTCTCGTAGGTGAAGCCGAACTCCAGGATCAGCGCGACGCCCAGCAGGCCGATGAGCGGCCATTGGCCCATCACCAGCTTGTTGAGCTTCTGCAGCTTCTCGTAGTTTTTCGGATGCGCCGTCCGGTCGCGTCCGGGGATCGCGAAGAGCAGTGTGCCGCCCAGCAGGAGACCGCCGAACAGCATCGCCTGCGCCATGGTGCCGTTCGACTCGCTGCCGTAGTAGTACCGGCCGGACACCGCGGTCAGCGTGGCCAGCACCAGACCGGAGATCACGGCGAAGGCGACACCCGGTCGCGTCCGGCGCGCGGCGTAGAACAGGACCTCGACCCCCGCGACCACCTCTGTGATGGACAGATGGGCGAGCACGCTCGAGTAGGTCGGGATGTTGAAATACCGGACGACCAGCGTGTACGCCACCAGCACGACCGAGGCCGCGACGGCGGCGACGGCGGCCCGCTTCTGCGCCCAGAGCGCGCAGAACACCATCGCGAAGATGCCGGGCAAGAGCAGGAGATCGATCCCGCGCGGGCCCGTGTCGTCGAAGGCGGCGTCGGTCACGAAGACCAGGTCGAACGCGAGCGCGGCCAGCAGGACGACGGCGGGCATGCCGATACGTCGCGCGAGCGCACTCACCCGCGCGGGGAACTTGTTCTGGGCCGGACCTGCTGTCACACCGTGACGGTAGAGGATCGGCCGCCGTCCGCACCTTGGCCGACCGGCCCGAGCCGGGTCGGCCGATCGGCCGATACGCGGGTGATCAGCACTGGCCGTCTGCCCGAAGTGGACACCGGCGGTTCACCGCGAAGCTCTTTCCCGAAGCAGAACACAAGTGACTGACTAGGGAGAATCACGGTGGCGGATCCACAGTGGACAGGGCAGCCGGTGCTTTCGGGCCGCGGGCTGGTGAAGCGGTACGGCACGCAGCACGCGCTGGCCGGGATCGACATCGACATCCAGGCGGGTGACGCGGTCGCCATCGTCGGGCCCTCCGGCTCGGGCAAGACCTCCCTGCTGCACGTGCTCGCCGGGATCCTCCGCGCCGACTCCGGGCAGATCTTCCTCGCCGGGCAGCGGGTCGACCAGCTCAACGAGCGCAAGCGCAGCGAGCTGCGGCGCACCGAGTTCGGCTTCGTGTTCCAGTCCGGCATGCTCGTCGCGGAACTGAGCGCCGAGGAGAACGTCGCGCTGCCGTCGCTGCTGGGTGGCAAGGGCCGCAAGGAATCCATCGAGGCCGGCCGCGAATGGCTGGCGAAGCTCGGCCTCGCGGGCAAGGAGAAGCGCCGCCCCGGTGAGCTTTCCGGTGGCGAGGCGCAGCGCGTCGCGATCGCACGCGCGCTGACGCACCGGCCGAAGGTGATCTTCGCCGACGAGCCGACCGGCGCGCTCGACACCCGCACCGGCCGCGCCACCATGGACGCGCTGCTCGCCGCGGCCGCCGACAGCGGTGCCGCCGTGATCGTGGTGACCCACGACCGCGAGCTCGCCGAGGCCATGCCGCGCACCGTCTCCATCCGGGACGGCCTGATCGCGACGAGGCTGGCCGCGTAATGAACAGCTTCCAGCTGGCCATGCGGGTGCTCCGGGTCGACCGCCGGACCCGCACGTCGGCCATCCTCACCGCGGTCGGGGTCGCCGTCGCGACCAGTCTGGTGCTTCTGCTGGCCTCCCTTCCCGGTGCCACGCAGGCCCGCTCCCAGCGGGCGATCTGGCAGGACATCGGCAGCTACTACTCCCAGTCCGGCGAGAGCCAGGGGCCGGCGCCGCTGCTGATGGCGGCGAACAAGGACTACTCGGGCGACCGCGAGATCACCCGCGTCGACATCGCCCAGACCGGCACTTCGCCGATGCTCAGCCTGCCGCCGGGCATCCCGCGGCTGCCCGCACCCGGCGAGTCGATCGTGTCCCCCGCCCTCGGGAAACTGATCCAGTCGACGCCGCAGGCGCAGCTCGGGGACCGGTTCGGCAAACTCGTCGACGCGCTCGGACCCGAATCGCTGATGTATCCGGAGCAGCTGGTCGCCGTCGTCGGCCACACCCCGGAGTCGATGCCGAAGACGGCGATGGCCGCGGACGGCTTCCCCAACAAGCAGGCGAAGCCCGACCCGATGCTCGAACTGCTCGCCTGGGTCGGTGTGATCGTCCTGCTCGTGCCGAGCCTGGTGCTCGTCGCGTCTTCGGCCAGGCTCACCGCCGCCCGGCGTGAGCTGCGGATGGCGGCGCTCCGGCTGGCCGGGGCGACTCCCGGCCAGGTGACGAAGATCGTCGCCGCCGAGACGGCGTTGTCCGCCGTGGTCGGCGCGCTGCTCGGCATCCTCGTGGCGCCGGCGCTCCAAGGACTCTCGACGTTCGTCCCGTGGGGCGGCGGAACCTGGCTCGCGTCGGACTTCAGCCTGTCGGTCGGCTCGACCATCGCGGTCGCCATCGCGATCCCGCTGCTGGTCGTCTTCGCCGGGGTCCTCGGCATCCGCCGAGTGCTGAAGACGCCGCTGTTCGCGGCTTCGGCACACGCCCGCAAGCCGCTGCACTGGTGGCGGCTGCTCGCGGTCCCCGTAGCCGGTGCCTTCTTCCTCTTCGCGATCAGCCAGGACAACGCCAGCTTGCCGATGGTGATGCTCGGCCTGTTCCTGCTGGTCGGGTCGGCGGCGATCATCGGGCCGTGGGTCACCTCGGCGGTCGGCGGCACGTTCGTCCGGATCTGGCGCAAACCGGCCTCGCTGCTGGCGGGACGCAGGCTCCGCGACGACCCGAAGAGCGCCTACCGCGCCACCGCGGGTGTCGTGCTCGCCGTCTTCACCGGCTCGATGGCGCTGACCCTGCTGCCCTCGTTCGAGTCGATGGCGGGCGGCGGCCGGACCTTCAAGGACAACGTCCTCTACGCCCAATCCGACGCGACCCAGGCGCAGCAGATCGCCGACCAGACCAACGCGTCCCTCGCCCGCTACGGGATCACCGAGAAGGCCGTCTCGGTCGGGCAGGTCTACCTGTCCACCGGTGAGCCGGGCACCCGCTCCCAGAATTTGAACCGGGCCTTCGTGATGACCTGCGAGGACGCCACGAAACTCCTGCGGGTGAACATCGGCGGCTCCTGCCGGCCGGGTCCCGCGATCTACAGCAGGTACGGGATCAACCCGGCGGAGTACCGCGTGCTGTCGGAGTACGACAAGGCCGGTCCGCAGCTGGATCCGAAGGCTCCCGTGCACCTCTTCCCTCAGGGTGACGAGGACACGTCCAGCACGATCGTCATCGACCCGGCCCTGGTTCCCGCGGGTGTCACGCCGGAGCGCTTCGACGTGATCGTGCCGACCACCACGGAGAACGCCGAGGTCGTGCGGACGGCGCTGGTCGGGGCGGCCCCCGGCCAGGAGGTCGGCAGCCGCGGCCTGCACCTGATCGGTCAGCAGCAGGAGCTCGGCGACCTGCGCCGGGTCACGGTGATCGGCCTGATCGCGGCCGGCGTGCTCGCCGGGTGCAGCGCGGCCGTGGCGACCGCGGGCTCGGTGATGGACCGCCGCCGCACCTTCGGGGCGCTCATCGCGGCCGGGACACCGGTCCGGGTGCTGTCGAGGGCGCTGCGGATGGAAGCGGCCCTGCCCGCGATGGTGGCCACCATCGGCGCGGGTGTGGTCGGGATCGGAGTCGGCATGGGGCTCTACAGCCTGGTCGAGAAGGAAGCGGTCGTGCTGAGCCCATGGCTGCTGGCGCCCGTGGTGCTGGGAATCGGGGTGGCGTTGCTCGGGGCATCCGTCTCGACCCCGGCGCTCAAGCGGGTGCAGTCGGAGCCTCTGGCCGACGAATGAAAAGTTCGCCCGAATGGCGTCATGGCGCCAGGGCGGCCAGGTCTCGTGGGTGGAGTCGGTGGTGATCCACCCACGGGCCGGGTGCCCGGTCGTCTCTCTGTCGGGGGAGGGACGAACGGGCACCGGGGACGCGCAGGGGGCGTTCCAAGGCGCGGGGGTGTGAAGAAAGGGCCGGTCAGGGACGTGGGGACGTCCTGACCGGCCCTTTCTGTGTCGTCGTCAGACCCGCTCGAAGATCAGATCGTGCGAGATCCGGCCTTCGACGTCGGCGCGGTTCTCGAACTTCGTGATCGGCCGCCACTCCGGCCGCGGCGCCCAGCCACCGGGCTCGCCAGCATGGCGGTTGCGCAGGAGCGGCTCGGCCGAACAGACCTCCATCATCTGCTCGGCGTAGTTCTCCCAGTCGGTCGCCATGTGGAAGGTGCCGCCCGGCGCGAGCCGCGAGGCCACCAGCGAGACGAACTCCGGCTGCACGATCCGCCGCTTGTGGTGCCGCTTCTTCGGCCACGGGTCCGGGAAGAACAGCCGGACCCCGGCCAGCGAGCCCGGCTCCACATGCGAGGTCAGCAGCACGACGGCGTCACCGTGCATCAGCCGCAGGTTCTTCACCCCGAGCTTCTCGGCGCGCAACATCAGCTGGCCGAGCCCCGGATCGTAGACCTCGACCGCGACGTAGTTGAGTTCCGGCGCGGCGGCGGCGAGCTGGGACGTGGTCTCGCCCATGCCCGAACCGATCTCCACCATCACCGGCGCCTGCCTGCCGAACCAGTCGTCGAAATCCACCGGTCCTTCGGGCAGTTCGCCGACGGTGCGGCCGAGCGACGGCCAGAGTTCGTTCCAGGCTCGCTGCTGCCCGACGGTCATCCGGCCGCCGCGTTTGACATAGCTGACCACGCTGCGCATCCGTGGCTGGTCCTCGTTTTCCACCAGCCCATTAAACGCGGCGGTTACCTGACTGCTTCGAACTCCCCCAGCCGCGAGCGCAGCCCGGCGAATCCGGCGACCGCGATCGGCGACGGCGTCGTGCTGGAATGGGCGGGGAGAACGTCGATCCAGCCGTCGTGGCGGCTCGTGTTCAGCACCGTGGTCGGGATCGAATGCCCGGACGCTCCGCGTTCAGAGGGCATGAACTCCCAGTAACCGGATTCCCCGTCCGCGGCCCACGGGACGAATTCCCAGCCGGGACGCCTGCCGAGCAGACCGGCGATCCGATCTTCGATGCGGAAACCGAGTTCCCGCGATTCGAGTCTGCCTTCCACGACGGCGCGAAGCCACCACGGCGCGGGGATTTCGCCGTGCATTCCGCTGGACGCGCGGTACAGCGCGACAACGAGATCTTCGGGCGCGCGGTGTACCCAGGCGCGGCGGATATCGGATGGCCGGGTCGCGGAAGCGACCGTGCGGGGCAGTTCGATCGCCTGTGACCATTCGAGGTCGAGCATGGGCTCGAGCCGGGGCTGCGTACTTTCCGTGCGGGCTTGCGGGATCGTGCGTTCCACTCCCTGACCGGAATCCACCGTCAAGGATCACCTCCGGGGCCGAGAGCCGAAATAGGCTCATCCCGAGCATCGCCCGGTCACGAACAGTATGTCCGCTCCGTGTGAGAGAAGCCACAGCCTCTTAACGTGGACTTAACTCCTTTGGCCGCGGTAAAAGCTCACGCATCCCTTCGATGGGTGATCATCAGTCCGGCCGCATAAACAATCACGCAGATGCCGCCGAAATAAGCCAAATAACCCCACGGCCCCAGCGGCGGTTCGAGTTTCAACATCGACACCGTGAGATCCGGCCCGGAAAACTGATTCGCCGCGAAGAACGGCATCCACTGGTAGATGTCGTCGCCCACTTTCGGAATCAGCACGACGAGCCCTTCGAGCACCTGCGTCCAGGCCAGCGCGAACCCGAGCGCGAACGCGGGGCTGCGGAACAGCAGTCCGAGGCCGACGCCGAGCAGACCGGTCAGGAAGAAGGTCAGGCCCTGACCCGCCACCGCACGCCAGTCGGCGCCCGAAGCCAGGCCCAGGTCGGCGGCCGGTTTGATCAGGTACGCGACCGCCCACGAGCCGAAGCCCACCAGCAGCCCGATCAGCCCGGAGAACACCCCGACGACGGCGCCCTTCGCCAGCAGGGCGGGCACGCGCGACGGCACCGCCTGGAAGGTGAGCTTCATCGTGCCCCAGTTGAACTCCGTCGCCGCCGCGAGGATGGCGAGGACCAGCACCACGGTGCGGCCGAGCGCGCTGGCGACCTGCGTCGAGGTGACGCCTGTCTGGCCTTCGAGCGGGACGAAGCCGAAGAAGAGCGCGGTGTAGGCCAGCGCGACCACCACCGCGATGGCCGCGCACCACCAGGGAGCGCGCGTGCTCAGCAGCTTGATCCGCTCCGCGCGGAGCATGTTCGCCGCGGTCATCGGGCCACCTCCGGTACGCCGGCGCCGTACTCGACGGCTTCGGCGGTGAGTTGCATGTACGCCTGTTCGAGCGAGCCGGCGAGCGGCTTCAGCTCGTGGAGGGTCGCGCCGGCGGCGAACGCGAGTTCGCCGATGGTGTCACTGTCCATTTCGGACACGACGAGCGCGCCGTCCTCCTCGCGGAACTCGGCTCCCTTGTCGGTCAGCGCCGTCCGCAGCTCCGGCAGATGCGGGCTGCGAACCCGCACGCCGAGGCCCTTCGCCCGGCCGACGAACTCCTCCATCGTGCCCTGGTAGATCAGCTTCCCCCGGCCGATCACGACGAGGTCCTGCGCGGTCTGCGCCATCTCCGGCAGCAGGTGGCTGGACACGAACACGGTGCGCCCCTCGGCGGCGAGCGCGTGCATCAGCTTCCTGATCCACACGATGCCCTCGGGGTCGAGCCCGTTGACCGGCTCGTCGAACAGCAGCACCCGGGGGTCGCCCAGCAGCGCCGTGGCGATCCCGAGCCGCTGCGACATCCCGAGCGAGAACTGCCCGGCCCGTTTGCGGGCGACCGAGTCGAGCCCGACCAGCCGGAGTACCTCGTCGACGCGCTTGTCGGGCAGGCCGTTCGTCGCGGCGATCCACCGGAGGTGCTCGCGGGCGGTGCGGCCGGGATGCCGCCAGGTGGCGTCGATCATGCCGCCGACCGTCCGAAGTGGATCACGCAGCTCGCGGTAGGCCATGCCGTCGATCGTCACCGAGCCCGACGTCGGGTTGTCGAGCCCGAGCATCATCCGCATGGTGGTGGACTTCCCCGCCCCGTTGGGGCCGAGGAATCCCGTCACCCGGCCCGCTTCGGCGGTGAAGGAAAGTCCGTCGACGGCGAGCTTGTCGCCGTAGCGTTTCGTGAGTCCGGTGGCCTCGATCATCAGCCCTCCCTCCAGTGGGTTCCGACATTACGCGGGAAAGGACCGGGCTGCCCCCCGATAGGCGGCCCGGTCCTTGTTCCCCTTTTCTCCCCGTCCGGATGCCTCACTCCCCCGAGCGAGACATCCGGCTTTCTCCCCTGTGGAAGTCCTTACGCGTCGCGCTTGTCCGCGACGACCAGCGAGATGACCAGCAGCACCAGCGCGAAACCGGCGAAGTAGGCGAGCGACCCGGCTTGGCTCAACGGCGCTTCCGCCGCCGCGGGGCCCGAGCCGGTGAGGAACCGGTCCGCGACGTGGAACGGCATCCAGTCGTAGATGTCCTTGCCGATCTTCGGGATGAGCTGGATCAGGTTCTCGACCGCGAGGGTGTAGATCAGCAGGAGCGAGATGGCGCCGGCGCTCTGCCGGATCAGGATGCCGACGGCGACCGCGATCACCGAGGCGAGGGCGAACACCAGGCCGACCCCGGCGACGCTGATCCACTCCGCGCCGGTGTTCAGCGCGAGATCCTCCGGCCGCATGATCGAGGCGAGGGCCCAGGCGCCGAACGCGGCGATCTCGCCGATCACCAGCGAGAGCATCGCGACGACGCCGGTCTTCGCCAGCAGCGCGGCGCGGCGGTTCGGCACGGCCTGGAAGGTGGTGCGGATGGTGCCGAAGCGGTATTCGGTGGTCACCGAAAGCGCGGCCAGCACCATGACCACGGTCATCCCGAAGACGTAGCCGAACTGGGACATGCCGACGTCGGTGAATTCCCCCGATGGCGCGGCGCCGGCGAAGATGGCGGCGAAGCCGATCACGACCGCGAGGGTGATCAACGCGCACCACCAGGGTGAGCGTGTGGTGAACAGCTTGATGCGTTCCACGGCGAGCAGAGTCATGGCTTTAATTCCTCAGAAGAGTGAGCGGCTACTGGGCGGCGGTGACCACTTCGGCGGCTTCGGCTTCGAGACCGGTGTGGTACTCGACCGAGTCGCCGGTGATCTGCATGAAGGCCTGCTCCAGGGAGCCGGTCTGCGGGCTGAGCTCGTGCAGCACGATCTGGTTGGCCGCGGCGATCTCGCCGATCTTCTCACTGTCCAAACCGGACACCACGAGCGCTCGGTCGGCGTCGGTGACCTGAGCGCTCGCCTGCGTCAGCGCGGCGCGCAACGCGGGCAGCTGCGGCGACCGCACCTTGACCGTGTTCTCGGCGGCCCGCGCCACGAAGTCCTCGGTTGAGGACTGGGAGATCAGGCGCCCCTTGCCGATCACGACCAGGTGGCTCGCGGTCAGCGCCATCTCCGAAAGGAGGTGCGAGGAAACGAAGACCGTGCGGCCTTCGTCGGCCAGCCGGTGCATGAACTTCCGGATCCAGAGGATGCCCTCGGGGTCGAGGCCGTTGACGGGCTCGTCGAAGAGGAGGACCTCCGGGTCGCCCAGCAGGGCCGCCGCGATCCCCAGTCGCTGCGACATGCCGAGGGAGAAACCGCCGGCGCGCTTCCCGGCGACGCTGGTGAGCCCGACGATCTCGAGCACCTCGTCGACCCGGCCCGCCGGGATCTTGTTGGACCGCGCCATCCACTGCAGATGCGCCCGCGCCGACCGGTTGGGGTGCACCCATTTGGCGTCCAGCAGTGCGCCGACCGTCCGCAGCGGGTCCTTCAGTTCGCGGTAGAGCTTGCCCCCGATACGCACCTGGCCCGACGTCGGATTGTCCAGGCCGAGGATCATCCGCATGGTCGTCGACTTGCCCGCCCCGTTGGGGCCGAGGAAGCCGGTGACCTCCCCTGCCGCGACGGAGAAGGACAGGTCGTTCACCGCCAGTGTCCTGCCGTACCGCTTGGTGAGGCCCGCTGCCTCGATCATGTCTGCTCCCCTCGGCGACTGCGAGAACAATCGTCGTCCATGTGGGTGGCCGAGCGCGTCATCCTGAGGTGCCAACCTGGTACCCGACCTGAGACGTAGCTTGCCGTCTTCCGGCGGCGTACGCGATCGGTGATACCCCTGAGAGTGACCCTGATTCGCCGGGGTTAATGAATCATGGTTCAATAATGGTGTGGCGAGACCCCGCAGCATCACCGACGAACGACTGCTCACCGCGGCGGGAACCGTGATCGGCATGGTCGGCCCGGGTTTCACGCTGGCACAGGTGGCGGCGGAGGCCGGTGTCGCGGTCGGCACCGTAGCCCAGCGGTTCGGTTCGAAGAACGGTCTTCTGCTGGCGTTGAGCCGGGCGAACACGCGGTCCGTCGTGGGACGGATGCGGGAATGCGGCGAGCTGGCCGATCCGGTGGAGGCGCTGCGCGCGGCGGTCGTCGTGGTCTACGAGGGACTCGGTGACGCGGAGACCGCGGCGAACCATCTCGGGCAGCTGGGCGTGGACATCGGAGACCCGGAACTCCGTGCCCTGCTGGGTGAACATTTCACCGCCGTGGAAGCCGAATTGCGGCGGCTGACGCGCGTCGCGGCGCGTGACCTGCCGGGTGCGCCGGGTGTCGTCCGCGCGGCGCGGGTGCTGCTGGGGGTGGCGAACGGGGCCGCGCTGGACTGGTCGATCCGGCCGAAGGGCCGGATCGTCGACCGGGTGGGGCAAGACGTGGACGCGGTGCTGACCGCGTGGAAAGGAGAGTCCTGAATGGACCGGAAAGTGGCCGTGGTCACGGGGGCGACCAGGGGATGTGGCCGCGCGATCGCGGTGGAGCTCGGCAGGCTCGGCTGGACGGTGTTCGTCACCGGCCGCACGACGCGGGAGCACCAGTCGCCGATGAAGCGTTCGGAGACGATCGAAGACACCGCGGAGCTCGTCGACGCGGCGGGTGGGCGGGGCATCCCCGTCCGGACCGACTTCACCGTGGTGTCCGATGTGGACGCGCTGAGGGCGCGGATCGAGTCCGAAGTGGACGGCCGGATCGACGTCCTGGTCGACGACGTCTGGGGCGGCGACCAGTTCGCGGATTTCGAGGGGGCGTATTGGGACTCCAGTCTCGACGACGCGCTCACGCTGGTGCACAACGCGATCGACACGCATCTGATCGCGTTGCACCGGCTGCTTCCGCTGGTCGTGCGGCGCGAGGGCGGGCTCGTCATCGAGGTCACCGACGGCGACCACGACGAGTACGTCGGCGCGGGGATCCCGTACTTTCTCGCGAAATGCGGGATCCGCGCGATCGGCAGGGCGCTCGGCGCCGAACTGAAGAAGTACGACTGCGTCGGCATGACCGTCACGCCGGGCTTCCTGCGTTCGGAAGCCATGCTCGACCACTTCGGGGTCACCGAGGAGACGTGGCGGGACGCGGTCGGCAAGTCCGCTCCGGTCGACTTCGCCATCTCGGAGACTCCGGCGCTGCTCGGGCGGGGTGTCGCGAAGCTGGCGACCGACCCGGAGGTCGCGCGGTTCGCGGGCAGGACGCTCGCGTCGTGGACGTTGATGAACGAGTACGGCCTGACCGACGTCGACGGTTCACGCCCCGACTTCGGCAAGTGGATGGCCGAAGTCCGGGACGCGGGCAAGGACCCGGAGACGGCGGAGCACGCCCTGTACCGCTGAGACCCGACCCCCATGAAAACCACGCCGTGAGGGCCTCCTTCCCTGCTTTCAGGGTCCAGGGGGTCGTGAGTGGCGATTCGGGTTATTGAGTGGTAAGGGCAAAGGTGGCGTGCCGGAGTTGGCGGCAGGAGCGGGACTCGCCGAAGAGACACCTTCCCGACTGTCCATAAGGGACAGTTTCTGCGGGGTCAGTGTCCGAGTTGAGCTATTTGTGTGTTTTGACGAGGGGGTCGTGAGTGGCAAAGAGGGTTAGAACCCTACTTGCCACTCACGACACCCTCGTCAAACCGGGCATATGGCCTTGAAGCAGGCATTTCGTCGCCGGAAAGCGTCCCTTGTGGACGCTGAAGAGCGCGGCTGACTCCTGTCGGCCAGTCCAGGGTCACGCCACATTTGACTGACCCCTCAATAGAACCCGAATCGCCACTCACGACCACCGCAGCTATCCGACTTCGCGGGGATCCTGGCTTTCCGGGTAGGGGAGGAGGCCCTACCCTCACTACTTCTTCCCGGCCAGCACGTCCAGGTAGTGCTGGTTGAACATGACGCCGAGGACATTGCCGAACGGGTCGACGACGGACGCGGTCACGAAGCCAGGCCCGCGCTCTATGACCGGCTCGTACTCCTTCGCGCCCTTCTCGAGCAGCTTCGCGAAGGCGTCCTCGACGTTGTCGACGGCCCAGTTCGCGATGGCGCCACCGGGGCCGGGCTGGGCCATCGACGGCCGGAAGTCGCCGCGGACCAGGCCGAACTCGTGCTGGTAGTCGCCGATCCGGAACTCGACGTACGCCGGCGTCCCGTCGGGGCCGTTGCGGACGAAGTACGGCTCGATCCCGAAGAGATCGGAGTACCACTCGATCGCGGCGGTCATGTCGTCGGCGTAGAACGTGGTGGTGGTGAGACCTCGCAGCATTTCCTTCTCCTCAGGTAGTGGCTCTGAAGACAAGGATCCGCCCCAAAGTGCTCACCGAATGACCACTTTTCCGAGGACTTCTCAGGTGACCCCGGGACGCGCCAGCCCGGTCTCGTAGGCGAGCACCACGGCCTGCACCCGGTCACGCAGATCCAGCTTCGACAGGATCCGCCCGACGTGCGTCTTCACCGTCGCTTCGGACAGGAACAGCGTCTCGGCGATCTCCAGGTTCGAGAGGCCCTTCGCGATCAGCACGAGCACCTCCCGCTCCCGTTCGGTGAGGACGTCGAGCTCGGCCGCGTCCCGCAGGGGCTTCCCGCCGCCGCCGACGAACCGGTCGAGCAGCCGCCGGGTCACCGACGGCGAGACCACGGCGTCGCCCGAAGCGACCGCCCGCAGCGCCGACACCAGGTGATCCGGCTGCGTGTCCTTCAGCAGGAACCCGCTCGCCCCGCCCTGCAACGCCGAATAGACGTACTCGTCCAGGTCGAACGTCGTCATCACGAGCACCCGCGCCGTCCCGGCCTCGACGATCCGTTTCGTCGCCTCGACCCCGTCCAGCACCGGCATCCGGACGTCCATCAGCACGACGTCGGGCCGCAGTTCCTCCGCCAGGCGGATGGCCTGCGCGCCGTCACCCGCCTCGCCGACGACATCGATGTCGGCCTGCGCGCCCAGGACCATCCGGAACCCGACGCGCATCAATTCCTGGTCGTCGACGACCACCACCCGTATCACGTCGCCAACCTAACCGGGAGCCTCGCGTGCACCTGCCACCCTCCACCGGGGGCGGGCCCGACCTCCAGCGTGCCGCCGAAGACGTTCGCCCGTTCCCTCATTCCGATCAATCCGTTCCCACCGGGGACGGCGAGTTTTCGCGGCGGCGCGGCGTGCTTCGCCGCCGCGGGCACCAGCTGTTTCGCGCGGCCGGCGCCGTCGTCGGTGACCTTGACGTCGATCACGTCCGCCTCCCGCCGCACCACCACCTCGGCCTGCGCGCCCTGGCCGGCGTGTTTCAGCGTGTTCGTCAGCGACTCCTGCACGATCCGGTACACGCCGAGGGACACCCCGGCGGGCAGCCCGGCGAGCGCGTCCGAACCGATCGCCAGCGTCACCGGCACCCCCGCCTGGCGGATCCGGTCCGCGAGGTCGGTCAGCGCGCTGGCGTCCGGCTGCGGCACGCGCGGCTCGTCGTCGCCGTCGCTGCGGAGCACGTCCAGCAGCCGCCGCAGCTCGGCGAGCGCGCCGCGGCCGGTCTCCGAAATCGTCTGCAAGGCCCGTTTCGCCATCTCGGGATTCCCGTCGACCGCGTAGGACGCGCCGTCGGCCTGCACGACCATCACGCTCACCGCGTGCGCGACGACGTCGTGCAGCTCACGGGCGATCCGTCCGCGTTCTTCGCCGACGGCGATCCTGGTCGCCTGGTCCCGTTCCGTCTCAAGTAGATGCAACCTGGCTTCCACCTCCTCGTGATAGGCGCGCCTCGCGCCGGCGAACTCGCCGAGCGTCCAGCACAGTGCGCTGGAGAAGACGCCGATGATCGCCAGCACCCAGACGTCCTCCGGCGGGTCGGCCCACAGCTGGAGCGCCGAGGTGACCAGCGTGATCACCAGGTACAGCAGGCCCTGTTTGCGTCCGACGTAGACCAGCACCGAGTAGATGCTGATCATCATCGCCAGCCCGCTCGCCGCGCCGAGTTCCAGCGCGCTGTGCGGGATGCCGATCAGCAGCACCAGGTACGCCGACCACAGCGTCGCCTTCCGCCGGAAGACCAGCGGGGCGACCATCGCGATGTCCAGCGGAACCGTCACGTACCAGGGCGGCATCGGGACTTCCGGCGTCTCGACCGCGGCCACGTAGAGCAGCAGATCGGTCAGCAGGAGGACGACGGCGATGAGACTGTCCCCCGCTATGGGGTGGGCACGCATCCAGAGGCTCAACCGTCGCACCTGGTAACACTATGTCGGCCCGTGCCGCTCGCGCGTCGGTCGCCGGTACCACCTTCGGTGCGACCCGAGGATGAGCGGCATGGCACGATTCCCTCGGTGTGCTCGACGACTGGGAGGGGTGGGCACCGTGACCTCAGCGACGGAGCAGGGCCGTCTCGCCGGCCCGCTGTCGATGTCGGTGGCGAACCTCTGCCACCGCCTCCAGCCCCAGGTGTCCGCGCGGACCGCGGCCGGTTTCGCCGAGGTGCTGCGGCGCTTGGGCGGCCCGCTGCAGGTCGCCGTCGCGGGCCGGATCAAATCGGGGAAGTCCACCCTGGTCAACGCCCTGATCGGGCGCCGGGTCGCGCCGACCGACGTCGGCGAGTGCACCCGGCTGGTGACCAGGTTCCAGTACGGCACGGTCGATCGGGTCGAGATCGTCTTCACCGACGGCCGCAAACAGGTGCTGCCCTTCTCCGCCGACGGGATGATCCCGGCCGAGCTGGGCATCGACATCGACAAGGTCTCGCATATCGAGGCGTACCTCACCAACGCGGTCCTGCAGGGCATGACCGTCATCGACACCCCGGGCCTCGGCTCGCTCGACGCCGCTTCGGTGTCGCGGACCGAGGAGCTGCTGGGCGCGGCGAAGCACCGTAAGCCCGACGAGGGTGACGAGGAGGAAGAAGGCTCCGACGAGCTGGACGACACCTCGCGCAACGCCGTCGCGGGCGCCGAGGCCGTGCTCTACGTGGTCACCCAGGGCGTGCGAGCCGACGACCAGCAGGCGCTCGCCGCGTTCACCGCCGCGACCGCGAGCCGCGAGGCGGGCCCGGTCAACGCGATCGCGGTGCTCAACAAGGCGGACACCATCGCGCCCGAGTCGGTCGAAGGCTCGGGCGGCGACGTGTGGAAGGCCGCGACGCTGCTCTCGGAGAAGCAGGCCGCGACGCTGAAGCCCCGCGTCGCGGACGTGTTGCCGGTGATCGGGCTGATCGCGGAGTCTGCCGAGTCCGGCGGGTTCACCTCGCCCGATGCCGAAGCACTGCGCCAGCTGGCCGAGATGGACGACGACATCCTCGAGACCATGCTGATCTCGGCGGATATCTTCACCAGCTGGGAATGCGACGTCGCGGCGGGCACCCGGCTGCGGCTGCTGGAGAAGCTGGACCTGTTCGGCGTGCGGTACGCCGTCGAGGCGATCCGCAAGGAACCCGAGATCACCGCGGGCTCGCTTCGCCGGAAGCTGCTCGACGCCTCCGGTCTCGAAGCGGTCCGCCAGCGGCTGAGCATCGTCTTCGCCGCCCGCGCCGACGGCATCAAGGCGGCCGCCGCGCTGGCTTCGGTCACCGCGCTGGCCCACGCGTCCGGCGACCCGGCCGAACGGCAGCGCGTCCACGACGCGATCGAGGTCCTGCTCGCCAAGCCCGAGGCACACCAGCTGCGGCTGCTCGAAGCGCTCACGCTGGTCGCGTCCGGCGCCGTCGACATGCCCGAGGATCTGTCCGAGGAGGTCCTGCGGGTCGGCAGCAACGCCGACATCGGCGCCCAGCTCGGCAAGCCGGGTGCTCCGCGCGCCGAGCTGGCGGCCCACGCTCTGGAGCGTGCCGGCTGGTGGCGCTCCTTCGCGTCCTTCGGCGCGACGCCCGCCCAGAGCCGCGTCGCGCACGTCGTGCACCGGGCGTACTTCCTCATCTGGCAGCAGATCCGCGACTGACCTCCCGCGATCCGCGCCTTTAGTCGACTACTTGCCCCGACCGCGGTCAGGCGCCGGAAGGCCTCCAGGCAAGTAGTCGACTAAAGGCGCGGATTGATAAACCGAGCGCTCGGTCTAATAATGGGCGCATGGAAACGATCGTCGACGAGCCCCAGTGGCTGCGCACGGCCTCTTGGGTCGGCTGTCCGCTGGCGGGCGCCGCGCTGGGCTGGTTCCTCCAGTCGATTTCGGGCTGGGTGGCGTCCCTGAGCTGGGTCCCGTTCAAGGGCCCCTTCCAGCTCGTCTCGGACATGCCGCGGCCATGGGGCATGGTCACCGGGATCGGCGTCGGCCTGGCCCTCGGCCTGTTCTTCGCCGCGGTCTGGGCGCACGAGCGGCTGATCGTCAAGGTGACGCCGACCCGCATCACGCTGACCACCAAGGGCCGCAGCCGCGCGTACGAAGCACAGCTGGAAGCCGTCTTCCTCGACGGCAAGGAGCTGGTCCTGCTCGCCGCCGACGGCCGGGAACTGGTGCGGCAGAAGGGCGACGTCGACCGCAAGGCCGTCGCCAAGGCCTTCCTCGACCACGGCTACCCGTGGCTTGACGAGCCGCCGGCGGTGAAATGAGGACGGTCGACCCGGCCAAGCACGAGGCGAAACGCCGAGCCATCCTCGACGCCGCCGCGGGCTGCTTCGCGATGAAGGGCTTCGAGAAGACGACGACGGCGGAGATCTGCCGCGCCGCGGGGATCAGCACCGGCAGCCTCTTCCACTACTTCCCGAACAAGCGCGCGGTGTTCGTCGGCATCTTCGAGCAGGACGCCGACGAGACCGCGGCCCTGCTCGCGGCCGCCGAACAGATCGAGGATCCGGGGGAAGCCATCCTCCAGGTCATCACCCACGTATCGGAACAGCTTCTGCACCCTGTCATCGCCAAGCTCGTCCTCGAGGTCGCGGCGCAGTGTTCCCGCGACGCCGATCTGGCCAGGCTCATCCAGGGCAACGACCGCGCACTGCGCGACGGTCTCGTCGGCCTGGTGACGCGGGCGGTGGACGCGGGCCGGATCGATCCCGGTTTCGATCCGAAGACGGTGGCCAGCTGGCTCGTCGCCTTGGTCGACGCCCCGCTTTCCCGCGTGATTCTGGAGCCGGACCTCGATCCGGCGGCGGAACTCGCGGTGATGAAGGAGCTGATCGCCAGATTCCTCCGTCCCGTTCTGCCGATTCCGCCCCCGGCTGGCGGGCACGTGCCCGACACTGGTGAAATCTCCCCGGGCTGATCGGTAGGCCCGGGACACCAGTTACGGGGGTCGATTCGGGTGGGTGCCTGGCTGCGCAAGAAGGCGGTCGAAGACGTGAATCCGGACGACGTGCCGACCGGTCAGATCTCGGCGGCGATCATCGCCGAAGCGGTCGGCGAGACTTCGCCGACCGAGGGAACCGAGGCCGTCGAAGCCGCGTCGAAGACCGATGTGGAGTCCACGACCACGGGTCCGGCCGACCTCGAACAGGCTCTCGCCGACAGGCAGGCGCTGATCCAGCTGTGCCTGTACGCCCTCGATCGCGCCCGCAGCGGCGGCGTCGTCGAGCGGCTCGAACACGGTCTCGCCGGGATCGGCGTCCGTGCCCTGCGCCCGGACGGTGAGCGGTTCGATCCCGCCGTGCACGAGGCGGGCGGCGCGGTCGCGACCGAGGATCCGGCGCTCGAAGGGCTCGTCGCGGAGACCGAGGTGGTCGGTTTCGCCGATCACGAGCGGGTCCTGCGCGCGCCGATCGTCATCGTCTACGCGAAGAAGGCCCTGTGACCGCTCCGAGCGCTGCGGCGAATCTTCCGGCGGTCGTGAAGAGCACGCGCGAACAACTGCTCACTGTCGTCCGCGAAGCCGATCCTCAGGCCGCGAAGTGGGTCGAGGACATCCGGAAGGCGCGGCCGAAGAAGCCGTCGGTCGTGGTGGTCGGCGAGACCAACCGCGGCAAGAGCTCGCTCGTGAACGCCCTCCTGTCCATGCCGGGACTGTCCCCTGTGGACGCCGACGTCGCCACCGCGACGTATCTCGTCTTCGAGCACGCCGAGCAGTGGGCCGCGCAGGCCTGCTATCCGGGCCAGCTGGCGCCGGTGCCGATCAACCTCAACGATCTGATCCACTGGGTTTCGGCCGCGCACGAACTGCCGGAAGGGCAGATCCCGCCGCGTTACGTCGAGGTCTCCGGCCCGGTCCCGCTGCTCGAACGAGTGTCCATTGTGGATACTCCCGGGGTCGGCGGGCTCGACTCGATGCACGGTGAACTCGCGAAGGAGGCCGCCGCCGGCGCCACCGCGCTGCTGTTCGTCGTGGACGCCTCCTCGCCGTTCACCTCTCAGGAGCTGCAATTCCTGCACGACATGGGCGAACGCGTCGAGACCGTGCTGTTCGCGCTGACCAAGACCGACCAGTTCCGCGGCTGGCGCGAGGTCCTCGAAGCCGACCGGCGGCTGCTCGCCGAGCACGCCCCCCGGTTCGCCGACGCGGTGTTCCACCCGGTTTCCGCGCGCATGTTCGAGACGGCGGCCAAGGCCCCGAACGAGCAGATGGCCACGATGCTGCGCGAGAAGGCCGGGATCGCCGCGTTGCAGGGCGCGTTGCAGGAGATGCTGGTCGGCCGCTCGGCGATGCTGGGCGAGGCCAACACCCTGCGCGCGCTGTCGAGCGCGCTCGGCGAGCTCAAGGCGAAGCTTCAGGCGGAAAGCCGCGCGCTGTCCGCCGGTGAGGCCGAAGCCGAACAGCTGCGCCAGCGTCGTGACGACCTGACCACCGAACGCCGGTCTTCGACGCGGGGCTGGCAACTGAAACTGCGCGCGGAGATCCAGCGGACCCGCGTCGAGGTCGGGCACGAGACCAGCAGGCAGATGCGCGACGCGTCGACGCATTTCCGGCAGCTGATCGACGGCGCGAAACGGGACGCCCTCGCCGCGCTGCCCCAGCAGGTCGACATCGCGTTGCAGACGACGTCGCAGCGGATCTCGATGCTGCTCTCGCAGCGGCTCAACCAGGTCACCAACGTCGCGCTTTCGGAGCTGTTCTCGCCCGAAGAGCTCGAAATCATCCGCGGCCAGTTCGCCAGGGCGGGCGGCCCGCCGGTCGTGCTGCGCCCGCCGGACAAGAAACCGCCGACCGCCGAGGACAAACTGCTCATCTTCATGGGGGTTTCCGGTGGCCTCGGCGCGGGCAAGGTCGCCGCGCTGCCGCTGGCGGGGGTCGCGATCCTGAACCCGGTGATCCTGCCCGCCACGATCATCATCGGCCTCGGCGCCGGCTGGTGGATGGCGCGGACCCGCAAACACGCGTCGGACAAGCAACATATGAAGCAATGGCTGGTCGAGGCGATCGCCGACGCGCGGTCCACGCTGGACCAGCTCGTCGCGGAGCAGCTGATCGAGGCCGAACAGCAGCTGTCGATGGCGCTCGACGAAGCCCTCGGCCGCCGCATCGACGCGATCGAGGCGGAGCTGAAGGAAGTCGACAAGACGATCAAGATGGGCGCGCAGGAGCGGGCGAAGAAGATCTCAGTGGTGGCGAAGCGCCTGAAGGACGTCTCGGACGGCCGAGACCGCGCTGAGGCCCTGCTCGGTCGCATTCGGTCACTGCGCGACAATCAAGCGTGACCTTTCCCCCGCAACCCGCGAAGCTGCGGCGGCTGAGCGAAATGGCCCGTGACCCTCAGGGCCGCAAGAAGCTGATCCTGCGGGTGCTCCGCGCCATCGTGGCGGTGGTGATCCTCATCGTCGGGGTGGTCCTCCTCATCGGCGTGGTGATCGCTCCGGCGATCGACCATCTGTCGAAGTGACCCGCTCCGGACGGTTCAGGCGGGTGGTCCTGTTGTGGACCGGAACCGAACCGGCCTACGGTGAGTCATAAGCTTCGACACACCAGCAGGTCAACGAGGGGGTTATCCCATGTGGGTCGACGAGAGCGGCGGCACGGACACCGAGACTGGCTCCACGGAGGCGGTCACTGTCCACGTTGACGGCGAGGAGTACCAGGCCGAGCTCAACTACGACCTCGACAAGGACGGCGTCAACGACGCCGCGGTCATCCAGCACGAGGACGGCACCGGCCAGGCGTTCGTCGACACCGACGGCGACGGCGAAGCCGACCAGTACGCGGTGCTCGACGAGAACGGCAAGGTCGTCCAGGAGGCCGTCTACGACGAGGCCTCCGGCTCCTGGGTCGAAGCGGGTGGCGGCGGCAACGACGACGGTTCCGACGCGGGCACCAGCGGCACCATGCACGCCGACATGCCCAGCGGCGACGTCGAGGTCGGCCCGCCGACCATCGACACCGACGGTGACGGAACCCCCGACACCGCCGTCGTCCAGACGGAGGACGGCCGCACGATCGCCTTCACCGACAAGGACGGCGACGGCAGCGCCGACATCGCGGTCGAGACCGACGCCTCCGGCAACTCCAAGACCTACGAGCACACCGGGCCCGGCCAGTGGACCGAGGTCGGCAGCGGCGTGGTCAACAACGACATCGGCGCGGCTTTCGCGACCGTCCCGGCGACCGAAGGCGACCCGGCGGGCGACGCGGCGTGGGGTGGCGCGGGCACCGAAACACTCGAAGGTGTGGCGAAGATCGATTCCGCCACCGGCCAGTGGATCAGCCCCAACTGATTCCGGAATTGGCCTGGACCAATGCAAGAATGGTTCAGGCCAATTCGAAGCGGCAATTCCTGTAATCCTGGTCACAGAACAGCCCGGTGCGGCACCTCGTACCGGGCTTTCTCATGTCCGATTCGTCCTTCGCGCGCCTCGCGCTTGTGCCGTCGATCACCGGAAGAATTTCTGCGTATGGCCCATTCCGGTGATACTGAATCGATTCCCTTATCGTTCTTGTGAGAGAACCGACAGGTCAGCTCTCGGTTACCTGCCGGTCATCCGGCTACTCTCGGGGAATCCCAAAACCCGCACACCGGCTTTCCCGCCGGTGTGCGAAGCCATTCGGTCGCCGGCATCGAAGCCCGCATCGGAACAGCGTCGTTCCCGATGTGGGCTTCTGCCGTCGGAAGTCAGGAGTAGAGATGACCGCAGTCGCCATCCCTGGACTGGAAAATGCGCCGACGACGCACAGTGGCGTGCTGTCCTGGGTCCGGGAGGTCGCCGAACTGACCACTCCGGACCGCGTGGTGTGGGTCGACGGGTCCGACGAAGAGGCCGCGCGGATCAACGCCGAGCTGGTCTCGGCTGGCACGTTCGTGCAGCTCGACGCGAAGCCCAACTCGTACTGGGCCGCTTCCGACCCGAATGACGTCGCCCGCGTCGAAGAGCGCACCTTCATCTGTTCGCAGAACGAAGAGGACGCCGGTCCCACCAACAACTGGATGGACCCGGCCGAGATGAAGGCCACGATGACCGAGCTGTACCGCGGATGCATGCGCGGTCGCACGATGTACGTGATCCCCTTCTGCATGGGCCCCCTCGGAGCCGAGGACCCCAAGCTCGGCATCGAGATCACCGACTTCGCCTATGTCGTCGCCTCCATGCGCGTGATGACCCGCGCCGGCAAGGCCGCGCTGGACAAGTTCGTCACCGAGGACGGCACCGAGCGCGCGTTCGTCCCCGCCCTGCACTCCGTCGGCGCGCCGCTGGAGCCGGGCCAGGAGGACGTCTCGTGGCCGTGCAACACCACCAAGTACATCTCGCACTTCCCCGAGACCCGTGAGATCTGGAGCTACGGCTCCGGCTACGGTGGCAACTCGCTGCTGGGCAAGAAGTGCTACTCGCTGCGCATCGGCTCGGTCATCGCCCGCGACGAGGGCTGGCTGGCCGAGCACATGCTGATCCTCAAGCTGATCTCGCCCGAGGACAAGGTCCACTACGTCGCGGCGGCGTTCCCGAGCGCCTGCGGCAAGACCAACCTCGCCATGCTGCAGCCGACCATCCCCGGCTGGCGCGCCGAGACCCTCGGTGACGACATCGCGTGGATGCGGTTCGGCGAGGACGGCCGCCTGTACGCGGTGAACCCGGAGTTCGGCTTCTTCGGCGTCGCGCCGGGCACCGACTGGCACACCAACCCCAACGCGATGCGCACCATCGAAAAGGGCAACACGGTCTACACGAACGTCGCGCTCACCGACGACGGCGACGTCTGGTGGGAGGGCATGGGCGAGAAGCCCGCGCACGCCACCTCCTGGAAGAAGCAGGACTGGACGCCGGAGTCGGAAGAGAAGGCCGCGCACCCGAACTCGCGCTACTGCACGCCGATGTCGCAGTGCCCGATCCTCGCGCCCGAGTGGGACGACCCGCAGGGTGTGCCGATCTCGGCGATCCTGTTCGGCGGCCGCCGCAAGACCACGGTCCCGCTGGTGAACGAGGCCCGCGACTGGCAGCACGGCGTGTTCATGGGCGCCACCATGTCGTCGGAGACCACCGCGGCCGCCGCCGGAGCGGTCGGAAACGTGCGCCGCGACCCGATGGCCATGCTGCCGTTCCTCGGCTACCACGCCGGTGACTACTTCAAGCACTGGCTGGACCTCGGCAAGAACGCAGACGCGGACAAGCTGCCGAAGATCTTCTACGTCAACTGGTTCCGCCGTGGCGACGACGGCCGCTTCCTGTGGCCGGGCTTCGGCGAGAACTCGCGGATCCTGAAGTGGGTCATCGACCGCGTCGAGGGCAAGGGCAACGCGAAGGAGACCCCGGTCGGTTTCGTTCCGAACGCCGAGGACCTCGACACCGACGGCCTCAAGGAGCCGCTGGCCGACATCCAGGCCGCGCTCGACGTCTCCGCCGAAGAGTGGCGCCAGGAACTGCCGCTCATCGAGGAGTGGTTCGAGAAGATCGGCGACAAGGTCCCGTCGTCGCTGCGTGACGAACTGGAGGCGCTCAAGCAGCGTCTCGGCTGATCGTCCGAACGTCGGAGTGGGCCTCATCCCCGGAGTCATTCCCGGGGATGAGGCCTTCTTCTTTCGCTCTCGGTACCGTGGCCGCATGGTCAAATTCGGCGTCAACATGGTCGTCCCGGAGAGCCGTGCGGCGTGGGTCGAGAAGTGCCGCAAGGCCGAGGGCCTCGGATTCGACGTGATCGGCGCGGCCGACCATCTCGGCATGGCACCGCCGTTCCCGGCCCTCGTGCTCGCCGCCGAGGTGACGAGCCGCCCTCGGCTCAACACCTTCGTCATCAACACCGCCTTCTACAACCCGGTGCTGCTGGCCCGCGACGTCACCGGCACGGACCAGTTCACCGAGGGCAGGCTGGAGCTCGGCCTGGGGGCCGGTTACGTGAAAGCCGAATTCGAAGCGGCGGGTATTGAGTTCCCCCGCGCCGGAAAACGCGTCGACCACCTCGAAAACACCATCAAAGAGCTCAAGCGTCTCTATGCCGACGTAAACCACAAACCGCCGACGGTGCAGAAGCCGGGTCCGCCGCTGATGATCGCCGGACGCGGCGACAGGCTGCTCACCCTCGCCGCCGAACACGCCGACATCATCGGATTCACCGGCACGGCGGCCGTTCCCGACGGCGGCGCGCTCGCCGTCGACGACGCCGCCGGAATCGAAGAGCGAGTGAACTTCGTCCGCGGAAAACTGAACGGCCGCGCTGCCGAATTCAATATCCTCTCGCATTTCGTCGCCGTGGTCGAAGACCGGCGAAAGGGTTTGGAGAGCCTGCGAGAGCTGCTCGAAGGCAACCTCACCGTCGACCAGCTCGCCGAACTTCCGACGGCTCTCGTCGGCACCCACGAGCAGATCGCCGAACAGATCCTTGCCCACCGCGAGCGATTCGGTTTCACCTATTTCACCGTGCTGGAGCACAACATGGACGCGCTCGCACCGGTGATCGAGTCGTTGCGCGGCCAATGATCGACGTACGCGGGCTCGGCGTCCAGGCTGGGGAGCACTGGCTGTTCGACGGACTCGATTTCGAGGTCGAGGCGGGCGAATGTGCCGTCATCGTCGGCCCCAACGGGGTCGGGAAGTCGACCCTGCTGCGGTGCCTGTACGGAACGCAGACCCCGCAGCGGGGCCGCGTCGTCGTCGCGGGCGGTAAGCCCGACGAACGCGATGTTTCCTTCCGCCGCAAGGTTTCCGTGCTGTTCGACGATTCCGACTTCTTCGCCGAGCTGACTCCGCTCCAGCATCTCGAACTGCTGGAGGGCTCGTTCGGCGCCGAGCTCGGCGATTTCGACGCGCTCCTGGCGGACGCGGGCCTATCGGAACGCGCGAAGGTCACGGCGGGCAAGTTCTCGGCCGGGCAACGCCGTCGTCTGCTGCTCCTCGGTGCGACGGCGCGGCCGCACGACGTCCTGCTGCTCGACGAGCCCGAGCGGGCGCTCGATGCCGCCGGGAAGGAGTGGCTGACGTCGTTGATCAAGCGGTCGACCGAGGCCAGGGCGGCCGTCGTCGTGGCCACGCACCATCCCCCGCTGCTCGAAGCGGCCGACTCCACGCTTGAGTTGTGGTGACCACGAAAGCGCCCACGCACGTCCCCGGACGACAGCGATTCGGCGGCCTGTTCAACGGCGACTACCAGACCTTCTTGGCACTGTTCGGTTTCGGCGCGCTGTTCACCGCCTTCCAGAACCTGCCGAAGCTCCGGGATTTCCTTTTTGGACAGTCCGTTGTGGACTTCCCGGCGGTGTTCGGGCTGCTGATCGTGCTGTGCGCGATGTTCTGGCGCGGCCTGCTGCGCCGCGGCTTCGTCTGGGCCGAGCCGGCGGCGCTGACATGGATGGACTTCGCCCGCGTCGACCGGCGCCGTGTCGTCGTCAAGCGGATGTGGACGCTCTGGTTCGCGCTGGTCCTGGTGGTCGGCTACACCGGGGCACTGGTCACCGCGATCGGCGGCGGCTCGAAGGACGTGTGGATCGCGATGTCGGCGCTGACGGCCTCCGGGGCGATCCTGGCGGCGGTCACCGCGCGGCGGACGGCGATCCGCGGGGAGACGCTCGCGCCGGTCGTGCTCGCCATGGCCGGCCTGGCGGTCGCCGTCGCGGGGTGGGGCCCGATCGCCGTCGAGGTGCTGGCGGGCGCGTTGTTCGTGGTGGCGGTCGCGGTGGCCTTCGGTGGCGAGCCGATGTCCGGGGCCGGGCGTCAGGAACTCGTCGACGGCTGGAACGCGCGACTCCTGCGGGCGATGGCCGCGGTCTTCATGGATCCCATGCTGCTGATCCCGGAATCGAAGCCGGTGCCGTGGTTGTCGCTGCGGAGGCCGACGACGCTGCGGCTCGCGTGGGCCGGGGTGCTCGGCCGGATGCGCTACGCGGCGGCCAGTGTGGTGATCGCGTGCCTGGTCGGCGTCGCGCACCTGGCCTTTCCGGCCATCCCGGTCGCGCCGCTGTTCGCGCTCGGCGCGTACGCGGCGCTCGTGCCGTTCGTCGGCGGGCTCGGCGAACTGTGGCGCAACCCCGGCCGCAGGCGCTGGCTCGGCGCGTCCGACTGGGAGTTGCGGCTGGTCAACGGCCTGGTGGTCGCGCTGCTCGGCCTCGCCTGGGGGCTCCTGGCCGGCCTGGTGACGCTGACGCTCGGAGCGGTCCCAGACTGGCCGGTGTGGCTGGCGATCCCGCTCGCCGTCGTCGCCGCGTCGCGGACGGCGACCCGGCCGCCGATGAACTACGACGTCAGCGGCGGAGCGGCCGGATTCCAGGCCCTGCGGGGAGTCGATGTGCTCGTCGTCGGTGCCGTCTTGCTCAGCGTGATCGCCTGAGGTCACCCGTTCCCGCGTTCGGATCATTCGAATACTCCGAACGCGGGTTACCCTCGATGCGACGAAAGGAGCACGAGTGGGCGGCGGGCACGCACCGGGAAAGGGGCGGCGGGCGACCAGCGAGTTCCCCGCGGGCTGGACCGACGAGCAGATCATCGCGGTGATCAAGGACGTCGCGAACGATCCGAGCGAACCCCGCGTCAGACTCCACAACGGCCGCTGGCGGTGCGCCGGCGAACGGTACGGCGTGCACCTGATCGTGCTGGTCGAGGACAACGGCCACGTCAAGACGGGCTATCCGGTGGCGGGCCCCGGCGTGGTCCGCAACCCAGACACCGCCGCCGACCCGGCGAACCCGACCGTCGCCGACCTGGCCGCCGGCCGGATCAGCTTCTTCGGCGACAGCCTGCTCGACCAGATCTCCGGCCGGATCGCGCCGGACGTCCTGGCGTTCTACCGCACCTTGCACTGGTCGGGTGAGTGGGAAGAACTGGCCGACGTCCTCGTCGCGCACGCGATGAACGAGAACCTGCGGCTGGGCGTGGACGAATACGCCACGCTGGAAAGCCTGCTGAACAGCTTCGACCTGCCGATCGACGGCTTCCTCTACCTGAACGACCGGGCACACGCCCTGGCCGCCCTGCGCCCCTAACTCGCTTCCGCGACCTGTGAGGTGCCGTGCTCGGCTGCCGCTCGCAGCACGTCCAGCGGCAGCCCGACGGCGTCCGCGATCGCCATCACCGTGAAGAAGGCGGGCGTCGGGATCCGCCCGGTCTCGATCTTCCGGAGCGTCTCGACCGAGATCCCGGCCTCGGCCGCGACCTCGACCATGCTCCGCGACGACGCCGCGCGCGCGTCCCGGAGCGCCAGCCCCAGCCGCTCGCCGCGTTCGCGTTCCTCGTCCGTCAACGGCACTCGCACCATGGCGCCAATACTAATACCGGTACGGCCAGGCGCACGCGAGATCCGCCTTCAGTCACGCGAGTTACGGCTCCGATCACGCGACTTCGGTCCAGGCGACCGAGTTGTCCCCACCGAGTTACCCCCAGCCTGTGGACAACTCTGTGCACAGGTCGTGGACAACCCCAAGAAAAGGGCCCCGCCGAGCCGAAACTCGACGGGGCCACAATCCCTAGTGGCTTCAGGCGCCCGCTGGCACCGGAAGTGGGAGTCCGGGGAGGCTCTGGTCGTTCGGCACCTTGCCGTCGACGAGGTAGTCCTCCACGACCTTGTCCACACCCGCGTTGCCGCCGGCGTAGATACCGTGGTCACCCTCACCGGTCACGGTGATCATCCGCGAGCCGGCGAACGCGCGGTGCGCACGGGTCGCGCCCTCGAGCGGGGTCGCCGGGTCGTTCACCGACTGGACGATCAGCACCGGCGGGACACCGCGGCCGTCGAGCTTCGGCAGGTCGACCGGCTTGTTCTTCCAGAAGATGCACGGCTGGATCAGCCAGCCGGCGCCGAGCAGCGGCAGATCGCGGTCGATCAGCTTCTGCGACTGACGGATGACGCTCTGCCGGTTGCCGGTCCACTTGCCCTCGTTGCAGGGGATGGTCCAGAAGCTGGCGTTGTAGGAGTCGCCGTCGGTCGGGACGAACAGCGGCTGCGGGCCGATGACGCCGTCACCGTCCACCGTCTCCGCCTTGACCTTCTGCGCGGCCGTGGCCTTCTGCTGCTGCGTCGAGGTGCCCTCGGTCAGCGTCTTCAGATTGACCAAGTAGTCGGCGAGTGCCGTGAAGTTGCGCTTGTTGTAAAGGTACGACGCGATGGTCGAGTCGAGGGCGTTGGCAGACACCGGGACGCCGTCCACCTCGACCGGGTTCTGCGTCAGCGCGAAGCGCACCTTCTCGTAGGTCTGGCGTGCGGCTTCACCGGTCTTGCCGAAGCCGTAGACCTTGTCGTACTTGCCGATCCACGGCAGGAAGTCCTGGCGCCAGCGGCGCTCGAAGCCGAGCGGCTGCCAGTCGAACGAGTTCTGCCAGGTGGTGGTGAACTCGGTCGCGGAGTCGAGCAGGAAGCGCCCGGTCCGGGTGGGGAACTGCTGCGCGTAGTGCGCGCCCATCCAGGTGCCCGCCGAGTAGCCGACCCAGTTGATCTTGTCGCGGCCCAGCAGGACCCGCAGCAGGTCGATGTCGCGGATGGTCTGCGCGGTGTTGATGAGCGGGCCGAGCTCGCCGGACTTCACCTGGCAGGAGTCCGCCGCGTACTTGGTGGCGTCCAGGATCAGGTTGAGGTTCGCCCGGCTGCGGTCGCGCGGGTCGAGGTCCGAGCCGGTGCCGATCGCGTTGCCGCAGGTGATGTTCGTGCTCTTGCCGGTGCCGCGCGGGTCGAGACCGATGATCTCCTGGTTCACGCGCAGCTTCGTCTGGTTACGCAGACGGGCCGGGAAGTTACGGCCCGGAGCGCCGGGGCCACCCGGGTTCGTGATGACGCTGGCCGTCGCCTTGCCGCTGGTGGCGGCGAGGCGGCTGACGGCGATCGTCAGGTCGATGTTCTCGTTCGTCTTGTACCAGTTACGCGGCGCGCGGTAGGTCGCACACTCGATGTTCTCGGCCCCCGGAGGCGGCGCGGACGGCAGCTCACTGGCGGTGCACTTGTGCCAGTCCAGCTTCTGGTCCGCGTACTTCGCCGGAATGTTGGTGGAGTTCAGCGGCTGCTGCCCGGCAGCCTCCGGCCCTGCGAACGCAGGCGTGAACCCGGCCAGCATGGTGCCGGCGACAGCCGGGATCACCACCGCATAGCGGAGTTTCTTCATCCGATGCCCCTTTGATCTTGCGTGCGAAGTTCCTGTTCGCGACTTGCGGCTATTGATATCCGGCGGGGACTCCGACGGCAACCGCCCTTCGTCGTATGGGGCGTCGCTGATCAAATCGATATCGGGCACGCGTGACCCGGGCGGGGGAGAGGTTCTAGGGTCATCGGGACCATCCGGGGGTACGGGAACGTTAGGTGAGGTCCGATGGCGTCAGGTAAGGCAGACGGGAAGGTGAGGGGCTTTCAGTTCAGCCCCTGGAACCTCCTGTTGATCATCCCGTTGCTGGTGCTGATCACGTCCTTGTTCAATTCGGACGGTCCCCGGCTGTTCGGGATGCCGTTCTTCTACTGGTTCCAATTCGTGTTCGTGGTGGTCGGTGTCGTGTGCACCTGGATCGTCTACGTGATGACCAAGGACAAGCCGACCAGTGAGCGTCCCGATCGGCTGTCCGTGGACGAGCTCGACGAGGGGGACGTCAAGTGACCAACATCCAATGGCCAGAGCTGATCATCTTCACGATCCTCTTCGCGGTGGTCACCGTGCTCGGCTTCGTCGCGTCGCGCTGGAAGGCCGGCAACACCCTCGACCACCTGGACGAATGGGGTCTCGGCGGCCGCAAATTCGGCTCGTGGATCACCTGGTTCCTGCTCGGCGGTGACCTCTACACGGCGTACACGTTCGTCGCCGTCCCCGCGCTGATGTTCAGCGCCGGCGCGATGGGCCTGTTCGCGCTGCCGTACACGATCATCGTCTACCCGATCGTGTTGATGCCGGCGCTGCGCATGTGGTCGGTCTCGCGCGTCCGCGGCTACGTCAC
The DNA here is from genome assembly GCF_056435645.1 of Amycolatopsis sp. NPDC043889. Classification (NCBI taxonomy): domain Bacteria; kingdom Bacillati; phylum Actinomycetota; class Actinomycetes; order Pseudonocardiales; family Pseudonocardiaceae; genus Amycolatopsis; species Amycolatopsis sp. NPDC043889. The sequence goes on from NZ_JBWKEC010000001.1 coordinate 641,216, forward strand.
GCCAGCCGACTTCGTCCGCGGCCGGTTCGGTTCGCCGACGCTGGCGCTGCTGATCGCGATCACCGGCATCATCGCGACGATGCCGTACATCGCGCTGCAGCTCGTCGGGCTCGAAGCGGTGCTGCGGACCATGGGCATCAACGGCTCCGGCATCGTCGGTCACCTGCCGCTGCTGGTCGCCTTCATCATCCTGGCGGTCTACACCTACCAGTCGGGTCTTCGCGCGCCCGCGCTGATCGCGTTCGTCAAGGACATCCTGATCTACCTCGTGATCATCGTGGCGATCATCTACCTGCCCTCGAAGCTCGGCGGCTGGTCGGCGATCTTCGACGCGGCCGACGCGAAGTTCGACAAGACGCCGTCGCAGGCGGACGGCATCCTGCTCAACGCCAACAACCAGTTGCAGTACGCCACGCTGGCGCTCGGTTCGGCGCTCGCGCTGTTCCTGTACCCGCACTCGCTCACCAGCGTGCTCGCCTCGCGCGGCCGCAGCGTGATCAAGCGGAACATGGTCGCGCTCCCGGCGTACTCGCTGGTCCTGGGCCTGCTGGCGCTGCTCGGCTACGTCGCGATCAGCGCGTCGGTCTCGCCGATCACCAACAACGCGACCGGCAAGCCCGACACGAACACCGTCGTCCCGGTGCTGTTCGACACGCAGTTCTCGTCGTGGTTCGCCGGGATCGCGTTCGCCGCGATCGGCATCGGCGCGCTGGTGCCCGCGGCGATCATGTCGATCGCGGCGGCCAACCTGTGGACCCGCAACATCTACAAGGAGTACATCAAGAAGAACGCGACGCCGGGCGAGGAAGCGAAGCAGGCCAAGCTCGCTTCGCTGATCGTGAAGTTCGGCGCGGTGGCGTTCATCCTGTTCATCGACCCGCAGTTCTCGATCGACCTGCAGCTCATCGGCGGTGTGCTGATCCTGCAGACGCTGCCCGCGGTCGCGATCTCGCTCTACACGCGGTGGTTCCACCGCTGGGGCCTGATCGCCGGCTGGGTGGTCGGCATCGGCTGGGGCCTGATCATGCTCTACAACATCCCCAACCCGGCGACCGGTAAGGCGCACTTCGGTGGCTCGGCGCTGAAGCTCGGCGATCTGTCGATCTTCGGCTGGCACCCGTTCAGCGGTTCGCCGATGCAGATCTACGTCGGTTTCGTGGCGTTGATCGCGAACCTGCTGATCGCGGTGATCTTCACGGTGATCGCGCGGCGGCTGAAGGTCTTCAACGGCACGGACGACACCGAGGCCGAGGACTACCACGCCGATGAGCACGACAAGGATCTCCGCGAAATCGGCGTCCACTGAGTCAGCTGTGAGAAGGGGCCGCGTCCTGCCGGGACGCGGCCTTTCTCGTGGCCGCGGTCGCCGCCAGGTAGAGGACGAGGCTGTTCAGCAGGTGCCAGAGGAAGTGCGTCCCGGCGGGGAAGTTCCCGCAGACCGTGTGGTCGGCCGTGCGGAACGAAAGGGACACCCCGAAGACACCGGCGGCTACGGCGAATCTGCGCCGGTCTTCACCCCGGAGGATGACCGCGAAGACCACGAGCCCGATCAACGCCGAGAGGTACAGCCCGCCGCCCAGCGACGCGACGACGGCGGTGAAGGCGAGGAACACGGGGATGCCGAGCCAGGACAGCCCGCGGCGGACGCCGAAGAACACGTGCGGGAACACGGCGGCGTAGTACAGGACGAACACCAGGATGAAGCCGGTGTCCGCGGCAGCGGACCAGCGGGTGGCGAGCAGGTGGAAGGCCGTGCTGCCGAGGAACACCAGTCCGATGAGGACTCCGAACACGCGGCCTTTCGGTTGCCGCCAGACGGCGATCGCCGCGATCAGGAAGGCGAGATTGCTGAGGCTGTTGAGCGGCTCGCCCCAGAGGCCGGGGGCGAGGCGTTCGCAGTAGCCGTCGACGTACGCCGTCCAGTTCACTCCTCCAGAAAACCCTGCCCGCGTGAACTGCGGATGTCTTCGACGTCGCTGCTTCCGCTTTCGCAACACGTCCACCGCTGCCCCGCGCCCCCTGCACCGAGTTGTCCACACCCACCCGCCGTTGTGGACAACTCGCCCCCGAATCCCTCCGGACCCCGCCCCGCGACAGCCCCTCCCGATACGCTGGTGCGGGGCGCGCCCCCCTGGGAGTGGTGGGGGTTGGGGTACGCGCGGAGCAAGAAAAAGCGCTGGTCAGAGAGCTGTCGCGCAGGCCGTCAGGCGTCGGGTGAGGAAGCGGCGTTGCGGTTCCGAGCAGGGCAGCGCGAGCGCTCGCCGGTAGTGCTCCGCGGCTCGCGCCGGGTCGCCGGCCCGCAGCCACAGGGCGCCGAGGACGGCGGGCAGCAGGGTGTAGTCCGGCAGGTCGGCCTCGATGGCTTCGAGTTCGGCGATCCCGGCGACGGCGCCATCCACCATCGAAAGCGCGATCGCGCGGTTCAGCCGGGCCACCGGTGACGGCCGCAGCGCCAGCAGATCGTCGTACAGGCCGACGATCCGGCGCCAGTCCGGCGGCGAAGCCGTGCTGTGGCACAGCGCGATCGCCGCCTCGACGTGGTACGCCGACATCTCCGGCCCGGTGCACGCCCGCTCGAAGAGCCGCGTCCCCTCGGTGATCATCGCGTGGTCCCAGCGGTCCCGGTCCTGCTCGTCGAGCAGCAGCAGGTCACCCTCCCGGTCGACGCGCGCGGGCAGCCTGCTTCCCTGCAACAGCATCAGCGCGACCAGCGCCCGCACCCTCGGCAGATCCGTCTTCGGCTCGGCCAGCAGCAGCCGCCCCAGCCGGATCGCCTCCCCGCACAGCTCGCCGCGCACCGCGACCTCGCCGGTCGTCGCGTCGTAACCTTCGTTGAAGAGCAGGTAGAGCACGGCCAGCACACTGTCCACTCTGGACTCAAGCGCGTCCGGCCCCGGCAGGGAGAGCGGCTTCCCCGACTCCCGCAACCACTTCTTCGCCCGCACGAGCCGCTGCGCCACCGTCGCCGGTTTCGTCAGCAGGGCCGCCGCGATCTCGTTCACGCCGAGCCCGCCGACGGTCTTCAACGTCAGCGCCACCTGCGAGACAGTCGGCAGCGCGGGATGGCAGCACAGCAGCATCAACACGAGTTCGTCATCCGCCCGACGGCCGGTTGCGTGACCGTCGAGCTCCACGAGCCGGGGCAGCAGGGCGCGCAACGTCTGCTCGCGCCGGACGACGTCCATCGCCCGGTTCCGTGCGGCGCGGAACAACCAGCCCTGCGGGTTGTCCGGCACCCCGCACTGCGGCCAGGTGCGCAGCGCCTGTTCCAGCGCATCGGCGACGGCCTCCTCGGCCAGGTCCAGCCGTTCGGGGCCGAGCGCCCTGGCCAGCGTGGCGACGATCCGCCCGGCACTGTGCCGGAACAGATGCTCCACCACGCCGGCCGGGCGGCTCATGAAAGCCCGAAGCGGCTCAGGTGTTCTTCACGTGGAGTGTCGAGCTCGAGCGCGATCTCGCTGACCACGAACATCCCGACACCGTCCACCGCGATCGGATGCGTCTCGAACAGCTTCGCCGCTTCGTCGAGATCAGCGGCTTCGACCACGAGATAGCCGGCGACGATCTCACTCGCTTCGGTGAACGGTCCGTCGGTGATCGTCCCGCCGCGCACCACCCGCGATTCCGGGGCCGGCCCGGCGGCCGCGACCAGCTTGCCGGACGATCGCAACTCCTCCTGCCAGGCGAAGTACCGCTCGATACCGTTCTCGGCCGGGCCTTCACCGGCGGGCTCGGAATTCTGCGGGAAGGTCATCAGACCCACGAACTTCGGCATCAGTCCTCGCAACCGCGTTCGCCGACCTTGCGCACCTCGATCGGCCCGAACGCCAGATGCGGATGCGTCGCGAAGATCTTCTCCGCCTGATCGAGGTCCGCGGCCTCGATCACCTGATAGCCGCCGACGATCTCGGTGGCTTCGGTGTGCGGCCCGTCGGTCGCGCCGACCTCGCCGCCCGAAGCGCGCAGCACCCGGCCGCTCCTCGACAGCCCGCCGCCACCGACGAAGCGGCCCTCCTTGGTGCGTTCGTCCGCCCAGGCCAGATAGCTCTCGAGCACGCGTTGCGCCTCATCGGGGCCGAGGTGGTCGTGCGAGTCCGTCGTGGAACGGATGAATCCGATGTAGTGGGGCATGGTGTCCTCCCTGGGAATCGATGGTCCCTAGACGAACGAGCCCGCGGCAAATCGACATCAGTACCGGAACAGCCGGTCGTGCAGTTCCCGCTGCCGCGCGAACCAGGCGCCCAGCCTGGTCCGGCGCCGCCTGCGTTCCACCACCTGCCGGACTTCGCGTACACAGGGTTCGTGGGCCGCGAAGGCCTTCCCGGTCAGGAGGACGGCGTAGTGGCCATCCGGGCAGCGACCGGAAACGGAGATCATGCCCGGTGCCAGGTCGTCGACAAAATCGATCGAACTGACCCCGACCACGGACCGGCGATCGCAGGTGGGGAAGCAGACGACGAACACCTCACAGCTCCAGCCGCCATGTCTGCCCGGTCAACTCGTATCCGAAGCCCGTGATCGTCTCTTCGCTCACCAGCTGGAAGCCGGCCTTCCGATAGATCGCCCGTGCCGCGTCCAGCAGCGAGACCGTCCAGAGCTCCATCGCCGTGTAGCCGGATGCCCTCGCGAACTCGACGCATTCGGCGACCAGGCGTTTCCCTACGCCCCGTCCCCGCGCGGCCGGTTCCAGGAGCAGCATCCGCAGTTTCGCGGTGGTGCCGTCTTCGGCGGGCATGCAGAAGATGCTGCCGACGCGCTCGCCGTCGAGTTCGGCGATCCAGCTCGCTTGGCGCGGGTCTCCGCGCCGGTCGACGTACTCGGCGACGACACGGGCGACGAGTGCTTCGAAGCGTTCGTCCCAGCCGTACTCGCGGGAGTAGAGGGCACCGTGGCGATGAACGACCCAGCCGAAGTCGCCCGGACGGGGCGGGCGCAGGACCAGCGCGGGACTCGAGGCGCGCTCGCCGACCAGCGAGGTGATCGTGTCCATGGCGCCGAGCAGCCGCTCCTGCTCGTCTTCACCGAACTTGCCGAGCAGCGAGCCGATCCTGCCCACCGACCGTTGGTCGAGGACGGCGAAGGCCTTGCGACCGTCCTCGGTCAGCCGGACGATCTGACGGCGGGCGTCCTCGTCACTGCGTTCGCGGGTGAGGAGACCGCGCCCTTCGAGTCTCGCGAGCAGCCTGCTCGCGTATCCGGCGTCGAGGTCGAGACGTTTGCGCAGGTCGGTGACCTGGGTCGAATCCTGCTGCGCGAGTTCGAAGATGACCCTGGCTTCGCTCAGGGAGTACTCGGCGTCGGCCGGTCCTTCGTCGAGGACGCCGATCACGCCGGTGTACAGGCGGTTGAAGGCCCGGACGGTCGCCACCCGGTCCGCGGATCGATTCATTTGACCACCTCAACAGATTCGTTGACTGGGTCAAGTGTTACTCCGCGAAGCGGTGAAGGCAAGAAATCTTTCGGGGGTGGACATATGGAAACCCCGTGATGCTGCCAGGTCGGGGGTCCGCCAGCATCACGGGGTCGTAGTGGGTATCGACGCCGCGTTCCGAGGCGTTACATCTCACGCACTATGTGTCGTAGGTCACTCGAATGGGCGACACCTACAACGGTTGTTGTCGGGTCAGCGCATGTGCGTGTGACGCGCCTGGGAGATAGCGATGAGCTCCTGACGAACGGTCGCGGTGGCCGCGGTGTCGATCGCCCGGTTCAGGGCCCGGCGAGTACGAGCCTCGGCGCGACGGGCACGGAGCTTGGCGGCGATGTTGTTCATCGGTTTTGTCATCCCCTTGGGAGTAGATCTTGCGTCTTCGTGGCTGTGCTTCTAGTATGCACCCTTTTTCACAAGGATGCCAACGATTATCCGGTGACTTGGCACACCTGCCGATGAATCATCGGCAACAGGAGTGTAAAACCGGAGAGATTTGGTGGCGCCGGTCACTTCTTGGTAACGCCGCAGTTATCTAGGTTTTTTCCTATACGGCCGAAGAGGGTGCGATGAAGTGGCGGTAGGTGTTTCTACCGCTTTCTAGCGCTGAGACAATAAAGCTGGAGAGAGACTTAGTCCCGGCCGAGCAGGTAGTGGCCGAAGTGCGGCACGGTGAAGGCGATGTGCCCGCGTTCGGCGGAGTACACCAGGCCCTTCTTCATCAGGCTGTCCCGCGCCGGAGACAGTGACGAAGGCTTCCGTCCCAGGTAGACGGCCACATCGGCGGTACCGGCGGACTCGTCCCGGCCCTGGGTCAGCTCGGCCATCGCGAGCAGGTACTCGCGCTCGGCCGGCGTCGCGCGCTCGTAGCGGGAGCCGAAGAAGCCGACCGCGAGCTCCGATTCGGCCTCCGGCGCCGCGACCTGGACGTCCTTCACGGTGATGGGATCCGCCGGCGCGGCATCCCAGGCGGCCTTGCCGTAGGCCTGGATGAAGTACGGATATCCGCCCGACGCGTCGAACAAGGCGTCCAGCGCCTCCGGTTCGATGCCCGCGTCCTCGCGTTCGATGGGTGCCATCACCGCGAGGTCGGCGTCTTCGCGCTCCAGCCTGTCGATGCGCGCGTAACGGAAGAGGCGTTCCGAGTACGACTTCGACGCCGAAAGGACGGCGGGCACGTGCGGCAGCCCCGCGCCGACCACGACCAGCGGCGCCCCGGACTGCGAGAGTTCGTGGCAGGCCGCGCAGAGCGCGGAAACATCCTCCGGCAGCAGGTCCTGGATCTCGTCGATCAGCAGCGCGACCCCGGTGCCGACGTCGGCAGCCAGCTCCGCGACTTCGGTGAACAGCTCGACCAGGTCGATCTCGATGTCGCCCGAATCTGCGCGGCCCTGCGCGGCGGGCACGTCGATACCCGGTTGCCAGCGGTCACGGAGCTTCGCGTCCGGTTTGTTGGCGCGCAGCGCGAACGCCTTGAGCACGCCGAGCACCTGCTCGACCCGGTCCGGCGCGCGATGGCGCACGGCGAGGTCGCGGATCGCGCGGTGCAGCGCGGCCGACAGTGGCCGCCGGAGTTCGGTGTCCGGGCGGGCCTCGATCTTGCCCGCGCCCCAGCCGTGCTTGATGGCCCGCGAGCGCAGCTCGCCCAGCAGCACGGTCTTCCCCACGCCACGCAGGCCGGTCAGCATCAGGCTGCGTTCGGGTCTTCCCCGCGCGACCCGTTCGAGCACGACCTCGAAGGCCTGGAGCTCGCGGACGCGACCTGCCAGCTCGGGCGGCCGTTGACCGGCGCCCGGGGCGAAGGGGTTGCGGATGGGATCCACTCTCACACGCTATCGGCGTTTCTAGCGTGGACCCGATATTCCGCCATAGAGGGATAGGCGTGTCGCGACGGGTTACTCCGAGTGGACGGGTCTGCAGCCCCGTCCCTCGTTCTTAGTCGCGCAGGTTGCGCTCGGCGTAGACCGCCATCGCGTCACGGATGTACTCCGCGGTGCCCTCGCCGTGCTTCTCGTCGTACTGCCCGTAGCGCGGGTCGTCGACGTACAGCTGCCCGAGTCCGGCGAAGTAGCCCTTCGACACGGCCCGCACGGCCGGCCGAAGCCACTCGTACAGGCGCTGCGTGATCGCCTGGGCCTCGTCACCGTCGGCGGGCAGACCCTTGGCGCGGGCCTCACCGAAAGCGGCGGCGATGTCCTTCTGTTCCTGCTGGTGCGCCTTCTTGTCCTCGGCGCTCAGCGACTTCCACCACCGGTCGCCCTGCTTGTAGGCGTCGGCGCCCCAGCGTTCGGTGACCTCCTTTTCGTACTTCGTGTGGTCGAAGCCGTCGAACACTTCCGTTGCCATCAGTTGTTCACCTCTTTCTGTCTTCCTCAAGGTCGTCCTGACCGATTCGATCTGCCGTCCGAGCCGCTGTCGCTCCTGCTCCAGCCACTTCAGGTGCGAGCGCAGCGCCGCCGTTGTGTCCTGCTCCCCTTCGAGGACTTCGCCGATCGCGGGCAGGCTCAGCCCGAGTTCGCGAAGCAGCAGGATCCGTTGCAGCCGCACCAGCGCGTCCTGGTCGTAGTAGCGGTATCCGTTGCTCCCCACCCGGCTCGGTTCGAGCAGCCCGATGTCGCCGTAGTGGCGCAGCGTGCGGCTCGTGGTCCCGGCCGAGCGGGCGATGTCCTGGATCGACCACTCCTTCTCGTTCGGCATGTCCACGAAGGTAGAGGTTGACGTTGCGTCAAAGTCAATCGAAGTTCACCCGACCGTGGCATGGTTCACGAATGAAGACATTCGCGCTGGTCATCGCCACTGCGCTGACCTTGACGACGGCCGGGATCGCCGACGCGCATCCGCGACGCGCCTTCGACATCCAGGCCCACCGCGGCGGGCTCGGCCTCACGGTCGAGAGCACGCTCGCGTCGTTCGGCAAGGCGATGGAGCTGGGGGTGAACACCCTCGAACTCGACATCCAGATCACCAAGGACGGCCGCGAGGTGATCACCCACGACCGCAAGACGACACCCGCGAAGTGCCGCGACACCGCGCCCGCGACCCCCGGCGACCCGGCGTACCCGTACGTCGGCAAATACGTGAAGGATCTGACGTTCGCGCAGGTCCGCACGCTGGACTGCGGTTCGCTCCGGCAGCCCGCCCATCCCGGCCAGACGCTCTCCCCCGGCGCCAAGATGCCGACGCTCGCCGAGCTGTTCCAGCTGGCAAGGGACCACCGCGCCTGGGGCATCAAGTTCAACATCGAGACCAAGGTCGAGGCCGCCGCACCGCACGAGACGGCGCCGCGTGAGCAGTTCGTCCAGCGGGCGGTGCGCGAGATCGTGCGCGGCGGGTTCGCGCACAACGTCTCCATCCAGAGCTTCGACTGGGGCGCGCTGATGCGGTTCCGCGAGGTCGCGCCCTGGCTCCCGACGGTCGCGCTGACCCAGCCCGAGTTCCTGCAGGCCGGTCAGCCGGGCAAGTCGCCGTGGCTCGGCGGGATCGACATCGACGACTTCGGCGGCAGCCCCGTCCGCGCGGTGAAGTCGTTCGGCGCGAGCGCGCTCTCGCCGGTGCACGGCAACCCGCAGGGTGGCAAGGTCGGCGACCCCGACTACCGGCCGTTCACGACGAAGGCGCTGGTCACTGAGGCGCATCGAGCGGGGATCAAGGTCGTGCCCTGGACGATCAACGACCCGGCCACCATGCGCAAACTGATCGACGACGGCGTCGACGGCATCATCACCGACTACCCGGACCGGCTGCGGGAGGTCGCGGCCGACCGCGGGTTCAAGCTGCCCAAGGCGTATCGAGCCCGCTAGCGGAATCTAGCCCCGTCTAGCGCCAGAGAAATATTTCGCGATACACCGTTAGCGCGGTTCGGCGACGTGGCGGGCGGGAAGACTGGGGTTAGGTTTGTTTCCCGGGTCCGGATCAGAAAGGTTACGACCGTGATTCTCCGTCGCGTCGCACGTCCGCTCCTCGCCGCGATCTTCATCTCCGGCGGGATCGGTGCGCTGAGGGACACCGAGGGGCACGCCAAAGCCGCGGAGCCGTTCCTCACCGAGTCCTTCGACAAGCTGGAGGGCGTGGTGCCGGAGTCGGTGCCGCGCGACCCCGCCACCCTCGTCCGGATCGACGCCGCGGTGAAGGTCGGTGCGGGGGTCGCGCTCGCCGCGGGCAAGGCACCGCGCCTGGCCTCGTTGCTGCTGCTCGGCAGCCTCGTCCCGACGACGCTGGCCGCGCACCGGTTCTGGGAGATCAAGGAACCGGCCGAGCGTCAGCAGCAGCAGATCCAGTTCATCAAGAACGCCGGCCTCGCCGGTGGCCTGCTGCTGGCCGCCGCCGACACCGCAGGCAAGCCGTCGCTCGGCTGGCGTGCCCGCCGCGCCGCGTCGAAGACGGAGAAGCGCGCCGAGAAGCTGGCGAAGAAGGCCGAGAAGGCCATCACGAAGTGACGACCCGCGTTTAGTCCTCTGGATGCGTAAAGGCGCATCCAGAGGACTAAACGCGTGGGTCATGAGGTGAAGGCGGCGATGTCCTCTTCCTCGACGACCGTCCGCACCTCGACTTCGATCTCGTCGAACAAGGCGGCGTAGGACTCGGCGAACGAGACGGCCTCGGCCAGGTCCTTGGCGTTGATCAGCGCGAACCCGCCGATGACCTCCTTGGCCTCGGTGAACGGGCCGTCGGTCGCGGTGATCTTGCCGCCACGCACCTTGCGGACCTTCGCGCCCTTCTCCGACGGGTGCACGCCCTCCGCCGTGATCAGGATGCCCTTCTCGAACGAGTCCTGGATGAAGGCGCCCATCCGGTCGATGAACTCCTTGCTGGGGTTCCAGGCCTCCGGGGCGCTCTCGTCCAACCGGTGCATCATCAGAAACCGCATCGTTGCTCCTCAGTGTCTTGGCGGGGCTGTTTCTACCCCGCCTTCACCAGCGCGTCGAGCGGCTCGACGGCGGTTCGACATTTCTGAGCAGAAGTTTTCCTAGCGGCTCGCGACCTTCTTGTACTGGGCCGTCGCGAGCGGTGCGAAGATCGCGATGATGGCGACGCAGCACAGGATCGCGTACAGCGAAGCGTGCTCGGCAGGCCAGCCCGTCGGTGCCGCGCCGAAGCGGTTCCCGAACAGGTCACGCGCCGAGTTGATCACCGCGGTGAACGGGTTCCAGTCGGCGATCGTCTTCAGCACGCCCGGCAGCTTGTCCGCCGGGACGAACGCCGTCGAGATGAAGCTCAGCGGGAACATCCACATCAGCCCGGCGCTCTGCGCCACCTCGACGCTGCGCGCGACGAGCCCGATCCACGCGCCGACCCAGGACAGCGCCCAGGCGAACATCAGCATCACCAGGTAGCCGAGCACCGCGTCGAGGAAGCTGCCGCGGATCCGCCAGCCGACGAGCAGCCCGCACAGCGACATGACGACCAACGCGACCACGCTGATCACCAGGTCGGACGTCGTCCGGCCGAAGATCACCGCGAGGCGGGAGATCGGCAGCGAACGGAACCTGTCGATGATGCCCTTCTGCAGGTCGTTCGCGAAGCCGATCACCGTGAACGCCGAGTTGAACGCGACCGTCTGCGCGAAGATGCCCGCGATCAGGAACTCGCGATACGCGAGCCCGCCCGCTTCCCCGCCGATCGCGTCGCCGAAGACGTACGCGAACAGCAGCACGAACATGATCGGCTGCAGGGTGGCCGCCATCAGCCAGTCCGGGTTGCGCTGGACGTTCTTCAGGTTCCGCCAGGTGATCACGCCACCGTCGGAAAAGGCCTTCGCGACCGCGCTCACTGGTTCCCCACCCCCTCTTCCGTCTTCTCCCCCTCGTCCGTGGCGTGTCCTGTGAGCGAAAGGAAGACGTCGTCGAGCGTCGGCCGGTGCAGCGCGACGTCCTGGACCGCGACGCCGTGGCCGTCCAGCCGCCGCAGCGCCTCGATCAACGCCTTCGGCCCGCCCTCGACCAGGACGTCGACCTTACGGGTGTGTTCGTCGACCGACGGCGTGCCCGAGCCGACCTCGGCCAGCACCTGGGTGGTCATGGCGAGGTCGCTCGCGTTCGCCACGACGAGCTCCAGCCGCTCGCCGCCGATCTCCTGCTTGAGTTCGTCGGCCGTGCCGCGCGCGATGACCTTCCCCTTGTCGATCACCACGATCGAGTCGGCGAGCTGATCGGCCTCCTCCAGGTACTGCGTGGTCAGCAGCACCGTGGTGCCGTCGGCGACGAGCTCCTTGATGACCTCCCAGGTGTCGATCCGGCCGCGCGGGTCGAGCCCGGTGGTCGGTTCGTCGAGGATCACCACGGTCGGCTCGGCGACCAGCGCCCCCGCGAGGTCGAGCCGTCGCCGCATACCGCCGGAGTACGTCTTGGCGGGGCGGTCCGCCGCGTCCTCCAGCCGGAACCGGGCGAGCAGCTCACGCGCCCGGGACTTCGCCGCGGCCTTCTTGTTCCCGTACAGCCTGCCGACCATGTACAGGTTCTCGAACCCCGTGAGGTTCTCGTCCACGGCGGCGTACTGCCCGGACAACCCGATCGACCGCCGGACTGCGTCGGGGTGGGCCAGCACGTCGTGCCCGGCCACCTCCGCCTCGCCCGAATCCGGGCGAAGCAGCGTGGTCAGGATGCGGACCGTCGTCGTCTTGCCGGCACCGTTCGGCCCGAGCAGGCCCAGCACCTCGCCCTTCGGGATCGACAGATCGACCCCGTCGAGCGCCCGTATTGACCCGTAGGTTTTGACCAGCGCTTTCGCCTGAACCGCGAACATGCGGTCAACCTAGACCCCGGCACCGACAAAGGCACCGGGGTTTTTCCCCGATCCGCTGCGGGCGAACGTTACTTTTCCAGGATCGCGGTGACGCCCTGGCCGCCCGCGGCGCAGATCGAGATGAGTCCGCGGCCGGATCCCTTCTCGTTCAACAGCTTCGCGAGGGTGGCGACGATACGGCCACCGGTCGCGGCGAACGGGTGCCCGGCCGCCAGCGAAGAACCGTTGACGTTCAGTTTCGCCCGATCGATGGAGCCGAGAGGTTCGTCGAGGCCCAGCTTCTCCTTGGCGAACGCCGGGTCCTCCCACGCCTTGAGGGTGGCGAGCACCTGCGACGCGAAGGCCTCGTGGATCTCGTAGAAGTCGAAGTCCTGCAAGGTGAGCCCGGCACGGGTGAGCATCTGCGGGACGGCGTACGCGGGCGCCATCAGCAGGCCCTCGTCGCCGTGGACGTAGTCGACGGCCGCGGTCTGCGAGAACGTCAGGTACGCCAGCACCGGCAGCTTCCGTGCCTTCGCCCACTGCTCGGTCGCGAGCAGGACCGTCGACGCGCCGTCGGACAGCGGCGTCGAGTTGCCCGCGGTCATCGTGCCTTCGGGGCCACCGAAGGCGGGCTTCAGCTTCGCGAGCTTCTCGACGCTGGAGTCCGGGCGCAGGTTCTGGTCACGCGCCAGCTTCAGGTACGGCGTCACCAGGTCGTCGAAGAAGCCCTTGTCGTACGCGGCGCCGAGGCGCTGGTGGCTGGTCGCGGCGAGTTCGTCCTGTGCCTCGCGCGTGATCTCCCAGACCTTCGCGGTCAGCGCGGCGTGCTCGCCCATGGAGAGGCCGGTGCGCGGCTCGGAGTTGCGCGGGATCTCGGGGACGATGTGGCCGGGGCGCAGCTTCGCGGCGAGCTTCAACCGCTCTGGCAGCGTCTTCGCGGCGTTGAGCTGCACGAGGATCTGGCGCAGGTCGTCGTTGACCGCCAGCGGCGCGTCGGACGTGGTGTCGACGCCGCCCGCGATGGCCGAGTCGATCTGGCCGAGGGCGATCTTGTTGGCGACGTTGATGATCGCCTGGAGGCCGGTGCCGCAGGCCATCTGCACGTCGGAGGCCGGGGTGGCGGGGTTCAGCCTGCTGCCGAGGACGCTTTCGCGGGCGAGGTTGAAGTCGCGGGCGTGCTTGAGCACGGCGCCGGCGGCGACCTCGCCGATCACCTCGTCCTGCAGGGAGAAGCGGCTGACCAAGCCGTCGAGGGCGGCCGTGAACATGTCCTGGTTCGACGCTTTCGCGTACGGACCGTTCGAGCGGGCGAAGGGGATCCGGTTGCCGCCGATGATCGCGACCTTGCGCACGGGTGCCGTCCTTTTCGTGGCCATTTTTTCCACTCCTCCGTAGGCTCTCTCACACTGTAACCTACTAGCGAGTAGGTTAGAATGCGACGTGACGCAAACTGCACGGGAGGCACGTAATGGCTGACAGGTACCAGCAGTTCACGAAATCCCCGGTGGGGAAGTTCGTGGTGCCGAAGCTCGGCCTGCCGAATCCCGCCACGCTCCGCCGGTACAAGCCCGGTCAGCCCCCTCTCGAGGGTCCCGCACTTCTGGGTGCCGCGCCGGGCGGCCGTCTCGAAAAGGTGATCGAGGCGCAGCTGCACCGCGCGGGTATCGAGGTCCTCTCGACGGCGGCCGAAAAGCACGCCGCGCTCGTCTTCGACGCGACAGGCGTGAAGGACCCGAAGCAGCTTCGCGAGGTCTACAACTTCTTCCACCCCGTGATCCGGAGCGTCGGGCCGTCGGGCCGCGTCGTCGTCCTCGGAACGCCGCCGGAGCTGGCCGAAGGACACGAGCGGATCGCCCAGCGTGCGCTCGAAGGCTTCGTCCGTTCCGTCGGTAAGGAGCTGAAGCGCGGCGCGACCGCTCAGGTCGTGTACGTCGCCGAAGGAGCCGAAGAGGCCACTGAGTCCACGCTCCGGTTCCTGCTTTCGTCGAAGTCCGCCTTCGTGGACGCCCAGGTCATCCGCGTGGGCACCGAGACCAAGACCGCCTCGGCCCCGGCCGACTGGACGAAGCCGCTGGACGGCAAGGTCGCCCTGGTCACCGGCGCTTCCCGCGGTATCGGCGCCGCCATCGCCGAGGTGCTGGGCCGAGACGGCGCCCACGTCGTCGCGCTCGACATCCCCGCGCAGGGCGCGGACCTGTCCAAGGTGGCCAACAAGGTCGGCGGCTCGTCGCTGCAGCTGGACATCACCGCCGCCGACGCGCCGGAGAAGCTCGCCGAGTACCTGACCACGCGCCACGGCGGCGTCGACATCGTCGTGCACAACGCGGGCATCACGCGGGACAAGACCCTCGGCAACATGACCGAAGGCGGCTGGGACTCGGTCATCGCGGTCAACCTCGCCTCGCAGCTCGCGGTGAACGAAAAGCTCCTCTCCGACAAGGTGCTGCACGAGAACGGCCGCATCATCGGCGTCTCCTCGATCGCCGGGATCGCGGGCAACGTCGGTCAGACCAACTACGCCACCAGCAAGGCGGGCGTCATCGGCATGGTGAACGACGGCGCGCCGAAGCTCGCCGAATACGGCGGCACGATCAACGCCGTCGCGCCCGGTTTCATCGAGACCAAGATGACCGCCGCCGTCCCGCTGTTCATCCGCGAGGCCGGGCGGCGGCTGTCCAGCCTCGGCCAGGGCGGGCTCCCGGTCGACGTCGCCGAGACGATCGCCTGGTACGCGAACCCGGCTTCGGCCGCGGTCAACGGCAACGTGGTCCGCGTCTGCGGCCAGGCACTGCTGGGAGCGTGAGCATGGCCGTCAAGGAACTCCACGAGTCGCCGAGCCTGTCTTCGCTGTACCCCAAGGCGTTGCTCGGCTCGTTGCGCAAGAGCGGCGGGAACACGCTGCCGGGGACCGAGTTCGTCCGCGAGGGCGTCGTCGTCGACCCGGCGCACCTCGCCGCGTACAACCAGGTGTGCGGATTCCGGCTGGACGACGTGCTTCCGGCGACGTATCCGCACATCCTCGCGTTCCCGCTGCAGATGGCGTTGATGACCGAGGCCGACTTCCCGTTCCCGTTGCTGGGCATGGTGCACGTCGCGAACCGGATCACCCAGCACCGGCAGTTGCGGCTCGACGAGTCGTTCACCCTGCGCGTGCGCGCCGAGGACCTGCGCCCGCACGAGAAAGGCAAGCAGTTCGACGTCGTCAGCGAGCTGCTGGTCAACGACAGTCCTGTGTGGACGGACGTCAGCACGTACCTGCGCCGCGGTGGCGGCAGCGGCGAGAAGACCTCGCGCGGTCAGCTCTCCCAGCCGACGGCCAACGCGATCTGGCACGTGCCCGGCGACATCGGCCGCCGCTACGCCGAGGTCTCCGGCGACCGCAACCCGATCCACCTGCACCCGATCACGGCGAAGGCGTTCGGCTTCCCGGCCGCGATCGCGCACGGCATGTGGACGAAGGCGCACGCGCTCGCGGCGTTCGAAGGCAGGCTCCCGGAGGCCTTCACCGTCGACGTCAAGTTCAAGCAGCCGGTCCTGCTGCCCGCCAAGGCGGCCTTCACCACCTGGAGCGAAGGCGACGGGTGGGCTTTCGAGCTGTGGAACGCGCGCAAGCCGAAGCCGCACCTGGAGGGCTCAGTCGCCGCTCTCTGACGGCTTCCAGATCTCGCCCTCGACGAGGTCGTTGAACCCGAGCCAGACCAGGTTCATCAGCCACGAGGCGAGCACGCCGTCGGAGACGTCGGGGTGGTCGAGTGCCCAGTCGGCCAGCGACTCGGCCGCCCCGACCAGCGCGGCGGACAGTCCCGCGCCGGAGAACTCGGCCTGTTCGCCGAGGCCCTTGCGGGTGCCCGCGGAGACGACCAGCGCGGCGACCAGTTCGATCGCGCGGGTGCGCATGTCGGTGATCTCCGCGGCGAAGGCCCCGCCGACGGTCATGGCCTGGCGGTGCAGCACCGTCCAGGACTCGCGGTAGTCGGCGACGAAGCGGTAGAACGCGCGAAGCCCGTGCCAAAGCTGCATGTCGGGCGGCAGATCGGGTTTGATCCCGTCCTGCACGGCCTCCAGCAGGCGGGTGGCTTCGCGGCGGATGCACGCGCCGAAGAGATCTTCCTTGGACCCGAGGTAGGTGTAGATCATCGGCTTGGACACACCGGCGACCTCGGAGATCTCGTCCATCGACGCGGAGTGATAGCCGTAGCGCGAGAACACCGAGACCGCCGCGTCCAGGATCTGGCGTTCCCGCACCGCTCTCGGCAGCCTTTTGGCGCGTTCGGCGGGACGCGGCACTTCCTCGGACACTCAAGACCTCCCATTAGTTCGCGTAAGACGCTACCGGGCTACCACCGGCCAGGGTGACTTCGGCACACTTGCCCGCCTACCTACTCACGGGTAGCCTTACGCTCGGGTAGGTGGAACCGGAGGGAAGATGACCGAGATCGTGGGGCTGACCGGCCGCGCGCTGGTCGACGCGCTGGAACGGATCGAGCCGGATTCCGCCGAAGCGCACTCTCTCGACGTCAACGAGGTCGCGGGCGCCATCGACCCGAAGGACCTCGGCAAGGACGACGTCCGGCGGCTGCTGACCGCCCTGGGACGGCTCGCCGAGTCCGCGCCCGCGTTCGACCTCCGCAAGGTGGACCCGGCCCGCTTCGCGAACCTCGTCGCGCGCGCCTCGCGTACACAACTCGAGAGCGTCGTCGCCGAACGGCCGCTCCGGGAGCGCGTGCTGCGTGAGATCTTCGACCGCATGGGCGCCCACATCCGGCAGGACCGCGCGAGGACACTGCACGCGGTGGTGCACTGGCGGCTGTCCGGCGGCACCGGCGACGGCGGCTACGACCGCTACGAGACGGTGATCTCGCATGGCGAGTGCACGGTCAGCCGTGACATGAAGGAGAAGCCGAGGGTGACGATCACGATCGCGCCCGTCGACTTCTTCCGGCTCATCACCCACCAGGCGACACCCGCTGTGCTATTCGTCACCGGAAAGATCAAAGTAAAAGGTGACCTGGCCTTCGCCGCGGGTTTGATCGGTTTCTTCGACCTTCCTAAACCGTCCTGAACCCGGCTGAGCAGATACACTTCCGTGCCGTGCCCCGAAATTCTCCGAACCGGCGCTGGCGGGACAAGGTACGCCTTTCCCGTCCGTCGAGGCCGCACAAAACGCGCACCGGCGGCGAGCACGTCGTCAACGCCTTCGCGGAGAAACTCGAGCTCACCAAACTGAGCCCCGAGCAGTTCACCCAGGTGCTGGAAACCCTGCACATGCTGGGCGAAACCGGCGCGGGCATCGAGTTGAGCTCACTGGAGACCGAGGTGCTCGTCGACGTCGTGCAACGGGCGTCACGAGAGCAGCTCAAGGCGATCGCCGATCACCCGGAACTGCGTTCGGCGTTCCTCGACGAGATTTTCCGCAGAATGTCGGATCATTTCGTTCCGGAACGCGCGCGGCATGTCGACTTCGTCGTCGCGTGGCGTTTTACCGACGGTGACGGAGAAGACGGTTTCGATCGTTTTCAAACGGTCATCGAGGACGGCGTCTGCGTTTCCAGCACCGATCTCGCGCGCACTCCGGACACCACCATCACGCTGTCCGTCGACGACTTCATCCGGATGGCCACCGGCAACGCGGCGGTGGCGGCGATGTTCGTGACGGGCAAGGTGAAGGTCAAGGGTGAGTACGCGCCGGCCGTGCGGTTCAGCGGGTATTTCGACATCCCGAAGCCGAGCGCGGGCTAGCCACCTGTTTCATCGAGAGTTCGCTTGGACGTACGGCGATAGCGGACGTTGGGGCTCCGCAGATTTCGCTCGGTCGCTTCGATCAGCCCCTGCTTGAGCAGGACGGTCAGCCATCGCGTCATCGTGCGGTCGTGCAGTCCGGTCGCCGCGACCAGGTCGGCACGTGTCGCCTCGTCGTCGCCCAGCGCGTCGAGGATCTCTTCACGCCGGTCGGCGCGACGCTTCGGCGGTGCCGGACTGTCGGTGCTGTCCTTGGGAGCGGGAGCCGCGTCTTCGGCGAGGGTGTAGTGCGCGTATCGGCGACCGCCGGCCGGGACCAGAAGGCCCCGTGCGACGAGATCACCGAGTTCTTCGGTCGCCACCCTCGAATCGAGGTCGTTGGCGTTCCGGTAGGCCTGGTTGTTGAGCGTCTCCCCGTGGAACAGCATCGCGAGGCCGTGGCATTGGCTGTCGGTGAGGCCGTGCTCATCCAATGAAGCGATCCAGCGAACCGCGTCATCGCCCATCAAGGTGTGGTTCGGGAAAGTCGCCGAGAAAGTGGAAATGTCATCGGCGAACCGTGGCGGACTGAGCTTGGCGTCCCGCATCGCCGTCAGCATCGCCGGGATCCCGGAGCCGCGGTTCTCGCAGATCGGACGATCCGACCCAGGCAACGGGGTGTCTTCGAGGATCTTCAGCAGCGTCGCATTGCGAGCCGAGGAGGTCCCTTCGACGCCGAGATTCTCTTCGCGGACCGACCCGTAAAGGCCCCCTGGATTACGGATTAGCAGGCGGTCGGGATACATCTCGACCTGCACCTGTGTCCCGTGGGAGGTACCCGAGTAGTCGCGGTGCACCAGTGCGTTCACCACTGCTTCTCGTAGTGCGGTCTCCGGGTACTCGTACGTTTCGGCCCGTCCGGCGCCGCGAACGGTGGATCGTCGTTTCATATTCCGGCGGAGAGCGATGAGCACTTCGTCCACCATCGCCGGAATCGGCCCCTCCGCAGCGACGTTGTCGATGAACCGCGTTCCGTTTCGAGGATCAGGCCCGGATTTCGTCGGGTAGTGCACGAAGGTCACCATGAGCTGCGGGAAGAACTCCTGAGGGTATTCCCCCAGTGCCAGCAGTCCCGCGAGGGAAAGCTCGGTGCCGACGAGAACTTTCGCGCGGCGCAGCGCCGCGGTGGTGTCCAAGCCCGCGAAAGCCCTGCTCCGGTGGCGGCGGAGCCGGCTCAGAAAAGTATCGACCAGGGCGTGGTCGAGGTTCGCGACGGTCGTACCCGCCACGGGCTGCTCGTCATCCCGCGGTTGACCGCGGTTCGCCATCATCAGTTGGACTTCGTACGGGCTCAGCCTTCGATCCCCGTCGGCGACTCTGACGAAGCTCCCCTGCGTCATGCCGGTGCCCCGGTTGAACGAAGGCTTGCTGCCCGGCGGTAGTTCGGGGATCTCGGCGACCACGAGATCCGCGCCTTCGAAACGGTGGGTCCCGATGAGAGGGCGTAGCGGCGGCTCCAGGTTTTCCGAGCACAAGGCCGCCAGATCGGCTTCCATCTTCGCCGGGTCGCGAACCCCGGTCGCCTCGAATCCCTGGGTTTCGTCGAGGCCAAGGATCAGGACTCCGCCGCTGGTATTGGCGAACGCCGAGAGCGTTTCGCGGACACTCTTCGGAAGCTTTGACTCGGCTCGTTTGGCCTCGACAAAGGCGTGGTCGCCACCGAGGTCGCGAAGGCTCGCGATGATCTCGGCGAGTTCGTCGTAGAGCATGCCGCCGTCCCAGCTTAGACACTAGCTTAGACACTAGCTTAGACACTGGAGCCTAGCGGCGAAGCTAGTGTCCAAGCTGTGCGGCTCCTAGCCCTCGACGATACGGCCCTCGATCACCGGCGGCTGCTTCTTGGCGGCCTCCGCGGGCGGGGTGTCCACGACGACCTCGCTGTCCACGACCATCACCGGCCCTCGCGTGCGGTTGGCGAACTTGACCGCCCGGCGCGCCATCCGCTTCTGCCAGACCTTGCGCGCGACGCTCCGTGTCGGCGGCAGGATGAACAGCAGGCCGATGACGTCGCTGACGAAACCGGGCAGCAGGATCAGCAGGCCGCCGAGCCCGATCAGCATCCCGTCGGTGAGTTCCTTCTCCGCGTCGGCGGGACGGCCGAGCCGCGCGGACTCGGCGAACGCCCGGAAGGCGCGGCCGCCTTCACGGCGCGCGAGCCAGGACCCGACGAACGCGCCGGCGAAGAGCAGCGCGATCGTGCCGAGCACGCCAACGGCCGAGCCCACCGCCCACACGGCGGCGATCTCGGCGACGACATAGAGCAGGAACGCGACAGCCATACCTGGACAACGTACGGCTTGCCCGTTTTGCTCCCAACCCCCGATACGGTGACCCCGGTCAACCGATCCGGCGCAGGAACTCCTCCGCCTCGCGGGGCCTGGTCAGCACGATCCGCCGCGCGTGCGCCCCCTGTTCCGCCAGCCGCCGCACCGTCCGCTCCCGGTGGTCCTTCGGCCAGCGCCAGACGTAGGAGCAGAACTCCAGATCGAGCCTTTCGGGGCAGCCGGACGCCTGCTTGTCCTGCCCGTATTCGCGCAGGCATCGCATCAGCACCCGCCGGAGGCAGACGCGGCGCGGGTAGTCGAGGAAGATGATCGTGTCCGCTCGCGGGAGCCGGAGGTGCATCGACGCTCCGTAGTTCCCATCGATCACCCAGGCACCGGATTCGATGATCTCCTGCTGCGCGGCGTGGAACTCGGTGTCCGGCGCGGGCGTCCACCCCGGCCGCCAGTAGAGCCGGTCGAGTGGGTGACCGGCAGGCCGAGTGCGGCGCCGAGCCGTCGCGAGAACGTCGACTTCCCGGCGCCGCTGCACCCGACGACCATGATCCGCCGCATGGTCAGGCCTCAGCCTCGTCGTCGAGATACGCGGCGGCCTGCAACGTGAACAGGTCGGCATAGCCCGCCTTCGCCGCCATCAGTTCGTCGTGTGTCCCGTATTCGGCGACCTTTCCGTGCTCCAGCAACAGAATCCGCTCCGCCTGGCGGACGGTGGAGAACCGGTGCGAGATGTACAGCGTCGTGCGCCCCTCCGAAAGCGCACGCAGCCGCGAGAAGAGATCGTGCTCGGCCTGGGCGTCCAGTGCGGAGGTGGGCTCGTCGAGGATCAGGATCGGCGCTTCCCGCAGGAACGCCCTGGACAACGCGATCTTCTGCCATTCGCCACCGGACAGGCTGACGCCCTGGTCGAACCAGCGGCCGAGCGGGGTGTCGTAGCCACTGGGCAGGCGCTCGATCCGCTCGTCGGCACCGGCCCGTTTCGCCGACGTCTCGATCCGTTCCCGGTCGACGAGGTGCGTCAGGTCGCCGAGTCCGATGTTCTCCGCCGCGGTGCCCTGATACGTCACGTAGTCCTGGAACATCGCGCTGATCCGCCGCCGCAGTTCCACCGGGTCGTACTCGCGGATGTCGACGTCGTCGAGCAGGATCCGCCCGCCCGTCGGGTCGTACAGCCGGCACAGCAGTTTGAACAGTGTCGACTTCCCGGCGCCGTTGCGGCCGACGACGGCGACCGTCTCGCCCGGCCGGATCTCGAAGCTCACGCCGTCGAGGGCGGGGTCGGCAGCTCCGGGATAGGTGAAGGACACTTCTTCGAACCGGATGTGACCCTCCACTGTGGATGGAAGAGGTCGCGGTTCCGGTGGCGCGACGATCTCCGGTTTCGTCCCGAGGAAGCGGTACAGCGTGTCGAGGTAGAGATTGTTCTCGTACATCCCGGAAAACGCGGTGAACAACCCTTGGACGGACGTCTGCACCGACGCCGCGGCGGCCGTGTACAGCGCGAGATCGCCGAGGGTGAGCCTGCCGCCGACGGCCTCCAGCGCGATGTACAGCGCGATCGCGGATCCGGCGGCGGTGCTGAGCAGACCCCACGACGTCGAGCTGACGCTGCGCTTGCGGGTCAGTGTGCGCTGCCGGTCGTAGAAGACCTGGCCGAGCCGCTGGAACCGGTCGACGAAGTACGGGCCGAGCCCGAAGAGCTTGGTCTCCTTGGCGTACGTGTCCGTGGTGACCAAAGAGGACAGATAGTCCATCCGTCGTTTCAGCGGGGACATCATCAGCGTCAGCCAGAACGCGCGGGCGCCGTACTTCGACTGGGAGATGAACGCGGGGATCGGCGCCACGAGCGCGACGAGCGCCAGCAGCGGGCTGATCGAGACGAGCAGCGCGATCATGCTGCCGAAGGTGATCAGCGTCCGGATCAAGCCCAGCGCCGAGTTCATCATCGACAGCGGCCGCGTCGGCGCCTCCTGCGCGGCTTGACGCAGCATGTCGTAGGACGCGGAACCCTCGAAGTACGAAAGGTGCAGCTTGCTCGCGTGGTCCATCACCTGGTGGCGGATGGTCAGCGTCATCCGTTCCTGCAGCAGTGCTTGGCCGTAGGTGGTCAGCGCCTGCGAAACCGCGGTGAGCACGAGGATGCCGAACTGGAAGAGGGCGACACCGACGATCGCGCTCTTCGTCCCGTGCCCCTGGATCGCCGCGACCACCGAGTCGATCAGCAGTTTCGCCACGTACGCGGTCGCCGTCGGGAGAAGACCGGAAAGCAGCGTCACCAGGGTGATCACGATGGTCAGCGGAGGGCTCGCCTGCCAAGTCAGCTTCGCGACCTTCGGCAGGCCGCGGACCGTGCCCGCGATGTTGACCCACATGCGGTTGAGCCGGGACTTCAGGTCTTTCGGGAGGGCTTCGGGTTCGGGCTCCGGGATGTCGACCGGGCCGGTCAGACCGCTGTCGGGCACCGTCGACGGCGGACGGCGTCGCCTGCCGCCGCGCGCCATGAACAGTTCCAGGCCGCCTCCCCCGCCGGGCGGGCCGATCACGCGGCCGCCAAGGCGCCGTTGAGGAACACGTCGACGAGCTCCATCGTGGTGGGCTCGTCACCGGTTTCGCTGAACCGGATCCGGCCGCTGAACAGCAACGACAGGAAAAGCGCCGCGGACTGCGTCGGCGGCAGGCGGAGCCGGTCCTTCTCCGGTTCGAACAGCTCGGCCATGGCGTCGCGCATGGCGCTCATCGACTCCTTCCGCCGGTCCCTGCGGTCGCCGTGGCGATGTTCCGGCCTCTTGCCGGAGCCGTGCATGGCCGCCATGAGGGCGCCCATGCGCTGGAGGTGCGCGCTGAGCGCGTCGGCCGCCTCGATGAGCCTGTCGTCGAGGGACTGGTCGAGGTCGATGACCGCGATCGCGTCGAGTACCTGGTCGGGTTTCAGCGCTTCGGCGAAGCAGGTGGCGAACAGTTCGTCCTTGTCCTTGAACACGCGGAAGACCGTGCCCTCGCCGATGCCCGCGGCACGCGCGATCTGGCTCGACGTGACACCGGCGCCGTGCTCCACCAGCAGGGGCAGCACGGACTGGACGATCATCCGGCGCCGCTCGTCGGCACTCATCCCCGGCGCTCTCCGCCGGGAGGTGGTTTCTGTCATGCCTCCAGTCTGCGGAGTGAGCGCTCACTCCGTCAAGCGATTAAGGCTGAAGTCCGTGAAGGCCTCCTTCCCTACTCTCAGGGTAGGGAAGGAGGCCTTCTGTAGCCCCGGAGATCGGTAGCCGTCTGACCTGCGCTAACACGGCTACCGGCCTTCGGCGGTACGCAGCGGGTACACAACAGCCGAGAACAGGTCATCCATGAGCGAGCGGGCGCGCTCGTGAGCCTGCTCGAACAGGTGGCCGTACGTCTCGGACGTCGTGACGATCGAAGCGTGGCCCATGTAGTCGCGGACCTGTTCCATGGACGCCCCCGGTGACCGGGGCCGCCTTCGATGAGCCGCGACGCGTAGTAGTGGCGAAGGTTGTGCATCCCGTAGGCCCCGCCGGACTTCAAGCCGTCCGCCTGGATCGCGGGGTGCCAGACGTCCCGGTTCCACGCGCCCGACGTGAGCAGGCCGCCCTTGTCGTTGGTGAACACCACGTGCCAGTCCTTGTTACAGCATGTGCACCGGACCACGGTGGTCCCGTGCTTCTCCGCGTGCTGGGCAATGGCGGTCGCGGTGACGTCGGCGAGCGGGACCGTGCGGACCTTGCCGCCCTTGGGCTTGGCTAGGACGAGCTTCCCGCCGACGCGCTTCACCTGGTGGCGGATGGTGATCTCCTTGCGGAAGCGGTTCACGTCTTCTAGCGCGACGGCGAACGCTTCGCCCTGCCGATGCCCGCAGGTGGCCGACACGAGCCCGATGGGCCGTTCCCGCTCCGGCATGGCGGCAAGCACGGTGTTGACCCGCTCTTGCTCCCAGATGTTCCGGACGCGCCTGTCACGCCGGGGCACCTCCACGTCCCACCCGTCGAAGGGGTGCACGGGGAGAAGCTTGGTAGCGCCCTTGACCGCCGTCCGCAGGAACGACCCGAAATGGACGTAGACAAGCTCAAGGGTGCTGGTCGCGTACCGCTCGCCGTTGGGCTTCGTCTTCTCGCACATCTCCGCCCACCACTCCATGACCCGCGACAGGGTGATGTCACAGACCCGCAGGTGACCGAACGTCGGCAAGATGTGGTTCTTGAACCGGGACGCGACCGTACGACGGGTCTGAACGTCGGAGTAGCGCTCTTTCAACCACTTGGGGACCGCCTCCGAGACCAGGACACGCCCGGCCGTCGGATCGAACGGCACAAGGCCCTTGAGCAAGTCGTTATTGACCTTGACGTCGTGCGCCTGCGCATCGCTCTTCTTGTGAAAGGACATGGTCCGGGCGCCCTTGTTCCGCACGCGCCACCGCTTACCCCGGCCGTAGTCCGCCGTGCGCTTGCGGGTGCCCTTGTGGTGCCACCGGTCCTCAACGCTCATGAGTTCGCCCCTCTAGTGCTCAACCTGCCGAGTTGTGGGAAATACTCCACACCGTGGACTGTAGCGTATATCCCACAACCGGAGGGTGCGTTACCTTGTGGCCATGCCGAAGACCGCAGAGGATGAGCCTGCCCCGGAGCGGCGCGTGGCGTTCGGGCTCCGCCTGCGGCGGCTGCGCACGGAAGCCGACTTGAGCCAAACGGCGGTCGCGTCAGCGGCGGGCCTGGACCGGTCCTACTACGCGCACGTGGAGGCCGGGCGGTACAGCATTTCCATAGATAAGGTCTTTAAAATCGCCGACGCGCTCAAGGTTGACCCGTCACACCTGTTCGTTGACCTGTCGAACTGACTCATGACACATAGGCAACGGCTAACTTTCTATTGGCAGTGAGCGACATGCGTCCAATACCCGCACCCTCGAAATTTGGCTTCTCAATACGCAGAGTTTATTTCCCAAGAATTGGGATAATTTTGCACCGCGGCCGGCGATGGGCAAGACAAATTCGGTGCTCATTTACGGAAGCGGGCGTTTCCGACCGTTCCAGCGCGGTCGCGGTGTAGCAGTAGCACGTCCGCGCCGAGTAACCGCCGTTTCTTCACGTCTTCGTAGAATCGCCTGATCTTGTCTCGCCAGTATTCGGCGTCATCATGTGTAGCGCCCATGTCTGGGTCATCCGTCCAGACAACGGGGACGGCGAATGCTTCGCACGATGCGCAGACAGCGACGTCGTCGCGGTGGCGGTCGGCGCACCACATTGCCGAACATTCGTAGCAGCGAAGCTCGATCAGGTCGTCGGAGATAAGTCGCCGTCGTGAGCGCGGCGCCATGCCCGTGTCGGTGAGGTCGATCTCCGGCGGGGTGATCGTTCCCCATCGCCAGAACCGCGCGGGCCATTTCACGCGGTCACCCGGACAGCCTGAACGGCGGACTTGTCGGCAAGAACGGTGTCGGTGAACCGCGCGGACACGGCTAGCCGGAAAAGGTCTTCTTCGAAATCGCCGGGAACATTCTCGGCGAGGCGGATATCCGGCGCCTGTCGCACACCTACGCCTACCATCGTGCCGTCCAGGAGCACGGCCGTGCCGTCTGTGGCGCCGTGAATGCGCACGATCGGAGGCAGTTCCTCGCGCTGATCACGGGTAAGCGTGTCACGCAGGTGGTGACGGACGTCGCAGGAGACCAGCAGTGCGGTCGCTTCGCCGAGTACCTCGACGCGCGCCATCGCGGCGGACAATTCGGTGAAGGTGAGCGCGGCAAGTGTGGCCACCTGCGTCACGGTGCCGTTGCCGATCAGGCCCTTGTGTGGCTCGGAGGCGGTGGGGATGCCGTGCAGCAACGCGGCATCCATCGCGCGGCCCACATCGTTGAGGCAGGAGCGTTCGAACGCGGCCAGCACGTCCGGGCCGAAGTCCTCGCGAACGTCCTCAGGCAGTCGACGTTGAATACCGACCTTCTCCGCCCGGCGCTCCTTCATGAGCGCCTTGAGATCTACATCCGCGAGCGGATAGACACCGCCCACAGGGACATAGCGCGCTGCCTGCTCCCGGCTCACTGGGGGAATCGCCGGGACCCGAACGAAACCGCTGCGGTCGAACGATGTCGCGGTGACCGCGTTC
This sequence comes from Amycolatopsis sp. NPDC043889, assembly GCF_056435645.1. Taxonomy (NCBI): domain Bacteria; kingdom Bacillati; phylum Actinomycetota; class Actinomycetes; order Pseudonocardiales; family Pseudonocardiaceae; genus Amycolatopsis; species Amycolatopsis sp. NPDC043889. Next base: position 667,538 of record NZ_JBWKEC010000001.1, read on the forward strand.
AGCACCCGCGAGTTGTAGTCCCGCACCGTGAGCGGTCGCGTGGTCGGTGTGCCTGCCCCGGACAGTGGCATCTCGGTAATCGACCTCGCGGCAAGTTCATCGGCGCCACCGTAGGCACGCGCCTTGTGCAAGTCGTGCATGGGATTGCCGAAAATAGTTAAATACTTCGGGCTGTCGATAACCATTGAGTTAGGGGTCTCCTTCGAGTCAAGAGCAGCAGCAAGCGCACGAGCATTGCGTACGGGACGAGCAGGGCGGTTAATCGGTCGCGGGCCAGCTATGAAAACGATGGAAGACGAGCCGATCACACCGCGTCGCGTCAACTCGCGCACATCTCGGCCGGTTGTTGTATCGGGCAATTCGAAAGCGAACCGTTCGCCACTGATCACCAGACTCCCGCCCGTGGTGCGGGCCATCACCTTCGAGACATCACCACCCATGGTGGCCGCGATGTCGCCATAGTTCGCCACGAAATTCGGTAAGGAAGCGTCCGTACCCGTGACGTAGTAGTCATCGCCCACGCGGTGGAGCACCAGCGAAGCCCTGCCGGACGAAAGAACTTCAGACATCAGAAACCCCTTTAACAGGACTCACACAGCGCTTAAATGGCGAAATCACGCCCTTAACAACGATTCACGACCAGCGGTTTCCCGGAACACGAAGGCGGGACCTGCGAAAACTCACTTCAAAAAACGGACTCGCACTCAGCGCGTGTGCAAAAAGGGGCCGGGGTGTTCTGGACGCCGCAGGGCGCTGAACTTTCGCCCGCCCTCCCCCGCGCGTCGGCTGGATCTGTGACTATCCTGTCGCGAGTCCGGCGCGTCTCCGCAAGGTCGCCAGGGCCGCGTGCAGTATGTCTGCATGAAACCCGACGATGCCGCCGACCGCCTTCGCGCGCTGCGCACCGAAGCCTCACACCTGCCAACCTCCACGAGTTCTGCGGAGTTCAATTCCTGGAATCTTCGCGTTCAGTCAGTTCTTAACCGTGCCCTAGGCGAAACCCATCACATCACTGAAACATTCTTAGACATCCGATGGACGCCAACGATGTACACAATGGGAGACAACTCCGCATTCATTAACACCTTTCGAGCGACTATCCCCGAGGCGCAAGGTGTCCTTGACGCTGCCATCGCCGAACTTGATTTGCTGGCAGACGACACGCCGATCGCCGACGAGTCAGGAGTTGATCCCGAACTGTGGGAGCATGTTGCACCGGAGATACAAGCCGGAGCTTGGGGCAAGGTTGCTAGTCAAGCGGTGATCTTTACCGAGGACAGGGTAAGGAAGTGGGCGGGCCGCCCAGTCGGCGAAGTAGGCAAGGACCTTGCGGTTGCCATATTCGGCAAGGCTGGTCAATTTCAAATGGGAAAGACCGAAGGGGAAACTCAGGGATGGCAACTATTCGCGCAGGGTATAGCTCAAGCGCTGCGCAATGTTGATGCACACCGCATTCAGGACCGGCCTGATCATAAACGCTATGCGTTAGGTCTTGTCGGAGCGTGTTCGTTGCTTCTTACCCAAATGAGGTACGAGCATGGAAATCGGTTCAGGGACACGGCCCCTGCAAGCAGTGGCAGCGAGTAAGGCCGGTCTTCTCTAGGCAAGTGGCCTGAAGGTGCGTTTTCATCTTCAGTCTTGGCCTGGGGTAGCCGATGCACGGGACCTGCAAGCCGCAGGGCTAGGACGGAGGTCGACCGCAACCCGGCGCGCAGGGAACACGCGACCGCAGTCACGGCAGCTTGCCCGGCTGCACGGTTCATCGCTCGTCGGACTGCCTGCCGGACGCGGTCACCAGCCGTACGGCGATGGCCACCCCCGCAGCGCTCACAGTGAGCGGCACCGGGAACGGCCGTCCGGGGACAGGTCATGCACGCACGTCGCAGCATGAGCAGCCCCAGGGATGTTCGCGGCCTCTACTTACTTCAGTGGCGGTGGGGTGACATCCGACCAGGCAAAACGCCGCCCTGTGGCGCACGCCACACCAAGAAGTGTCGAAGTGTCGATTCAAGCCCTTTTCTGTATTCCCCTTAGAGCGAAGAGAGCTATATAAGACCTAGAAACACCCATATTTCGACACTTTGACACTCCGCCCCCCGCGTCCACCCGCAGCACGGCCCGTGTCGCATGTCGATTCCACCCATGTATCTATAAATACTACTAACCCTTAGAGAAGAGAGAGATAGAGGGTTATATGACCTGATAGGTACACGGGTGGAATCAACACGATGCCTCTGTCCTGCGTGCTGTCACCAGTCGGTGGGGTGCCCGCTGCCCCCGCGCTCCAGGTCCGCGTACACCGCGTCGAACCACTCCCGATGAAGAGTTCCCCGCAGGACTCGGTAGGCGGCTGACCGCGACACGCCATGCTGCGCGGCGATCTCAGCTACCGACCCCGCAGGGCTTGCCTCTCCCGCGTCTGCCGCCAGCTCGAACCGAGCGAGATCCACAATGCACGAATCAGTGAACCGCTTCGGCTGGTTGTCTGGGTCGTGTCTCTTCGGAAGAGAGCGCCCCTCTGCCTTGATCGCTCGACGCCACCGCGAGTACTCCAGCCGCCATGTGTGGCCATACACGGCCCGGTAGATCGTTGTTGTGCTCACCTTGTACTCACGGGCGAGCGACGGCAGTGAACGGCACTCCTCCCAGTACTTGACCAAAATGGCGCGGACGTCGTCCTTGCTGAGCTTCGCGCGGGGCTTACCACGTCGACCGTTCGACTTACCCGCGAGCGGACTACGCCGCCCCGTGGACTGCCCGATAGCGGGCCTGAGAATTACTGTCATGACATCCCTCTTGCGGGGCCACCTCCTGAATGTGTCGTATCCTGACTGGACGCTGCCTACTAGTTCAGGGGCGGTAAGGGGACATGCCGACAGGGGCCCGCGGCCGGCGAGGTCGTCTTCCCAGGTCAGGGCCGTGCATCATGTTCGTGGGTGAGGCTCGGCCTGACGAGCACACGAAGGGGTTGCCAGCTATCGTCGGCAATTTTACGACGGCGACCAGTCCGCGCTGCGTCTATAAAATTCCCTCAATTGATAAGCTGCTCAATTTCTTCGACGCGACGTGTCAAGCGGGTGGAATTGATTCCAGTTGAAGTGGTTCGGGCATCCTCGATGACGTCACGTGCGGCATCTAGTTCGCCCGCGCGAGCGTAGGATTCGGCTAGCCAGGTTTGATACAGGGCGATTTCACGCACGTGACTGGCTTCGTATCCATCGATGGCCTTGGCGAGTAGTGGAGCAGCCTCCGCAGGCTGTCCAATTTCGATGTAGCAGCGACCGGCCATAACGTTGATCTCGTCACGATTCAGCCAGTAGACCCATTCCGGTTCTTTGATTCCAGTGGAGCGCGCTTCGTAGGCGTCGTCTACGGCATCCAGTGCTCTACGCGCAGCTTCGGCGTCCCTGGACCTGGCCGCAGCCCAGGCCACGCGCTCAAGCAGCAATGCCTTGGCAACGGGTGTCGCGCGCTCGGCGCCCTTAACGGCAGTCTTCGCTAACAGGGCCGCATCGACAGGGTTTCCCACGTTTGTCATCTGGTATGCGAGCGAGGAAAACAGTTGGCCCGCAAGCGCCTGGTCGTCCGCGTCTCGCGCGGCGGAGACTCCGTCCAGGTAAACCCGCTGAGCTTCCTGATAGTGCCCTGCGTCGCTAGCGACCCAGCCGACAAGTTGAGAGAGTTCGCCAACCGTGACCAGGAGACGTTTACCGATGTTCTCGGAATAGCTCCCGAATTTCACGATCTCCATTGTATCCGCCAATTCCCGGTGAACGATCGGCATGAGATCTCCTCCGCCGATTGTGTCGTCCAGGTAGCGGAGATCGATAACCCGCCGTTCAATCTCGGAAGTCAGGCTTTCCCCGACCCGCCGTCCAGAGGTTCGGTGCACAGTGACAGGCGTGTCTGCCACAAGCCACTCGTGTGCCAGTCGAAGAGGGTCTTGTTGCGGGCCGTAGAGAGCCTCCGCCGAGACATTGAGCGCGCGTGAATATGCCGTCACATGCTCCGGCCTCACGGTCCGTTTGCCGTTCTCCAGGAGGCTCAAGTAGGGCTTGGTGTAGTTGGTCTTGGCGGCCATCGCGGACAGGCTGAGGTCGGCGGCCTCGCGTGCCGCCCGCAACCGCTGCCCTAGCTCAGCCATGCCCATCCACCACGTCTGTAAACCCTTGTAAACAGCAGCTCTATTCCAATCACGGCGTGTGATGACCAGGCTACCTGATGGGAACAGGTCACCTACGCAGCCGGAGGATGGAGATGACGGCACTAGACGACAGACCTCGGTGGCTCACCAAGCGGGTGTTCGCGTCGCGTGCGGCTGCGTACGAGTGGCATGCCTTTATTGACGGCCTAGCGCACAGCTACCTCACTGTCCAGGTTGAAAATGAATGGCCACCCCTTCTGACACCCTGGTGCGAGGAATCGCAGGCATACCCACTGAAACATGATCGAGCGAGCGTGACGCTTCATCGTGTTCGACCCACCCCGGACCAGATCTGCGGTGGCTGTATCCACCGAGTGCGCGCAGCGAACCAGGAAGCACGCCGTGGAGAGGCGTGATCGAGAGCTTTTCGCTCGGCTTGCTCGGATCAACCACGAATACGGCGACATCGTCCTTCATCTGTTGTCGATTCAGTACGACGAAACGGAATTCGCGCGGAGCCTGCGGACACTCGGTGAAGCCCACACCCAACTTGGCCACGAACTCACAGAGCGGGCGGCCGAGTTGACTAAAGGGCTCGAACCCTAGGCGCCCGGTCGACGCAGCCGTGCAGCCCCCCGAACGGGTGCGTCGGCTGGGTTCCACGTCTTTGACGTGGCAACGAAATGGTTCATGAAGAGGAGAGAGAATGACTATCACCGTGGAAGAAATCACCGGGCAAGGCCTTGTCTCCGAGAAGCTGTTCAACCGGCTCGTGAACAAGATCTCCAAGGAACACGACATGACGCGCGAGTTCGCCGCACGGATCATGGATCAGGCCCTCGCGTATCTCGGAGCCTGTTCCGGGGCGTCCGAGCCGCTGTCTCCGAGTGAGACCGTCGACATCGGCTGGCACACCTTCATTCTCTACACGCGCGAGTACGCCGCGTTCTGCGACCGCGTAGCAGGCCGGTTCATCCACCACGAGCCCACCGACACCGGGGCCATCCCCATCACGAAGACTCCGAAAGATTCGATGAGCGCGACCATGAAGGCTCTCCGCAATGCCGGGTACGCCGTCGATCTTCCGCTGTGGACCGCGTCAGCAAAGTGCAACCAGTGCACGGACGGGTGTACGCACTCCGGCGGCGACACAGGATGCCACCAGTACCAGGTTTGCGCTGATACGGTCCCCGCGTGATGGAGCGATTCACCTGGGATGACCTACCGGCCACCATCCACAGCGCGGTCCAGGCGCGCCTTGGTTCCGTCACCGTCGTGCGAGAGATCGAACAGGGGCAGAACTGCAATGTCGCTCTCATGCTGCGCGGTGATCAGGGAGACATCTTCCTGAAGGGGGTCCGAGGAGTCAGCCCACAAATGCGCTGGCTTCGGAACGAGTCCGGGGCCGGAGAACTCGCTCCCGGAGTAGCCCCAGCGACCCGGTTCAGCGAAGACATCGACGCGGAGGCTCCCTGGCTTATCGTCGGCTTTGAGTACGTCAACGGTCGTCCCGCCGACCTGTCTCCGGAATCTGATGACCTCGCGACCGTCGCCACGACAGTTGCCAGGATCAACGAGCTTTCCGGCGAAGCAGCGCAGCCCCTCAGCAAGCGCTGGGCGTCCACTGACTGGTGGACCAAACTCGCGGCCGAGGCCCCGGACAAGGTCGCGGGATTCAATCCCGACGAACTGACCGACTGGTGCCGTGCGACCCCCAGCCTGATCGAGGGGACCGCTCTGCTCCACACCGATCTCCACGAGCACCAGTTCATGATCAACGATGACTCATCGTCCGTGCGGGTGATCGATTGGGGGCGGCCTGCATCGGGCGCGGCATGGGTAGATACAGCCTTCTTGGTCGTGCGGCTCATCGCGGCGGGCCATGAGCCGGGCGAGGCTGAGGAGTGGGCGTCAACGGTGCCGTCGTGGTCCGAGCGGACGGATAAGGCAGTTACTGCCTTCGCCTGTTATGTAGCTGGACTGTGGAGCTACCGAGCCGCGACAACTCCGTTCCCCGGCGCCACCAGGCTCGCCACCGCTGCAAGGCAGTATGCCCGGCACCGCCTGACGAGCTAGTTCAAGCGAAGCACCGGGGACCGCAAGTCGTTCGTGATGCCCCCGTTCTCGTGCCCACGCTGCGCAGGTAACGAACAAGGCCCCCCACCTGGGCAAAGGTGGGGGGCCTACTGCTCGTCTACCGGTACACGCTGGGTACACAGGAGCACCGATAAGGGCCGGTAGCGACCGGTACTAACAGGAGCGATTTTCGCTGGTCACCGACCCTTCCGGCGCGTTTGCGCAGGTCAGAAACCGGCCATTAGTGAAGGGGGCCTTCACGGACTTTTGGGTCAGTAGGTGATCGCGACCGCGGGGTCGGCCAGCAGAGCGCCGACGTCGGCCAGGAACTCCGAGCCCTGCTGCCCGTCGACCACGCGGTGGTCGAAGCTCAGCGAAAGCTGGAGCACCTTGCGCACCTTGATCTCGCCGTCGACCACCCACGGGGTGTCCTTGATCGCGCCGAGGCACAGGATCGCGGACTCGCCGGGGTTGATGATCGGCGTCCCGGTGTCGACGCCGAAGACGCCGACGTTGGTGATGGTGATCGTGCCGCCGAGCATGGCCGCCGGGGTGGTCTTGCCCTCGCGGGCGACGTCGGTCAGCTCGGTGAGCGCGATCGCGAGTTCCTTGAGGGACATCGAATCCGCGTCGCGGACCTTGGGCACGACGAGCCCGCGCGGGGTGGCCGCGGCGATCCCGAGGTGCACGTAGTCCTTGTAGACGATCTCCTGCGCGGCCTCGTCCCACACCGCGTTGACGTCCGGAGTGCGCTTGGCCGCCAGGCAGACGGCCTTCGCCGCGAAGGTCAGCGGGGTGACCTTGACCCCGGCGAACTCGCGCGACTTCTTGAGCTTCTCCCGGAATTCCATCATCGGCGTCACGTCGATGGTGAGGAATTCCGTGACGTGCGGGGCGGTGTAGGCGCTCTGCACCATCGCGGCGGCGGTGGCCTTGCGGACACCCTTGATCGGCACCCGGCGTTCCCGCGTCGCGGGGTCGTAGCCACTGTCCACACTGGACACAGCGGCGGCCGGAGCGGCGGAACCGTTGGCGGCCGCCCGCACGTCGTCACGGGTGATGACGCCGCCCTCGGCGGTGCCGGTGAGCGCGTGCAGGTCGACGCCGAGGTCCTTGGCGAGCTTGCGCACCGGCGGTTTCGCCAGCGGCACGTATCCGCCCTTCGGTTTCGAAGGGGCGGCAGGTTCGGGCACCACAGCCACCGGGGCGGCGGCCGGAGCGGCCGGAGCCGCGCCCTTGCGCGCACGCCGTTGCGTGACGACGGCCTTGGAGCCGTAGCCGACCAGCGGCTTCATCTCCTCTTCCGCCGGCTCTTCCGCCACGGGGGCGGCGGTGGGTGCGGGGGCCGCCTTGCCGTCCGGGTCGACGTCGATGGTGAGGATCGGCGCGCCGACCTCCACCGTCTGGCCCGGTTCGACGAGCAGTTCGGTGATCACGCCCGCCCACGGGATGGGCAGTTCGACGGCGGCCTTCGCGGTCTCGACCTCGACGACGATCTGGTTCACCGTGACCTTGTCACCCGGCTTGACCTGCCAGGCGATGATGTCGGCCTCAGTCAGCCCTTCGGCCGTGTCGGCGAGGGGGAATTGTTTGTACTCGGGCATTTCAGGAACTTCCCCCTTACCAGGCGAGTGAACGGTCGACGGTGTGCAGCACCCGGTCCAGGTCGGGGAGGTAGTGCTCCTCGAGCTTGGCAGGCGGGTACGGCGTGTCGAATCCGGTCACCCGCAGCACGGGGGCTTCCAGCGAATAGAAGCATTCCTGCTGCACGCGCGCGGCGATCTCCGAGGTCAGCGACGATTCCGACGGCGCCTCGCTCAGCGCGATGAGCCGCCCGGTCTTGCGCACCGACTCGAACACCGGCTCCAGGTCGAGCGGGGACAGCGTCCGCAGATCGATGACCTCGAGCGATTTGCCCTCGTCCTCGGCGGCGGCCGCCGCGTCGAGCGCGACCTTCACCGACGGGCCGTACGCGACGACGGTGGCCGTGGTGCCCTCGCGGACGACGCGGGACTTGAACAGCTCGTCCGGCGTGGCCTCCGTGTCGACCTCGGACTTCATCGCGCCCGAGTGGTACAGCTTCTTAGGCTCGAAGAACAGGATCGGGTCGTCGGACTTGATCGCCTGCTGGATGCCCCAGTAGGCGTCGACGGCGTTCGAAACCGACACGACCTTCAGGCCGGGGATGTGCGCGAACAGCGACTCCGGCGACTCCGAGTGGTGCTCGACCGCGCCGATGCCACCACCGAACGGCACCCGGATCACGATGGGCATCTTGATCTTGCCCTGCGTCCGGTAGTGCAGCTTCGCGACCTGGCTGGAGATCTGGTCGAAGCCCGGGAAGATGAAGCCTTCGAACTGGATCTCGCACACCGGGCGGAAACCGCGGACGGCGAGGCCGACCGCGGTGCCGATAATGCCCGATTCGGCCAGCGGCGTGTCCAGGACGCGCTGCTCGCCGAAGTCCTTCTGCAGGCCGTCGGTGATGCGGAAGACGCCGCCGAGCTTGCCGACGTCTTCACCCATGATCAGGACCTTCGGGTCCTCTTCCATGGCGCGCCGGAGGCCGAGGTTGATCGCCTTGCCGATGGTGAGTTTCTGGAGGTCGGCCATTTCAGTGCTCACCCGCCCCGACGAAACCGTCCAAGTAGGACAAGTACTCTTCGCGCTGCGCGTCCAGCAGCGGCGTGGATTCCGCGTACACGTTGGAGAAGATCCGGTCCGGTGGTGGCTCGGGCATGTTGAAGCAGTAGTCGCGCAGCTCGGCCGCGAACGCGTCCGAATCGGCCTGCACCTGGTCGAAGAACGCCTGGTCGGCGCCGCCACCGCGGGCGAGGTACGCCCGGACGCGCTCGATCGGGTCCTTCAGCTTCCACTCCTCCAGCTCGTCGGAGAGCCGGTAGCGGGTGGGGTCGTCGGTGGTGGTGTGCGCGTCCATCCGGTAGGTGAACGCCTCGATCAGCACCGGGCCGTTGCCGTGGCGGCACTCCTCCAGCGCCCAGCGGGAGACCGCGAGGCAGGCGAGGACGTCGTTGCCGTCCACGCGGATGCCGGGGAAGCCGTAGCCGCGGGCGCGCTGGTACAGCGGCAGGCGCGACTGGCGTTCGGTGGGCTCCGAGATCGCCCACTGGTTGTTCTGGCAGAAGAACACGAGCGGCGCGTCGTAGACGGCTGCCCAGACGAAGCCTTCGTGCACGTCGCCCTGCGAAGTCGCTCCGTCACCGAAGTAACAGATGGTCGCTTCGCTGTCGTCGTCGCCGACCTTGCCTTCGAACTTCTGGCCCATCGCGTAACCGGCGGCGTTGAGCACCTGGTTGCCGATCACGATGGTGTACGGGTGGAAGCCGTGGGCCTTGTAGTCCCAGCCGCTGTGATCGGTGCAGCGGAAGATGCCGAGCACCTCTTTGAGGTCGACGCCGCGGGTGTACGCGACACCGTGCTCGCGGTAGCTGGGGAACGCCATGTCCCCCTTCCGCAGCGCGCGGCCGGAGCCGATCTGCGCGGCCTCCTGCCCGAGCAGCGGCACCCAGATGCCGAGCTGGCCCTGGCGCTGCATCGCGTTGGCCTCGCGGTCCGCGCGGCGGACCAGGACCATGTCGCGGTACAGGCCCTTGAGGGCTTCTGTGTCGATGTCGTCGACGTAGCGGTCGAATTGCGGCGAAGAGATCCGTTCGCCTTCGGGGGTGAGCAGCTGAGTCAGCTCAGCGCCACCTTCGCTCGTTGCTCGCAAACCGGCGATCACCTGTTCGGGGGAAGGCTGCGCCGCTACGGCGGCGGGACCATCTCCAGGCTCCGGGTGCGTCCAGTGTTCGGACGGCATGCGCTGCTCTCCTTGATGTCGGCGCCTCTGGCGGCCACTTGTGGCGGCCACAGTGACTGCGCCGGCGGGGACCAGCGCGTCGGATCTGAAGCGCTGGGTCACCATCGGCGTTGACGGTTCGTGCGGACATCCTGGCATGCCGGACGCGGTTTTGGTCAGTGGCGGATGCTGATTTGTTGCTGAGAAAGGGTGCCTGATCAGGGAAAATGCTAGGAAGCCCGAGTGTGGGGCCGCCGAAAGTAGGGAATTCACCCGCGGGCCGACCAGCGGACGACTCGTCCGGACGGGTGTCCTGCCCGGCTTGGCCGATGACGATCCGTGCCCGCCGCTGTGATCCATCACACCCTCCGCGACCCGTGGCAGGATGGCGGACGTGGAGCAGAAATCCGTACGCGAAACCGTGGTTTCGAACTGGACGAACGACGTCCTTCCCAGCCTGTCCGGCCTGGTGGCGATCCCCGCCTTGTCGCCGGCGTTCGACTCCGAGTGGGCGAAGACCGGCCATCTGGCCGCCGCCGTCGAGCATGTCCGTTCCTGGATCGCCGCACGGGAGATCCCCGGCGCGACGCTCGAGGTCGTGGAGCTCGAAGGCCGCAGCCCGTTGCTGGTCGTCGACATCCCGGCGACGTCCGAAGCGGCCGAAAAGGGCACCGTGCTCATGTACGGGCACCTCGACAAGCAGCCGCCGGTCGGTGGCTGGTCCGAGGGGCTCGACCCGTGGACGCCGGTGATCCGCGACGGGCGCCTGTACGGCCGTGGCGCGGTCGACGACGGCTACTCCGGCTACGCGGCGACGACGGCGATCGAGGCCGTGCGCGCCGCCGGTGGCGAGCACTCCCGCGCGGTCGTGCTGCTGGAGACCGGTGAGGAGTCCGGCAGCCCGGATCTGCCCGCCTACGTCGAGCACCTGAAGGAGAAGCTCGGCGCGGTCTCGCTGGTCGTCTGCCTCGACGCCGGCGGCACCGACTACAAGCGGCTGTGGCTGACCACCAGCCTGCGCGGCATGCTGCACGTCAACGTCACCGTGAAGGTGCTCGAGTCCGCACAGCACTCCGGCATGGCCAGTGGCATCGTGGCGAGTTCGTTCCGCGTCCTGCGTGCCCTGATCGACCGGATCGAGAACGTCGAGACCGGCGAGATCAAGCTCGCCGAGCTGAGCGTCGACATCCCGGAGAACCGCGTCGAAGAGGCTCGCGGTGTCGTCGAGATCGCGCCCGGCGCGGCGAAGACGCTGTTCCCGGTGGTCGGCCGGACGGTCTCGGACGACGACCTGGAACTGCTGCTCAACAACTCGTGGCGGCCGACGCTCTCGGTGATCGGTGCGGCGGGCTTCCCGCTTCCGGCCGACGCGGGCAACGTGCTGCGCGACAGCACCACGCTCACCCTGAGCTTCCGCCTCCCGCCGACGGCCGACGCGAAGGCCGCGATGGAGGCGGTCCGCCGCGTGCTGACCACCGACGTGCCGTACGACGCTTCGGTGGAGCTCGGCGATTTCCAGGCCGAGAACGGCTGGAACGCGCCGGACACCGCGCCGTGGCTCGACGACGTCCTGCACCACGTGAGCGGCGAGGTCTTCGGCGCGCCGCACAAGAGCTTCGGCATGGGCGGATCGATCCCGTTCATGGGGCTGCTCGGCGAGAAGTACCCGGACGCGCAGTTCGTGGTCACCGGCGCCTGCGGGCCGGACTCGAACATCCACGTGCCGGACGAGTGGCTGAACATCGACTTCGCTCAGCGGGTCACCGAAGCGGTCGCGCACATCCTGGACGCGCACGCGCGCAGTTGAGCGCCGGGTTGTCGTGAGTGATTTGGGTCGTTGGTATGTGAATCATTGCAGGTAAGGCTGGTGTGATCGGTGGTGCACGTGGTCAGTGCCTGGGATGCCGTGAAGGCCTCCTTCCCTACCCTCACAGTAGGGAAGGAGGCCTTCACGGCGTCAGAACCGGCATTCTCATCCCACCCGCGAGCGGGCGCGCAGCGCCCCATCTCAAGTTCTGACGACCCAAATCACTCACGACAGCTCACGTCAGCCGGGTCAGCTGCACTGAGACGTCCAAAGTGGACTGACCGCCGCCGGTGAAGATGCCCTTGAGCGGCGGCACGTCGGCGTAGTCGCGGCCGTACGCGACCCAGACGTGCCGCGGCCCGACCGGGATCGCGTTCGTCGGGTCGTAGGCCCACCAGCCGCCGGTCCACACGTCGACCCAGGCGTGGCTCTCGCCTTCGACCGTCTCGCCGAGCTTCGCCTCCGGTTTCGTGTGCAGGTAGCCGGAGACGTACCGCGCCGGGACGCCGATCGCGCGCAGCATCACCAGCGTGACATGCGCGAAGTCCTGGCAGACCCCTTCGCGCGCACGCCACGCGTCGGTCGCCGTGCTGTGCACGCCGGTCGTCCCCGGCTGGTACTTGAGCTGCTGGTTCACCCATTCGCAGACCGCGAGCACGGCCTCCGCCGGGTCGAGCCCCTTCCGCAGTTCGCGCGCGACCTTCGACAGCTCCGGATCGCGCGGCGTGTACGGCGTCGGCGTCAGGTACTCGGTGCGGTGGTCGACGACGGTGTCGCTCCGAAGGTCCTTCCACGTCGCCGAGCGGACCGGCTCGCCTTCGTCGGCCGTCTCGACCACCGACGTCGCGAGCACGGTGAACTCGGTGTGCGGCGCGTGCAGGTCGAACGAGGTCACGACGGTGCCCCAGTAGTCCGTGTACCGGTAGGCGCGGGTCGCCGGCGTCGTCTCGACGCGGTTCACGACCGTGGTCTGCCGCCGGTCGGAGCGCGGGGTCAGCCGCGCCTCGTTGTACGACTGCGTGGCCGGTGTCGCGTACCGGTATCCGGTCCGGTGGGCCACCCGAAGCTGCCAGGTCACAGCGAAACCTCCGCACCGCTCCAGGCCACCCAAGGCGACGAATGGAAGTACTGCACCGAAACCGCGTCGCCGATGTCCTTGATCGAAGTCTGCAGGGCGCCGAGCCGTTTCGGCAGGTCCTCCAGCAGATCCGATGGCCGCAGGAACTCCAGCTCGCTGCGCGCGCGGCCGAGCTGCCGCAAGGCCTCGGACTTCTCGTTGGCCCGCGAGTTGACGCCGGGGTCCAGCCGCTCCAGGCATTCCTCGGCCTGCCGCAGCGCGTGGAACACCGAACGCGGGAAGAGCGTGTCCCGCAACAGGAACTGCACGACCCGGCCGGCGTCGAGCGCGCCGCGATAGGTCCGCAGGTAGGTGTCCTGCGCGCCCGCCGAACGGAGCACCGTGATCCAGCCGGGTGACGACGCGCTGTCCTGCACTCGCGAAAGGAGCAGCCGTACGACCATGTCCGCGCGTTCGACCGACCGCCCGAGCACCATGAACAACCAGCCGTCGTCGCGGCTCATCGTCGAATCCGCGAGCCCGGCGAACATCGCCGCCCGTTCCTCCACGAAGGACAGGAACGCGTGCGGCCCGGCCCGGCGCGCGTACCGCTGCCTGTCCGGCACCGCGTTCCACGTCGCGTTCAGGCATTCCCACAGCTCGGTCGAAACGACCTCGCGGGCGCCGCGCGTGTTCTCGCGGGCGGAGTTGATCGAGCCGACGATCGACGCGGGATTGTCCTTGGCGTAGGCGACCAGTTCGGTCAGCTTCCACACGTCGAGGGTGTCCATGCCCTCCGGGGTGATGCCGAGGACGGCGAGCAGCTGGCGGCTCGCGTGGTCCGGGTCGACGCTCGCGTCTTCGAGCAGCTGATGCACGGAGACGTTGAGGATCCGGGAGGTGTCATCGGCGCGTTCGACGTACCGGCCGATCCAGTACAGCGATTCCGCGTTGCGGGCGAGCACATCAACCTCCCTTTATGCCTGTTGCTGCTGTTGCTGCTGGGTGGTGGTCAGCTCGGGACCCTGTTCGGCGACCAGTCCGTCCACTTGGGACAGTGCGCCGAGTGCGGGGCGCTCCAACTCCCGCTCCGCCGTCGAGGATCGCGGCGCCAGCACCCAGGTGTCCTTGGAGCCGCCGCCCTGCGACGAGTTGACCACCAGGCTGCCCTCCGGGAGCGCGACCCTGGTCAGCCCGCCCGGCAGCACGAAGATGTCCTTGCCGTCGTTGACCGCGAACGGGCGGAGGTCGACGTGCCGCGGCGCCAGCCGGTCGTCCACTTTGGACGGAACGGTGGACAGCTGGACCACCGGCTGCGCGATCCAGCCGCGTTTGTTCGCCCGGACCTTCCGCTTCAACGCGGTCAGCTCGGCCTGTGTCGCGTCCGGGCCGAACACGATGCCGTACCCGCCCGAACCCTCGACCGGTTTGATCACCAGCTCGTCCATGTGCCGCATGACGTGGTCGAACTCGTCCGGCAGCCAGCACCGGAAGGTGTCCACGTTGGGCAGCAGCGGCTTCTCGTTGAGGTAGTACTTCACCATCTCGGGCACGTAGGTGTAGACGAGCTTGTCGTCGCCGACGCCGTTGCCGACCGCGTTCGCGACCACCACGTTGCCCGCGCGCGCCGCGTTCAGGATCCCGGCCACGCCGAGCACGGAATCCGGCCGGTAGTGCACCGGGTCGAGGAATTCGTCGTCGATCCGCCGGTAGATGACGTCGACCTGCTGCTCGCCCTCGGTGGTGCGCAGGTAGACGACGTTGTCCCGGCAGAACATGTCGCGGCCTTCGACCAGCTCGACCCCCATCAGCCGGGCCAGCAGCGAATGCTCGAAGTACGCGGAGTTGTGCACGCCGGGCGTGAGCACGACGACCATCGGGTCGGCGACGTTCGCCGCGGCCGCGGCCCGCAGCGCGCGCAGGAGATGCGAGGCGTAGTCGCCGACCGGGCGGACCCGGTGCTGGGCGAACAGGTCCGGGAACACGCGCGCCATCGTGCGGCGGTTCTCCATGACGTACGACACGCCGGACGGGTTGCGGAGATTGTCTTCCAGCACCCGGAAGGTGCCGTCCTCGTCCCGCACCAGGTCCACACCGGACACGTGGATGCGGACGCCGTTGGGCGGGTTGATCCCGAACGCCTCGCGCTGGAAATGCTCACACGAGGTGATCAGCCGTCGCGGGAGAACGCCGTCGCGCAGGATCTGCCGGTCGCCGTACACGTCGGCGAGAAAGGCCTCGAGCGCGCGGACCCGTTGTGCCACACCGCGTTCGAGTTTGCTCCATTCGGCGGAGGTGATCACGCGCGGCACCAGGTCGAGCGGGAACGGGCGTTCCTGGCCGGACAGCGAGAACGTGATGCCCTGGTCCACCATGGCCCGGTCGATCGCCGCCGAGCGGGACGAGAGGTCGGCCGACGTCAGCGCGGAGATCGATTCGTACAGCGCCCGGTACGGCTGGCGGACCGTCCCGTCCGCCGTGAACATCTCGTCGTACGCGCCCGCGTGCGGCCGGGACGGCGAGAGATAGCCGTCGAACTGCGCCCCGGGCCTCGCCGCGCGCCGCGCCGACGTCGTCGTCCGTGGGCGGCGGCCCGCAGGTGGGAGCCGCGGCGCCGGGTTGTTGTTCATGGTCGCCATACTCGCTCACCCTGCCATGCCGGCGCGATACCTCATGCAACGCCCGTGACGGCCGAAACGGCGCTGTAACGTCGCAGTGCTGTGCTTGCCGCCGGATGAGTGGCAATATGCGTGCTCTCGACACATGGGAACTACGAGGAGTGACGACGTGGCTCGATTCAAAGCGCTCGCCCTGATCCCGGCGCTCGCCCTGGCCGCGGGTGCGCTGTCCGCGTGCGGCGAGGAAGGCGGAACCGCGGCCGGCGGCGTCCAGCTCGTCGCGTCCGGCAAGATCACCACCTGCACGCACCTGCCCTACCAGCCCTTCCAGGTCAAGCAGGGTGACAAGATCGTCGGTTTCGACGTCGACCTGGTCGACCTGGTCGGCAAGAAGCTGGGTGTCGAGCAGAGCATCGTCGACATCGCCTTCGAGACCATCGAGTCCGGCGAAGCGATGAACACCGGACAGTGCGACCTCGCCGCCGCGGGCATGACGATCACCGACAAGCGCAAGGAGAAGTTCGACTTCTCCGACCCGTACTTCGAGGCGACCCAGGCGTTGCTGGTCAAGACCGGTTCGCCGATCAAGGACCTGTCCAACGTCGCGGGCAAGAAGATCGGTGTCCAGTCGGCCACCACCGGCGCCGACTACGCCAAGGAGAAGGCCGCCGGCGCCGAGATCGTCACCTTCGACGACCTCGCGCTGCTGGAGCAGGCCGTCAAGAACGGCACGGTCGACGCGGGCGTCAACGACAACGGCGTGCTCTACGACTTCGCGAAGACGAACCCGGACACGACGGTCGTCACCGAGTTCAAGACGAACGAGTTCTACGGCATCGGCGTGAAGAAGGGCAACAGCGCCCTCCTCGGCCAGATCAACGAGGTGCTCAAGGCCGCCGCGGCGGACGGCTCCTACGCGCAGATCTACCAGAAGTGGTTCGGCAAGGCGCCGACCTGGCAGCCGGGCGGTGCCGCCTAGCACTAGTTTGAAGCCGCCCTGTGGCCGGTGCCAGCGCACCGGCCACAGGCTTGTCGCCACCTGTTTGAGGAGAGAAATGGCTCTGAGCCGCCGCCAGCGACGTTCGGCCTTCCGGACCGGGCAGTACGTCCTGCTGCTGGTGATCGTCATCGTGCTCGCGCTGCTGGCCGACTGGAGCCGGATCGGCAAGGCGTTCTTCGATCTCGAAGTCGCCGCCAAGCAGTTCCCGGACGTCATCACCGTCGCACTGAAGAACACCATCGTCTTCACCGCGCTGGGCTTCGCGCTCGGCCTCGGGATGGGCCTGCTGCTCGCCCTGATGAGACTTTCCTCGGTCGGCCCGTACCGCTGGTTCGCGCGCGGGTACATCGAGTTCTTCCGCGGTCTGCCCGCACTGCTGATCTTCCTCGCGGTCGGCATCGGCGTGCCGACCGCGTTCGACACGACCCTGCCGCGCAACGTCGCGATCATGCTGGCGCTGGGTATCGTGTCGTCCGCCTACATGGCGGAAACCATCCGCGCCGGTATCCAGGCGGTGCCGCGCGGGCAGGTCGAGGCCGCGCGTTCGCTCGGCATGTCGCCGGCCCGCACGATGATCACCGTCGTGATCCCGCAGGCGTTCCGGATCATCCTGCCGCCGCTGGCCAACGAGCTGATCATGCTGACGAAGGACTCGTCGCTGGCGTTCCTGCTCGGCACCACCCCGGCGCAGCAGGAACTCGCGCAGTTCAGCCGTCAGGCGCTGCTGGAGGCCAAGGGCCTGACCCCGATCGTCGTCGCCGGTCTGTGCTACCTGGTCATCACCATCCCGCTGTCGATCCTGCAGCAGCGGCTAGAGAAGAAATACGGAGCCGGAGTGCCCGGCGGAGGAACGGTATGAGCACCCAGACGATCGTCGAGGTTTCGGGACTGCACAAGGCGTTCGGCGAACTCGAAGTGCTCAAGGGCATCGACCTGCACGTCGAGCGCGGCCAGGTCGTCTGCATCATCGGCCCGTCGGGTTCGGGCAAGTCGACGCTGCTGCGCTGCGTCAACCTCCTCGAGGAACCGCAGCAGGGCAAGATCGTGGTCAACGGCAGCGAGATCACCGATCCGGACGTCGACATCGACGGCGCCCGCACGAAGATCGGCATGGTCTTCCAGTCGTTCAACCTCTTCTCGCATCTGAGCGTGCTCGAAAACCTCACCGTCGCGCAGCGCAAGGTGCTGAAGCGTGGCAAAGACGAGGCGGAGCGCATCGCGCGGGAAAACCTCGCGAAGGTCGGGCTGGCGGAGAAGGAGTCTTCGCTGCCGACGCAGCTTTCCGGCGGGCAACAGCAGCGCGTCGCGATCGCCAGGGCGCTGTCGATGAACCCGGACGTCATGCTGTTCGACGAACCGACGTCCGCGCTCGACCCCGAACTGGTCGGTGACGTCCTCGCGGTCATGCGGCAGCTCGCGCAGGAGGGCATGACGATGCTCGTCGTCACGCACGAGATGCAGTTCGCCCGAGAGGTGGCCGACATCGTGCTGTTCATGGACGGCGGTGTGGTCGTCGAGCAGGGTTCGCCGGACCAGGTGATCGGGGACCCGCAGGAGGAACGCACGAAGACGTTCCTCTCGCGGGTCCTGAATCCGAACCACCAGGGCTAGCGTCCCCGCAGCTGCGACTCCAGTTGGACGACCTTCGCGACGATTTCGTGCGGCCCGGCGCCCATGAGGCTCACCCAGCCCTTGGCGTCCGGGCCGAACACGACGCGGCCCTGTTCGGTGTCCATCCAGCCCGGTGGTCTTTCGACGCGTTTCCGGTTGCCGCCACCATCACGGATGGCGACGTAAAGCCTGCCGAAGAAGGTGTGCGGCGACCGGATCCACTGGAGGATCTTCTTCGCGTCACGGATGCTCGGGCCGGTGCCGGTCAGCATTTCGCCCTTCATCAGGACCTGCAGATCGTCTTCCGAACAGTTCAAGGACGGCGTGCGCGCGGCGGGAGCCTCGGGGAGCAGGCCGGTGAAATCCTGCGCCAGTGTGTCCGGCCGCGTCGGCGTCAGGTAGACGACTTTGTCGACCAAGACCACCGTGACCGCTTCCCGGCCACTTCCCGCGGCGCGAACGGTCCGCTCACGCCCTTCGGACTTCACCCACGAGTAGTACTCCACTGCCGGCCGCTGCAGAAATCGCAGCGTGTCGAGGAATTCGTCGTCGATCCGGCCACGGGTGAGCAGTCCTTGTCTGTCCAATTCGGACTTTGCGGTGGCCGCGAGCTCGCGGCGTTCCTCGGGCAGATACCACTGCGCGCCGCGGACGAGGGTCGGGTGGATGTCGCCGAGATTGTGTTGGTCCAGCAGGGTTTCGTAGGTCTGGAGTGTGAGCTCGACGGGTTTCCGCAGCACGATTACGCGCCGATCACCGGCGGAACCGGCTTGTCCCCGTCGTAACCGCCGAAGAGGGAGTCGCCGTCCTCTTCCTGCAGCGTGATCTTGCGCTGGTGCTCTTCGTCCTCGCCGCCCTTGCCCTTGCCGGCACCGGCGCCCATCCCGCCGCCGCCCATGCCAGGCGCTCCGGGGCGTCCCGCGGCCGCGGGTCCTCCCGCCGGTGTGCCGCGCATCGCGCCTTCACCGGGCATGCCGGCGCCGACGCCGCGGCCGGGCCCCATGCTCCCCGGCCCGCCCGTCGAGCCACCCGGCCCGAAGCCTGCGCCGGGCCCGAAGCCGCCCGTTCCCGGGCCGAATCCACTGCCGCCACCTCCAGGACCGCCGCCAGGACCGGGGCCGAAGCCGGGCGGGCGGTGGTCGCCCGGCCGTACCTGCGTCCCACGGTCCCACTGGGACAGTTCGGTCCGATCGTTCGGCTGCGGCGAAGGCTGCGGTCGCGGTACCTGCGGAATCCTCGGCGTCGGCGGGACCTGCGGCGGCCTCGGCGCCTGATACCCCTCGGCCCCCGGAGGCGCGCTGTACGAACTCGGCCCGCCGGTGTACCCGCTGGGACCACTGTGCCGCCCGGAGTCGCCGGGCCCGCCACTGAACCCGCTGACCTTGGTCTGACCGGGATCGATCGGATCCGGCGTGATCGGCCCCGACGAAACGTTCGGATCATGCGCGGCCGGATACGCCGGCGCGAGCGACTGCTGCCGCGGCTGGGTGCTCTGGTAGTACGGCTCGTAGATCTCGACGTTGTGCTTCGTGTCCGCGTCGAACTTCGCCGCCGCGATCTCGTCGTCACTCGCCCCGATGGACAAGACGTCCTCGGGCCCGCTGTCCCCCGCGCGTTCCTTCTCGACCGGGCGGACATTACCGCGCGTGTAATGGAAAGAGGCGTTCTGGTCGAACATCGACTGACGGGCGCGGTCCATGTTCTCGCCCGCGATCTTGGAGGTCGCGATGAGCGGGGCGAGGCCCGCTGTACCGCTGTCGGCGGCCTTGCCCTTCCAGAAGGAACTCAGCGCCGTCTGGCTGGACTCCAGCGTCCTGCTCATTCTGTGATGGATGTCCATCAAGGTGTGAGAGGCCTGCTGTGCCCTGTCCAGAGTCGCTGTGGTTTCGGGGTAGGTGTTGAGCTTGGTGAAGATCTCCCAACCGCTGTAGGTCATGACCTACGCCCCTTTGAAGTTCTTGATCGCGGCGGCCGCGACCTTGGTCGCCATTCCGCACGCGTCGGAAAAACCGGGATGCCTCATCGACAGGCGCGGAATCACGGTGTACACAAGGTCGTTCCGAACACCGACCGCCAACGTGCAGGTGCCTTCGTCCTCACCGCCGTTGGCGTAGATGACCGCCGGATAGCCCTCGATGGGTTCGACCGGCTTGAAAGTGGTGAGACCACCGGACTTGTGCTGCGCGTAGAGAGAACTGAGGCCGTCCTTGTTGCCGGTCACGAGCCCGGCGTTGACGTTGCTGGGGCTCCCGGCGAACAACCAGGTGCAACCGTTGCCCAAGGCCATCTTGTCCAGACGGGAACTTTCGACCTTGCCGCCGACCTCTTCCACTTGAGCAGTCGGGATCGCGCGGCAAGGGTCTGCCTCGACCACGGAGGTGTCAGTGATCGGATCAGTCACGCTCGGTGCGCCATCAGAAGGCAGTGTCGAGGAGGACGGCGCGGTGGGCGCCGGAGTTTCGGCGGTTCCCGGATTCTTGTCGCTGCAACCGCCGGACAGTGCGACCACGGCGATGGTTGCGGCGATCATGGGAATGGCTCGAGGTCGCATCAGTCGACTTTTCCGATCTGGCGAAGCGCGTCGATCGCCGCTTGGTCTTGATTCTGATAGGCCGTTTTGATCTCGATCAGAGTGCTCACGTAGGCGTCCGTATAGGCGCGGGCGCCTCGGAGAAAGTCTTGATAGGACCGACCAGAAGTGACAGCGGCTTGCGTGTAACCCTCGCTGCCGACCTCTGCACCCGGCGGCTTGATCTGGGTCAGCCACGTCGCTTCGTTCTGGGCGATCGCGAAGTCACCTTGAAGGCAATCCTCAAGAGACTTGATCACCTTGTCCATGGCCTCGGCATCGAACTCCCAGCCGCCGTTCGCCGAGGCGGCGGCGAAGTCGGCCTTGGCCTGCCCGGTGCCCAGATCGCGGTAGTCGGGCGTCGCCTGCGACCCCGGTCCGTTGGCCTGGTCGTTGGCCCTCTGTGGGCCGCTTCCCGGTCCTGTCATGACGTGCCTCCCCGCACGGGCCGCATCGGGCGCGACCTACCCGTAGTTCTCTGCTGACTCCAATCGGTGACGATAGCAGCAGGTAAACCGTTGATCAGCCCCTTCGCGGAAGATCACCATCGAAAGATGGGACGATCAGCGTGGTCTGGCCTGAAAGACGGTTTTGTCTGATCAAGAAAGCCCAGGCCGCCGCCCTCGGCTCGTCCTTCCCGACTCGGCGGACGTGCCGTGCGTGTGGTGCAGGAGGCGTTCTGGTCCGTACATCGACTGGCAGGTGCGCTCCGCTGCCAGCGGCCAGCCAGGGACGGCGATGAGCTCTCGCATCGCCGGAAGGTCATTGGACCGCCTTCAGATGCTGGATCGTGAACTCTGCGATCTTCACGCTCAAGCCGCACGGGTCGTCCAGGTAGGGGCTACCACGCCGCAGTTGCGTGACCAGGACGTATGTCACGTCGTCGCGGAGGCCTACTGCGAGCTGACAAGCGCCTTGACCTTCGCCACCATTCGCGTACTCGACTGCCGGATACCCGGCGATGTCCGGCAGTGGTTTGAACGTCGTTACGCCGCTACCTTGAGCTTTGAGCGCGTATAGGTGACTGAGGCCGTCGGGCTGGCTGACGTTCAATGCGCCGCTGACGTTCCCTGCGGAGTCGGCGAAGATCCAGGCACAACCGCTTCCGCTCGCGATGTCTTCGGCCGCTGTGCTTTTGAGGGCTCCTCCCACGCCTTCGACCTCGGTTTTGGTAGCAGCGCCGCAGGGATCCGTGGTCAGCAGGTCGGTCTTCAGTGGACTTCGCACGGCAGGGGCACCTGCTCGCGGTAGGCCCGAGGACGACGCCGGTGCAGAGGTGGGGCTCCCCGAGGTCTTGTCACCGTAGCAAGCCGTCGCAAGCAGCAAAGTCGTGCAGGTGATCGTCGAGGCGATGATGAGCCGTCACATTCGGGGCCTTTCCTGCTCTCGCTTGTCTGGAACCGAGCTCGCCATGGTTCGGCTGTGGAGCGAAGTGCTACCGGTGCTGCGCGGGCGAGTGCGGCCCAGCACTGTCGTGCCTCCCCGCACGGGCCGCGAAGGGCGCGACCTACCCGTAGTCCAACACCGACTCCGCTGAGTGACCGTAGCAGCGAACCGCCGCCCTCACGCCGAATCCGCTCAAGATCACCGACGCCGCGAGAAACGGCCTGGTCCAGCACCCGAGTCGGCCGTTCTGCCGTCGTAGGCACGTGGCAGCTTCCGGTCTACTGCCCTGGGCCACTTGCGAATCCCATGCGTGATCGGCTTCGCTGGTGCCCGAGGAACGACGGGGGAGGGAACGAAACGATGCCGGGTTTTCGGCGCAACAACGGGCCGCGTGATCCGGGGGAAGGCGACCAGAACGGCGACACGTCGCTGCCGCCGCTCGACCCGTTCGATCCGAACCCCGACAAGCGGTACGAGGTCCCGGCGTCCGAGCTGATGAAGCCGGGCACGACGGGGCTGCTCCGCTGGCGTCGCCAGGCGACCAACGCGCCGATCGTGCAGGTCGAGGACGCGTACATCACCGGGACGCTCGATCTGCGCGCGGCCGACATCAAGTATCTGTTCCGGTTCGAGCGGTGCCGGTTCGAGCATCCGCCGGACGTCCGCGAGGCGCATCTGCTCGGGCTCGTGTTCCGCAAATGCTGGCTGCCCGGGCTCAAGGCGCGCAACCTCCGCACCCGCAACGACGTCCGCCTCATCCGCAGTGTCGTGCACGTCGACGCCGAGCACGAGATCGAGGAGACCACGGTCCAGCGCGGCGACGATCGTGAGCGCGGGATGCCGAACGCGGCGGTCAACCTGACCGACGCGGTCATCGAGGGCTCCGTCGTGCTGACCCGCACGGTGATCACGCATCCGCGCGGCAAGGCGATCCAGGCCGACCGGGTCAACATCGTCGGCGCGTTGCTGGCGTATCGGTTGGTGGCCAACGGAGAAGTCCGCATCCCGGGGATGCGCGCCGGCGGTAACGTCAACTTCTCCGGCGCGACGCTGAACAACCGGGACGGGTTCGCGCTCAACGGGAACGGGATCCACATCGGCGGCAGCCTGTTGTGCGAGGTGGACAACTACGGGCCCGCCGCGCAGCGGAAACGCTTCTCCGCCAGTGGGATCATGTTCCTGCCGAGCGCCACTGTGGACAGTGACATCATTTTGCGCGAGGCAAGGCTTTCGGTGAACCAGGCCGGGCCGATCGTCGTCGACGCGTGGAAGTCGAACGATCCGTACATCGATCCGCGGCCGGCGCTGGTCGCGGATCGCTCGACGGTCAAGGGGAACCTCGAGCTGAGCGACGGGATGCAGGCGACCGGGACGCTGCGGATGGTCAACGCCCGGATCGGCGGGTCGCTGCGGCTGGCCGGCGCCGAGGTCCAGGTCGTCCGCGGGCAGACCATTCCCTACTACGACCGCGCGATCCACCTCGACGGGACCACCATCGGCGGCGATCTGGAGGCGACGAGCCTGCGGGTGCCGTCCGGGCAGTTGCGCATGGCCGACATCACCGTCGGCGGCAACGTGCTGGCGTGGAACTCGATGTTCCTCCACCCGCGCCGCGACGTCTTTTCCGCGCGACGCGCGAAGGTCGCGGGCAACTTCCAGCTCACCGACGCGACCGTTCAGGGCACCCTGCGGCTGCAGGGCGCCGAGATCGGCGGCAGCGTGAACCTCTTCGGCACGAGCCTGACCGAGCCAGGCGCGCGCACGCGCACCAGTTACTCGCTGGACGTCCGTACCGCGCGGATCGGCCGGGACCTGATCCTCACCGAGAACAAGGAACGCCCGTTCGTCGCGCAGGGCGGGGTCAACCTCGACGGCGCACAGGTCGCGCGGCGCGTCGACTTCCGCGGCGCGCGACTGGGTTCCCTGCCACAGCACGGGATCGCGCTCGACGGCAGTGATGTCTCGGCCGACGAATTCCTGCTCACGCCCGGCGCTCCGCCGGACGGCCGGATCGTGCTGCGGCGCGCGCATTGCGGGACGCTGGGCGACAACGAGGCGTTCTGGGCGTCGGCGAGCGGGATCGAGCTGGAGGATTTCCGTTACGACGCACTGCAAGAGGACATCGCGCTCGACGACGACCGGGCGATCGACCATCGGATCGCGTTGCTGCGCAAGGCGATGGACGGTTACCGCCCGGGGCCCTACGACCAGCTGGCGGCGACGCTGCGCGCGTCCGGTAATGAAGAGCACGCGTCCACGGTGTTGCTGAAGAAACAGCAGTTCCGGTACGAGGCACTCGCGAAGGGCTTCAAGTTCTTCGGACCCGGCGTGCACGTGTGGAGCTGGTTGCAGCGGTCGATGGTCGGCTACGGCTTCCGTCCGGTGCGCGCGCTCGGCTGGCTGCTGACGCTGCTCGTACTGGGGAGCCTGTGGTTCGGGCTCGGCGTCGACGACTGCATCACGAACCCCAAGCTCACGGTGAGCGGGCCGCGGTGCCTGGTCAACCAGGACGACACCGGGCTGCAGTGGAACCCGGTGCTGTACACGATCGACCTCCTGGTCCCGATCGTCGACTTCGGCAACAAGTCGCGCTGGTACATGCACGGCATGGACAACTGGGTCGCGGCCGGGTTCACCGCCTCGGGCTGGGTGCTGGCGACGACGGTGGCGGCCGGCATAAGCCGGATGCTCCGCCGCGACAACTGAGGGTATTTCACATACCCTCAGTACGGAGGTATGTGATGACGCAGCCCAGCGCCACCGGCAAGATCGCGATCGCCGCCCCGCCCGAGAAGGTGTACGCCCTGGTCAGCGACCCGGGCGCCCTCGCGGACATGGCCGAGGAGTACGAAGGGCACCGCTGGGTCGGTGCGGCGAAGGAGCCCGCCGTCGGCGCCAAGTTCCGCGGCCGCAACCGCCAGGGGTTCCGCCGCTGGAGCACTCTCTCGACGATCACCGACGCCGACCAGGGCAAGCGGTTCGCGTTCGAGGTGACCACCGTCGCCGGTCTTCCCGTCGCGCGCTGGCAGTACGACATCGAGCCCTCGGGCGACGGCTGCGTGGCCGTCGAAAGCACGTGGGACCGGCGGCCGGGCTGGCTGCGCGGGCCGACGTCGCTGTTCACCGGGGTCTGGAAGCGGGACGACGCCAACCGGGCGAACATCGCCGCGACGCTGGCCCGGCTGAAGGCCGCCGCCGAGTCCGTTCACTCCACGAACCGCGACCAGAACTCGACCTGACGCGGCCCGCCGGACGGCGGCGGGCCCAAGGGCTCGCCACAGAAATCGTGCCGCAGGTACCCCCGCAGGTCGTAGCCGTAGTAGACGATGTCGGTCTGATACACCGACAGCACCGGATATCCCGTGCTCCCGGCGATTCCCGGCAGATACCGGTGCCCGCAGACGGGAACCAGCTGCGGGGCGAGCGCCAGATGCGAGCGGGCCCGCGAAAGCGCGTCGGCGAGGTGATGCGGGCGCATGCCCCAGTCCGGCAGCCAGAAGCCGTTGTGTTCGACGTCGTACAGCACTCCGTCGACCGGCCAGTCCAGGCGTTTCCGCAGCTGGTCGGGGTTGCCGCAGCGCCAGTCGGGCCAGCGGTCGCCGATCGGCACCCCGGCCGAGAGGAAGGTGCGGTGGTCGGCGGCGAACCGGAAGCCGAAGCGGGCTTCGACGTCGTCGAGCTCGGCCTCGCTCAACCCGGGACGCACGGGTTCGGCCAAGCTCGCCTGGAGATCGTGTGCCTCCTCGATGGTGAAGGCGTGCTCAACAGTGGACATGTGTTCGAGCCTAAATTGCCCAACGCGAAGGCGCCTTCTCTTTTAACACCACTCCCTCATCACCCACATGGGGCTCCTCCCTCGGGGTGAGCTCGCCCTCTCAACGCCTGGACCTCGGAACAGCACGGCCGCGCGTGTAGTTCACTCATGTCGTGACTTCTCCACGAACGCAGTCCCGCGTCCGGGCGCCCGAGCTCGACGGCGACGGGTGGCTCAACACCGGCGGTGAGCGGATCACGCTCGCCGGGCTGCGCGGCCGCGTCGTCCTGCTGGACTTCTGGACCAGTGGCTGCGTCAACTGCCTGCACGTGCTGGACGAGCTGCGCCCGCTGGAGGCCGAGTTCGCCGACGTCCTGGTGACCATCGGCGTGCATTCGCCCAAGTTCCTGCACGAGGGCGAGGCGGCCGCGATCGAGGCCGCCGTGCGGCGCTACGAAGTGCACCAC
This sequence comes from Amycolatopsis sp. NPDC043889, assembly GCF_056435645.1. NCBI lineage: Bacteria > Bacillati > Actinomycetota > Actinomycetes > Pseudonocardiales > Pseudonocardiaceae > Amycolatopsis > Amycolatopsis sp. NPDC043889. The sequence continues at coordinate 693,826 of NZ_JBWKEC010000001.1, forward strand.
CCGGTGCTCAACGACCCGAAGATGGCCACCTGGTCGCAGTACGCGGTCAAGGCGTGGCCGACGCTGGTCGTCGTCGACCCCGAGGGTTACGTCGTCCACGTCGCCGCCGGTGAAGGGCACGCCGAGGCGCTGCGCCGGGTGATCGCCGACCTCGTCGCCACCCACGAGGCCAAGGGCACGCTGCGCCGCGGCGGCAGCCCGTACGTCCCGGCCGAGGAGAAGCGCACCGAGCTGCGCTTCCCGAGCAAGGCCGTCACCACCGCCGAAGGCCGCATCCTGGTCGCCGACACCGGCAATCACTCCATCGTCGAGTTCGCGTCCGACGGCGAGACGATCATCCGCCGCTTCGGCAGCGGAGAGCGCGGCGCGCAGGACGGGCCGTTCGACCTGGCGAGCTTCACCGAGCCGTCCGGGATCACCCTGTTGCCGTACGAGGTCGCCGAGCGCGCGGGGTACCACGCCGTCGTCGCCGACACGGCCGGTCACCGGCTGCGCGGTATCGACCTGATCACCGGTGAGGTCTCCACTGTCGCCGGCACCGGCCGTCAGTGGCGCGACGGCGTCGACACCGGCAAGGCGCTCGACATCGACCTGACCAGCCCCTGGGACGTCGCCTGGTGGGGACCCGCGGGCGGTGTCGTGGTCGCCATGGCGGGCAACCACACGCTGAGCGTGTTCGAGCCCGTCTCGGGCACCATCCGCCGTTTCGCCGGCACGACCGTTGAAGGCCTGCGTGACGGTGACGTCCACGAAGCGTTCTTCGCGCAGACGTCCGGTCTCACGCCCGACGGACGGAAGCTGTGGCTCGCGGACGCGGAGACGTCGGCGCTGCGCTGGATCCAGCCCGAGGGCGAGACGTTCACCGTGCACACGGCGGTCGGCGTCGACCTGTTCTCCTTCGGGCACGTCGACGGGCCCGCGGACAAGGCGCTCCTGCAACATCCGCTCGGCCTCGCCGTGCTGCCCGGCGACACCATCGCGATCGCCGACACCTACAACGGCGCCATCCGCCGCTACGACCCGCTCACCCGCCGGGTGACCACGCTCGCGACCGGTCTCGCGGAGCCGTCCGGACTGCTCGTGCACGACGGCGAACTTCTGGTCGTCGAGTCGGCGGGAAGCCGCGTCGGTCCGGTGCCGCTCGGTGAGCAGGCGGTGGCCGGGGACGCGCACGCGGTCCGCCGTCCGCCGACCGTGCTGGCGCCGGGTGAGCTGGAGTTCTCCGTCGTCTTCACCCCGCCACCGGGTGAGAAGCTCGACGACCGGTTCGGCCCGTCGACGCGGCTGGAGATCAGCGCGTCGCCGCCGGAACTGCTCGCCGACGGCGCCGGGGTGGGCACGGACCTGTTCCGCAAGCTCCGCTTCGCCGAGGGCGTCACCGGCGGGGTCCTTCAGGTCGTCGCGCAGGCCGCCAGCTGTGACGACGGAGGCGAGCACCCCGCGTGCCGCATCACCCGGCAGGACTGGGGCGTCCCGGTGCGGTTCGAAAAGGGCGGAGAAAGCGTGCTGAGCCTGGTCATGGCGGGCGATCCGGGTAAGTAGAGTCGTACTCGTGTCAGATCGGCCGAAACTCGAGATTCAGATGCTGCAGGACAGGGTGCTCGTGAAGCTGTCCCCCGAGGACGGGGAGCGCCGAAGTTCCGGCGGCATCGTCATCCCCGCCACCGCGCAGGTCGCGCGGCGGCTCGCGTGGGGTGATGTACTGGGCGTGGGCAACAGTGTGCGGAACGTCAAGACCGGCGACCGCGTGCTGTTCAACCCGGATGACCAGCACGAGGTCGAGATCCAGGGTGAGGGGCACCTGGTGATGCGGGAACGCGACATCCACGCCGTGGCGACCGAACGGACCGAACACGGCACGGGGTTGTACCTGTAACTCGAGCCACGGGAGGGGCGGTGCGCGAAGACCGTGACGAGCCGGGTGCCGGCCTGTTCACCGACGATCTCCTCCCGGACTCCGACCAGGGCCTGGTGGACGAGCTCTTCGAGGGTGACAGGGTGGTGAATCCGCCGCCTACGCCCGCGTCGAAGTTCCGCCGGGGACTCGGCAAGGCCCTCATGGTCACCGGGGTGCTCATGGGCCTGTTCGTGGTCGCGTACGCGGTCGATCTGATCGTCAGCGCCGGGGACGTCCCGCGCGGCGTCACGGTCGCGGGGATCGACGTCGGCGGCCTCACGCACAAGGAGGCGGAGTCGAAGCTCCGCCGTGAGCTGGAGCCCAGGCTGATCGAGCCGGTGCGGGTGCGGGCCGGCGACGTCCGGACGGTGCTGTACCCGACGTCGTCCGGTCTCGGCCTGGACTGGCCGCAGACGCTGGGGCGCGCCGGTCATCAGCCGCTGAGCCCGTACACGCGGCTGATGTCGTTCTTCAGCAGCCGCGAGGTCGGTGTCGTCACCTGGACCGACGCGCCGAAGCTCGAAAAGGCCGTCTCGGACCTCGCCGCCGCTCAGCTGAACCGCCCGCCGGTCGAAGGGAACATCACGTTCCAGCCCGTCGCGGGCAGCGACGGCGGCGTCGTCGCCACCGCGGTCGAGCCGCGGAACGGGCAGACGCTCGCCGACGTCAAGGAGGCGGTCACCGCGGTCATCGACCGCTGGCTGGGCGACGAAGGTGTCGAGCTGAAGGTGAACGTCGCGCCCGTTAAGGCGACTTCGCCCGGTGTGCACGCCGCGCTCGTCAAGATCGTCGTCCCCGCGGTCGCGAAACCGCTCGTCATCCGCGGCGAGGGCAAGGACGCGACACTGAAGCCCGCCACGATCGCGGAGTCCTTCCAGTTCGCCGCGCGCGACGACGGCAACCTCGAAGTCCGCATCGACCAGGGCAAACTGCGCGCCGCCGCGCAGCCTCAGCTCAAGGAGACCGAGACCGACGGGGCGGACGCGCAGATCGTCTTCGTCGGCGACAGGCCGGCGGTGCAGCCGTCGAAGGACGCGCGGAAGATCAACTGGGACCACACGTTCTCGACGCTGACCTCGGTGCTCGCGAAGAGCGAAGAGCGGGAGCTGAAGGCGGTCTACGACGCCAGCAGCCCGGCCGTCAGCACCGACGCGGCGAACGTCCTCGGCATCAACGAGATCATCGGCGAATTCACCACGTCGGGCCTGAGCGGGCCGGCGATGACGAACGTGCAGGCACTGGCGAGCAGGGTCTCGGGCGCCATCGTGAAGCCGAACGAGACGTTCAGCCTCGGCGCGCGGTCCGGAGCGAGGACGGCGGACGCGGGTTACGTCCCCGCTCCGGTGAACGAAGACGGCACCGGGCCGGTCGTGGTCGGCGGCGGTGTCTCCCAGCTCGCGACGACGCTCTACAACGCCGCGTACCTGGCGGGGCTGGCCGATGGCGGGCATCTGGAACACGACCACTACCTCGACCGCTATCCGGTCGCGCGCGACGTGAAGGCGATCAACGACGACGGCTCGCCGGTCGAGCTGCAGATCGTCAACGACGCCCCGACCGGGATCGCGATCCAGGTGATCCCCGCCAACGGTTCGGTGACCGTGCGGATCTGGGGCACCAAACGGTTTTCGGTGCAGAGCGTCGGCGGGGAGAGGCACTCCCACGTCCCCCAGCCCGTGCAGATGGGCTCTGGCCCCGGGTGCGTACCCGATCCCGGCGCGGCCGGGTTCAGCACCTCGGACACCCGCGTGCTCGTCGACGTCGTCACCGGGACGGAGGTCCGCCGGGAGACCCGCAACGCGACCTACTCGCCGCGGGCCGCGATCATCTGCACCTGAGTTCCTGTTGGTGAACCCGCGTCCGTGATCGACGTCGGCAGGGCGGGTTCACGCGTTCGGCCACTTTTCGGAGTACATCTTCAGCTCCGCCATCAGGCTCTGAGGCTCACCGCAGCACCATGCAGCCGCGAGCCTCGAAGTCCGCGAGCCACGACGGCTCCCGCAACTCCTTGTTCCAGCGCAGGTCCAGTTTGTCCAATTTGGACAGCCGGGCGATGGACGACGGCAGCGAAGTGAGCTTGTTCTCGCGCAGGTCCAGCTGACGCAGCTCGTTCAGCTCCCCGAGAGAGGACGGCAGGGAAGTCAGCAGGTTCTTCCGCAGGTGTAGTTCGCGTAACGCGGAAAGCGTCCCGATCGATTCCGGTAGTTCGGTCAACCCGTTGCCGTACAAGCGGAATTCGCGCAACGAGGCCAGCCCGGAGAGGTCTTCCGGAAGTGTGGAGATGCGATTGTCCGTGCAGCCCAGATATTTCAGCCGTCCGAGCGAGCAGAGCGCGGCGGGGAACTCGGTGAGCCGGTTGTCGCTCACGTAAAGGTATTCCGTCAGCCCGGACAGCTCGCCGAGTTCGTCCGGCAGGGTCGAAAGCTCGTTGTGCCCCAGATCCAGGGTGTGCAGGTTCCGCAGGGCGCCGATCGAGGGCGAGACGGTGGTCAGCCGGTTGTCGGCCAGATTCAGCACACGGAGCCCGGACAGGGACCACAGCTCGTCGGGAACGGACGTCAGCCGGTTGTCGTACAGGTCCAGGTACTCCAGCGAGGCAGGGAGAGGGAGGTCGCGCAGGGAGGTCAGCCCCTGGCCACTGAGATCGAGTCGAGTGGTCACAGGGGCCGACCGTAGCCCCGGTCAGGTCACGGCGCGGTGCCCGCCGCCCTTGACCTTCGCGTAGATGGCGGCCGCGGCGATGACGCCGACGACGGCCGCGCCGACCTGGAAGGCGTGCCGGATCCAGTCGATGCCCGGGGTGTCACGGACACCGAACACACCGGCCAGCCAGTTGCCGATGAAAGCGGCGATGATGCCGACCACGATCGTCAGCCACATCGGGATCTTCTGATCGCCGGACGCCAGCATCCGGCCGATGACACCGAGAATCAGCCCGACCACGATCGTGGTGATGATGCCCCAAAGGCCACCCAACATGGTTCCTCCTTCGCTGGAGATCGATGAGCCCACGGTGACACCGATTCGGGCTCATCGCGCCTCAAGACCCCTTACCGGGTGACACCGCGGCGTCCGTAGAGGTTCGCGGCCAGGGTCACCCCGATACCGGCGATGACGATCTGGGTGATGAGTTCGAGCCAGTCGAAGCCCTTCGTGTCCGCGTAGCCGAGTCCACGGGCGATCGCCGTACCGATGAAGGCGGCGACGATACCGACGATGATGGTCAGCCAGATCGGGATGGACTGCTTGCCGGGGGCGAAGAACCTGCCGAGCACCCCGAGGATCAAACCGACCACGATCGCCGTGATGATGCCGGTGACTGTCATTGAAGACTCCTTTGCCGAGGTCTCCGCCCGCGGGCGGACTCAGCACGGAAATGCCCCCGGAAAACCGCCTCGAAACCACGAAGAGCCCCCTCCGGACCGGAGAGGGCTCTTCGTCACTAAACCGTTTAGAACGCGGCTTCGGGGATCTCCATGAGGCTGTTGTCCGCGGCTTCGACGATCGCGCGGCGCGACGTCAGCTCCGGCAGCACGTTCTTCGCGAAGAACGACGCCACGGCGAGTTTGCCCTCGTAGAACGGGACGTCCTTCGCGGACGCGCCGGCGTCGAGCTTGCCGATGGCGACCTCGGCGTGCTTGATGAGCTGCCAGCCGATGAGCAGGTCGCCGACCGACATCAGCAGGCGGACCGTGTGCTGGCCGACCTTGTTGATGTTCTGCGGGTCTTCCTGCGACGAGGTCAGGTAGCCGATCAGCGAGCCGAGCATGCCCTGGGTGTCTTCCAGCGCCTGCTTGAGCAGGGCGCGCTCGTTCTTGAGCCGCCCGTTGCCGATCTCCGACTCGATGGTCTTCGTGATCTCGCCGGCGACGTAGGCCAGCGAAGCGCCCTTGTCGCGGACGATCTTGCGGAAGAAGAAGTCCAGCGACTGGATGGCCGTGGTGCCTTCGTACAGCGAGTCGATCTTCGCGTCACGGATGTACTGCTCGATCGGGTAGTCCTGCAGGAAGCCCGACCCGCCGAGGGTCTGCAGCGACTGCACGAGCTGCTCGGTCGCGCGCTCGGAACCGACGCCCTTGACGATCGGCAGCAGCAGGTCGTTGACGCCGTGCGCGACCTTCTGCGAGGCCTCGTCGCCCTCGCCGGTCCACACCTGGTCCTGGAAGGTCGCGGTGTAGAGGTACACCGCGCGCAGGCCCTCGGCGTACGCCTTCTGCAGCATCAGCGAGCGGCGGACGTCCGGGTGGTGGGTGATGGTGACGCGCGGCGCCGCCTTGTTCAGCATGTTCGGCAGGTCGGCGCCCTGGACGCGCTCCTTGGCGTACTCGAGCGCGTTGAGGTAACCGGTCGACAGCGTCGCGATGGCCTTCGTGCCGACCATCATGCGGGCGTACTCGATGACCTGGAACATCTGCGCGATGCCGTCGTGCACCTCGCCGAGCAGCCAGCCCTTGGCGGGCGTGCCGTGCTGGCCGAAGGTCAGCTCGCAGGTGGTGGAGGCCTTGATGCCCATCTTGTGCTCGACGTTGGTGACGAAGGCGCCGTTGCGCTCGCCCAGCTCACCGGTCTCGCCGTCGAAGTGGAACTTCGGCACGAGGAAGAGCGAAAGGCCCTTGGTGCCGGGCCTGGTCTCGATGCCGGGGCCCTCGGGGCGGGCCAGCACCAGGTGCATGATGTTCTCGACCATGTCGTTCTCGGCCGAGGTGATGAACCGCTTCACGCCGTCGATGTGCCAGGAGCCGTCCTCCTGCTTGACGGCCTTGGCGCGGCCGGCGCCGACGTCGGAACCGGCGTCGGGCTCGGTGAGCACCATGGTGGCGCCCCAGCCGCGGTCGATCATGATCTGCGCCCAGCGCTTCTGCTCGTCGGTGCCGTTCTTGTCGACGATGCCGGCGAAGTTCGGGCCCGCCATGTACATGAACAGCGGCGCGTTGGCGCCGAGGATCAGCTCGGCCGCGGCCCACTGCACGGTCGGGGGCAGGCCGAAGCCGCCCAGCTCGTTCGGCAGGCCCAGCCGCCACCATTCGCCGTCCATCAGCGCCTGGTAGCTCTTCTTGAACGACTCGGGGATCTTCACCGAGAAGGTCTTCGGGTCGTACACCGGCGGGTTGCGGTCCGCGTCGGCGTACGAGTCGGCGAGGGGACCGGAAGCGAGCTTGTTCAGCTCGGTCAGCACGCCGCGGGCGGTCTCCTCGTCGGATTCCGCGAGGACGCCCTTGCCGAGGCGGTCCTGCACGCCGAGTACCTCGAAGAGGTTGAACTCCAGGTCTCGGACGTTGCTCTTGTAGTGGCCCATTTCGTCACTCCAATGTGTTCGGCTCCCCGGCCGGGCACACGTCCCCTACTCGCCGGTAACTTCAGGATATTACCTGTGGGTAACCGGCGGCAAGTGAATGGCCACTGTTGTGATGTGTAAATCAGCAATACGGGGGGCTCAGCGGGAGGACGGCGCGATCGAAGTGGTCGTGGGCGGCTCGACCGGCGTGTGCGCGTCGTCCGGGTTCGTGACCAGGATGCCGGAGCGGAACGCGATCGTCACCGCGTGTGTCCGGTCGCGGGCCGAAAGCTTGCGCAGGATGCTCTTGACGTGCGTCCGCACGGTTTCCACGGACAGGAACAGGATCTTCGCGATCCCGGAGTTCTCCAGCCCTTCCGCCACCAGTTGCAGGACCTGGTACTCGCGGCGGGACAGCGGCATCAGGCCGCGCGCGGTCGCCGGTTTGGGGGCGTCGCCCGGCTTCGGGAGCACGGGCTGGCGTTTCGGCCGCGCGGTCAGCGCCGCCAGCGTCGGGTCGATGTAGCGGCGGTCGCTGTGCGCGCGCCGGATCGCCTCGGTCAGGTGCCGCCCGTCGGTCGCCCGCGGCACGATCGCGTGCACGCCCGCCGCGATCGCCGCGGCGAGGTACTGCTGGGTGCGGTTGGTGTCTCTGATCATCGTGATGATGACCAGGGCCGGGTCGCCGCCGCTGAGCAGGCGGGACAGGTGGCAGTTCGGGTCGAGCGCCGAATCCAGCACGATGACGTCCGGTTTGAGCTGTTCGCACAGTTGGAGCGCCGCGTGATGGCTGGTCGCGTGCCCGAGCCACTGCAGGCCCGGTGTGCGGTGGACCAGCGAGCTCAGGCCCTCGCAGAAGATCGGGATCGGATCGACGGCGGCCACGCCGAGGCCGCGGCCGCCTGGTGACAGTCCGCCAGGCCTGCCGGCCTGTGTTCGGTTCGGCTCGATGGTTCGCATCACGGACCCCTCCGTTTTCCTGCCCCGCCATCTCCGGACGAGAGGACTCGAAAGCCCATTCGGTGACCACCGCCCCCCGGCGTGGTCACCCTCGTCAACCGGTCCCCCCTGCGGGACCGGACAGAGATGACACCTCGTAACTATTACGAGTCAGTAGGTCGGAGCACGTGACGCGATATCCCCCTCATAGATGTATCGCCCCGTCGCGGCAAACTCTGCGTATCAGCTGGTTGTGGATCTCTTGCTCAAATGAGCCCGCCGAGGGCGGAACTTGACATGTTCGCTACTCAGAGTGGACTTCGGTGCGAAGGCGGCCGAATTCGTCTCCGAGTGCCGCGGGCGTCCAATGCGCGTTCAGCCCGCTGGGATTGGGAAGGACCCAGACCCGTGCCCCGCCGATCTCGCCGTCCTGCGGGCCGATCTTCGCCTTCGGCAGTCCGAACGCCGTCCGGAAGGCCGTGATCCCGACCACGGCGAGCCAGCGTGGCCGGTATTCGGCGACCCTCGCCGCGAGGAGGCGCCCGCCTTCACGGAATTCGTCCGGGGTCAGCTCGTCGGCCCGCGCCGTCGTCCGCGCGACGACGTTCGTGATGCCCAGGCCGAGGCCGAGCAGCTCGTGCTGCTCGCTGGGGTCGAGCAGGCGCGGGGTGAAGCCGCCGCGGTACAAGGCGGGCCAGAACCGGTTCCCCGGCCTGGCGAAGTGCAGGCCGAGCGCGCCCGAGTAGAGGCCCGGGTTGATCCCGCAGAACAGCACGTCCAGATCGGGCGCGATGACGTCGTCGATGGTCTTGCCGTAGGCGGCGGCAAGCTCGTCCTTGGTCGGCTTGGTCCTCACCCCGCCAGTTTCCGGCACGCTGGCGGGTATGGAGCAGGGGGCGTTCACGGCCGACGGCTTCTGGAACTGGGGCATCCAATGGCCGGGGTGCTCGTCCGTCCGTGACAGGCTCGGCGAGGTCGAGGCCGGCTGGACTCGGAGGCGCCGGCTACCGCCCTGAACAGGGCAGACCTGACCTTCGAGCGCTGGTGTACCGGCGACCGGACGTGGTTCTCGGCGACCCCGGCGTGACCTGGGACACCCGCATTCGTCTCAAGGGGTGGTCAAGTCACCACGACATGCGTACTGTTTGTGATCTCGCACACAAGGTCGTATTCGAGGAGGCGTTTTGCAGCTCTCGCTCATCCTCGGCCTGGTCGCGTTGATCTTCGTGGTGGCCACCGTGCTGGTGATCGCGGAAGACCGGCGGGCCGCGCGGCGCGCGGCCCAGCGACGGCAGGCGAGGCTAGCGGACCTGGGCGAGGTCGACCCGCTCGCCACGCAGCGGCTGCATCTCGATCGTTGAGGGAACGGGCTTCCGCGCGAGGCTGAGCAGCAGTGCCCCGGCGATCCAGCCGAGCATCGCGCCACCGGTGTTGTTGAGCAGGTCGTCGACGTCGAAGATCCGGTAGACGTAGGGCGCGGTGCCGAAGTTCGCGGTCAGCTGCGTGATCTCGATCAGCAGCGACGCGGCGAGCCCGATCAGCGTCGTGCCGATGAGGCCGCGCTTCCAGAGCGTCCTGGCAAAGAAGCCGAGCGGGACGAACAGCAGCACGTTCATGGTGGCCTGCTGGAAGGTCTGGGTGGTGAACCAGTCGGCCATCGGCAGCCCGTGCTTGAGCAGTTCGGTGTGGATGTCGGTGACCCACTGGAACGGGTGCGGCTGCACGGTCTGACTCAGCCGTTTGACGCCGGGGCCGGGCAGCGGCAGGAAGGTCACCGCCAGGGTCATGGTGGTGTAGAGCAGCACGGCGGCCATGGTCAGGACGGGACGAAGCCGCACCCGGCCGTACCGCGCGTGCAGGACGATCAGCTGCGGGATCAGTACCGTCGCCCAGAGCGCGAAGAAGCCGATCAAGCCGTACTGCAGGGCGGTGACCTGTGCGTTCGTCATGACCACGACGTTATGGATCATGCGGGTGCGGCCACTTCGGTCGAAGGGCCGCCGCTGCCGGTGGCGGATCGGCCGAGTGGCCGACCCCGATCTTGGCCGATCGGCGATATTCGTTCCCTGATCCGCCGGTGGACGTGGGATTCTGCCCGGATGGTGCTCGTTCGACGGCTCATCCCCGCGGACCTCGACGTCTTCCGTGAGGTCCGCCTGCGTGCCCTGACGGACACGCCCGAGAACTACGGCTCGATCGCCGCGGCCGAACGCGCGCAATCCGACGAGGAGTGGCTCGCGAAACTGACCGGGGACGTCTGGTTCGCCGCCTTCGACGACGGGCGTCCGGTGGGTCTCGTCGCCGGTCGGGCGCGGGACGACGGCTGGATCCTCTACTCGATGTGGGTCGCGCCCGAAGCCCGTCGCCGGGGGGTGGGCACCAAGCTGATGGGTGAAGTGCGGTCGGCCGCCGAGGAAGGCGGTGCGCGCGAGGTGTGGCTGCACGTCGCGGAGGACAACGACCACGCGCGGCGGCTGTACCTGCGGCTGGGATTCATCGCGACGGGGGAACTGGAGCCGATGCCGAACGACGTCACCCGGCGGCGCGAACGTCTTTATCTGCCTGTCGCCGTGTGACGTTTGCCTATCGTCCTGCTTTCTGCCCTGGTGAAGGTCAAATCCGCAAGGCAGACTCCTCCGCCGTGCGAATCGGAGGAAGCATGAAACTCCCTGCCCGGCTGGCCGTGGTCGCCAGCGCCGCGCTGACCGCGCTGACCGCGCTGACCGCGCTGGCCGCCGTCGCCGCGCCCGCGTCCGCGTCCGCGTCCGCGTCGGCGACCACCGACGTCCGGCTGATCACCTTCAACGACCTGCACGGCAACCTCGAACCGCCGTCCGGTTCGAGCGGCCGTGTCACGCTCCCCGACGGCACGACCGTCAACGCGGGCGGCGCCGCCTACCTCGCGACGCACCTGAAGAAGCTTCGCGGCGAAGCGCGCAACTCGGTCGTCCTTTCGGCAGGTGACAGCATCGGCGCGTCGCCGGTGATCTCGGCGCTGTTCCACGACGAGCCGACCGTCGAACTGCTGAACCAGCTCGGTGTCGAAGCTTCCGTGGTGGGCAACCACGAATTCGACGAGGGTCTCGAGGAACTCCGCCGGATGCAGCACGGTGGCTGCCACCCGACCGACGGTTGCCAGTTCCGCGAGTCCTTCAAGGGCGCGAACTTCCCCTTCCTCGGGTCCAATGTGTACTACGAGAACGGCTTCCCGGTGTTGCTGCCGTTCAGCATCGAGTTCTCCGGCGGCGTCCCGATCGGCGTCATCGGCGCGACGCTGAAGGATCTGCCGCAGGTCGTCACCCCGGAGGCGATCAAGGGCCTGAAGTTCGGCGAAGAGGTCCAGGCCATCGACCGCACCGCCAAGCTGCTCGACCTGGTCGGGGTCAAGGCACAGGTCGTGCTGCTGCACCAGGGCGACAACTCCGAGACCGCCGGTCCGGACGAATGCAAGGTCAAACCGGGCGCGGCGACCGCGATCGCACAGAAGGTGACGTCCACAGTGGACGCCATCTTCACCGGGCACAGCCACCAGCAGTACAACTGCGTGATCAACGACCCTGCCGGCAATCCGCGCCCGGTGATCCAGGGCGCGTCGTTCGGGCGCCTGCTCTCGGTCGTCGACCTGAAGATCGACCGCCGCACCCTGGACGTCGTCCGGGGCGAAACCAAGGCGCACAACCAGATCGTCACCCACGACGTCAAGCCGGATCGCGACGTGCAGGACCTGATCGACGAGGCCAAGACCAAGGCCGCGCCGATCGCGAACAAGGCGGTCGGCACCATCACCGCGGACCTGAGCGCCAAGGGCGCCGCCTCCGGCGAGTCGCCGCTCGGCGACGTCATCGCGGACGCCCAGCTCGAGGCCACGAAGTCGAACGGCGCCCAGATCGCCATGACGAACCCGGGCGGGATCCGCACGGACTTCACCTACGCGTCGTCACCCGCCGGCGAAGGCGACGGTGTCGTGACCTACGGTGAGGCGTTCGCCGTGCAGCCGTTCGCGAACATCATGCAGACGATCACGCTCACCGGGGCGGACTTGAAGAACGTGCTCGAACAGCAGTGGCAGGCCAACGGGGTCGTGCGGATCCTGCAGATCTCGAAGTCACTGAAGTACTCGTACTCGGCGTCGGCGGCACAGGGGTCACGCGTCTCGAACCTGACGCTCGACGGCACGCCGATCGACCCGGCGGCGTCGTACCGCGTTTCGGTGAACAACTTCCTCGCCGCCGGCGGGGACGGCTTCACCGAGTTCACGAAGGGGACCAACCTGTCGGGTGGTCCAGTGGACCTGGACGCGCTGATCGCGTACTTCGGTGCGCACCCGGGTATCGCTCCGCCCGCCGCGGACCGGATCACCGTCCTGCCGTAGCCCTCGCGAGTGCCATGAAAGGTCCCTTCCTTGCGAAATTTGCGAGGAAGGGACCTTTCATGGCGTCTACGGGGTGGTTTTGTCAGTGACCCAGGGCACAATGGCCGCCATGACGACCTGGGAAGAAGTCGTGGAACTGGCGGGCAGGCTGCCTGAGGTCGAGGAGTCCACGTCGTACCGCACGCCATCGCTCAAGGTCGCGGGCAAGAGCTTCGCCCGGCTGCGCACCGAGGCCGAGGGCGGGCTGATGCTGCTGTGCGAGCACGCGGAGAAGGAGGCCCTGCTGGCCTCCGGCGACCCCGCGTACTTCACCACGCCGCATTACGACGGCTACGGCGCGATCCTCGTCGACCTGGAGAAGGTCGAGAAGACGCAGCTGCGCGAACTCATCGAGGAGGCCTGGCGGATGAAGGCGCCCGCCAGGCTCACGAAAGGACTGAACGACTAGCGGAGTTCGCCTTCGAGCAGGCTCATGAGGTACTCGTCGTGCCACTGGCCGTTCTGGCCGCGGAACGACTGCCGATGCCTGCCGTCCACCTGGAATCCGAGCTTCTTGTAGACGTGGATCGCGGCCTCGTTGTCGACCACGACCCACAGCGCGATCATGTGCAGCCGCATCATGTCGAAGCCGTAGCGGCAGAGCGTGCGCATGGCATCGGTGCCGTAGCCGCCGCCCCAGTGGTCCTTCTCGCCGAGGTAGATGTCGAGTTCCGCGCGGCCTCCTTCCGGCGTGGCGTCGCGCAGGGTGCAGGTGCCGATCAACGTGCCGACGGCCAGGCTCTCGATCGCGAAGTTCACCTGGCTGAAGCTGTTGGGCTTCCGGTGGGCGAAGCGCTCGCGGATCTGGGCGAGGGATTCCGGGTGGTCCGCGGTCAGCCAGCGCGTGACCTCCGGGTCGTTGTGCCAGCGCCACAGCGTGTCCGCGTCCTCGGGTTCCAGTGGGCGCAAGCGGATCAGTTCACCGGTCAGCATCGTCCATCCCAAAGATCGGTATCGGACTTTCCAGACTATTGGGCGACACCCGCGAGCAGCCACCGCTTAACGGGGACTTCCAGCAGCACCCTGGCGCCGAACGGCTCGATCTCCTCGCCTGCCGCCCAGCCGTCGTACTTCGCCGCCAGCGCCTCGAGAACGTCCGCGCGCAGCGTTCCGCGATGGACTCGTACCAGGCCTTCGGCGACAACCGGCGCGTCACCGTCTTCCAGCGCGAGACTGACGCGCGGATCGTTGCCGACGTTGCGCACCTTCACGTTCCGCTCGCCGCTGCCGATCCAGAAGACGTCGTCGAGGTACACGAACCACACCGGCGTGACGTGCGGCGATCCGTCCGCCCGGAGCGTGCACAACCAGGCGTTGCGCTCCCGCGCGAGACGTTCGATAAGCGATTGGTCACGTTTCACCTGGTCAGCCTGCCCGAAAGCTAGGGTGCCGGGCGTATGAAGGTCCACCAGTACTGCTACTTCGCCTTGAAGAGCGAAACCGTGTCCGCCGGGGAGATCACCGCGCGGCTCGGCATGGAGCCCGACGAGGTCCTGGTACTGGGTTCGCGGTCCGCCGAACACCGGTTGCCGCGGATGCACGCCTGGAAGGTGACGCATCGCGGTCCGGAACCGGTCGACGACCAGATCGAGAGCGTGATCGGCAGGCTCGCCCCCGTCCGCCCGGAAATCCGGAGGCTGGTGGACGAAGGCGCGAGCGCGGTGCTGCAAGTGGTGCGCTACTTCCATCACCGGGACGGCGGCGAGGAATTCGGCTGGCATCTCTCGCCCGCCGTCATCGCGTTCCTCACCGAAGCCGCCGCCGCGCTCGACGTCGACGAGTACGACCTCAGCGAATGACCTTCCGCCGGTCCGGTGCGCGGCGGGAACGCCGAAGATGGTGGGATGGTGCCCCACAGCCGGACAACCCCGTTGGGAGCCCAGCATGTCGAGCGAGAACTGGCCGCTGAGTCAGGATCCCGAGTCGCCGGTGATCATCTCCCGGTCGCTGGTGGAGGACCCGTCGAACCTCGCGTTCGTCGTCCTCGACGACGACGGTGACTGGTTCATCAGCGACGGCAACGAGTTCTCCGAGGACATGGAGGAGAACAAGGACGCGTTCGGCGCGCTGCCCCTGCGGGACGCGGTGGAGCTCATCCCGGAGATCGCCGCGCTGGCCGGCCTCCCCACCGGCATGGCCGCCGACTGGGATCCGGAACGGCGCACGTGGCTGCTGAGCTCGGTCGCCGACTCGGACGACGACGAGGAAGACCTCCTGGTGCGCGCCGCCCGCCTCGCCGCGTGGACGCATCCGGGCTCGCCGCTGGAAGAAGTCCACGTGAGCACCGAACTCGCCGAGATCTCCACCGACCCCGCCGCCCCGGCCCGCGCCGTGCGCCAGGTCGTCCGCGAGGCCGACGGCAGCTGGCTGCTCGTCGGCTTCCAGGTGCCGGAGAACGAGGACTTCGAGGTCGAAGCCCTCGAAATGGAGCACGCCGTCACCCTGTACCCGGACGTCGCCCTGGTGCTGAGCGCCGCGCCCGGCCAGGTGTACGACCGGCCGAGCGCCGGCGCCCCCTGGGAACTCGTCGAAGGCTGACCCTCAGCCGAAGTCGCAGTACATGACGTGCAGCCCGATGCGCCCCAGCGTCGGGTGCTCGAACGCGCCCGGCACCGTGCCGACGATCTCGAACCCGAGCCGTTCGTAGATCCGGACCCCGGCCACGTTCGATTCGGCGACCGCGTTGAACTGCATCCCCGCGAAACCCTGCTCCCTGGCCCACCGCAGAGCGTTCGCGCACAGCGCACCGCCGATGCCCTTGCCGCGAACTTCCTTGTCCACCATGAAACTGGCCGTCGCCACATGCGACCCGGGTCCGCCGCGCTTCGGCCCCATCTTGGCCGTCCCGAACACGCGGCCGCCCTCGACCGCGACCACCGTCCGGCCCGGCGGCGTCTGGATCCAGCTCGCGCGCGCGGCGTCCTCGGTGAGGTTCGGGTCGTAGGTGTACGTGTCCGCGGCCCGCACGACTTCGCGCACGATCGGCCAGACCTGCACCCAGTCCTCTTCGGTGAATTCCCGGATCTCCATACCCGGCAAGGTAACAACGCTGGGAAATCAACAACCGGTCCGGCGGTTCTGCCGCCATCGCCAGACGAAGTCGGAAAGCAAGAGCAGGCCGGCGACCGTCAAACCCGAGCCGATCCAGATCCGCGTCGAGCCGGATTCCCGCTCGACGCGGATCCCCGGCGGCAATCCGGCCGCGATCCCGTCGATCTTGGCCTGGACAGAACGATGGTCGAAAACGCTCAGATCGCCGTCTTCCGCCAACGTGGCCAGCAAGCGGCGAACCTCGTCGTTCTGCTCGCGGGAGAAACCGGGGAATTCCATCGAGGCGTCCCGGAGCACTCCCGGACCCATACATCTCAGCGGTTCCCTGTGGACGCGTCGAGATATTGCCCTGTCGCCCCGCATTCGTCACCCGCCTTGGCGAAAACGACGGTGTACGGCCCAGGGGTGCTGCCCGTGTTCAAGCCGACGATGAGGAAGATCCCGCCGACCAGGAGGAGCGGAAGGAACAGCGACCCGGCCAGCACGGTCAGCAAGGCCGCCGTACTGTCGCTCGACATTTTCCGCACGCGCCAGAAGCTAGCCGCTCAGCGAGGGACGGTCCCCGGCTTCGGCTCAGGTCGCGACAGGGCCGGTCACGCGGGACTGTGTGGATTTTGGGACATCTGACGTCCCAAAATCCACACAGTCACCAGTCCTGAGGCAAAAGGCGTTCTCTGAAGCCAACCGATCCCGACGTCGGCGGGCCGGAGTTCGTGGTGCATGTCGTGGTAGTCCCAGAGCGTCTGGACGTCGGCGCGAAGATCGTCCGGCAAGGTCTCGGTCATCGAGTACTCCGAGGCAAAGCGAAAGCCCCAGGTCCACAGTGGACATCCACTGACCTGGGGCTTTCGCGGGAGAGCGGATGACGGGAATCGAACCCGCGTATTCAGCTTGGGAACCAGGGTGATCATGCTGGAACGTGGCCCTGACCTGCGGGCGGCGCTTGCTCGGGGTGGCCGCGATTGACCTTGGTTGACCGGCCTTAATGGCACGCTAATGGCATGGCTGAGGTCCCACCCACACCTCCCCCGTCATCCCGATACGAAGCCAGCACGCGGACGGTGGTGCCGGGTCAAGGCACGCTTTCCCGCCTTGACCCGGCACCACCGTCCGTAGTCATGATCCGGCTTCGGGGTGGCGGTCCTAGCGATCGGGAAGCTTGCGGCTGAGCGTGTCCATGGCGCCAACTAGGTCGGCTGCGCCCCGGAGGGTGATCGAGTCGTCTTGCATGTGCTTCAACTGGTGATACACCGCCAAGAGTCCCTCGGCGGTGGCCAGCCGGATCGGGTCCGCGCTTTCTCTGCCCTGTTCGAGGGCTTGGCGTGCTGCTGCGGCGTGTGCCTCTGCTGCGGTGCGGTCTGAGGTCGGCATGAGGTCGACCCTGCCAGCGACACTGGACTGCGTAACTAGGCCGATGAGCTGATCGCCGTCAGCGGCGGCGCGCTGTGCGGTCTACGGGTCCGGCGGGCCCACCCGGCGGGCGGCGGCCGGAGCGGAGCGGCAGGCCGTCCGTCCCGCGAGCGGGTGGGCCGACGAACGGGAGGTGACGTGCGCGCCGCCTTGATCCCATAGAGCCAAATTCGGCAAGCAAACCAAAGTTTGGACAGCGACCGGTGCTCGTGCCGTAGCAGATGCGGGCGATCTGTAGCGAACGCCTTGCTGGACGGCGGGCTGGTCGCAGCACGGATGCGTGGCCATTCGCTGCTGTGCTGCGTGTTCGACTTCATCTGGCGGTCGGGTCGTGCGAAGATGGCGTTCGTGGCTGAAGGAACTGCGGATGAGACACGATGGAAGCGACAGTTGTTCGCTTTCGTTCTGGTCGCAGTCATTCTCGTGTGTGCGGCCTTGCTTGTTTTTGCTAGCCTCAATAAGCAGTGGACAGTGGCGATGCAGGTTGGTTCAGCGGTCGCTGGAGCAGCGCTTGGGAGCATTCTCTCGATTGATTCTTCGCGGTTGACTGTTCGAAATCAGGCGCGTCCTGCGATACGGCGAAAGTTTGATCAGATTGCACGTTTAGGGATTTTGGTTGTGCGGGTGGAAGCGTACAGTGATTTAATTCGAAATCCGCCCGAGCCTGGCAAGCGGCAGGACTCGCAGCGAACAGCAGACTGGTTTGATTCTGTTGCTCATAGCTTAAGGGCGGAAATCGAATCAACTGCGACTTCTATCGAGGACTGGGGAGACTTGGCTCAGGATGTTTACGACCGCGAGCTAAAGCGGTATCGGACCAGGGAAGCTCGATTGCCGACCGCCTCTGGTGATAAGGAAATAGATCAATGACAATTGAAATTGTCGGCAAAGTTGCCAAGGTGACCAGCGATCGAGAACTGATTATCAATCGCGGGTCTGAGCATGGTGTGACTGTGGGAATGGTCTTTCGGGTCAAAGGTGATCCTGTGCAGGTCGTTGACCCGGACTCGGGTGAGCTAATTGGCGTAGTCGCGAAAGCTAAGGTGCTAGTGAGAGTTGCGGGCGTATCCGAAAAGCTCTGCATTGCTCGAACTTTTCGTTCAAAGAGGGTCAATGTTGGCGGCGACTTTGAGGGGGTTAGGGGAATAAGCAGTGTCTTTCAGCCGCCAAGATGGGAAACGAGGTACGAGACACTGCGGCGCGATCCTTCGGCGGGTAGGGAACTTTCAGAGAATGAGAGCGTGATTGCTATTGGTGACGTAGTTGAGTTGGCAGATGAGGGAGATCTCGACGCGGAAGCAACGACTATTTGGCGATGAGATTCGTGTTCCTGGTCGACTCAAAGACTTGCCCGGCGGGCGAGCGTGCTCTCATTGTTGAATGAGGCGTTTTCTGAAACCTGCCTTGACTAATCGATTGTAGGAATTTGTTACGTTCCTTGGAACTTTCTGATGTATGGCGAAGCCGCGTTCGGCATAGAGGGTGATGCGCTGGGTGTCACCGACAAGCATGTTGATGACGCGGTCCACGTCGCCGATGCTCTCGATGTACTCATCTAGCGGGAGTGGCCGGGAAGCGCAGATGACGTCGACCTCGGGCCAGAGCTTCTTGCAGGTCGCATACGCGCGTCGCTGCTGGTACGGCCGAGAGATGAGGATGACTGACCCGACCTCGATGCCGCGTGACTCCAGAAGCTTCCGAGTGAGCGTGATGTTGTCCCCAGTGTTCCGCGCCTCGGGTTCGACCAGGATGGCCTCATCGGGTACGCCCAGCTCAAGCGCGTGTTCGCGGTAGTGCACCGCCTCGCCGCGCGGAAACCGGTCGACGGTCGTCGGGGCGTTGGCCCCGGTGAAGACGATGAGCGGGAACATGCCAGCGTGGAACAGTTCCGCGGTGAAGGTTGCGACCCCGAGATCGTGGCTGCCGAGTCCGATCCCGACATCGGCGGGCCGGAGTTCGTGGTGCATGTCGTGGTAGTCCCAGAGCGTTTGAACGTCGGCGCGGAGGTCGTCCGGCAGGGTGGTCGAGCGCTCAGGCATCTGGGTCTCCGGGGTCAGTCGGGGATCTTGAAAGTGTAGGTCCAGGAGAAGCGGCTGGCGGCGTGCACGCCACGTGCGAATTCGACCACGCGGCCGTCGCCGGTGTATGTGCGTCGTTGCAGGACCATGACGGGTTCGCCTGCGGGGAGTTCGAGCTGTTCGGCCTCGTCGGGCGTCGGCATCCTGGCGTAGAAGGTCTCGGTCATGGTGTCCGGCTCAAGGCCTTGCAGGGTGAGGACCAGGAATCCGCCACCTCGTCCAGCGGGGCCGGGGGTCGGGTCGACGATGGGGGTGCCTTCGACGTCGGCGGGCCGGTAGTAGCTCGTCAGCATGTGGGTGGGCTGGCCGGCGTCCTTGACCAGTCGCGCCCGCGCGTAGACCGGCGATCCGACCATGACACCGAGAGCATCCGCAACTTCTCGGTCAGCTTCGACCTTGGCGACGGTCTGCGTCTGGTCGGTCGGCTTCCAGTCTCGGCCGGAAGCTTCGCGGTCTGCGACGAAGGCGACGGTATCGCCGTACTTCCACTTACTCTTCGCGTACCGGTCCTTGCCCAAACGCTTCATGGGCGGTCGAGCCCGGACGACGGTCCCGCGTCGCCTGATCGGCGTGACCAGCCCTTCGGCTTCAAGGACCCCAACGGCCTTGCGGACGGTGTTGACGTTGACGTCGTACTCGTCGGCAAGCTCGTCTTGCTTGGGCAGCGTGGTGTCCGGGGCATAGTCGCCCCGCTGGATCGCGTCTCGCAGGATCGCGGCCAGCTCGCGGTACCCAGTGCCCACCTGGTCCTCCTTCGTCGGTCGATAACGCTAGCGGTATCACCCCATCATGGTCTACGGAGCCCGATAGAAATAGTTCTATTGACAACTCGCGCGGGAACGCGCTTAATAGAACTACCTCTAACAAGGTGTAAGCCCGCTAGGGCTCCAGAGACGACAGGAGACAGACGACATGGCGATCGGCAAGGGGCACCGTTTCGAGATCGACTTTGATGCCGCGTTCCCGCTGGGGCTGGTGATGGTGGGGGAGGTCGCGCCGGACAACGAGTACCAGTCGCGCGAGGACAGGTCCGCTGGCCGACCTGTTCGTCAGCGGGTCGACGAAGTGACGGGCAAGCGGCAGTGGAAGGCCACGGTCACCGACCCGAGCGAGACCAACTCCAAGCGCGCGTCTTACGACGTGACGTTCCTGGCGGATGTGCAGCCGGTGCCGACGACGTCGGAGGTGCTGCCGGGTATGCGGCCGATCGAGCTGGAGGGCCTGACGGCTGAGCCAAAGGTGGCTGGTCAGGGCGAGTTCAAGTACCAGTCCTACGTGTTCCGCGCGACTGGCTTCAAGGCCGCCGCTTCGGGTGGTGCGTCGAAGTCGGGCCGGGCTTCCAATGCTGCTGAGTCCACGCCCAAGGCGGCGTGATGACGGGCCCGGTGCCTGGCAGTCAGGGCGTGGCCGTGGTTCCACCGCACCTGGTCCAGAGCTGGGAGACGGCGTATCGCCACTACAGCGCTATGACGCAGCGAACCAGACAGGCCGGTGACGCCCTGGCGGCGCATGACATGGCCGTGGCTTCCCTGGCGGTTGCGGCGGCTTGGCGGGAGCTGGTGGCCCAGAGCCGGTTGCCGTGGTGGGTGCTGGCTGCGGTGTCGGCGGCTGCCGAGGGGTTCGAGGAGAACGCGCGGTCCTGGGAGGTCCGTGCTTACAGCGAGGAAGGGCAGGTCCGTGGCGTTCAACGCGATGTGGAAGCCGGGGCGGCAGGCGGTCGCGGGGATGCAGGGATTTGGTTCGGCGAATCCGGCGCTGGTGATCTATCTGGATCCGGACAGTCTGGCGATCCTGCCGCCGTCCGATCCGGCCGAGTGGCCGGAGTTCATCCGGCTCCTTCGCCAAATCCGCGACAGCGCGGACGAACTGGCCGTCCTCCTCACCAAGCATCAGGCGGTGCGCGATGACGAAACCCGGCCGGAATGAGCCGCAAACCCTCCGGGACGCGCACGCGGTCGCCTCGGCTCGCAGGCCGAAGCCGGGGTCGAACCTGGAGACGTGGCTGAAGTTCCATCAGGCCAACGCGCGCATGTACCGCGCTGTGTCTGATGTGGACCGAGGGCATCATCACGAACTTCGTTACTGGGTGGGCTATGAGGAGCGGAAGGCCGAGGAGGTGGCCGCGCAGATCCAAAAGGGGAAGTCGGAAGCCAGCTAGAAACTGAATGACAGAGCGAAAAACGCGCGTGGGGACGTGCGGCGTACAAACACGTCCTCACGCGCTTTGTAAGTCCCGTAAGGCGCAGAACCGGTAACTGGCCTAGGAACCTCGCCGGTTCTGCGCTGTCCACAACCTCTGGAAGTGAACAATGACAACGCTAAACGATGGCAACAAGCGTCCGCTAGACGGGGTCACCCGAACGCGCTGCGCACTCTGTAAGCGGTTCGCGAAGCTCCTGCCCGGCGAGACCGAATGTGCTCCCTGCCGGGGAATGCTGCCGCTGGATCTGACCGGCGGTGGTCGCTGATGAACGCGAACGGGGTCGGTCTTCTCTTGGTCGGCGGCGGGGTGCTGGGTGTGGTGGTGTGGCTGCTGCGCAAGCTCGGCCACGCGCTGGCCACGATCGCGGAAGTCCTGGCTGCCGCTGCGGTCGTCTTCATCGCCCTGTGGTCGGCCGTGAAGTTGTTGGGGTGGCTGGGAAAACAGGTCTTCACGCACTGGCGAACCAGTCTCGGCGTGGTCGCGGTGGCGGCGTGGTGGCTGTGGCTCGGCAGGCCGTCGCTGGCCATCACGGCGGGTTCGGTTGGGGTGGTCCTGGTGGTGTGGCGACTGCTCGACGGGGTGTCGTTCGACCGGTGCTGTGGCCGGTTCCTGCGGGCGTGGTGGCTGCGCTGGTTCACCTACGCCCGGAAACTGCCCGGCTGGCTGCACGCCTGCGGCCTGTCCATCTCCGACGGCACCGTGCCCGTGGAAGTGACGGTGAATCTGGTCGGCCGTAGCCGGAAGGCGGTGTCTCGTAGTGCGGGCGGTGCTGCGGTGCAGGTGCCGAAGGTGCTGGGTGTGAAGTCGGGGCCGTCGTGGGATGAGGTACGGGTCCGGCTCGTGCCTGGTCAGAAGCCGGAGGACTTCGACGACGCTGCCCGCGCTTTGGCTGTGGCTCGCAAGGTCACGCGGTGCCAGGTGCGGGAGCTGGAACCCAACGTCGTCTCGCTCGACTTCCAGCGCCGTGACCTGCTCGCCGCGCCGGTGGGGTGCGCGGAGTTGCCCGACCTGGTGGCCGTCGACGGCGTGGATCTGCGGCGGGTGTTCGCCGGACGGACCGAGTACGGGAAGGACTGGCGGCTGCCGCTGACCGGTCCTGGCGCACACATGCTCGTTGCCGGTGCCACTGGGGCGGGAAAGAACTCGGTCATGTGGTGCCCGCTGGTGTCGGCTGCGTCGGCGATCCGGGCCGGGACGGTGCGGGTGTCCGGGATCGATCCCAAGGGGATGGAACTCGCTTACGGACGTGGGATCTTCGCCCGCTACGGGGTTGCGGGCAAGGAAGCTATCGAGGTCCTGGACGACCTGCTTGACGGTCTTGAGTCCCGCAAGCGCGAGTTTGCCGGGCTGACTCGTGAGGTTCCGATCTCCAAGGAAAACCCGTTGGAGGTGCTGGAGTTCGACGAGATCGGCGCACTGACCAAGTACACCGACCGAAAGACCCGCGAAGCCATCGTGGAACGGGTCGCGATCCTGACAACTCAAGGTCGGGCGCTCGGCTACACGGTGCGCGGCTATGTGCAGGAACCCACCAAGGACACGGTTCCGGTACGTGAGCTGTTCCCCCGGCGGGTCTGCCTGCGCGTCACCTCGAAGACGCACGTCGGGATGGTCCTCGGTGATGGCGCGTACGAACGGGGTGCCTGGGCGAATCGCATCGAGGAGTCGGCCCCTGGGGTCGGTTACATCTGGGGCGAAGGCATCCGCGAACCGCTGCGGGTCCGTGCGGGCTGGGTCCCGAACGAGACGGTCAAAGCCTTGGAGAACTACGTCACCAACGGCGGTGCACATGTGATCGACCTTCCTGTTCGCCGTGGTGGAGAGGAGGTGGCGGCGTGAACCGCGTTCTGGTGTTCCTCGATGCGATCCGCGATCACCTCGACTCCTACGCTTTTCCGCCGGTTGCGTCCGTGCGGGTCGGGTTCGGCTCGGACCCGGTGTCTGTCCAGCTCGATACCGACGGTCTGACGGACGTGGCGCGGAGCCTGGTTATCTGGGCGGATTCCCTGGAGAACGTGACCGCCTCGATCTGGCGGGTGCCCCACGGCGGGAGCGTGCACCTGGAAGTCCAGGGCCGGACTCCCTGCGGCATCCCGGTCGTGGTCTATGGCGGTGCCCAGTTCGACGAAGCGACCTTCCCGGACCTGCCTGCGGGGATGCGGCAGGAAATGCCGGTGTTCGTGCTGCGGCAGTGGAGCACGCCTGGGGAGGTGGCCGCCTGATGAGCATGAACGAAGCCGCGGTGACCCCGCCGGCCAAGTCTCGGGCCGCTCGGATGCGGGCACCTCTCGCGTCGGACGTGGTGAAGGCGACGGCGGAGAAGCACGGCGTCTGTGTCCGGCCGTTCACGATGGAGGTCGGCGACACCGAGACTGGCGAACTCCGCTACGTCCCCGTTCCCTGCGGCTCGACGGTGGAATCGGTCTGCCTGCCGTGCGCTCGGAAAGCGAAGGCTCTTCGACAGGTCCAGTGCCGTGAAGGCTGGCACATGACCGAAGAACCCGACTTCACCTCAGAGTCGCCGACTGAGACGCAGACGGAGCTATTGGCGTTCCGGGCTGACCTGGTCGCCGCCTACCGCGAAGTGAGCGACCAGGCGGAGGCCGATGAGCTGCGGGAGGAGATCCAGGGAGTCGACGACGAACTTCGGCAACTCGGGATGCGCGGCCGTCTCCCGTCGATCGACCTGCCCACGAAGAAGGCAGTGAAGCGGTCAACGAAGCGGCGGCAGGACGCGCCGAACCTGCCTCGCCGGAAGGTCGCGAAGACCACTGTGGGCCGCGAGTACGCGGGCAGGTTTCGGCCGTCGATGTTCGTCACGCTCACCTGTGACACCTACGGCCCGGTCCGGTCGGATGGCGCCCCGGTCGATCCGTCGACCTATGACTACCGGCGGGCGGCTCGGGACGCGGTGCACTTCTCGGCCCTGGTGGACCGGTGGTGGCAGAACCTCCGGCGCGTGGTCGGCTGGGACGCGCAGTACTTCGCCACCGTCGAACCCCAACGACGAGCCGCACCGCACCTGCACGCGGCTATCCGGGGCTCGGTCCCGCATGACGTGATCCGGCAGGTCACCGAAGCGACCTATCACCAGGTCTGGTGGCCCGACCATGACCAGGTCGTCTACGTCGACCGGATGCCGCTCTGGGACGGCGACGCCAGAGTGTTCGTCGACCCCGACACCCGCGAACCGCTGACCGACTGGGACGACGCGATAGAGGCCGTGGAAGACCCGGCGCACGTGGTCACCTTCGGACGACAGGTCCACTCCAAGGGCATCCTCGGCGGCTCCGAAGAGGCCGGACGGCACATCGGCTACCTGACCAAGTACCTCACCAAGTCCACCGGTGAGGTGGTCGAAGCCGACACCGTGCGGCAGAAGGATCACCACGACCGCTTGCACGCGGAACTGTCGGTGACGCCGTGCTCGCCTCGGTGCGCGGTGTGGCTGCTCTACGGCATCAACCCCAAGGGCGCCAACGGAAAGACCACACCGGGGCACTGCAAGGGACGGGCTCACCGGCGGACCACACTCGGGCTACCAGGGCGTCGGGTGCTGGTGTCGCGCAAGTGGTCGGGGAAGACGCTCGTCGACCACAAGGCGGACCGGAAAGCGTTCGTCCTGCAAGCGCTGGCGGCGGTCGGGATCGAGAAACCGGCACCGGACCCGGCGCGGCTGGTCTGGCGCAAGGTCGACTCCGGCGACGCGAACGTGCCTCCTCGGGACCACCTGGTGATGCACGCGATCTCTGAACGGATCACCTGGAAAGCCGAGTACGACAAGGCACTACTCGCCGCGCAGAGTCCGCCGGATCTTTCGGCAACTCAGGGCGTGGCTGCTTAGAAACTGGGGGAGGGAACACATGGAAGCCAAGTATCTGACGGTCGAAGAGGCGGCTGCCTACCTCAATACCGGCGTCCGGTTCGTACGTCGACTGATCGCCGAACGACGCATCGCCTTTCACAAGGCGGGGGTTCATGTCCGTCTCGCTCTCGCAGATCTGGAGAGCTTCATGCAGGCAGGGCGGGTAGAGCCGATCACACGCGCATCGGTCCGCCGTGACCTGGGAAGGGCGGCCTGAGATGGCGAACAAGCGTGGGCATCGTGGTTTCGGGACCGTTCGGCAACTTCCGTCCAAGCGGTGGCAGGCTCGCTATCCCGGTCCGGACGGAATCATGCGACCGGCGCCGGACACGTTCGATACGAAGCGGGCCGCCGAACGCTGGTTGTCTCTGACGGAAACGCAGGTCACGCAAGGTGAGTGGATCGACCCGGAGCGGGCAAAGCGTAAGCTCGGCGAATACGCGGACCAGTGGATCACCCAACGGCCAGGGCTTCGTCCACGCACGGTCGAGCTGTACAAATGGTTGCTGCGTAAGCACATTGCGCCGGAGCTTGGCGGGGTCGAGCTGGGCAAGCTGTCCACGGCGATCATTCGACAGTGGCGTGCCGACCGGCTGACGGTTGGTGTCTCGGAGTCCGTGACGGCCAAGTCCTATCGGCTGCTCCGGGCGATCCTGAATACAGCGGTGGAGGAGGACAAGATCCTGCCTCGTAATCCGTGTCGAGTCCGTGGGGCCGATCGCGAGAATCCGGACGAACGCCCGGTGATCACTGTGGCCCAAGTGTTCGACCTGGCCAGCCGGATGCCGGAGCGCTTCCGCGCTCTGGTGCTCCTCGCCGCGTTCGGGTCGCTGCGGTGGGGTGAGGTGACAGCACTGCGCCGATGTGACGTCGCTGAAGACGCGGGCTGGGTACGGGTGTCGCGTGCGATGGTCGAGGTTCCCGGTCGCGGGCTCGTAGTCGGGCCGCCCAAGTCGAGGGCGGGTGTCCGGACGCTGATCATTCCGGCGGCGGTTCGGCCTGACCTCCTGCGTCACCTGGAGACCTGGGTCAAGCCTGAGCAAGACGCGCTGCTCTTCACGGGTGAGCGGGGTGGGAACGCGGTACGTCGGCCGAACTTCAGCCAGCGGACGAAGTGGGTCGAGGTCGTGGAGAAGATGGGCCTCAAGGGCCTGCACTTCCACGACCTGCGGCACGCCGGGAACATCTGGGCGTCGAAAGCGGGCACGTCGACCAAGGACCTCATGGCGCGGATGGGGCATGACGACATGCGGGCGGCCCTCATCTACCAGCGGGCGACGAGTGAGGCCGACGCGCAGATCGCGGACCGGCTGTCCAAGCTCGTCGACCGACACCACAAGGGCACGTCTCCGGACGACGACGAAGATCAGGACGGCCAACCGGTACCGGTCGGCTAATGGCACGTTAATGGCACGCGAGCGCCAGCGGCCAGACAAAGCGAAAGCCCCAGGTCCTCAGTGGACATCCACTGACCTGGGGCTTTCGCGTGAGAGCGGATGACGGGAATCGAACCCGCGTATTCAGCTTGGGAAGCTGATGTTCTACCATTGAACTACATCCGCAGTGCGTGGCCAGCATACATGGTCCGGATCTCCCCTTGCCAAGCCCCACCCCATCCTTGACGTCGCCCGCGAAAGTGACAACACTTGTTGTCGACCTCGGAGGTGATCCGGATGGGCGAGCGGCTGCCTGATCCCGAACTGTTCCGTCAAGGCGGGTTCCGGGTCGCGTCGAGGTTGTTCATCGAGGGCGACATCAGGGGCGACGAGCGCCAGGTGGCCCGGTTGCGGCGGTTCGCGCAGCGGGAGGATCCGGCGGCCGACGTGCTGGTGCCGCTGTTGCGCGAGGGTGCTCAAGGCCAGTTCGAACAGGCGCTGCGGCAAGGCATCGACAGCGTCGAGAGTCCGCCGGAGGAGCTCGAAGCCTTCTTCCGCGACGTCGAGGCGACGCCGTACTGGGTCGATTCGGACCGGTTGGATCGCGGAGCCCGTGCGATCACGCGCGCCGGGTTGCTCGGTCTGTTCCCGCTCGGCGACGTTTCGCTGATGGGCGGCTACCTCGCGTCGCGCGCCACGAAGGCGCTCGTCGGCACCGGCGAGATCGAGTACAAGGCGGCGCGGCGCCTCGTCGAGACGGCGACGTGGTGGATCCACGTGACGACGCCCGGCGCGCTGGTGCCCGGCGGGCGTGGGTACGAGTCCGCGTTGCGGGTGCGGATCGTGCACGCGCACGTCCGCGCGGCCATGAACCGCCGCAAGGACTGGGATTACGCCGCTTGGGACAAGCCGGTCAACCAGGTCCAGACCGCGGGCACGCTCCTGCTCTTCTCGCTCGTCTACGTCTTCGGCACGCAACTACTCGGGCTCCGCTACAGCGCCCGCGAGCGCGCCGACATCCTGCACCTTTGGCGTTACGTCGGCTGGCTGATGGGCGTCGACGAGGAACTCCTGCCCGCCGGCGAGGACGACGCCTGGCGTCTGCTGTGGCTGCTCGCCACCACCGAGTTCATCCCCGACGACGATTCCAAACGGCTCGCCGCGGCGCTCATGAAGTCCCATGCCGCGATCGGCGAGGGCCGGGGCGCGGTCGGCAAGGTCCTTTCGCACGTTTCGGTCGCCGGGCACGGGGCGATCAGCAGGCTCCTGCTGGGCAAGACCAACGCCGACTTCCTGGAGCTGCCCGACGATCCGCTCGCGCAGGCGACCGTGGTCGCGGTGGCGGGCGTCAACTTCGCCGCCGAGACGGTCCGGCGGGTGGTGCCGGGCGCGACGGCGCTCCAGGAGCTGATCGGGGCCGCCGGACGGCGCCATTATCTCCGGCAGGTCACCAAGGTGTTCGGGCTCGACCCGACCTACGGCAGGCACATGAAGGCCGCTTGACTACGCTGGCCGCGTGCTCCTCAGCGACCGTGACCTCCGTAAAGAGCTCGACGCCGGCCGTCTCGGCGTCGACCCGTTCGACCCGACGATGGTCCAGCCGTCGAGCATCGACGTGCGACTCGACCGCTACTTCCGCGTGTTCGACAACAGCAAGTACACGCATATCGACCCGCAGCTCCAGCAGGACGAGCTGACCTCGCTGGTCGAGAAGGAGGGCGAAGACCCCTTCGTCCTCCACCCCGGCGAGTTCGTCCTCGGCTCCACCTACGAGACCGTCACGCTCGCCGACGACCTCGCCGGCCGTCTGGAGGGCAAGTCCTCCCTCGGCCGCCTCGGGCTGCTCACGCATTCCACCGCGGGCTTCATCGACCCGGGCTTCTCCGGCCACATCACCCTCGAGCTGTCTAACGTGGCGAACCTGCCGATCACGCTCTGGCCGGGGATGAAGATCGGTCAGCTCTGCATCTTCCGCCTGTCCAGCGCGGCGGAGTTCCCGTACGGCTCGAACGAGGCCGGTTCGCGCTACCAGGGGCAGCGGGGTCCGACCCCGAGCCGCGCGTACAAGAACTTCCACCGCGTCGACACCTGGCGCTAAGC
Source organism: Amycolatopsis sp. NPDC043889 (assembly GCF_056435645.1). Lineage (NCBI taxonomy): Bacteria > Bacillati > Actinomycetota > Actinomycetes > Pseudonocardiales > Pseudonocardiaceae > Amycolatopsis > Amycolatopsis sp. NPDC043889. Next base: position 722,431 of record NZ_JBWKEC010000001.1, read on the forward strand.
GACCGGGGCTTCCCAGTCGATCCGATGCCGCCACATGAAGGCGTTCGGATCCTCCTCCGGCAGGTTCTTGAACGCCCGCGTGAGGAAGAAGTCCCGGATAACCCGTCCGATGGGCCCTGCCGCTTTCGAGTCGCCGTTGCGCTTGCCGCGCTCGACGACCGCTTCGACGCGCTCGCGTCGCAGTCCTTCGTAGACGGCGAGCGCCTTCGGGATCGCGGGCACGTCGCGCAGGCATCGCGCCAGCGTGACGGCGTCCTCGATGGCCATCGCGGCGCCTTGCCCCGCCGCCGGTGAGGTCGCGTGGGCGGCGTCGCCGAGGATGACCATCCGGTCCGTCCGCCAGGCCGGCACGCTCGGGAAGTCGTGCGTCGCCCACGGCCGGTAGATCTCCCGCGTCGCGCGCACGATCTCGACGGCCGGGGTGCGGTCCACCGCCAATTGCCGGATCAGGTCCTCTCGCCAGGTGGTCGGCACGGCGAGGTCGGCCGGAGACGGCTCATGCTTCCGGGGCACGTTCGCGAACCACCAGACGCCGCCGTCCGGGTGGACGATGTGGGTGAAGAACAGCCGCTTGCCGAACGTCATGTGCATGACGCCGGGTTCGTCGTCCAGCCGCAGGCTCTCGGCCACCCCGCCGGTGTTCAGCAGCGGCACGTAGCGCGGTGACGGCGCCCGTGGGTCGATGATCGTCCGCACCCGCGAGCGGAGCCCGTCCGCGCCGATCAGCAGGTCGCCCTCGGCCGTCGAGCCGTCCTCGAAGGTCGCGAGTACACCCGAAGCGGTCTCGCGCGCGTCGGCCAGACGCTTGCCGTAGCGGATCTCGATGCCGCGTCTGACGGCTTCGTCGCGAAGCCCGATGTACAGGGCGGAGCGCAGCACGGTTTGGCTCACGGTGCCGTCCTCGAGCTGTCCACCGAGCGCGAGGTCGGCCAGTTCGCGGCCGTCGCCCAGCCGCATCCTGATCCGTGGCGTGTCGAATCCCAGGCCCTTGACCAGGCCTTTCAAGCCCAGTGGGCCCAACGCGTCGAGTCCGTTCACCGCGAGGGTCAGGAACGCGCCGACGCCCTCGGCGGTCCGGCCGTACGCCTCGTGGATCACCGGCTCGTGGCCCGTCTCGTGCAGTGCGATCGCCGTGATCGTGCCCGCGATACCCCCGCCGGCGATCAGTACCTTCGCCATGTCATTCACTACGTCGAATATCTTAGAAACTAATTCGTTCCGTCGAACTAAAGACTCCGCTAGGCTGGTCGACGTGTCAAGCGAGCGGGCGGAACTGATCGAACGAGTCCTCGGTGGAGCGCGAGCGCTGTCGACGGAGACGGTCATGTTCCACACCGCGATCGCCGAGCAGCGCGGTCTTTCGGCCGTCGAAAGCAAGGTGACCGACTACCTCGCCCGCTTCGGGCCCCAAACACCGAAGGCGCTTTCGCGACTCTCGGGGCTCGCGCCGGCCTCGATCACCGCGCTCATCGACAGGCTCGAGAGCAAGCGGATCGTCACCCGGAAACCGCATCCCGAGGATCGGCGAAAGGTCCTCATCGAGATCGACGGGGCGATGATGGCCTCGGCCGCGCCGCTGTGGGACCACCTGGTGAAGTCGGTCCGTGAGGCCTGCGAGAACTACACGGACGGTGAGCTCGAGACCGTGATCCGGTTCCTCGCCGACGCGGCGGCGATCACGCGCGACTCCACGGGCCGTCTCGGCCGCTGACCGGTATTACTACTTTCGGGGGTATTGCCGTAACCAGTTCGTGATAGTTTTCGGCCCCGTGTCCCCCAATAGAACACGAAGCCGGTTACTGCTTGTCACGCTCAGTGTCCTGCTGGGCGGGGTGATCGCCAGTGCGAGCTACCTGATGGTGACCGATCGGTTCCAGGGCACCGCGCTGAGCAACCTCTCGTTGAGCGTGCCCGACACCAAGGGCAGGCCCGGTGACGCGCTCGCCAAGCCTCCCGCCTACTTCGGCCAGACGTCCGCTCCGGCCCCTGGCGGCCCCGCGTCCGGCTCGCCTGCCCCGACGTCGTCTTCGGCCGCCCCCACGTCTTCCTCCGCGCCGCCGAGTTCGTCCTCCGCCGCGGCCGAGCCGCCCGCTCAGACCTCCGAGGCTCCCAAGCCCACTCCGAGCAAGGCTCAGGAGCCGCCTCGTTCGCAGGACAGCTCGCTCGCCGGGCAGGTCATCGACCTCGTCAACGCCGAGCGCGCCGACGCCGGCTGCTCGCCGGTGGGCAACGAGTCGCATCTCGCCGCCGCCGCGCAGGGCCACAGCGACGACATGTCGGCCCGCAACTACTTCTCGCACACGACACCGGAAGGCGTCACGTTCGACCAGCGCATCCGTGCCGCCGGGTACGACAAGCCCGGTGCCGAGAACATCGCCAAGGGCCAATCGAACGCCGCCAAGGTGATGGACGCCTGGATGAACTCCGAGGGCCACCGCGCGAACATCCTCAATTGCAAGCTGAAGAAGATCGGCGTCGGCGTCAACACCAAGGGCATGTACTGGACGCAGAACTTCGGCTACTGACCCTTGCCCCAGTCGCCGTAGCGGGCGAGCACGGCCGCGCGCAGCTCGGCGTCCGTGCGCGGGACGGGTTCGATGAACACCTCGGTGACGTCGCCGAAGGCCTCCGCCAGTTCGGCCGCCATCCGGACGCAGGCGCGTTCGACCTCCGCGGCGCCGAGTGAATCGTCGAAGTCGACGCGGGCGCAGACGAGCACCTGGTCGGTGCCCATCAGCATGGTCTGCAGGTCGACGACGGCCTCGATCTCGGGTGCGCCCATCAGGTGATCCCGGACCCCGCGCACCAGCCTCGGATCCGCCTGCCTGCCGATCAGCAGGCCGCGGTTGGTGCGCCCGAGCATGTAGGCGACCAGCGCGAGCAGGACACCGATCGCGATCGACGCCGCGCCGTCCCAGACATGCGAGCCGGTGAGCTGGTGCAGCCCGATCCCGGCGAACGCGAGCAGCAAGCCGATCAGCGCGGCCGAGTCCTCGAACAGGACGGTCTTCGGGGCCGGATCGTCGATCATCCGCAGATAGACCGAGACCTTCTGGCCCGACTCCGCGGCGTCGCGCCGCACCTGCCGCACGGCCTGGAACCACGAGACGGACTCGAGGGCGAACGCGATCGCGAGGACGACGTAGCCGACGACCGGATCTGTCTGCTCTGTCGCTTCGCCGAAGACCGTCGAGAAGCCTTCGTAGAGCGCGAACATCGCGCCTGAGGCGAAGATCGACACCGCCGCGAGCAGCGACCAGAAGTACCGCTCCTTGCCGTAGCCGAACGGGTGGACGCGGTCGGCGGGGCGGTCCGACCGTTTCAGCGCGGTCAGCAGGAGGACTTCGGTGATCGTGTCGGCCACCGAGTGCGCGGCTTCCGACAGCATCGCGCCGGAGCCGGTGATGATCCCGGCGATCAGTTTCAGCACGGCGATGGCGAGGTTGACCCCACCCGCCAGCACCACGGTCAGGGTGCTTTCGTCACCGGATTCTTCACTCACCTCGCGTAGCGTAGTGCGAGTGCGGTGATCTCACAGGCGACGCAATCCCTGCAGGACGCGTTCCATCAAGGCGAGTGCCGGATGACCGTCGAATTCAGCTTGCGTTTCATGAACGGTGACCAAACCGAGTTCGGCCATATCACCCAAAAGGACCTTTGCAACGCCGAGTGGAACGCTTAGTGACGCGGCTACTTCGGCGACCGATGTAGGACGCCGGCAGAGCGATCTCACGGAATGGAATTCGATGCTGAACCCCGGCGCGTTCCACGGCGCGTCGTTCCGGATGGAAATCATCGCTTCGATCGCGAAGTTCCGTTTGGACTGGGTGCGTCCGCCCGTGCGGACGTACGGGCGGACGCGCGTGCGACGACGTTCCTGCCGCGGCGGCCGCCGGGCGGCCGGGATGCTGGGGATGGTCGCTTCCTGGGCTATCCTGGCGAATGCCGCGGACGAAGGGACGCGGGCGGGCGGGCGAACGGTCGGCGATCCCGGCATCGCGAGCCGGTGTTCCTTGATCGAGCGGAGTTCGTGCCGGTTGCCCATCGATTTCCTCGCCCCCCTTTTTTTTCGGATCCGTTGCAGCCTATCGCCACGGTGTACCGCCGAACGGGTAACGGGACCGAATGGTCCGTACGCCATAAAACAAAAGGGGACATTCTCTCGCATTATGTGCGAGAGAATGCCCCCTCCGGTTGTGACGTTCTACTTGTCTTCCTCCGGCAGCGGGGTTCCGGTGGCCGTTTCGTCGGTGGGCACGTCGGCCTTTCCGTCGAGTTCGGCGTCCGAGACGGCGTCCAAAGAGGGCGCTCCCGCCGGGACCAGTTGCGGCTCCGGCTTCCGCTTGACGGCGGTCAGCAGCAACTGGGCGACGTCGACGACCTCGACCTTCTCGCTAGCCTGTCCGTCGCTCTGGCGCGCCGTGACGCCGTCGGTGAGCATCACGCGGCAGAACGGGCAACCGGTCGCGATCTTCGAGGGGGCGGTGCCGAGCGCTTCGTCGACGCGCTCGACGTTGATCCGCTTGCCGATCTTCTCTTCCATCCACATCCGCGCGCCACCGGCACCACAGCACATCGAGCGGTCGCCGTGCCGCGGCATCTCGCGCAGCTGCGCGCCCGAAGCGCCGACGAGCTCACGAGGAGCGTCGTAGACCTTGTTGTGGCGGCCCAGGTAGCACGGGTCGTGGTAGGTGACGTCCTCGGCGACCGGGGCCACCGGGGTCAGGTGCTTCTCCCGCACCAGGCGGTTGAGCAGCTGCGTGTGGTGCACGACGTCGAACTGGCCGCCCAGCTCCGGGTACTCGTTCGCGAGGGTGTTGAAGCAGTGGGCACAGGTGACGACCACCTTGCGCGCCTTGCGTTCGCGGCCCTCGAACACCGAGTTCAGGATCTCGACGTTCTGCTGCGCCAGCATCTGGAACAGGAACTCGTTGCCCGCGCGGCGGGCCGGGTCACCGGTGCAGGACTCCTCTGAGCCGAGCACGGTGTACTTGACGCCGGCGATGTGCAGCAGCTCCGCGACGGCGCGCGTGGTCTTTTTCGCGCGGTCCTCGAACGCGCCGGCGCAGCCGACCCAGAAGAGGTACTCGGTGTCGCCGAGGTCGCCGTCGAACACCGGCACCTCGAAGTCCAGGTCCTCGGTCCAGGCGAGCCGGTCCTTGGCGTTCTGGCCCCACGGGTTGCCCTTGTTCTCCAGGTTCTTGAACATCCCGTTGAGCTCGCTGGGGAACGCGGACTCGATCATCACCTGGTAGCGGCGCATGTCGACGATGTGGTCGACGTGCTCGATGTCCACCGGGCACTGCTCGACACACGCTCCACAGGAAGTGCAGGACCACAGCACCTCGGGGTCGATGACGCCACCGTCGCCGCCGATGAGGGCCTTCTGGGACTCCGCGATCGCGAGGACGTCGATACCGGCGTACATGTTGTCGCCGGACAAGCCGACCTCGTCGCCGGCCATGTCGCGCTTGCCGCCCGCGAGCAGGTACGGCGCCTTCGCGTAGGCGTGGTCGCGAAGCTGTGTGATGAGCAGCTTAGGCGAAAGCGGCTTGCCGGTGTTCCACGCGGGACACTGCGACTGGCAGCGGCCGCATTCGGTGCAGGTGGAGAAGTCCAGCCAGCCCTTCCAGCTGAAGTCCTCGATCTTGCCGACGCCGAAGGTGTCTTCGTCCGGGTCCGCCTCTTCAAGGTCGAGCACCTTGCCGTTGCTCATCATCGGCTTGAGCGCGCCCAGCGCGACGCCGCCGTCGTCCTCGCGCTTGAAGTAGATGTTGAAGAAGGCGCTGAACCGGTGCCAGGCGATGCCCATGGTCATCGTGCGCGCGATGACGATCAGCCAGATCGTGGCGCTCATCAGCTTGACGAACGCGAACACCGACACCAGGTTCGGGCTGGCGGGCAGCAGCTCACCGATCGGGTGCGAGACGAACGCGGCCCAGATCGGGGTTTCGTGGACGTTCAGCGCGGACTTCGCGGCGCGGACGCCGATGATGCCGATGCCCTCGATGAGCACGACGGCCTCGATGAAGTACGCCCACTTGAAGTTGGAGCCCTGGAAGCGGGACTGCCGGTCGGCGCGGCGCGGGTGGTTCTTCTGGCGGACCCAGATCAACACCAGGATGCCGACGATCGTGCCGACCCCGAGCAGTTCCATGAGCAGCTGGAACAGCGACCAGTCGTCGAGGATGGGCCAGCCCCAGGTCGGGACGAAGACCTCGCCGTACGCCTCGAACAGGGCGAGCGACCCGATCAGGAAGCCCCACATGACCAGCCAGTGCGCCGGGCCGACGCTCTTGACCTTGTTCATCCGGGTGTGCGCGGCGAATTCCTTGATCAGGGTCTTCATGCGCGGGATGAACGGGCCGTTGCGGGTCGAGTCCGGCTGACCGAGGCGGATCACCCGCACGAAGCGGGCGATGGTCGCGAAGAACATTCCCCAGGCGACGACGCCGAGCAGGACCGCGATCCCGCCGAGCGTCAGCTGTACAGCGCCCATCGTCGGGTGCCTTTCGTCCGAGTGAAGCTGTGGTGGTGGAGGCAGACTAATGCTTCTTACTGATGGGTAACCCACTGACCGCGCCCAAGTCCCACCGATGTGGTGTACGCCTCTCTTTGTTTTAAGACGATCGTCCAGGTAGTTTTTGTGACATGGGTGCGTACCTTCTCCTCGCTTTGGCCATCGCCGCGGAGGTGTCCGCGACGGTGTCGTTGAAACTTTCCGAGGGCTTCAGCAAGGTGGGCCCGTCGATCGTCGTGGTCGTCGGATACGCCGTCGCGTTCGTCGCGCTCGCGTACGTGCTTAAGGCGGGCGTTCCGGTGAGCATCGCCTACGCGATCTGGGCCGCGGCCGGGGTCGCGCTGGTGGCGGCCGTCGGCATCGTGTTCTTCAAGGAGCCGGTCAACCTGTCCGTGATCGCCGGGCTGGTGCTGGTGATCGGCGGTGTCGTGTTGATCGAGGCAGGAGGCGCGCACTAAGTGAAGATCCAGGTCGACGGCCGGAAGGCCAGGGGCGAGAAGCGGCGCGAGGAGATCATCGCGGCCGCGCTGCGGGTGATCGAACGCGACGGAGTCGCCGGTGTCACCCATCGGACGGTCGCCGCCGAGGCGGGCGTGCCGACGGCTTCGACCACCTATCACTTCTCGAGCCTCGACGACCTGCTGATCGCCACCCTCATCTCGTGCGCGAGGGATATGGCGACCGAGGTTTACTGGATGATCGACCGCGCCCGCTCCCGGGGCAGCCGCGGCGCGGAGGAGGTCGCCGGTCTGCTCGCGGAGGCGTTGGGCCCGCGTCGCGGGCGGACGATGGCGGAGTACGAGCTGTACCTGCTGGCTGCGCGTAAACCCGAACTGCGGCCCGCCGCCCGGCGCTGGCTGGACGTGCTCACCTCGATGGTCCGGCACGACGACGAGGTCGCGTTCCGGGTGTTCCTCGCCGGGATCGACGGCCTGCTGATCCAGGGCCTCATCGACGACGAACCGCCGTCGGCCGACGAGCTGCGGCCGGTGGTGGACTACCTGCTGAAACCTCGTTGACCTGCTGGGTAGCGTTCGGATCATGAGGACTGTCGGCGCGTACGAACTGGATGACGACCCGGCTCGGGTGGACCTCGACGTGGTGTGGAAGTGCCTGTCCACCGAGGTCTACTGGGGCAAGTGGCGAGACCGCGAGCAGGTCGAGAAGGTCTTCCGGAACGCGTGGCGGGTCGTCGGCGCGTACGAGACTTCGAGCGGCCGGCTGGTCGGGTTCGCGCGGGCGTTCTCGGACACCATCGGCAGCGCGTACCTCGCGGACGTCTTCGTCGTCGACGAGGCGCGCGGCGCGGGGCTCGGCAAGGAACTGGTCCGGGAGATGATCGACAACGGACCGGGTGCGGAGTTCCGGTGGATGCTGCACACCGCCGACGCGCACGGTTTGTACCGGCGGTTCGGCTTCGGCGACCCGCCCGAGGGGCAGTACATGGAGCGGAACCGGGCGAACGGGCAGGTCTAGCGAGAGCGGCCAAAGTCCGTGAAGGCCTCCTTCCCTACCCTGAGAGTAGGGAAGGAGGCCTTCACGGAAAGCCGGTTCAGCCCTTGTTCTCGTGCAGGGCCGTGAGCGATGCCCGGGCGATGGCGTGGCTGAAGAGGTTGAAGCCAAGGAAAGCCGGCGTGGCGTCTTCGCCGACTTCCAGCTTTTCGACGTCGACGGCGTGCACCGTGAAGATGTACCGGTGCGGCCCGTGTCCGGGCGGCGGGGCGGCGCCGAGGAACCGCTTCACGCCACCGTCCCCCTTCAGGGTGACAGCGCCCTCCGGCAGACCGGAGCCCGTCTCGTCACCCGCGTTCGCGGCCAGCGCCGTGACCGACGCGGGGATGTCGAACACCGCCCAGTGCCAGAACCCGCTCGCCGTCGGGGCGTCCGGGTCGTAGCAGGTCACGGCGAAGCTCTTGGTCCCGTCGGGGAAGCCCTCCCACGACAGTTGCGGGGAACGGTCCTCGCCGCCCGCGCCGAAGATCCCGGAAAGCTGGGGCGTCGGCAGGAAGCCGCCTTCCTCGATGTCGGTGCTGCTCAAGGTGAAGGCAGGCAGATCGGGCAGGAAGTCGTACGGATCGGGTGCCTGCGGCATGCGTCCTCCTGATCGTCGAACAGATGACGGAGCCAGGTTATGACCCCGAGGACCCCGGTGCGGGTTCAGGGATGAATCCGGGGGTTACCCCTATGTCCAACCCGCCGCGCTGCCCTTAGCGTCGAGCTACACGAAAACCTGCTCTGGAGGGACTCAAGACCATGGCGCGCCCACTCCTCGCGATCGGAGGCATCGCGTTGATCGGCGTCGGTGTCCTCACCGGCCTCGGCTGGTGGTGGCCGTCCGACGCGGAGGCCACCTCGGAGGTCACCCAGCCGATCCGCAGCGTGCGCATCGACAACGACGAGGGCCGGGTCAAGATCCGCACCGGCGAGGGGCCAGTCCGGATCCACCAGGAGTTCGAGTACCGCTGGAACAAGCCGGGCGACTCCTTCCGCGTGGAAGGCGACACGCTGGTCCTGGCCGGGTGCGGCACCACCTGCGAGGTCCGCTACGACGTGGTGGTCCCGGCCGGAATCCCGGTCTCGGGCAAGCTGGACTCGGGTGCGCTCGACATCGCCGGAGTGTCCACTGTGGACGTCACGGTCGATTCCGGCGCCGTGTCCGTCACCGACGTGCCGGGCACTGTCAAGGTCCGGTCCGACGCGGGCCGCGTCGAACTGGCGAATATCGGGCAGGCCGTCACCGTGCGGGCGGCTTCCGGTGCCATCAAGGGGGAACGGCTCGGCGGCAACGTCGAGGCTCGCACCGACAGCGGCCGCATCGAACTCGAACTGGTCAAGGGTGCCGACGTCACCGCGCAGACCGACAGCGGTTCGGTCGAGGTCACCGTCCCGGCAGGCGAATACAACGTCACCGGCGGCACCGGCAGCGGCCACCGCGACATCGACGTGAACCAGTCCGGTTCGGCACAGCACAAGCTCGATCTCAACACCGACAGCGGAAGCGTCAAGGTCAAAGCGGCCTGACGGACTTATCGGGGGAAACACTTTCTCATGGGGAACAAAGAAAAGCGCGTCCTCGGCGCGCTCGCTCTCGGCGCGCTGACCGCCTTCGGGATCGTCGGCTGCACAGGGGAATTCCAGCAGAAACTGAGTGACGGCGCGCCCGTCACCGAGCAGGTCACCGCGATCCGGGTGGACGTCCCGGTCGGCGCGGTCACGCTGCGGGTCGAGGACGGCGCGCCCGTCTCGCTGCGCCGCGAAGTGACTTATAACGGCAAGAATCCCGGCAAGACGTACAGCGTCGAGAACGGCACGCTGGTCCTCGGCGGCTGTCAGCAGTGCGGCGTGGACTACGACGTCGTGGTGCCGCGCGAGCTGGCGATCTCCGGGTCCATCGGCACCGGCAAGATCACCCTCGCCCGCGCCGCCTCGGTCGATCTGAAGGGCGACGTCGGCGACTTCAAGGTGATGAACACGTCCGGGCCGGTCAACCTGCGCACCGGCACCGGCGACATCGAGGTCGGTCTCGCGAAGCCGGGCGCGGTCACCGCGAACGCGGAGGTCGGCAAGGTCGTCGTCACCGTTCCCGACGGCGCGTACCAGGTCCGCGCGAAGGCGGAGGTCGGCAAGGTCGAGACCGGCGGCGTCCGGCAGGACCAGGGTTCGGCGAACGTCCTCGACCTCCAGGCCGGCACCGGCTCGATCACGGTGAAGCCTGTATGAAGACGCTCGCCGCGATCACCGCGCTGACCCTGCTGCCGCTTTCCGCGCTGCCCGCGTCCGCCGCGCCAGGGATCGACTGGAAGCCGTGCGCGACCGAGTACGCGCCGACACTGGAATGCGCGAGCCTGCCGGTGAGCGATGGCTTTCGATCGCGCTGGCGAAACTGCCCGCGACCGATCCCACGCGGCGCGTCGGTTCGCTGTTGACCAATCCGGGCGGGCCGGGCGGTGCCGGTGTCACCGTGCTGAAGTACGGCGGCCGCGGTTTCGCGCTGGATCAGCCGGAAATGGCCGAAGTGCGGCAGCGGTTCGACGTCATCGGGTTCGACCCGCGCGGCGTCGGCGACAGCGGGCCCGCGATCACCTGCGGGCCGGGTCTGCACGATCCGGCGATCAGCCGATTCCCGCGGAGCCGCGCGGACTACGACAAGCTCCTCGCGCACAACCGCGCTTCGGGCGGCGAATGTCTGAACAGGACCGGTCCCGGATTGTCCTCTGTGGACACTTGGCGGGCCGCGGGCGACATCGAAGCGATCCGTGTCGCCCTCGGCGAGCCGAAGGTGAACTGGCTCGGCGTCTCCTACGGTTCCGAACTCGGTGCCGTGTACGCGGAGAAGTACCCGAAGCGCGTCCGGACGACGGTGCTCGACGGCGCGGTCGACCACTCGCGGCCGACCAGGCAGGCGATCCTCGAAGAGGCCGTCGCGACCGAAAGTGCGCTCAAGGACTTCGCGAAGTGGTGCACGACGTCGGCAGACTGCGCGCTTCGCGGCAAGGACGTCCTCGCCGCTTACGACGCGCTGATGCGGACGCCCGGTGGCGTGCCGTCGAAACAGCTCGGGCGGAATGTGACCGCCGAGGAGATGGCGGCCGGCGTCTACGGCAGCCTCATCCTTCCCGCGTTCTGGCCGGACCTCGCGAAGGCGATCGAGGCCGCGACGGCGGGGAACGCGGACGGACTGCTTCCGTACTCCCAGCTCGACCCGTCCTACGGCGCGTATCGTGCGATCGGCTGTCACGACTTCGGCTCGCCGTTCACCTCCTACGCCGACATGCTGGCGATGCAGGGACTGGTGAAGACCCTCTCGCCGCACGGCTGGCGGTACTCGGAGTTCTGGGACATGGCGAGCGGGTGCGCGGGCTGGCCGGTGCCTTCGGCGGGAGGTGACGTGCATGCGGTGTGCGCCCTGGCAGCGCGAGCGCGGTCGCGCGATAGAGAACACTGCGAGCGGCGTCACACCCGCTCCGGGCACGGTCTGCCGGTAGTCCGGGAACAAGACGATCGTGCCGCACGTTGAGCCGGATGCAAGGTTGAGTGAGGGTGACTCAAGTCCGGCTTGACGGAAGCCCCACCATCCCGATACAACTTGCGTTGAGCCCACTCAAGGTGGGCCGAAACGTGCAGGTCACGAACTAGCAGGAGGATCACACCATGGCGCGAGCGGTCGGCATCGACCTCGGCACGACCAACTCGGTCGTCGCTGTCCTTGAGGGCGGCGAGCCGACGGTCATCGCCAACTCGGAAGGTTCACGCACCACCCCGTCCATCGTCGCCTTCGCCAAGAACGGCGAAGTGCTGACCGGCCAGCCGGCGAAGAACCAGGCCGTGACGAACGTCGACCGGACCATCCGGTCGGTCAAGCGGCACATCGGTACCGACTGGAAGACCGAGATCGACGGCAAGGCCTACACCTCGCAGGAGATCAGCGCCCGCGTGCTGATGAAGCTCAAGCGCGACGCCGAGGCGTACCTGGGCGAGACCATCACCGACGCGGTCATCACCGTCCCCGCCTACTTCGAGGACGCGCAGCGGCAGGCCACCAAGGAGGCCGGGCAGATCGCCGGCCTGAACGTGCTCCGCATCGTCAACGAGCCCACCGCGGCGGCGCTGGCGTACGGCCTCGACAAGGGCGAGAAGGAACAGACCATCCTGGTCTTCGACCTCGGTGGCGGTACGTTCGACGTCTCGCTGCTGGAGATCGGCGAGGGTGTCGTCGAGGTCCGCGCGACCTCCGGTGACAACCACCTCGGCGGTGACGACTGGGACGAGCGCATCGTCACCTGGCTGGTCGACAAGTTCAAGTCGTCCAACGGCATCGACCTCACCAAGGACAAGATGGCGCTCCAGCGCATCCGTGAGGCCGCCGAGAAGGCGAAGATCGAGCTCTCCAGCTCGAACTCGGCCAGCATCAACCTGCCGTACATCACGGTGGACGCGGACAAGAACCCGCTGTTCCTCGACGAGCAGCTCTCCCGCGCCGAGTTCCAGAAGATCACCTCGGACCTGCTCGAGCGCACCCGCAAGCCGTTCAACAACGTCATCCGTGACGCGGGTGTCGCCGTCGGCGACATCGACCACGTCGTGCTCGTGGGTGGTTCCACCCGCATGCCCGCCGTGTCCGAGCTGGTCAAGGAGCTGACCGGCGGCCGCGAGCCGAACAAGGGCGTCAACCCGGACGAGGTCGTCGCCGTCGGCGCGGCGCTGCAGGCCGGTGTGCTCAAGGGCGAGGTCAAGGACGTCCTCCTGCTCGACGTGACCCCGCTTTCGCTGGGCATCGAGACCAAGGGCGGCGTGTTCACCAAGCTCATCGAGCGCAACACCACGATCCCGACCAAGCGTTCGGAGATCTTCTCCACCGCGGACGACAACCAGCCCTCGGTGCAGATCCAGGTGTTCCAGGGTGAGCGCGAGATCGCGGCGCACAACAAGAAGCTCGGCATGTTCGAGCTGACCGGTCTCCCGCCCGCCCCGCGTGGCGTGCCGCAGATCGAGGTCACCTTCGACATCGACGCCAACGGCATCGTGCACGTCCTCGCGAAGGACCTCGGCACGAACAAGGAGCAGTCGATGACGATCACCGGTGGCTCCGCGCTGCCGAAGGACGACATCGAGCGCATGGTCAAGGACGCCGAGGCGCACGCAGAGGAGGACAAGCAGCGCCGCGAGGAGGCGGAGACCCGCAACCAGGCGGAGACGCTGGTCTACCAGACCGAGAAGTTCGTCAAGGACAACGAGGACAAGCTGCCCGACGAGCTCAAGGGCAAGGTGAAGTCCGCGATCGACGAGGCCAACGAGGCGCTCAAGGGCACCGACTCGGCGAAGATCCGCGAGTCCATCGAGAAGCTGAACACGGCTTCCCAGGAGCTGGGCACCGCGCTCTACGCCAACGCCACCCCGGGCGCCGAAGGTGCCGCCGGTGATGGTGCCGCCGGTGCGGCGGGCGCGGGTGCCGGTTCGCAGGCCAAGGCGGACGACGTCGTCGACGCCGAGATCGTCGAAGAGGACGAGAAGGACAAGAAGTGACCGGACGCTACGACGAAACCGAGGGCCGGGGCCCGGACGAACCGGTGGTCGTGCGGGACCGTAGGCGGATCGATCCGCTGACCGGTGAGGTCCGCACGGCCGCCCCGGCGACCGAGCCCAAGGATGGTCCGAAGCACGCCGCTCCGACCGAAGAGCCGGCTGTCCCGACGGAGCCGGAGCCCGCCGCACACGCGGGCCCCGGCCTCGGGGAGTCCATTGTGGACGACTCGGTGTCGGTGGCCACCGGACTGGAGAAGGAGCTGGCGGAACGCACCGCCGACCTCCAGCGTCTTCAGGCGGAGTACGCCAACTACCGCAAGCGCGTCGACCGTGACCGCGAGCAGGTCGTCTCCGGCGCGAAGGCGTCGGTCGTCAACGATCTGCTCCCGCTGCTCGACGACCTCGAGCGCGCGGAGCAGCACGGCGATCTGACGGGCGCCTTCAAGGCGGTCGGCGAGAAGCTGGTCGGCAGCCTGCAGCGGTCGGGCCTCGAGCCGTTCGGCGCCGAGGGCGAGCCCTTCGACCCGAGCGTCCACGAGGCGGTCCAGCACAGCACGTCGCCGGACGTCACCGGGCCGACGGTCACCACGGTCATGCGCCGCGGATACCGCTTCGGCGAACGCGTGCTGCGCGCGGCGCTGGTCGGGGTCACCGACCACGAGCCGGGCGCGGCTCCCGCGCCGTCGGCGCAGGACGCCCCGGTGGACCCGCCCGTCGGTGGCGAGCTGCCGCTCGAGGGCGAACTTTTCGATGAGAACAACCGCTGATCGGCGATACGGCGTGAAAGGAGGAGACGTTCGGTGAGTGCACGGGAATGGATCGGTAAGGACTTCTACCGTGAGCTGGGCGTCTCCTCCGACGCCACTGCGGACGAGATCAAGAAGGCCTATCGCAAGCTGGCCAAGGAGAACCACCCCGACGCCAACGCGGGCAACGCGGAGGCCGAGAAGAAGTTCAAGGCGGTCTCCGAGGCGTACGGCGTTCTTTCCGACACGTCCAAGCGCAAGGAGTACGACGAGGCTCGGCGCCTCTTCGGCTCCGGCGGTCCCGGCGGCTTCGGCTTCCCGGGGGCCGGCGGTGGCGGCGGCGGTTTCGACGTCGGCGACATCTTCGGCCAGGCGGGTCAGCAGCAGGGCGGCTTCGGCGGTCTCGGCGACATCCTCGGCGGGCTCTTCGGCCGTCGCGGCGGCGCGGCCGGTGCCACGGCGAACCGGCCGCAGCGCGGCGCGGACGTGGAGACCGACGTCCGGATCGATTTCGCCGAGGCGGTCAAGGGCGCGACCCTGCCGCTGCGGCTGTCGAGCCCGGCGACCTGTTCCACCTGCGGCGGCAACGGCGCGAAGCCGGGGACTTCCCCGAGGACGTGCGCGACCTGCCAGGGCAGCGGGCTGGTCAGCCGGAGCCAGGGCGCGTTCGCGTTCTCGGAGCCGTGCCGTGACTGCCGCGGCCGCGGCACGATCATCGACGACCCCTGCCCGGAATGCGCGGGCGAGGGCATCAGCACCCGCACCCGCACGCTGACCGTGCGGATCCCGCCGGGCGTCGCCGACGACCAGCGGATCCGGCTGGCAGGCCAGGGTGAACCGGGCCGTGGCGGCGCGCAGCCGGGCGATCTGTACGTCCGCGTGCACGTCGCTCCGCACGCGGTGTTCGGGCGCAAGGACCTCGACCTGACGATCACCGTGCCGGTGTCCTTCACGGAGCTGGCTCTCGGCGGCACGATCACCGTGCCGACGCTCGAGGGCAAGGTCTCGCTGAAGGTGCCGCAGGGCACAGCGAGCGGTCGCGTGCTCCGGGTGCGCGGCAAGGGAATCGCGAAACGCGACGGCTCGCAGGGCGATCTGCTGGTCACCCTGCAGGCGGCCATCCCGGCCAAATTGGACGACAAGGCCCGTGAAGCGCTGGAGGCCTACGCGGAGGCCATGGCCGATCACGATCCGCGACCGGAGATCACCGAACTTCTCGAAGGCAGGTGAGCACGATGTTCGGCGGGCTGCCGCACGGTGCGGACGAGGACACCCCGGTGTTCGTCATTTCGGTGGCGGCGCAGCTTTCCGGCCTGCACGCGCAGACCCTGCGGTCCTACGACCGCCAGGGTCTCGTGTCGCCGGGCCGGACCTCCGGCGGTGGACGGCGTTACTCGATGCGGGACATCGCGTTGCTGCGCGAAGTGCAGCGACTGTCCCAAGAGGACGGTGTCAACCTCGCGGGCATCAAGCGGATCATCGAGCTGGAGAACCAGGTCGACGCGCTCCGCGCGCGAATCGCCGAACTGACCGAAGAGCTCACGGCGGCGTACGTCGCCGCCGAACAGACGGCCGCGGCCGTGCACGCCTCCTACCGCAAGGATCTCGTTCCCTTGCGGCAGCAGACGGCACTCGTGGTCTGGAAGCCCAGAAAACGCAATTAGTCCTCTGAATGCTCCGGGTCACCTTTGAGGTACCTGCTGCGGGTGGGGTCCGGAACGCCACCGCGGCAGCACCTTGCCAAGTACATGAAGGCCCCCTTCCTCGCGCCTAGGTGCAGGAAGGGGGCCTTCATGTACTTCTTCGCAAGGCGGAGGTGGCGGAGCCTGAGCCCAGCGCGCGTGTCGCCTTACCCCGCATTCAGAGGACTAAATGCGTTATTGGCCGGGCACCAGGGTCCGGATCTGCTGGACCTCGCCGGTGCGCGAGTCCATGATCCGCTGGGCCAGCGCCTTCGCCTCCGGGTTCTTGCCGTCCTTCAGCTCGGTCCTCGCCAGCGCGACCCCGTTGTGCTGGTGCGCGACGAAGATGTCGGCGAAGTCGAGGCCGAACTCCGCACCATCCTTTTTGGACAGTGCTTCGAGGAGGCCCTTGTCGGTGAGTCCGTCGCCACCGTGATGGTGGTGCGCGTGCGGATCCGCCGAACCCGTCTCGGGTTTGCCCCAGGCCTTCAGCCAGTTCCGCATGTCGGTGGTCTCGGTCTGCTGCGTCGCCTCGATGGCGGCCGCGAGATTCGTCAGCTCCTGCTTCTGCCCCTGCTTGGCCTTCACCAGTTTGACGATCTCCACGCCCTGGTTGTTGTGGGCGATCATCATCTGCAGGAACATCACGTCGGCGTCGTTGTACGCCGCGGACGCCTCCGCCGACTGGGGGACCGGGGAGATCGGGGCGCCGGCGTTGGGCGGTGAGCCGTCGCCGGCCCCGCAGCCCGCGAGGGCCACGAGGCCGGCGACGAGAACGAGGGCCAGCTTCACTGCCGTGTCCACAGCGCGGGTGTGTTCGGCGGCTCCCAGCCTTGGATCGCCGTATGTGTCATCTGGCACCGGTAAGTGACGCCGCCGTAGGTCACCGTGTTGCCGACCGCGTAGGACGTCCCGGCCGCCCAGGTGCCGCCGGTGGGCGGGTTGGTGGTGCTGGTCGGCGGGTTCGACGTCGTGGGCGGGTTGCTGGTGGTCGGCGGGTTGCTCGTCGTGGGCGGATTGCCGCCGCCGATCTGCAGGTCGATGCAGCTGTAGAAGGCCATCGGCGTGTCCGCGATGTTCCAGATGGCGAGCACCTTCTGGCGGCCGCTGAAGCCGTTCAGGCTCACCGTGTGCGACGTCGGGTCCTTCGGCGCGGAGTTGTTCCCGCTGATGTCGGCGATCTTGGTGCCACCGATGTAGTACTCGTAGTTCGTGGTCCGGTGGTAGGCGGTGAACTTCCAGTTGAAGGTCACGCTGTTGCCGACCGACGCGGCGGGCCACGGCTTCGATTCGTCGTTGAGCTCGGCGAATCCGGGAACGCCGCCGTTGCAGCTGCGGAGCCCCTTGGGGCCTTCGACGCTCTGCGGTTCGTAGACGATGGCACCGCAGCCGGAAACCTTGCCTTGGGCGCAGTTCGCCTGGCGGCTGGGCGGGGACAGTACGTAGCCATGGGCGCTGGCCACCTGCGGGATGGCCACGATGGCGATCGGGGCGAGGATCGCACCGGCGGCGGCTGCCACGAGCTTGCGTTTGACGGTCATGCCGGCTCCTGGGGGATGGAACGACGGTGTTCCCGTGAGGGGGAGCAATGTGGTCTAGACCATAAATCCGCCGGTGACCGCGGTCAATGATTCACTGACCTACTGCTGCGTCAAGCCCAGGTGGAACAGCCGATCGGCCTAATACGAAGGACGCATCGGTTCAGTCCAGGGTGAAGGGGTCGTACTTGATCCGCTCCAGGTCGGTGCCCGCGGCGAGCAGTTTCGCGATCGTCGCCCGGATCATCGGCGGTGACCCGGCGACGTACACGTCGCGCTCCTTCCAAGCGCCGCGCTGGGTGACCGCCGTGGCCAGCGTGCCGCGGTCGCCACCGGCGATGGTGCCTTCCTCGGTCACCGGGGTTACCGTCAGCCAAGGGCAGGTGACGGTGAGCCCGCGGAGTTCGTCGAGTGCGTAGAGGTCTTCCGGACGGCGGCCGCCGAAGAACAGGTGCACCGGAGGGTTGTTCTTCCAGCGCGACATGTCGTCGAGCAGGGCGAGCAGCGGCGCGACGCCGGTGCCGCCGCCGATCATCAGCAGCGGACGTCTTTCCGTGTGGTTCACCGAAAGCGCGCCGAGCGACGGACCGAGGCGCCAGACGTCGCCGAACCGGGTGTGGTGGACGATCGCGCGCGAGACCCAGCCGCCGCGCACGGCGTGCACGTGGAACTCCATCGTTCCGTCTTGGTGCGGCGCGGTGGCGGGCGAGAAGTATCGCCACATGCGCGGCCGCTGCGGGACTTCGACGCTGACGTAGCCGCCGGCCCGATACGGGAGCGGCTGGTCGGTGCGCACCTTGACCACGGCGACGTCGCGGGAGGCGAGGCGGTGCTCGATGACGGTCGCCTTCCACCACGCGGGCCCGGTCTGCTTGCTCGCGGCCTCGCGCATGTGCTTCGAAATG
This sequence comes from Amycolatopsis sp. NPDC043889, assembly GCF_056435645.1. Classification (NCBI taxonomy): domain Bacteria; kingdom Bacillati; phylum Actinomycetota; class Actinomycetes; order Pseudonocardiales; family Pseudonocardiaceae; genus Amycolatopsis; species Amycolatopsis sp. NPDC043889. The sequence continues at coordinate 740,845 of NZ_JBWKEC010000001.1, forward strand.
ACGCCGTACGCGGTGACCCAGGCGTCTTCCAGTTCCGGTGTCCAGTCGTCCTTCAGGAACCTTTTCAACGCGGCGATCAGCGCGACGCCGACGGCGTCGTAATGGCGGCCGACGACGTCGAACTTCCGGTGGTCACGGCCGAGCTGACCGAGGAACGTGGCCAGCTCGTCGGGCCGGTCCACCATCTGGACGACGTAGACGAGTGCGCGCAGCAAACGATTTCGCTGCGTGGCCATGTTGATCGGGAACAACGCCCTGACATCCGGCGAAACGGAGAAGAGCACGCCGTAGAAGTACTGGGACAGCTCCTCGGCCTTCGTTTCGACGGCGGCGAAACTCTCCCTGATGAGCTTGGCCATCGCGACGGTCTTGTCCGCCGACGGTGTTTCGATCAAGGGTGGAACGGGAATCGGTGAAGATCTCGACGGACTCGGTGGATGCTCGTACTTCACTGTTTCGGCAGTCATGGGTGAACGATTTTCTCCAGTTGGATCGGGCATATTCTCCAGACCCGATGTCATCGTGCTCGTGTTCCCCCGAGGGGTCCCGACTGTATGCCCGAACGTCGCGAAAGGATCCACGAATGGTTGTTTCCCGCTCGAACGGAGCAAACGATATACGCGCCGTCAACACCGTCTGGCACTAAGTAAAGGTGATCAAGCAGGCGGGATTTTCCTTGCTAACCAGTGTTTTTCGCCACTGGGGCCGGAAAGCGTGATCCGCCGATCGGGTGGGTTTTTCTCCGTGATTACCGGGTCACGTAACGGTATGCGTCCGGTGACTGATCCCCATTGTGGAATCGCATTCGGACAGTGCCTAGTCGATGGTGAAGGGGTCGTACGCGATCTGGTCGAGCGCGCTGCCCGCGACCAGCATCCGGGACACCGTCGCGCGGATCATCGCGGGCGAGCCGGCGACGAGGATCCGGTGCCCCGGCCAGGATCCTTGCTGGGTAACGGCTTCCGCGAGCGTGCCCTGCACGCAGCCGGGGGCCTCTTCACCGTGTTCGACCACCGGCGTCACGGTGAGCCACGGGTTCGTGGCCGCGAGAGCGCGCAACTCGTCGAGGTCGTAAAGGTCCTCACGCGACGGTCCGCCGTAGAACAACTGGACCTTCGGGTTCTCGCCCCACTGCGCGAGGTCGTCCAGGATGGCGCGCAGCGGCGCGATGCCGGTGCCGCCGGCGATCATCAGGACGTCGCGGCCGTCGGTCCGGTCGATGGACAGCCTGCCGAGCGGCGGTCCCAGCCGCCAGACGTCGCCGGGCTGCGTGTGGCTGACGATGGCGCGCGACACCCAGCCGCCGTCGACGGCGCGCACGTGGAACTCGATGCCGCCGTCCTCGCGCGGCGCGTTCGCCGGCGACAGGTAGCGCCAGAGCCGTGGCCGCTGCGGTACTTCGACGCTCATGTACTGACCGGGCTGGTACGGCACCGGGAACTCGGGCTGGACGCGGACCAGGGCGAGATCCCAGGTGAGCCGCCGGTGTTCGAGCACGGTGGCCGACCACGACGCCGGATTGACGTCGGCCGCCGCTGCCTCCTGCATCGCGCGGGCGACGATGGTGAACGCCTCCGCCCAGGCCCGTTCGACCTCCGGTGTCCAGTCCGGACCGAGGTGGTTCTTCAGCGAGGCGAGCAGCGCGGTGCCGACGGCCTCGTAATGCCGCGGGATGACGCCGAACTTGCGGTGGTCGCGGCCGAGCTGGGTCAGGAACGGCACGAGGTCGTCGGGCCGGTCGACCATCTGCACGATGTGGACCAGCGCGCGGACCAGCCTGCCGCGCTGGACCTCCATGTTGATCGGGAAGAAGTCGCGGGTCGCCGGCGCGAGGGTGAACAGCATCCCGTAGAAGAACTGGGATATCTCCGGGATGAAGGGCTCCGACTTCGCCCAGGTGTCCCGGATGAGGCGCACCATCGCGGTGACCGCGGGCGGGGCTTCGCGCGGCGCCGAGGACCGCGGGACCGGGCTGACCGCGTCGGCCGTCACGGGCTGGGAGTCGCTGATCGGGTAGCGCATGCCGGAAGACGGTTCCCCAGGTTCACGAACGAGGGTCCACTGGAGAAGAATTCACGGATCATTCACCTCTCCGGTCAGTGGCTGTCGGGCCGGTCGGCTGGTTCCGGCTCGCTCGCGAGACTAGCTGCCGAGAGCCCTTTTGCCCGCATCGTTGCTCCGGACGGGTGTACTCGAAACCGGTCGGCAGTGGGGGATCTCACGAGGTAAATAGTTGTCTTACGCAAGTGTCACCCAATACAGTTGTACTGTACAAGTAGCCAGGAGGCACCGATGAGCTCCGCCGACGACGCCAGGGTCGAATTGATGCGTGAGTTGAAGGCCGCCTCCCAGCTGCAGCACGCCTGGATAATGCAGGCCTGGCAGGACGACCCCGGCCTGCATCCGGCGGCCGCGATGCTGCTGTCGGACCTGGCGAAGCACGGCGAGGCGCGCCCTTCGGAATTGGCAAAACGACGCTTTGTGGACCTTTCGGTCATAAGTCGTCAAATTTCCCAGCTGTCCGCGGCGGGGATGGTGGACCGCCGTCCCGCGCCCGAGGACGGCCGCGCGTCGATCATCAGCATCTCCGAGCGCGGGCGTGCGGAACTGGGGCGCAGGCGGGCCGGGTATCTGGAGTTCATGGAGCGCGCGCTCGGTGACTGGGACGACGAAAAGGTCCTCGAGCTGACCACGCGGCTGGCGGAGATGAACGCGGACGTCCGAGCGGCCCTGTCCGCCCGGACATGCGACGTTTGACGGCGGCCGTTCTTACCCACCGGTCTTGACTGAACGGACCTTTCGCGACGCCGTCACGCCGGTAGCGTCGAAGGTGTGCGAAGCAGGGTCGCGTTGCTGGTCGCGTTGGGTATCGACAACTTCGGCTCGGGACTCTTCCTTCCGCTGGGCCTCGTCTTCGTCATCCGCGTGGTGGGTTTGCCGCTCGCCCAGGCGGGAGGTGCGGTCACGCTCGGCGCGTTCGCCGGGCTGCTCGTTCCCGCGCTCGCCGGCCGCCTCGTCGACCTGATCGGCCCGCGGACGGTGATGATCTGTTCCCACGTTCTCCAGGCCGCCGGAGCAAGCGCTTTCCTGCTGGCCGACGGGTTCGCCGGCGTCGTCGGCGCGTCCGTCATGCTCGCGGCCGGGCAGCAGCTGTTCTACAGCTCGCAGTTCTCGCTCATCGCCGACGTCGCGGGCGAAGGGCCGAAGGACCGGCCGTTCGCCGAAGCCGCGATGGTGCGCTCCGCGGGCTTCGGGCTGGGCGGGCTCGCGGCGGCCGGACTGCTGGTGTGGATCGGGCGTGAGGGCCTGTACGTCGCCGTGATGGTCGACGTCGCGACCTTCGTCATCGCCGCGGCCATCCTGTCGACGCTGGTCACGCCCGCCCCGCGGCCTTCGCCGCGCTGCTCGGGGCCCGCGCGGGTCTGGCGGAACCGCCCGTACCTGGCGCTCATCGTGTTCAGCGGGCTGTTCGCGCTCACGATGGACTTCTTCCTCATCGGGATGCCCGTGTACGTGTTCAACGCCTTGCAAGGCCCTCGATGGCTTCCCGGGGCCATCATCGCGCTCCTCACCGTCGTCACCAGTCTGGGTGGAGTCGTCGCGTTGCGGCTCACCAGGAGGATGACCCGGATCGCCGCGATGCGTGCGGGTTCGGCGTTGTTCGCGGTGTGGTGCCTGGCGTGCCTCCTGGTGGTGTTCGTGCCGAAGGTCTTCCAGCCGGTTTACCTGCTCGGTGCGACCCTCGTGCTGGCCGCGGGCGATCTCGCGTTCGGCCCCCGGTCCGGGGCGCTGGCCGAAGCCGCGGCGCCGCCGGAGGCGCGAGGCCGGTACCTGGCGGCCTTCCAGTACGCGTTCACGCTCGCGGCGGTGATCGCTCCGGCCGTCGTGGCGTTGTTCTCCGTGGCAGTCTGGATCCCGTGGGTGCTCGTGGCCGCGTGCGCCTGTACGGCCGTGGTCGGCCTCGGCCGGGTGGGTCCCCGCCTGCCCGTGGAGGCGGTCTCCCCGAGCGGAGGCTGAAACTTTTCAGGGTTGAGCGGAACAGACTCAACTTTGCTGACGTTGTACCTGTCGACAAGAACTTCGCAGGACCTAGTACGAGGTGAGGGATGGACGCTTTCAACCCGACCACGAAGACCCAGCAGGCGATCTCGTCGGCGGCGCAGGCGGCCACGATGGCGGGAAACCCGCACGTGGCGGCCGCGCACCTGCTCGGCGCCCTGCTGGCGCAGGGTGAGGGGCTCACCGCACCGCTGCTGACCGCGGTCGGGGCCGATCCGGCGCAGGTGCACAAGGAGCTGGAGCCGCTGATCGCGGCGCTGCCGTCGGCGACGGGCGCCACCGTGTCGAGCCCGCAGTTCGACACGAACGCCGTCAAAGCGCTGACGCACGCGCAGAAGCTCGCGACCGAACTCGGCGACGAGTACGTCTCGACCGAGCACCTCCTCGTCGGCCTCGCCACCGAAGGCGGGCCGGTGGCCGAGCTGCTCAAGCGGCACGGCGCCACCCCGGACGCGCTGCGCGAGGCGTTCGCCAAGGTGCGCGGCTCCGCGCGGATCACCAGCGCGGATCCGGAAAGCACGTTCAAGGCGCTGGAGAAGTACGGCGTCGACCTGACCGAACGCGCCCGCGCCGGCGAGCTGGACCCGGTGATCGGCCGCGACACCGAGATCCGCCGCGTGGTGCAGGTGCTCTCGCGCCGCACCAAGAACAACCCGGTGCTGATCGGTGAACCCGGCGTCGGCAAGACGGCCATCGTCGAAGGGCTCGCCCAGCGCATCGTCGCCGGTGACGTGCCGGAGTCGCTGCGCGGCAAGCGCGTGGTGGCGCTGGACCTCGGCTCGATGGTCGCGGGTGCCAAGTTCCGCGGTGAGTTCGAGGAGCGGCTGAAGGCCGTGCTCAAGGAGATCACCGACTCCGCGGGCGAGGTCGTCACGTTCATCGACGAGCTGCACACCATCGTCGGCGCCGGCGCGACCGGCGAGGGAGCGATGGACGCGGGCAACATGATCAAGCCGATGCTCGCCCGCGGTGAGCTGCGGATGGTCGGCGCGACCACGCTCGACGAGTACCGGCAGCACATCGAGAAGGACGCCGCGCTGGAACGGCGCTTCCAGCAGGTGCTGGTCGGCGAACCGTCCACTGAGGACACCATCGGCATCCTGCGCGGGCTCAAGGAGCGGTACGAGGTGCATCACGGTGTGCGCATCACCGACGCCGCGCTGGTCGCCGCCGCGACCCTGTCCGACCGCTACATCACCGCCCGGTTCCTGCCGGACAAGGCGATCGACCTGGTCGACGAGGCCGCGTCGAAGCTCCGCATGGAGATCGACTCGCGGCCCGTCGAGATCGACGAGGTCGAGCGCGCCGTGCGGCGGATGGAGATCGAGGAGATGGCTCTGTCCAAAGAGGACGACGCCGCCTCCAAGGAACGGCTCGCCGCGCTGCGCTCGGAGCTGGCCGAGAAGCGGGAGACGCTGACCGCGCTGACCGCGCGCTGGCAGAACGAGAAGGGCTCGATCGAACGCGTCCGCGAACTCAAGGAGCAGCTGGAGCAGCTGCGCGGCGAGTCCGAACGCGCCGAACGCGACGGTGACCTCGGCAAGGCCGCCGAGCTCCGCTACGGCCGGATTCCCGCGCTGGAGAAGGAGTTCGAGGCCGCGACCGCGGCCAGCGAAGTCAGCCAGCAGAACGTCATGCTCAAGGAAGAGGTCAGCGCGGACGACGTCGCCGACGTGGTCAGCGCGTGGACCGGCATCCCGGCCGGACGGCTGCTGGAGGGCGAGACGGGCAAGCTGCTCCGGATGGAGGAGGAGCTCGGCAAGCGCGTCATCGGGCAGAAGGAGGCCGTGCAGGTCGTCTCGGACGCGGTGCGCCGCACCAGGGCGGGCGTCGCCGACCCCGACCGGCCGACCGGTTCGTTCCTGTTCCTCGGCCCGACCGGTGTCGGCAAGACCGAGCTGGCGAAGGCCCTCGCCGAGTTCCTGTTCGACGACGAGCGCGCGATGCTGCGGATCGACATGAGCGAGTACGCCGAGAAGCATTCGGTGGCGCGCCTGGTCGGGGCGCCTCCGGGTTACGTCGGCTACGACCAGGGCGGCCAGCTGACCGAGTCGGTGCGCAGGCGGCCGTATTCGGTGGTGCTGCTCGACGAGGTCGAGAAGGCGCATCCGGACGTGTTCGACGTGCTCCTGCAGGTGCTCGACGACGGACGCCTCACCGACGGCCAGGGCCGCACGGTGGACTTCCGCAACACGATCCTGGTGCTGACGTCGAACCTCGGCTCGCAGGCCATCGCCGACCCGTCGCTCGACGAGCGTCAGCGCAACGACGCGGTGATGTCGGTGGTGCAGCGGCAGTTCAAACCGGAGTTCCTGAACCGGTTGGACGACATCGTGGTCTTCCACGCGCTGGGCACCGACGAGCTGACGTCCATTGTGGACATCCAGATCGAACGGCTCGCCACGCGGCTGTCGCGGCGCCGCCTGACGCTGGAGGTCACCGACGGGGCGCGCGAGTGGCTCGCGCTGAACGGCTTCGACCCGATCTACGGCGCGCGGCCGCTGCGGCGGCTGGTGCAGTCGGCGATCGGCGACAAGCTGGCGAAACAGCTGCTGGCCGGTGAGATCCGGGACGGCGACACGGTGCGGGTGGACATCCCGGCCCAGGAGGCGTCGGAGGCGCTGACGGTCACCCGGGTGGACTGAGGCCGGTCGGTCACCCGCCGAATGAGATGAAGGGGCCTTTCATCGCAGAATTTGCGATGAAAGACCCCTTCATTGCCTTGGCGACACAGCGATTTGTCGACCTTTCGCCGCGTCTTTCGTGGTCTTTCCCGGGTGCGGCACCGAAAGGGGTGGCGCGACACGGCGCCCGGCGGTCACATCCGGTGAGGGCAGGGGGATACCCTGACCGTCGTGGGTATTCCGGCGTGGATCTGGTTCGTCATCGCCGCCGTCGCCTTGGTGGCGGGGCTGGCGCTGCTCGCGGCCGACCGGGCGAAGGAGGGCTCGCGCAATCGCGAGCGCATGCGCTGGGCCGAGCTGCGCGGCTGGCAGTTCGTCGAAGAGGACGAACGGTTGCCGCGGCAGTGGTCCAACGGCGCGATCGGGTACTTCGGTGCCCAGCTGGCGGTCAACGTCGTCGCCGGGTCCACCTTCACCTCCGACGGGCGGCGTCCCGTCTTCATCTTCGACATCGAGACCGAGGGCCAGATCCCGGCGGTCGTGGTCGCCGTGCGGTGCAACCGCGTGCACGAGGTGCCGCTGGAGATGTGGCTGTCCAGTGTGCCGTTCCAGCGCCAGGACATGCCCGAGATGCTCGGCCCGATCGGTCAGCGCTACGCCTTCGCGGACGACGCCGAGGGCGCGCGCAAGGTGATCACGCAGGATCTCGTCGACGCGGCGGACTCGCTCGGCGGCGATGTCGGCGTGGCGTGGCTGGAGAACGAGTGGGTGCTCGCGAGCGTCGCCCCGAACGCCGGGCCGTCGCGGCTCGAGCGGCTGCTGCGCGACCTCGGCGAGATCGCCGACATCGTGGACCCGTTCGACGAGGAGTACGACAACGCCTCGACCCCTGGCCGTCACTGGCAGGCCGAGGCCGCCGACGACATCGAGCCCCAGGCCTGATCAGGACCGCTTGAGCTCCAGCGGGAGCGCCCCGGCGATGAATCCGGTGTGCGCCGGCTGACCGAGCAGGGTCAGGTCGAGTGTCCCGGACTGCGTCAGATGCCCTGCCTGTGCGGGATCTGTGGTCGGCTGTACCCCGCGCACGGACGACGTCGAGGTGCCGCGGACGGACGCGACTTCCCCGATGCCGAGGTCGCCGCTGATCGTGTGCGAACCGGATCCGGTGAGCCCGGCATCGTGCTGCGCCAGATTCACGTTCTGCCCGGTGGTGACCAGCCCGGACGACGGACCGATGGTGCCGCCGAGAGCGTGCTCCTGGCCGTAACCCGCGCCCGAGCCGACGTCGAGCGGCAGGACACCGCTGAACCGGCCGTTGCCGTGCTGCGCCGAGGTCGACCCGACGGCGGCGAGGTCGCCGACGTCGACCGCGTGCCCGGACGACCGCCCGGCCTCCAGCACGCCGCCGAGGTCGCCGGAGAAACCGCCGTCGAGCCGGAAGGCCCGGTCGAGGGTGCCGCCGGTGTGCTGTTCCGTCTCGTTGATGACGCCGACCCCGGGCAGCGGGCGGACGGCGTGATAGGTCCCCTCGGCCACGCGAAGGGCGCGGCTGTCCTCGGAGACGAAGGTGGGGACGCCGGTGCGCGGGTCGAGCGCGACCTCGGTCAGCCGTGCGCCGGTCCGTTCGAGTTCGGTCTCGTTCCCGGCGACGACGCTTCCGTAGCGATCGACCTTCAGCGCTTCCCGCTGGCCCTGCTTGACGGCCTCGGAAGTCTTCGCCGCCGCGAGCGCGCCGACCTTGTCCGGACGGGCCGTGACACCGTCGCGGGTCTCGATGGTCTCGCTCACCGAGCGGCGGACGTCAGCGACGGTCTTCGCGTCACCGAGGTCCTTGCTGAAGACGTTCCGCTCGGTGTTGGTCAGGAAACCGCGAAAGACGGTCGTGTCGCCTTCGCTGGTGAAGCCGACTCCGCGATCGAGGCTGCCTTCGCGCTGGTGATCGAGTGGAAGCGGGATCGACGGGTCGGTCTGGGTGGCGAGCGCGGTGGCCGGACCGGCGAGCAACAGCGCCAGCGGCGCCGCGCCGGCCGCGACTTTGGGCAGGTAGCTCGGCTTGCGCCTGCTGTGCTTCCCCATGGGGCCGGACGATACTTCCCGACTTCGGCAGTTGCACGTCAAATCCCCACGGTGGGTGACCCCCACGCCTGCCCCATCCGAGCGTGTTCCCGGAACCCGACCGAGGAGTAGGTTCCCGATATGACACAGACCGCCCTGATCACCGGCGCCACCGCCGGCATCGGCGCGCAGTTCGCGCGCAGGCTCGCCGCCGAGGGGTACGACCTCGTACTCGTCGCCCGCGACGTCGACAGGTTGGAGGGCTTCGCCGCGGAACTGGTCGAGGCGCACGGCGTCGACGTCGTGGTCCTGCCCGCCGATCTGTCCGAAGTGGACGGACGCGCGCTGGTCGAGGACCGCCTGGCCGAAGCGCCGGTGGACCTCCTGGTGAACAACGCGGGCTTCGGGCTCAACGGCGACTTCTGGACCATCCCGCCGGACGCGCTGCAGCGTCAGCTGGACGTCAACGTCACCGCCGTCCTGCGGCTGACCCGTGCGGCGCTGCCGGGGATGATCGACCGCGGCGAGGGCGCGATCATCAACGTCAGCTCGGTCGCCGGCTTCTTCAGCGGCCGCGGTTCGACGTACACGGCCAGCAAGAACTGGGTCACTTCGTTCACCGAGGGCATCGCTGCCTCGCTGCCGGAGAACATCCGCATGATGGCGCTCTGCCCTGGGTTCACCACCACGGAGTTCCACGAGCGGGCCGGTCTGGACAAGCCCGGTCCGAAGGCGTTCTGGCTCGGCGTCGAGCAGGTCGTGGACGAGGCCCTGGCGGATCTGCGCCGCGGCAAGGTGATCTCGGTGCCGAGCCTGCAGTACAAGGTGCTCGTCGCGGTCGGCGGGCTGCTTCCCAGGGCGGTGCTGCGGAAGCTCGGCGGCGGTTTCGGCGGCAAGGGCCGAACTTAATCGTCATCGGTGGTTTCGATCGAGCGCACGCCGTCGGTCGCGGCGAGCACGGTGGGCGCGGCGGCGTGATCGGGTCCGGTGAGGTCGAGTGAGACCGTCACCTCACCGTCACGGTCGCCGGTGATCCGCAGTGACGTGATCGACCATCGACGGCTCGTGCACAGCGCCAGCAGGTCGCGCAGGACACCTTGCCCGTCCACGTAACTCACGCGAAGCCTGGTCGTGCCCGTGCCGCCGGGCAGATGCGCGCTCAGCCAGGTGAAACCGAGGACCACCACGAAATGCAGGGCCGTCACCACGACCGCCAGCACCAGCAGACCGGCGCCCGCCGCCATGCCGATGGCCGCGGTCTCCCAGACGGCGGCGGCCGTGGTGAGCCCGTGGATCGCGCCCTGCCTGGTGATGATCAGCCCGGCGCCGAGGAAGCCGACACCGGAGACGATCTGTGCCGCGATCCGGGACGGGTCGAGTACGACCTGCCCGGTCGCGAGGATGTCGCCGAAACCGTACTTACTGACCAAAAGGATCAGTGCGGACGCGGTGCCCACGATGGTCTGGGTCCGCAGTCCGGCGCTCTTGCCCCTGAGCTGCCGTTCCAGCCCGATCGCCGCCGACAGCGCGAACGCCGTCGTCAGCTCACCGATCTGGAGCCAGCCCTGTCCGTTCGAGACCATCACCCCACGGTGCCATCGGCCGGACGACGGTTCGAGCCCGTGCGGGGCGGGTACGCGTGGATCATGAAGTCATCACTTCTTGTCATCGCGGTGGTGCTGACGCTGGCCGCCTGTTCCACCGAACAGGCGCCCGCCCCGGCGGTACCGGGACCGGTCGAAGCCCAGCCGGTGAAGGCGATCCAAGCGGCGGCAGGCGCTTTGCCCGACGGGCGGGTGTTCGACGTGGAGCCCGCGAACGACGGGTGGGAGATCAAGGTCGCGTCACACGGGCAGGAACACAAGGTGCGCGTGAGCCCGGACGGCGGCCAGGTCCTCGGCAAGCAGCAGACCGCCAAGCCGAGCGACGACCTGGCGAAGGTCGGGCAGGCGGGTGTCGACGCGGTCAAGGCACTCCAGGCCGCGCAGCAACGCCAGCCGGGTGAGCTCGACGAGATGGAGGTCGACCACGCCGCCGACGGCACCCTCGTCTGGGAGGTCGGGCTCCGCGACGGCAAGGGGATCGAGCACGACGTCGACGTCGATGCCAGGACCGGCGCGGTGAGGTAGGGCCCGCCCTACCAAGGAGACGCACGCTCGCCCCAGGGTGCTTCCGACCTGGGATTCCTAGTGTTTTCCCATGAACACTGGGTGGAACGGTGACGCGGTCCGGCTCGACGGCGTCCGCAAGGAATACGGCAAGGGCGTCGTCGCTCTGGACGGGGTGACGCTGGCGTTCCCGCGTGGCGGTTTCACCGCGGTGATGGGACCTTCGGGCTCGGGTAAGAGCACCTTCCTGCACTGCGCGGCCGGGCTGGACCGGCCGACGTCGGGGTCCGTCGTGCTCGACGGGCAGGAGCTGGCCGGGATGAGCGAGACGAAGCTGACGAAGCTGCGCCGCGACCGGGTCGGCTTCATCTTCCAGGCCTTCAACCTGCTTCCGGCGCTGACCGTCGAGCAGAACGTCACGCTCCCGCAGCAGCTCGCCGGCACCAAGCCGGACCGCCGTGTGGTCGAAGAGATGCTGGGCCGCGTGGGGCTTTCCGGCCGTCGCAAGCACCTCCCCGGCGAACTGTCCGGTGGGCAGGCGCAGCGCGTCGCGATCGCGCGGGCGCTGGTCACCCGGCCCGCGGTGGTCTTCGCCGACGAGCCGACCGGCGCTCTCGACACCCGCACCGCCGCCGAGGTTCTCGCGCTGCTGCGCCATTCCGTCCGGACGACCGGCCAGACGGTGATCATGGTGACCCACGACCCGATGGCCGCCTCGTACGCGGACCGCGTCATCTTCCTCGCCGACGGCCGGATCGCGGACGAGCTGCACGCGCCGACGGCGGACGTCGTCGCCGAGCGCATGACCCACCTGGGTGCCTGGGGCAGCTCGGTCAGGGCGGGTGCGTGATGCTGCGACTCGCCTTCCGGACCCTGCGCCTGCGCAAGGGCGGCTTCATCGGCACCTTCATCGCCGTCTTCTTCGGCGCGCTGATCGTCGCCTCCTGCGGCGGCCTGATGGAGACGGGGATCCGCAGCAACGCGGAACCGCAACGGCTCGCGGCCGCCCCGATCCTCGTCACCGGCGGCCAGACCTTCGCGCTGCCCAAGGAAGATCCGGCAGCTCTCGAACCCGATGACAAGCGCAAGTTCGAGGACGCGCGGCTCTCCGAGCGCGTCCGGCTCGACGAAGGGCTGGTCACGCGGCTGCGGTCCGTCCCCGGCGTCTCGAACGTCGTCGCTGAAGTGAGCTTCCCGCTCGCGGCGGGCGGCAAGCCCGGGCTCGGCCACGCTTGGGACTCCGCCGTCCTGACCCCGTACGCGCTGGCCGCGGGTGCCGCGCCCGCGGCGGGCGAGGTGGTCGTCGAATCCGCGTCGGGAGCGAAGCCCGGTGACCTCGTCGAGGTCGCCGCGCGCGGCAAGACCGAATCGTTCCGCGTCGCCGGAGTGGCCGGAGCGCCGCGTTCGATCACCCAGGCCGCCGTGTTCTTCTCCGCCGCCGACGCCGCCCGGCTCTCGGGTCACCCCGGCAAGGCCGACGCGATCGGCGTCTTCACCGCGCCGGGTGCGGACGTCGAGGCGGTGCGGGCGAAAGTCGCCGAGGTCGCGACCGGGGCGAACGTCCTGACCGGCATCGACCGCGGTGTCGCGGAGTTCCCCGAAGCCGATTCGAGCGGCTCCAACCTGATCGTCATCGCCGCGGTGTCCGGCGGGCTCTCGGTGATGGTCGCGATGTTCGTCGTAGCCAGCACACTGAGCCTGTCCACCCAGCAGCGTTCGCGCGAACTCGCGTTGATGCGGGCGATCGGCACGACCCCGCGCCAGCTCCGGCGCATGGTGCTCGGCGAAGCGCTGGCCGTCGGCCTGCTCGCCACCGCGCTCGCCGCGGTACTCGGCCCGTTCCTTGGCGAGTGGCTGTTCGGGCAGCTCGTCGAGAACGGGGTGGTGCCCGCGGTGCTGCGGTTCTACCAGGGCTGGTTGCCCGCCGTCGTCGGCGCGGGGGCCGCGATGCTCGCGGTGTTCATCGCCGCCTTCTTCGCGGGCCGCCGCGCCGGGAAGATCCGGCCGACCGAGGCGCTCGCCGAGGCCGCGGTCACCCGCCGCTGGCTGACCCCGACACGCGTCATCGTCGCCGTGCTCTGCTTCGGCGGCGGCACCGCGCTGGCCATCGTGACCGTCGCGGTGATGACCGGCCCGATCGCGGCCAGCACCGCCGGACCCGCGGTGATCCTCTGGGCGCTCGGCGTCGCGATGATCACCCCCGGTGTCGCCAAGGTGATGACGGCGATCCTGCAGTGGCCGATGCGCCTGCTCGGCGGCATCGACGCCCGGCTCGCCGTGCTCAACACCCGCGCGGGCATCGTCCGGGCGGCGGGCGCGGTCACCCCGATCATGCTCGCCGTCGGGATCGCGACCGCGAACATCTACCTGCAGACCACCCAGCAGGAGCTGGCGAACCAGGCGTTCACCGAAGACGTCCGCGCCGACGCCGTGATCGTCTCCGCGACGGGCGGGCTGTCCCCGGACCTCGTCCAGCGGATCCAGGCCGTGCCCGGGGTCGCCGGAGCGTCCGAGTACGTCACCAGCAGCGTGTTCCTCGAGAACCCGTACGACTCCTCCGACGAGGGCCGTCCTGCGGTCGGCCTCACCGCTTCCGGCGCGGGCGCGACGACCGACACCAAAGTGACTCAGGGTGACCTGAAGGCGCTGACCGGCAACACCATCGCGCTGCCCGAGGTCTTCGCGAAGGACTTCGGCCGCGGCGTCGGGGACACGCTCAGCCTGAGGCTCGGGGACGGCACCCCGGTCGACGTCGAGGTCGTCGCGGTGACCAGCCAGCGGCCCGGTTTCGAGAGCCTGCTGCTCCCGGCCGGTCTGCTGGCCCCGCACACCACCGCCGGGCTCGCCCCGCAGATGCTGGTCCGCGCCGCTCCGGACGTCGATCCGGCGGCGCTCACCGAGCGGCTTCGCGAGGCGACGGCCGGGCTGCCGGTGTCCGTCGGCGACCGGGCGGCGCTCGTCGCGGCGCACGACAAGGACCAGGCCGTCGGCGCGTGGGTGAACTATCTGCTGGTCGGGATGATCATCGCCTACACGGTGATTTCGGTCGCGAACACGCTCGTGATGGCGACCGTCCGGCGGCGCCGCGAGTTCGGCCTCCAGCGGCTCACCGGCTCGACCAGGGCGCAGGTGCTGCGGATGGCCGGTTTCGAAGGCGGGCTCGTCGCGTTGGTCGGGATCGTGCTCGGCACCGTCGTCGCGGCGGGCTCGATCGTCCCGTTCTGCCTGGTGGCGACCGATTCCCTGCTGCCGATGGGCTCCCCGCTGATCTACCTGACCATCATCGGGACCGCCGCGGCGCTCGCGCTCGTGGCGACCCTGGTCCCGGCCTGGGCGGCGACGCGGGGCCAGGCCGTCGACGCGGCGACGGCAGGCAATGACTAGAGCTACCGTCGAAGGACCCGGCGGGCCGTGTGTAAGACTCTCGGCCGTGGCGTACCCCGGTGTTGATCAAGCGGCGAAACTCGAACTGGCGAGACTGGTCGGCGAACTCGCCGTCGTGCACGGCAAGGTGACCTTGTCCTCGGGCAAGGAGGCCGACTACTACATCGACCTCCGGCGGGCGACGCTGCATCACGCGGCCGCTCCGCTCATCGGGAAGCTGCTTCGCCAGCTCACGCACGACTGGGACTACGTCGCCGCCGGCGGTCTGACCCTCGGCGCGGACCCGGTGGCGCTGGCGATGCTGCACTCAGCGGCGACCGACGGTGTCGTGCTCGACGCGTTCGTCGTCCGGAAGGCCGTCAAGGAACACGGCATGCAGCGCCGGATCGAAGGCGTCGAGGTGCTGGGACAGCGCGTGCTCGCCGTCGAGGACACCTCGACCACCGGTGGCAGCGTGCTCACCGCCGTCGAGGCTCTGCGCGAGGCTGGAGCCAACGTGGTCGGCGTCGCGACCGTCGTCGACAGGGACACCGGAGCGCGCGAGGCCATCGAGAAGGAAGGCCTCGAATACCGTTACATTCTGAACAAGGACGATCTCGGTCTGTCCTGAGTAAAACGTCCCGAACGGGGCATCCTCCGTGCGAACGGAGGATGCCCCGTTTTTTCGTGAGCGTTTCTCAATCCGAAAGGGGTAACGTCGCAGGTAGGGGTGTGAAAGGGGGCTTGAGGTGGCGGGTTTCCTGGCGAACGTGACAGTCGCGGTGCATATTTTCGCGCTGTTGTTCATCGGATTCGGTGGTTTCCTCGCGTGGCGGTGGCCGAAGGTGATCTTCGTGCATGTGTTCTTCGCCGCATGGGGTGTCCTCGTCAACGTCTTCCCCTGGCCGTGCCCGCTGACGGCCGCCGAGAACTACTTCCGGCATCAGCAGGGCCTCGGCGACCTACCCGGCGGCTTCAACGCCTACTACCTCTACGACACCGTGTTCCCGCGCTCGTCGCTGCCGTTCGTCGTCGTGATCGCGATGGCGACGGTGATCATCTCCTACATCGGCGCGTACCAGCGCCGGCGTCACCGCCACCACGACGGGGACGCACCGGCGCACCGCGTCAGCATGGGCTGAGTGACAATCCTCGGGTGAACTCGGAAGAAGCCGGTCCCACCGAATGGGTGGCGAAGGAAGAGGTCGGCGTCGGTCCATGGGAGGGCGACTGGCCTTCGGACGAGCGCTACGACCCCGAACTCCTGGCCAACGGCGACCGCCGCAACGTCGTCGACCCGTACCGGTACTGGCGGCGCGAGGCCATCGTGTCCGATGTGGACAGCCGTCGGCATCCGTTCCACGTGGCGATCGAGAACTTCCAGCACGACCACAACATCGGCACCGTGGTCCGGACGGCGAACGCCTTCGCCGCCGCCGCGGTGCACATCGTCGGGCGGCGGCGCTGGAACCGGCGCGGAGCCATGGTGACCGACCGTTACCAGCACCTTCTCCACCATGAGGATGTCGACGGGCTGCTGACCTTCGCCGCGACGGAGGGGCTCGCCGTCGTCGCCGTCGACAACACTCCCGGCTCGCAGCCCGTCGAGACCGCCGAACTGCCGCGCGAGTGTGTCCTGCTGTTCGGCCAGGAAGGGCCGGGTCTTTCGGCCGAGGCGCAGAAGACGGCGGCGCTGGTCGTCTCGATCGCGCAGTTCGGCACGACCCGCTCGATCAACGCCGGCGTCGCCGCCGGGATCGTCATGCACGCCTGGATCCGGCAGCACGCCGACCTGTCCCAGGCCTGGTGATCTCCCGCATTTCGTCCTCTGAATGCGGTCCTTGCGTGTGCAAGTACCGCATTCAGAGGACGAAATGCGGCTAGACGGGGGTGACCTCCACCGGGATGCCGTTCAGCACGGCGTTCCCGGACGGGACGTCGAGCAGGGTCTCGTCGGCGACCAGATTCGAGTTGACCCCGGCGTGCGCGGCCGCGACCCGCGTGCGCGTGCCGTCGAGGTCGTGGCCCCAGCCGTGCGGCATGCTCACCACGCCGGGCCGGACGTCGGCCGTGACCTCCACCGGCGCTTCGAGCTTCCCCGCCCGCGACGTCACCGCCGCGAGTCCGCCGTCGGTCAGCCCGAGGCGGGAGGCGTCGTCCGGATGCACCTGGACGGTGCACCGGTTCCCGCCGCGCACCAGCGGCGTCAGGTTGTGCATCCACGAGTTGTTCGAGCTCAGGTGTCGCCGTCCGATCAGCAGCAGCCCGCCGTCCGGCGCCTTGTCCAGCTCCGCGCGCAGGCGGGGGACGTCCTTCGTGATCGCGTCCGGCGCCAGCTCGACCTTCCCGCTCGCGGTGGCGAGCGCCTCCGGCAACCGCGGTTTCAGCGCGCCGAGGTCGACGCCGTGCGGGGCGGCTTCGAGATCGGCCAGGTTCAGGCCGTACGGTCCGCCGCGCAGCATCAGGTCGATCATCCGCGCCGGCCCTGTGCGGCCTTCGGCGAGCGCGAGGTCGACGCCGGTGCGCCGCGCCGTTTCGCCCGCGACCATCGCGTCGAAGGCCGCGACGTCGACGTCCGGGCCCTGGCCGGCGGCGATTCCCGCCATCCGCAGCAGGGTCACCCATTCCTGCGGCATCTCGGTTTCCAGCGTCCGGGGTGTCCAGTTCGCGACGTTGCGCACGGCGAGCGCGTACAACGCGACGTCGTAGTGCGGCCGCTCCAGCGGTGACGGCCCGGGCAGGATGACGTCGGCGTGCCGCGTGGTCTCGTTGAGGTATACGTCCAGCGAGACCATGAAGTCCAGCTGCCGCAACGCTTCCGTGAGCCGCGCGGAGTTGGGCGTGCTCAGCGCGGGGTTGCCGCTGATGGTCACCAGCGCCCGCACCTGGCCTTCGCCGGGTGTCTCGATCTCGTCCGCGAGCGTGGCCACCGGCAGCTCGCCGAGCACCTCGGGATACCCGCGCACCCGGCTCGTCCAGCGGCCGCTGGTGAACGGCGAGGACCGGCGCGGCCGCCAGAGGGCGGGCAGCGGGAACATCACGCCACCTTCGCGATCGAGGTTGCCGGTGAGCGTGTTGACGACGTCGACCAGCCAGCTCGCGACGGTGCCGAACGACTGCGTCGTCGTCCCCATCCGGCCGTACACCGCGGCGCGCCCGGCGTCCGCGAGTTCGAGCGCGATGCGGCGGATCTCGGCGGCGTCGATCCCGGTCGCGGGCGCGACCGCCTCCGGGGTGAAGGGTTCCGCCAGGGCACGGACTTCGTCGACACCGTTCACGTGCTCACTGGGACGGACGCGGTTCTCCGCGAACAGGACGTTGACCAGCGCGAACAGGAACAGCGCGTCGGTGCCGGGCCGGATCGCGTGGTGCTCGTCGGCGAGCTGCGCGGTCCGGGTGCGGCGCGGATCGAGGACGACGATCTTGCCGCCGCGCTTCTGGATCCCGCGCAGCTTCCCACGGGTGTCCGGGGCGGTCATCAGGCTTCCGTTGGACACCAACGGGTTCGCGCCCAGGATGAGCAGGTGTTCGGTGCGGTCCAGATCGGCGACGGGAATGGTCTGCGGGTCGCCGAAGAGGTAGCCGGAGGAGAAGTGCTTCGGCATCTGGTCGACGGTGGTCGCGGTGTAGAAGTTCCTGGTGCCCAAGGCTTTGAAGAACACGCGGCCGTAGAGCACCAACGCCGCGTTGTGCACCGTCGGGTTGCCGGAGTAGACGGCGACGGCGTTCCTGCCGTGCTCGTCGATGATCGGCCGGAGCCGCCGGTCGATCTCGGCGAACGCCTCGTCCCAGGTGACCTCGACGAACTCGCCGTCGCGTTTCACCAGCGGCGCGGTGAGCCTGTCCGGGTCATGGTGCAGCGCGCCGAGCGAAGCGCCCTTCGGACAGATGTAGCCCTGCGAGAAGACATCCTCGCGGTCCCCCTGCACGCGGGTGACCAGGCTCTTCTCGTCGATCGTCACCTCCAGCCCGCAGGTGGCTTCGCAGAGCGGGCAGGTCACGTGCGCCGTGGTCATGAAGCACCTCGCGGGTTCGGGAGTCCTCCCAACATACTGAGCGGTATGTCGGCGGGCAAGGGATGATGGCGCGATGACTGCTCTCGCCGACCGAGCCGCGATCGCCGAGCGCGCGATCCGCGACCGGCATCTGCGCCGCGTGTGGGGGCTGCCCGGGACCGTGCTCGGCCGGAGCGGCTGGCCGCCGTCGGCGGGGCAGCGCGTCCACTGGCACTGGAACTACTGGTGGCAGGCACACGTGCTGGACACTCTCGTCGACGCCCAGCTGCGGGACCCTTCACCGCATCGGCTGAAGCTGATCGACCGATTCGTGGTGTCCGTGCGGCTGCGCAACTTCGGCAAGTGGATCAACGACTACTACGACGACATCGCCTGGCTCGGTCTCGCGCTGCAACGCGTCGGACATCTCGGGCTGGACGTCCGCGGCGGACTGGAGGCGATCAGCTCACGGCTGCGCGAAGGCTGGACCGACGACGCGGGCGGCGGGATCTGGTGGCGCGTCGGCGACGACTTCAAGAACGCGCCCGCGAACGGCCCGGCCGCGATCTTCCACGCCCGCGAAGGCGCCACGCAGCACGCTCGTGGTCTGACCGACTGGATGACCGAGCGGCTCGTCGACCCGGATTCCGGACTGGTGTGGGACGGCCTGCGGGTCGGCAGCGGGGAACTAGTCAGGCATATTTTCACGTACTGCCAAGGTGTTTACCTCGGCGCCTGCCTCGAACTGTCCGAAGTGGACAGGGTGGGGCGCACGATCCAGGCCGTTGCGGAACATGTCGCGCCGAACGGGGTGATCCGGGGGCAGGAAGGTGGTGACGGCGGCCTGTTCGCCGGGATCCTGGCCCGGTATCTGGCGCTCGCGGCACCGCTGCTGCCGAGCGGGATCGCGCGCGAACTGGTCATCCGGTCGGCTGACGCCTGCTGGTCCGGTGCCACCGAGACAACGCACGGGCCGCTCTTCAGCACCGACTGGGCGACTCCGGCGCCTTCGCTGCCCCTGGCCGCTGGCGCTCCCGAACGCGACCTGTCCGTCCAGGTGAGCGCGTGGATGCTGCTCGAAGCCGCGGCGACCCTGGAACACCGCATTTAGAGGACTAAATGCGGTAGCTACCAGACGTCGCCCGCCCGCCAATCGCAGGTGATCTCCCCGTCCAGATCGAGAGTGACCCCCACCGGCAGCACGTGGATCGACCCGTCGTCCTCCTTCGTCGCCTCGATACCCGAAGGTGTCATGGCCGACGAAGTACCGCGCCACAGCAGCCAGCCCCGCGACGCGTAGAACTCCAGTGCCTCGTCGGACGCCGAAAGGGCCCCGAGGTCGTACGCCTTCCGCAGGACCCGCTCCAGGGCGTCCATCATCGCGGCGCCGTGGCCGCGCCGCCGGTGATCCGACCGGATGGCGACCGCCTCGACATAACCCGTCCGGAGGACCCGTCCGTCGTGCACGAGCCGCCGCTGCACCAGTGACGCGTGCCCGATCAGCACACCGCTCTCCCACACCAGCGTGTGCATGCCGCCGAGCGCGTTCTCCCAGTCGTGGTCACTGAAATCGCCGTCGAACGCGTCGTCCAGCAGAGCGCGTGCCGCCTTCAGCACGCCTGCTTCGAGGTCGGCGGTGTGCACGGTCCACAGGTCGGTCATTCCGCCATCTTCACCCGGCGGCGGCGTTCTGACCAGCGAGTTGTGACTCAGCAGCCGCACGACTGACGGTGTATGAAGCGCGGCGCGAGCCGTACGGATTCGGGTCGTCGCTCAGGGTCGGTGATCCGGGCCAGCAGGAGCTCGACGGCCTTGCGCCCGATCTCCTCGATCGGCTGCGCCATCGTGGTGACCGCCGGGGTCACCTGGCCCGCCCACTCCATGTCGCCGTAGCCGACGATCGCGAGGTCACGCCCGATCCGGATGCCGAGCCGGTGCGCCTCGTACTGGACGCCGATCATCATCGCCTCGCTCGCCACCACGAGCGCGGTCGGCGAGGGCCAGCTGTCGAGCAGTTTCGCCGTCGCGGCGGCGGCTCCGCCCGGGGTCGACTGCCCGCACGCGACCAGCTGCGACGTCCATCGGAGGCCGGAGCGGCCGAGGCCGAGCCGGTAGCCCAGCGCCCGCTCCTCGTAGGTGGTCATGTCCTCTTCGCCCGAGATGAAGCCGATCTTGCGGTGCCGCAGCCCGGCGAGGTGCCGCACGAGCGCGCACACGGCCTGGATGTTCTCGGAGCCGACCTGGTCGACGTCGTTGCGGCCGGCCATCCGGTCGACGAGCACGGTCGGCACACCCATCCGGACCAGTCCGTTGATCACCGCTTCGTCGCCTGCCGCCGGGACGAGCAGGACACCGTCGACGCGGTCGGCCCGCAGCGCGCGGATGACCGCGGCTTCTTCGGCGACGCTGTCGCCGGTGTCGGCGAGGGTGATTTCGCAGCCGTGACGGCGTGCGGCGCGGCGGATGGCGCGGACGAGTTCACCCGAATACGGGTTCGCGTGCATCGCCATGGCCACCCCGAACCGGTGGGTGACAGGGGTGTCCTCCCACAGGGGTAACGCCGGGGACAGTGCGGTCATCGCTCCACGCCTTCATTCGAGCTTGAACGACGGTAACGGCTGACGGAGCGTCGCTCGGCGGCGAGACCGGAAAGTCTCCCAACAATCATCAATGTGAGTGAACGAGAGCGCATCCGCAGGACGCGCGATGGCGGAGCGTAGGCGGAATCCGCATCGTCTGGGCCTTGCGTGCCGGATCGTTGATCCGGGCCAGCAGCAGGCGTACCGCCTGTGTGCCTATCTCCTCGATCGGCTGCGCCATCGTGGTCAGCGGCGGATCGACCAGATCGGCCCATTCGACGTCGTCGTAGACCACCACCGGGAGGTCGACGCCCGCCCGCAGGCCTCGGCGCCGAAGCTCGTGCAGCACCCCGACCATCATGGTGTCATTGGCGACCACCAGCGCCGTCGGCGGCTCCGGCAGCGCGAGCAGCGTGCTCAGCGCGAGTGCCCCGCCCGCCTGCGAGGACTGGCCGCACGCGACCAGCTCCTCCGACCAGGTCAAACCCGAGCGGCCGAGCCCGAGGCGATAGCCGAGGATGCGCTCCTCGCTGGTGCTCAGGCCCGCGGTGCCGCTGATCATGCCGACCCGCTGATGCCCGAGCGACGCCAGATGCGCGGTCAGCGCGGACGTCGATTGGATGTTCTCCGCGCCGACCTGGTCGACGTCGGTGCGGGTGGAGAGCCGGTCGATGAGTACGGTCGGGACGTCGAGCGAGACGAGTTCGCCGATCACCGATCCGTCGCCCGGCGACGGCGTGATCAGCAGCCCGTCGACCCGGCGCGAACGCAGGGTCCGCACGGTCTCACGTTCGGTGTCGACGGTGTCGTGCGTGTCCGCGAGCAGGACCGTGTACCCGGCCAGCGCGGCTTCGCGTTCGATCGCCTGGATCAGGACGGCGAAGTACGGGTTCGCGATGAGGGAGATCGCGACGCCGATCGACCGCGTCCCGCCGGTCACCAGCGAGCGGGCGATGGCGTCGCCGGTGTAGCCGGTCTGCTCGATCGCGCGGAGGACCGCCAGTTTGGTGTCCTCGGCCACCGCCCTCGTCCCGTTGACCACGTGGGAAACGGTGGTGATCGAGACTCCCGCCAGCTCGGCGATGTCGCGTTGGGTGGGACGGGACGAGCGAGACGGCGGCATTACCTATCCTCGGAAAGTCAGCTGGCAAGCGTTTGCGCAAACGCTTGCGAGTGAGCATAACCCTGTCTACCTTCCGGTCCATCACGGACAGCCTTGAATCGGAGGGCATCCCCATGAGACAGCGCAGTCTCGCCGCGCTCGCCATGGCCGCCGCACTCGCGGTGACCTCGGCCGGGTGCACCGTCGAACGCCACTGGGGTGGCGGTTCGAACGCGGGCGACGGTGGCAAGGCCAAGGTCGGCCTGGTCACCAAGACCGATACCAATCCCTACTTCGTGGAACTGAGAGCGGCCGCCAAGGCCGCCGCCGAGGCGAACGGCGCGGAGTTCAGCGCGCTCGCCGGCCAGTTCGACGGCGACAACGACGGCCAGGTCCGGGCCATCGAGAACCTCATGCAGCAGGGTGCGAACACCATCCTGATCACGCCGAGCTCCTCGACCGGCGTCCTCGACGCCATCGACCGCGCCCGCAAGGCCGGGGTGCTGGTCATCGCGCTCGACACGGCGACCGAACCGGACACCGCCGTCGACGCCACCTTCGCCACGGACAACTTCGAGGCCGGACGTCGGCAGGGCGCCTACGTGAAGGCCGCGTTGGCGGGCAAGCCGCCGAAGCTGTTCATGGTGGACGGCACCGCCGGGTCCACAGTGGACACCCAGCGGCACACCGGGTTCCTCAAGGGCATCGGGCTGACCGACGCGTCGCCGGAGATCAAGGGCAAGACGCCCGCGAACGGCGACCAGAGCCTCGCGCAGCAGGGCGTGGAGAACCTGCTGCAGCGCACCACCGACATCAACGCCGTCTACACGATGAACGAGCCGATGGGCCGCGGCACCTACGCCGCGCTCCAGGCCCGCGGCCTGGTGAACCAGATCGTGATGGGCTCGATCGACGGCGGCTGCGAAGGCGTCAAGAACGTGCGCGACGGCCAGTACGCCGCCACGGTCATGCAGTTCCCCAAGAAGATGGCCGAGCAGGGTGTCCTCGCCGCCGTCGAGTACGCCAAGACCGGCAAGAAGCCGAGCGGGTTCGTCGACACCGGATCCGCGGTGATCACCGACAAGCCGATCCCCGGCGTGGAAAGCCAGGACACCAAGTGGGGCCTCGAGAACTGCTGGGGGACGAAGTGACGACCGCAACCCTGAAAGGCAACGAACGCCCGTCCATCGGTGAGTTCTTCCTGCGCGCGCCCGCCGTCGGGCCCGCCCTGGCCCTGCTCGTCGCGATCGTGGTGTTCTCCCTTTCGACGGACACCTTCCTCGATCTCGACAACCTTTCCCTTGTGGTGCAACAGTCCCTGGTGGTCGGCACACTCGCCCTCGGGCAGACGCTGATCATCCTGACCGCGGGTATCGACCTGGCCAACGCGGCCGCGATGGTGCTCGCGACGCTGATCATGGCGAAACTCGTGGTCGGCGGCGTCTCCGGGATCTGGGCGCTGCTGCTGGGAATCGTGGCGACGGTGGTGATCGGCATGGTCACCGGCTCGCTGGTCACCCGGATCAAACTGCCGCCGTTCATCGTCACGCTCGGTCTGCTGACCGTGCTCACCGCGGCCGCCAAACTGTTCGCGAGCGGGCAGGCCGTCCCGGTCGCCGACGAACTGCTCAAATGGCTCGGCACCCGCCGGTACCTGTTCGGCGGCATCCCGATCACCTACGGCATGACGCTCGCTTTGCTGATGTACCTGGGACTTTGGTACGCGCTCACGCGGACGCCGTGGGGCAAGCACGTCTACGCGGTCGGCAACGCGCCGGAATCCGCGCGGCTGTCCGGGATCAAGGTCAACCGCACGATCCTTTCGGTGTACATCGTCGCCGGCGTGATCGTCGGGATCGCCGCCTGGCAGGCGCTCGGCCGCGTGCCGAACGCCGACCCGAACGCCTTCCAGCTCGGCAACCTCGACTCCATCACCGCGGTGGTGCTCGGCGGCGCGAGCCTGTTCGGCGGCCGGGGTTCCGTACTCGGCACGATGATGGGCGCGCTGGTCGTCGCGGTCCTGCGGTCCGGGCTGACCCAGCTCGGCGTGGACGCGCTCTACCAGGACGTCGCCACCGGTGCCCTGCTCATCGGCGCTGTCTGCGTCGACCGTTTCGCGAGGAGGCGGCAGTCATGACGACACCCACGTTGTCCGCGCAGGGCCTGGTCAAACGCTACGGCCGGGTCACCGCCATCGACGGTGCCGATTTCGAGCTGTTCCCCGGCGAGGTGCTCGCCGTCGTCGGCGACAACGGCGCCGGGAAGTCGAGCCTCATCAAAGCCCTTTCGGGCGCGGTGATCCCGGATTCCGGTGAGATCAAAGTGGACGGTCAGACCGTCCACTTCAAGTCCCCTTTGGACGCTCGCCACTACGGGATCGAGACGGTGTACCAGGATCTCGCCGTCGCGCCCGCGCTCGACATCGCGTCGAACATGTTCCTCGGCCGGGAAAAGCGGCGTAAGGATCTCTTCGGGCAGCTGTTCCGGAAGCTGGACACGGCGGCCATGCGGGCCGACGCGCAGCGGATCCTCGACGAGCTCGGCATCAACATCAAGTCCATCACGCAGCCGGTGGAGACGTTGTCCGGCGGGCAGCGCCAGGGTGTCGCGGTCGCGCGGGCGGCGGCGTTCGGCACCAAGGCGGTGATCATGGACGAGCCCACCGCCGCGCTCGGCGTCGCCGAATCCGGCAAGGTGCTCGACCTGATCAACCGTATCCGCGAACGCGGCCTGCCGGTGGTGCTGATCAGCCACAACATGCCGCATGTGTTCGACATCGCCGACCGCATCCACGTGCACCGCCTCGGCAAGCGCGTCGCGGTGGTCTCGCCGAAGACGCACACCATGAATCAGGTCGTCGGCCTGCTCACGGGTGCACTGAAGATCGGTGAGAACGGCGAGGTCGAAGAGGTCGCGTCGGCCGTCCACACGGGGCTGTAGTGCGGGTGCTGCTGGCGGGCCTGTGCACCGTCGACCAGGTTCAGCGCGTCGCCGAGATCCCGGCGCCGGGCGAGAAGGTGCGTTCGCTGTCGATGGACGTCGCCGCCGGGGGGCCGGCGACGAACGCGGCGGTGACCGTGGCCGCGCTCGGCGCCGAAGCGACGCTGCTGACGGTCGCCGGTGCGCACCCGCTGGCGGCACTCGCCCGAACGGACCTCGAAGCGCACGGCGTCGACCTGGTCGACCTCTATCCCGAACGGCCCGATCCGCCCGCGATCAGCGCCATCGTCGTCCGTGACTCCGACGGGGAACGCACCGTCGTCTCGCGCAACGCCCACGCCTCCACGCATTCAGTCCTCTCGATGCGGTCCTTGCACGCGCAACTACCGCATTCAGAGGACGAAATGCCCGGGTGTGTGCTCCTGGACGGGCACCATCCGGAGGTCGCGTTGGCGGTCGCGCGCTGGGCGCGGGAGCGGAAGGTGCCGGTGGTACTCGACGCCGGGAGCTGGAAGCCGGTCTTCCCCGAACTCCTGCCGCTCGTCGACGTCGCCGCGTGCTCGTCGCTGTACCGCGGGGACGACCCGCGCGAGCACGGCGTGCCCGTGGTGATCACGACCGCGGGCCCCGATCCGGTGCGCTGGTCGACGGCGGACGGATCCGGTGCCGTCCCCGTCCCTGTCACCCAGGCGCGTGACACGCTGGGCGCGGGCGACGTCTGGCACGGAGCTTTCGCGTACGCGGTCGCCCGGGACCAGGGGGACGTTCCGGGCTGGATCGCGTTCGCCAACGAGGTGGCCGCCGAACGGGTGCGGCATGAAGGACCGAGGTCGTGGACGGCCGCGGTCGCGAAGATGGGAGAGGGACAGCCATGACAGCCATGCCTCCGGTGTTCGAGGACCTGTTGAGCAGGGCTCAGACGCTGGCGAAGCCGGGACAGCGCAGTGTGCTCGGCATCGTCGGCGCCCCCGCGTCCGGCAAGACGACGCTGGCCTGGGGCCTGGCCAAGGCGCTGGGCACGAGGGCGGCGGTGGTCGGGATGGACGGCTTCCACCTGGCGCAGGTGGAACTGCAGCGGCTCGGGCGGGTGGAGCGCAAGGGCGCCCCGGACACCTTCGACGCCGCCGGGTACGTGCACCTGCTGCGCAGGCTCGCCGAAGGCCGCGAGACGGTCTACGCACCCGAGTTCCGCCGGGAGATCGAGGAGCCGATCGCCGGCGCCGTCGCGGTCACGCCGGACGTCCCGCTGGTCATCACCGAGGGGAACTACCTGCTCATGCAGGACGACCCGTGGAGCGGCGTGAAGCCCATCCTCGCCGAGTCGTGGTTCCTCGCGCCGGACGAGCCCGAGCGCATCGAGCGGCTCGTCTCGCGGCACCGCCGTTACGGCCGTTCGCTGGTCGAAGCGCGTCGCCGCGCGCTCGGTTCCGACCAGCGCAACGCCGATCTGATCGCGTCCACCAGCAGCCGGGCCGACCTGGTTCTCGAGAACCTCCCGCTGGTTAACTTCGCCATATGAGTGGTGTTCTCGTCGTCACCGGCGGCAGCAAGGGCATCGGCGCGGCGGTCTGTGAACTGGCCGCCGCGCGCGGTTACGACGTCGTCGTCAACTACGCGGGTGACGCCGAAGCGGCCGAGGATGTCGCCTCGCACGTCCGGAAACACGGTGTCCGGGCGATCACCCAGCGCGGCGACGTGGCATCCGAAGACGACGTGGTGGCCCTGTTCGACGCCGCCGTCGAGCTCGGCCCGCTCGCCGGGCTGGTCGCGAACGCGGCCATCACCGGCAACACACCGGGCCGCTTCGACGAGTACGACGTCGATGTCGTCCGTCGTGTCGTCGAGGTCAACATCACGGGTGTCTTCCTGTGCGTCCGCGAGGGCATCCGCCGGATGTCGACTCGGTACGGCGGTGACGGCGGCGCGATCGTGACGCTGTCCTCCACCGCCGCGCGGACCGGTTCGCCAGGGGAATGGGTCCACTACGCGGGCACCAAGGCGGCCGTCGAAACGATGACCTACGGCGTGGCGCAAGAAGTCGCGAAAGAATCCATCCGGGTCAACGCCGTCGCACCGGGCATGATCCACACCGGACTGCACGCCGCGGCGGGAATGCCCGATCGCATGGAGCGGATCGCGCCGACCATTCCGATGGGACGGGCGGGCGAACCCGGCGAAGTCGCGGAAGCCGTGCTGTGGCTGCTTTCCCCGGCCGCGTCGTACACCACCGGGACGGTGCTGACCGTCGGCGGAGGGCGTTGAGACCCAGGGCCACGGCGCGGTCACGGGGCGATATCGGCTCCGCGTGCGGTTCAGCCACTTTTTAACACTGTTTCCCGGCGGATATCACGATTCATGTGGGAAGTCGGCGGATCACCTCGTGGCCCGAGGCGCCTGTGTCACCCTGGTGGCGCCCCCAAGCTCTTGATCAGGACGGTCATCCCCGATGTCCAAGCTCATGTCTGTGCACCACCTGGCACTCACCGTGACCGATGTGGACCGGAGCGTGCCCTGGTACGCCCGAGTGCTCGAACTCGAAGAGTTCACGCGTCGTGAGGACCCCGAAACGGGTCTGCGGAAGGTCGTGCTCAGGTCGCCCAGCGAGGGTTTCGCGGTGGTACTCGTCGAGCACCAGGACACCGAGCGGCCGCGGTTCGACGAACGGCGGACAGGTTTGGACCACGTGGCGTTCAAGGTCTCTTCGCGTTCGGAGCTGGCCGAATGGGAAGCGCGGCTTTCGGAATACGGCGTCGTCTACTCGCCGTCGAAGGGTTCCCGGACGTTGGAAGGCTCGTCGGTCATCGTGTTCCGTGACCCCGACGGCATCCAGTTGGAGATCTGGGCCGATCCAGAGTTGTAGGCGTGGGAGCGCAGCTCCTCCGTTGAGGGCGGCGGCGGGGGCATGGATGGATTAGGCAGTGCTCTCTTCGGTCTCCTCGGCGGGACGCCGCATCTCCTGGCGGTAGCGGATCACGCCGTAGGCCGTGCCCACCACGAAGAACGCGACGCTCACCCAGAGCGCGACCGTCTTCACCCACGGAAGCTGGTCCAGCAGGCCGGCGCCGTAGTAGCCGAGCAGCACCAGCGTCGGTACCCAGAGCAGCCCGCCGAGCGCGGTCGCGAGCGCGAACCGGCGCGGATCCATCCGCGCGGTCCCCGCGATCAGCGGCGCCAGCGTGCGGATCCACGGGATCCAGCGCGCGGCGACGATGGCGAAGAAACCCTTGCGATCCAGGAAGGCCCTGGCGCGGTCCAGGTTGTGCCGGTTCAGTACCTTGCCGCCGCGGCGCGCGATCAGTTTCGTGCCCGTCGACCGCCCGATGTAGTACCCCACCTGGTTGCCGAGGATCGCGACCAGCAGTGCGGCGGCCGACAGCAGCCACGCGTTCAGGTCGGAGCCGTGCTGCGCGAGGACGACCCCGGCCGCGAACAGCAGGGAGTCGCCGGGCAGGAAAAGCCCGATGATCAGCGCGCACTCCACGAAGATGAAGCTCAGCACGATCACCCAGACGAGCACCGGCCCGGCGGTGTCGAGCCAGCTCACGCCGATGCCCGCGGCCTCGGTGTACACCTCACTCACGACGCGAGCCTACGTGTACTTCGCGAACCGCATGCGGCCGAACCGTGGAATCGGGGTGTCCGAAAGGTCCGGTCATGCGCTCCGCACGTGCGATGAAGGGGCCTTTCATCGCAAAATTCGCGATGAAAGGCCCCTTCATCGCAAGCCGGACTAGTGCTCGACAAGCTCGTCGAGCGCCTGGTCGTAGCTCAGCCGGACGTCATGTTCGGCCTGGTCGCCGCCCAACAGCTCCACCCGGCTGGTCGCGGGCGGGTAGCCGCTGGCGATCACCGTGTAGGTCCCGGCGGGCAGGTCACTGACCGTGTAGTTGCCCTCCGCGTCGGTCCTCGCCACGGCGGCGACGCCACCCGAGGAGTCGAGCACGGTGATCCGCGCGTCCGGCACCACCCGGTCACCGTCGGTGCGGGCGACACCGCTCAGCAGGATCGTGCTGACCAGCTCGAAGTCGTGACGCAGCACCCCGGCTCCGGTGGCGGTCAGCGTCGCCGCGACCGGCCGGAACCAGCGGCCGCTGGCGACGAGC
Organism: Amycolatopsis sp. NPDC043889; assembly: GCF_056435645.1. Lineage (NCBI taxonomy): Bacteria > Bacillati > Actinomycetota > Actinomycetes > Pseudonocardiales > Pseudonocardiaceae > Amycolatopsis > Amycolatopsis sp. NPDC043889. The sequence goes on from NZ_JBWKEC010000001.1 coordinate 769,773, forward strand.
GTGTACCGCCCGCCCACGATGCCGGCGAACGAGTAGACGCCGTTCTCGTTCGTGTGCGTCCTGGCCACCTGATTGCCGTTGTGGTCGATCAGGGTCAGCGCCGCACCCGCGACGTTCGTGGCGTCGTCCCGGCGGACATGCCCGCTGATCTGAGCGGATCCGGCCCGGTATGCCCCGTTCCCGTTGGTCATCGCGTGCTTGCCCGCCTCGACGGGCGCGGTCACGACCGTCTTCTCGGACGCCGTTTCGACAGGCGCGTCGTCCTCTTCGAGGAGCGCTTCGCCGCCTTCGAGAGCCGAAGCCGCCGAAGGAGCCGAGCCGCCGAGAAGCGGGATCTCCTTCATGAACATCAGGACCAGCGTCGCCAGCAGCGCGACCGCGCCCGCCACGTAGAACACCGTGGTGATCGACTCGGTGAAGCCGATCAGCACCGGGGTCTTGATGGCCTCGGGCAGGTTCGCGATACCGCTCGTGTTCGTGGTGAGGTCGCCCAGTGCCGCGGCGCCTTCACCGGTCGGCGCGTTGCCGCCGAACGCCTTGGTGATGTTGCCCGGCAGGACGTTGAACAGGATCGTCAGGAACACCGCGACACCCGCGGTACCACCGATCTGCCGGAAGAACGTCGCCGAAGCGGTCGAGACGCCCATGTCGCTGCGCGGGCCCGCGTTCTGCACCGCGATGATCAGCGTCTGCATGCAGGCACCGAGGCCGAGCCCGATGATCGCGGCCGCGACCAGCGGGTGCCACAGCGCGCTGTTGTACTCGACCTGCGCGAAGAAGAACGCGCCTCCTGCGATCAGCAGCGTGCCGACCACCGGGAACACCTTGTAGCGGCCGGTCTTGCTGGTGATCTGGCCCGAGATGATCGAACCGCTCATGATGCCCGCCATCAGCGGGATCATCAGCAGCCCCGACTCGGTCGGCGAGAACTCCTGAACCACCTGCATGTACTGCGGGATCATCATGATCGCGCCGAACATCGCGACACCGACGATGACGCCGCCGATGATCGCGACCGTGAAGGTCGAGTTCTTGAACAGCCGCAGCGGGATCAGCGCCGCGTCCTTCATCAGCTTCTCGATGAAGATGAAGGCGACCACGCCGATGGCGCCGATGACGTAGCAGATGATCGCGTTCTGCGAGCCCCAGCCCCACTTGTTGCCCTGCTCGGCGACGATCAGGAACGGGACGACGGCGACGATGAGCGCGAGCCCGCCCCACCAGTCGATCTTGTGGTCGTGGCGCTGGTGCGGCACGTTGAGCACGCGGGCGACGACGAACAGCGCGACGATCGCGATCGGCACGTTGATCAGGAAGACCCAGCGCCAGCCGTCGATCTGGTAGCCGAAGACGGTGCCGAGCGTGTCGAAGTCGGCGAAGAACCCGCCGAGCACCGGGCCGAGCACGGTGGAGATACCGAACACGGCGAGGAAGTAACCCTGGTAGCGGGCACGTTCCCGCGGCGGAACGATGTCGCCCATGATCGTCATCGCCAGCGACATCAGGCCGCCGGCACCGAGGCCCTGGATCGCGCGGAACGCGGCGAGCTCGTACATCGACGTCGCGAAGGCCGAGGCGACCGAGCCGATCAGGAAGATCGAGATCGCGGCGATGTAGAACGGCTTGCGCCCGTAGATGTCGGACAGTTTGCCGTAGATCGGCGTGACGATCGTCGAGGTGATCAGGTAGGCCGTGGTGATCCAGGCCTGCAGGTCGAACCCGTTGAGGTCGTTCGCGATGCGGACGATCGAGGTGCCCACGATCGTCTGGTCGAGCGCGGCGAGGAACATGCCCGACATCAGGCCGATCAGGATCGTGACGATCTGACGGTGACTGAGCCGGGGACCGTCTTCTTCGACGGCTGGTGGACTTTCTACTGCGGAACTCATTGCTTCAGGCCCCCTTGGCCTTCGACGCCGACGCGGGGTCGGCGAACTGTGGAGATGTTTTTTCGAGGTCGTCGTTCAGCCGGTGGAACAGCGAGTTGAGGGTTTTCCGGTCGTCGTCGGACCAGTCGCCGAGCACCTCGGCGAGCCACTGGTTCCGCTGCTTGCGGTTCTCCTCGAACACCCGATGCCCTTCGGCGGTCGGTGCGAGCAGGCAGGCGCGGCCGTCTTCGGGGTCGGCCAGGCGCTCGACCAGCCCGTGCTGGACGAGAGAGCTCGACTGCCTGCTGATGGTCGAGATCTCGGAGTGCAGGAACTCGGCGAGTTTGCTGGTCCGCTGGGGCCCGACGTGGATGAGGCAGAAGAGGATCGCGTACGCGGCCCGCTCGATACCGTCCGGTCCCTGCTTGGACACCTGGGACTTCGCCCGGTTGACCAGGCGCACGAGCCGCACGAGCTCATGCCCGAGGGTGTCGGCCAGATCGAGGTCGGCCTTCGACCTGGTGCCGGGTGTCGTGGGTGTCATGGTGGTCTCTCTCGCCGGTTGCTTGGTCACTGCAACTAGTTGCCTAGAGCAAGGATGTTCCTCCTAAGGATGCTTCGCAAGGAGAAAGTGACGTTGTGTGTCGGATGACACTTTAGTTGCCGCATGCAAGCACATTTATTCGTGCATGTTTGTCCGGTTCGCCCTGAGCTGCACTTTTGCTTTGATGGAGTCATGACCGACTCCGCGCTCTTCGCGATCCTCGCCGCCCGCGACTTCGGCACCCTCGCCACCATCAAGCGGGACGGCAGGCCTCAGCTGTCGACCGTCAATTACCTCTACGACGCGGACGCCGGCGCGATCCTGATCTCGATCACCGCACCGCGCGCCAAGACGAAGAACCTTCAGCGCGATCCGCGGGCGACGTTCCACGTGTCGACCGAGAGCGGCGACGGCTACGTCGTCGTCGAGGGGCCGGCGGTGCTCACGCCGACCGCCGCTTCGCGCGACGACGCGACCGTCGACGCGCTGGTGGACCACTACCGGCGGGCCAGGGGTGAGCATCCGGACTGGGACGAGTTCCGTGACGCCATGGTCGCCGACCGGCGCGTTCTGCTCACCATCCCGATCGAGCGCGTCTACGGCCTGCGGATGTAGTTGCCCCGCATTCAGAGGACGAAACGCGTCAGCGCTGGATGCGGGCCTTGATCTCGTCGATCCGGTCGAGCAGGGGGCTCGCGTCGTCCCGGCCGAGCGCCGCCCGCAGGTAGAGGCCGTCGCCCACCAGGATGATCAGCTCGGCGGTCAGCGGGTCGTCGACGTGCTCGCTGATCAGGTCGTGGATCTTCTGGTTGTAGACCTGGACGACCTCGGCGACCCGCGGTTCGTTGAGCATGATCCGGATCGTCGCCATGGTCGTGCGGTGCAGCGGCTTGCGCTGGGTCACGTCGGTGATGGCGGTGCGCAGGTACCAGGAAACGACGCCTTCCGGCGCCTTCTGTGCCTGTTCGAGGTCTTCGTCCGACAAGGTGGCGAGACGCTCCATCAGGCCGTCCACCAGGGCTTCCTTCGAGCCGAAGTGGTAGAGCAGGCCGCCCTTCGAGACGCCCGCGTGCGCGGCGACGGCGTCGAGGGTGACCCCGCCGGGGCCTTGCTCGATGAGGATCTCCTCGTAGGAGTCGAGGATGCGTTCCTTCGCGGTGGGCTTCGCCATATCAGTTGACTATACCGTCTGGACGGTTTACCTTCGGACGAGGCGGTAACTGTACCGTCCAGACGGTTTAGCTAAAGGAGAGTGCGCCATGGCGAGGCGCAAGCAGTGGTGGGCGTTGGCGGTACTGGTGCTTCCGGTTCTGCTGATCAGCGTGGACATGACGGTGCTCGGGTTCGCGCTGCCGTTCCTGTCCGAGGATCTGGCGCCCACCGGTGCGGAGCAGTTGTGGATCGTCGACATCTACTCGTTCATGCTGGCCGGCCTGCTGGTCCTGATGGGCACGCTCGGTGACCGCATCGGCCGTCGCAAGCTGCTGCTCATGGGTGCCGCGGCCTTCGGCGCCGCATCGGTGCTCGCGGCCTTTTCGACCAGCGCGTTCATGCTGATCATCGCCAGGGCGCTGCTCGGCGTGGGTGGCGCGACGCTGATGCCGTCGACGCTGTCGCTGATCCGCAGTATCTTCGCCGACCCGAAACAGCGCCGGATCGCGATCGCCGTGTGGAGTGCCGGGTTCTCCGGCGGGATGGCGGTCGGGCCGGTGCTCGGCGGCTGGCTGCTGGAGCACTTCTGGTGGGGTTCGGTCTTCCTCATCAACGTCCCGGTGATGGTGGTGCTGCTGATCGTCGGACCGTTCGTGTTGCCGGAGGCGCGTGACCCGAAGCCGGGCCGCTTCGACCCGCTGTCGGCGCTGCTGTCGCTGGCCGCGATGCTGCCGGTGGTCTACGGCATCAAGCTGGTCGCCGAACACGGCTTCACCTGGAAGGCCGCGGTCAGTGTCGTGATCGGGCTCGCGCTCGGTGTCGTGTTCGTCCGCAGACAGAACAGCCTCGACGAGCCGATGCTCGACCTGAAGCTGTTCTCGAACCGGGCCTTCAGCGGCTCCGTCGTGACGAACATGCTCGGCGTGTTCGCCATGGTCGGCCTGCTGTTCCTGGTGCCGCAGTACCTGCAGCTGGTGCTCGGGCTGACTCCGGTCGTCGCCGCGCTGTGGATGCTCCCGGCGACGGTCGCCGGTGTCGCCGGAGCGCTCCTCGCGGCGTGGCTCGCGAAGCGGATCCGGGTATCGCTGCTGGTCAGCGGTGGTCTCCTGGTCGCGGCGGTCGGCTTCCTCGCACTGACCCAGGTGTCGTCCGGCGGCGGGCTCGCGTACGTGGTGGTGTCGTTCACGCTGCTCGGCGGCGGTGTCGCCCTCTCGGAGACGCTGACGAACGACCTGGTCATCTCGGCCGCCCCGGCCGAACGCGCCGGAGCCGCTTCGGCGATCTCCGAGACCGGGTTCGAGCTGGGCGGGGCGCTCGGCACGGCCATCCTCGGCAGCGTCGCGACCGCGGTCTACCGGTCCGGCCTGCCGGAGGGGACGGCCGAATCCGCCCGGGACACGCTTGGCGGCGCCGTCGCGACGGCGCAGCAGCTCGACCCTGCCGCGGGGCAGGCGCTCCTGGAATCGGCTCGCGAAGCCTTCACCCAGGGGGTGCACGTTACCGCATGGGCGGGTGTGGCCGTGCTCGTCTATACAGGCGTCCAGGCCTTCATTCTGCTCGATCGGAAAAAAATTTCCGCAGTGCGGATCTAATCGAGCTTACGATGGGGGCATGAGCAACCATGCCCTGGTCACCCGGCTCCGCGAGCGTCTCGGCGACGCCGCGGTGCTCACCGACACCGACGTCACGGACGCCTACTCGCGCGACATGATGCCGCTGGCCGCCAGCGGCAAACCCCTCGCGGTGGTGCTGCCGTCCGATGTGGAGGGTGTGCAGGCCGTGGTCAAGGCCTGTGCGGAGTTCGAGGTGCCCATCGTGCCCCGCGGCGCCGGCAGTGGTCTGTCCGGTGCCGCGAACGCAATCGACGGCTGTGTCGTGCTGGTGCTGACCAAACTCGACCGGATCGTCGAGATCGACGAAGGCAACCGGCTCGCCGTCGTGCAGCCCGGCGTGGTGAACCTCGATTTCCGCAACGCGGTGGAGAAGCACGGCCTGTTCTATCCGCCGGACCCGTCCAGCTACGACTGGTGCACCATCGGCGGGAACCTGTCCACCAACGCCGGTGGCCTGTGCTGTGTGAAGTACGGCGTCACCACGGATTCCGTGCTGGGGCTGGAAGTCGTGCTCGCCGACGGCTCCGTGCTGAAGACCGGGCGCCGCACGGTGAAGGGGGTCGCGGGCTACGACCTCGCACGGCTCTTCGTCGGCAGTGAGGGCACGCTCGGCGTGATCACACAGGCGACCGTCGCGCTGAAACCGTTGCCGCAGCTGCCCGCCACACTCGTCGCCGCTTTCAACAGCACGGAGGCCGCGGGCGAGGCCGTCGCGCGAGTCGTGCGTGAGGGGCTGGTGCCGTCGCTCATGGAGATCATGGACGCGACGTCCATCAAGGCGGCCGAGGCCTACCTCAAGACCGACCTCGGCACGAGTTCGGACTGCAAAGCCTTGCTGCTCGCGCAATCCGACTCCGGCGGCGAGGTCGCTCGCCGGGAACTCGCGGCGCTGGAACAGATCTGTGTCGACTGCGGCGCGGATCTGGCCTACGCCACCGAAGATCTCGAAGAGGGCAAGATGCTGCTGCAGGCGCGGCGGGTCGTGCTCACCGCGCTGGAGATGTACGGCGTCTGGCTGACCGACGACGTCTGCGTGCCACGGACGCGCATCGCCGAGCTGATCGCCGGCTGCGAGCGGATCAGCGAAGAGGTCGGGTTGCGGATCGCCGTCGTCGGCCACGCCGGTGACGGCAACATGCACCCGACGATCGTCTACGCGCCCGACTCCGAGGAGGAGTTCGCCCGCGCGCGGACGGCCTTCGACGCGATCCTCGACGTCAGCCTGTCGCTGGGCGGGACGGTCACCGGTGAGCACGGCATCGGCCGGATCAAACGCGAGTGGCTCGCGAAGGAGATCGGCGAGGTCGGCATCCGCGTGCACCGGCAGATCAAGCAGGCTTTGGACCCGGGGAACCTCTTCAACCCGGGCTCGATGTTCTCTCTCTCTGAACGCCGAGGTCTGTGGGAATCGTCCGCTCGGCGTGACTCGCGTGCTTGGGCACGGAACTCACGTGCTTGAAGGCCGCACTCGTGTGTGCGGTCTCCGAGCACGCGAGTTACGTGTCTGAGCACGCGAGTGCGGTGCCGGGTCACCCAGGACAGCCGCTCGCCCGAACACCGCTGAACGCCATGAACGGTCCGTTACTTGCAAAATTTGCAAGTAACGGACCGTTCACGGCACTTCGTAAGGGGTCAGTCCCGGATGCGCGGGATCTGCTGAGTGACGTCCTCGGCGGTGTCGACGACGAGGCCGGTCGCGGTGTTCGCGTGCTTCTTCTCGCGGCGCGCCTTCAGGTACTCGATCACGATCGGCACCACCGAGACCAGCACGATCAGGATGAAGATCGCGTCCACGTTGTCGCGGATGAACGCGACGCCGCCGAGCAGGTGACCGAGCGCGGTGATCCCGGCGGCCCACAGGATGCCGCCGATGACGGTGTAGGTGAAGTACTTCTTCGGGTCCATCTTGCCGATGCCGGCGATCCACGTGATGAACGTCCGCACGAACGGCACGAACCGCGCCAGCACGACCGCCTTCGGCCCGTGCTTCTCCAGGAAGGCGTGTGTCTGGTCGACGTACTTCTTGTTGAAGAACTTCGAGTCCGGTTTGCGGAACAGCCAGGGCCCGACCTTCCAGCCGAGGCCGTAGCCGAGCAGGTTGCCGACCAGCGCGGCGACCGTGACCAGCACGCACACCAGCCACAGCGGTGCCTCGATCGAGCCGTTCGCGATGAACAGGCCCGCGGTGAAGAGCAGGGAGTCACCGGGCAGCACCGGGAAGATGCTGCTCTCGATGAAGATGATCAGGCAAAGCACGGTGATGACCGGAACGGTCAGTCCGCTGAGCAGGTGCTGCGGGTCCAGCCACTCCGGCAGGAGGCCCATCGTCGTCACGGTGTTCTGCGCCAGGATCACACCAAAACGGTACAGGGTGACGCTGAGTGCCTTGACCCGGCGGGAGAGGGCGGCTCAGATCAGCGTGAGCAGCCCGATCACGGAGCCGGCTGCGAGCCCCAGCAGGACAGCCAGCAACAACACCCAGTACGCGGGCAGAGGCGGGCTGCTCGGCGAAGGTGCCGGAGGCGGGGTCGGACGCTCTGCCAGCCTGGCCGTTTCCGCATCCTCCAGCGCGACGCGCTCCCGTTCGAGCGAGCCGGCACCGGCACCGGACAGCAGGCCGTACTGAAGCGGCAGTTCGTGTTCTCCGGGAGCCCCGGGGTTACTCTCGGTGTCCGTTTCAGCCGGTTTGTCCGCAGTGGTCTCGGAGACCCGCTCCGCCGAAGGGGCGAAGACGGCTTGAGCGCGCAGGGCGTCGGCTAGGAGCTTCTCCGGGTCCTTGGGCTCGCTCATCCGGGACTCCTTTCGCCGCTACCCGTCGCTGACCGACACGCCGCCTTCGACCGCCCCGCTCAGCGGGGCCGTGGCGCTCAATGTAGCCGCAGCGTCGTCCTTGACCCACTCGCCCTGACGAAGCACCCTGACCGGCCGCAGGTCGCGGTCGAGCACGACGACGTCGGCCGCGAGCCCGGCGCGCAGCGAGCCGGTCCGGTCGGCGATGCCGAGCAGTTCGGCGGGGCGTCCGGAGGTCGCACGGACGGCGTCGAGCAGGTCGATGCCCGCCCCGCGGACCATGTTGCGGAAGGCCGCGTCCATGGTCAGCGTGCTGCCCGCCAGCGAACCGTTGCCCGCCAGGGTGGCGACACCGTCACGGACGTCGACCTCGAGGCGGCCGAGGATGTAGCTGCCGTCGGCGGCGTCGGTGGCCGACATGGCGTCGGTGATGAGCACGGTCCGGCCCTTGCCCGCGTGGTGCGCGGCCAGCCGCAGCACGGTCGGGTGCACGTGGACGAGGTCGCAGATCAGCTCGACGGTGATGCGCTCGTCGTCGAGGAGCGCGCCGATCGGGCCGGGTTCGCGGTGGTGGAGAGGCCGCATGGCGTTGAAGAGGTGCGTCGCGACGGAGGCGCCCGCGTCGATCGCGGGGATGATCTGGTCCTCGACGCCGTCGGTGTGCCCGATGGCGGCGATGACGCCCGATTCGGCCAGTTGCCGGACCGCCTTGATCCCGCCGTGCAGTTCGGGGGCGAGGGTGACCATCCGGATGTCGCCGCGGCCGGCGCCGAGTAGCGCGTTGACCGTCGCCGTGTCCGGCTCGATCAGCGTCGCCGGGTCGTGCGCTCCGCACCGCGCCTTCGAGATGAAGGGTCCTTCAAGGTGAATTCCGGCAAGTTCACCCTCTTGGACCAGCTCACGCAGGGCCGCGATCTGGTCCCTGAGCACGGGGACGGGATCCGAGACCAGACTGCCGAGCATGGTCGTGGTCCCGTGCCGCCGATGCGCGCGGACCGCGCGGAGCAGCTCCTCGGGGTTCGCGCTGGAGAACGACCCGCCCCCGCCGCCGTGGCAGTGGGTGTCGACGAAGCCGGGCACGACCAGGCACCCGTCGACGTCCACGCGGTCGATGTCCGGGGGTGTCCCGGAACCGACTTGGACGATCTTGCCGCCGGCGATAGCCAGCCAGCCGTCGTCGAGTACACGGTCCGGGGCGACGACCCGGCCGCCCACGATCACGAAATCTCCGGCGCCTCTCACGCCCCCCAGCATATATTGGTCTGGACCAAGCATGGCGGCACAACCCAGCGGTCGAGATGAAGGCCGGGCATCAGTTCGGTGACTGCATCGCTTTCTGCAGTGCCTCCAGCGCCCGGCTGGCGGTTGACTTAACGGTACCTTTCGAGATCCCCGCGGCCTCGGAGATTTCGGCCTCACTCAGCCCACCGTAGTAACGGAGGACCAAAACCTCGCGCTGGCGAGGGGGCAGTTTGGACAAAGCGCTCACCACGGCCTGATGTTCACTCGACAGCATGGCGAGACTTTCGGCCGAACGCGCGTTGACGGCGTGCGGTGCGACGTACTCGCGTGCGGTCTTGCGGCGGCGCAGCACACTGCGTGATCCGTTGACCACGGCGGTGCGCAGGTATCCGACGGCCGCGGCGGCGTCACGCAGGCGTCCCCAGTTGCGGTGCAGCCCGGTGAAGGCCTCCTGGACGACGTCCTCGGCGGTCGCGGGTTCGTCCACGAGCAGGATGGCCAGCCGGACGAGTCGCATCCGGTGCTGGCGATAGAGATCCTCAAGGGTCAGCGGTGCCGCAGGCGGCGGTGGCGTGACCGGTCCGTCCATGGTGCGCAAGTGGCCGAGGGTCGCCTCGACACTGCGTTCCGCGTTGCCCTCGAGCATGTACCCCTACCTGTTCATTTACCCCTTTGAAGCACAACCTGTGCGTGGCGCTCGATCAGCGTATCGGGTGGGGCGGGAGTCCTGCCTGATCGGATCCTGAGAAGCTGGGGGCGTCTGTTGGAGCGACCTTGGAGATGTCGATGGCCTGGTTCCTGGTGGAGATCACGTACGTGCAGGAGAAGCTGGCGGACGTGCGCCCCCGGCACCGGGAATTCCTTTCCCGCCTCGCCGACCAGGGCGTCGTCGCGCTCGGTGGTCCGCTGGGCGACGGCTCCGGCGGGATCTCGATGTACCAGGCGGCGGACGAGGCGGCGCTGATGGAGATCATCGACCAGGACCCGTACCACCTCGAAGGTGTCGTCGCGGAGCGGACGGTGCGCGAGTTCAAACCCGTGATCGGCGCCTGGATCCCCTGACGGCTCAGAGATCGAGGGTGACCGGCTCGCGTTCGACGCAGACCCGGACGCGGTCGCCGGTCACCGTCGGCAGTTCGCACGTCCCGCAGAACCCCTGACGGCACGAATACGCGATACCGGGCACGGTTTCGCGCAGGACGTCGAGCGTCGTCCGGTCGGCGGGCACGTCCAAAATCCTGCCGCTGCGGGCCAGTTCGACGCGGAACGGCTTGCCGCCGACGATCGGCGGCGTCGAGAACCGTTCGAAGAACACCGGTCCCGAAGCGCACAGTGCCGCGTCCGTGCGGACGCCGACGATCATCGGAACCGGGCCGCAGCAGTAGATCGGCGCGCCTTCTGGGGCGCCGTCGAGAAGTTCGGCGCCCGAAGCGGGGATCCCGTAGTCCGTGTCCGGACGAATCCAGACACGGTCGGAGAATTCGGACAATTCCTCCAGGAATGGCATCGAGGCTTCGTCGCGCCCGGTGTAGACCAATCGCCAGTCCGCGCCCGCCGCGGCGGCTTGCCGCACCATCGGCAGGATCGGCGTGATCCCGATACCGCCCGCGATGAACAGGTACGCCGGGCTCGCGACGAACGGGAACGCGTTGCGCGGGCCGCGCGCCGTGATCCGGGCGCCCTTCTTCAACGCGTGCACCGCCGTCGATCCCTCGCCGAGCAGGCGGACACCGACGCGGTAGGCCGAGCGGTCGTCCGGATCGCCGCACAGGGAGTACTGACGGACCAGCCCCGGCCGTGGCGAAAGGTCGATGTGCGCGCCGGGCCGCCATCGCGGCAGCGGTTCGCCGTGTTCGTGCACCAGCCGCAGGCCGGCGACGCCGTCGGCTTCGGTACGGACCTCGTCGACGACCAGCGGGAGATCACGGTCGACGGCGACCACCGGCGGACGACGGCGGCCGCTCACCCCGCTGAGCCTGCGGTACAGCGCGACGACACCGGTCAGGGCCGCCATCGCGCGGTCGGTCCGCCCGCTGCCGTCGAGCCGCAGCGGCCGGGTCGGCGGCGTCACTGGGGTTCGTCGGCGGCCAGCGCGGCCGGCGAACTCGCGAGGTACGCGACGGCCTGATCGGTATTGCCCGTTTCCGTCGGGTGATAGGACTTCCGGAAGTACGGCCGGATCTCGCGCCGCAACTGCTTGCCCGACGGCAGGAGCCCGAGCTTCGCCACGCGCAGATAGGTCCGGAAACTCGTCTTGCCCGGCCGCGTCGGGTCGTTCTTCATGAGGAACCTGGTGCCCCGCAGGAAAACCCAGGCGAGCACCGGCGTTACCACGAGCATGCTGCGCACGCGGCGGGTGTAGCGGCCGTCGAGGTGCATGAACAGATCGAAGGCGACCGAGCGGTGCTCGACCTCTTCGGCACCGTGCCAGCGCAGGAGGTCCAGCATCGTCGGGTCGGCGCCCGCTTTGTCGAGCGCTTCGGCGTCGAGGATCCACTGGCCGAGGAAAGCGGTGTAGTGCTCGATCGCGGCGATGACGGCGAGCCGTTCGATCAGCCATTCCTCGCGCCGCTTGGCGGAAAGCTCGCGGTCGCCGAGCAGGCGGCGGAACATCCACTCCATCTGCGCGATGTACGGCCGGACGTGGACGCCCGCCGCTTCGAGGTGTTCGGCGGCGCCGTCGTGCGCCTCGGCGTGCATGGCTTCCTGGCCGATGAAGCCGAGGACGTCTTCTTTGAGGCGCTCGTCGCGGATCAGCGGCACGGCCTGCTTGAACACCTCGACGAACCAGCGTTCGCCCTCCGGCAGCGCCAGATGCAGCACGTTGATGGTGTGCGTCGCCTGCGGTTCGCCGGGAATCCAGTGCATCGGCAGCGACGCCCAGTCGAATTCGACGTCGCGAGCGTGCAGGACGATCTGCTCGTGGTCCGTCACGACGACCTCCCGCTGAGTTCGTAGTCGCTCGGGTCGACCTTGCGGGTGTCGAGCCAGTAGCGCCAGGTGAAGCCCGGCCAGATCGTGCGGTTGACACCCTTCGCGTCGAGGTACCAGCTCTTGCAGCCGCCCTGGGTCCACACGCCCTTGACGAGTTTGTCCTGGATCTCGCGCTGGAACTTCTCCTGCACACCGGCGCGGACGTCGAGCGCGGCGGCGCCACGGGAATCGGCGAGCTTGATCGCGTCGACGACGTACCGCGCCTGCGACTCGATCATGAAGACCACGGAGTTGTGGCCCAGCGCGGTGTTCGGGCCGAGGAGGAAGAACAGGTTGGGGAAGCCGGAAACGGTGATGCCCTTGTGCGTGTGCATCCCCTCGGTGGCCCATTCCTTGGCGAGGTCGCGGCCGTCGATCCCGGTGATGTCCAGGTATTCCAAGGCATCCGTGACCTTGAAGCCGGTGCCGTAGATGATCGCGTCGACCTCGTGCTCGACGCCGTTCCCGTCGACGACACTGCGCGCCTTGACCTCGCGCACGCCTTCGGTGTTGACGTCCACATTGGACCGGTTGATCGCCGGGTAGTAGTCGTTGGAGATCAGCACCCGCTTGCAGCCCATGGTGTAGTCGGGGGTGACCTTCTTGCGCAGCTTCGGATCCTTGATGGCCTTGCCGATGTGGCGCTTCGCGATCACCTCGCCTGCCTTCATGATCGCGGGATGGCCGTTGAAGCCGACGGCGCGCACTTCGAGGAACCAGTAGAGCGCGTTGCGGTAAAGCCGCTGCACGCCGGGAATCCGGCGGAACGCGGTCTTGGCCCAGCCCGGCATGGCGTGGTCGGGCTTCGGCATGATCCACGGCGGCGTGCGCTGGAACAGGGTCAGCTCGTCGACCTCGGGGGCGATCTTCGGGACGAACTGGATCGCGCTGGCGCCGGTGCCGACCACGGCGACCTTCTTGCCGCGAAGGTCGTACTCGTGGTTCCACTGCGCGGAATGCCAGGTCTGGCCCTTGAACTTCTCGATTCCGGGCAGCTCGGGCACCTGCGGGATGTGCAGGCCGCCGACGCCCGAGATCAGGAACCGCGCCTCGAACTCACCCGACTTCGTGTGCACGTGCCAGCGGCGCGAGGTCTCGTCCCACGTCGCGCCGGTGAGCTCGACGCCGAAGCGGATCTTGCGCCGCAGCCGGTACTTGTCGGTGACGTCCTTGAGGTACTGGAAGATCTCCGGGGCGGGTGAGAACGACCGCGACCAGTCCGGGTTCTGCTCGTACGAGAACGAGTACATGTGGGACTGCACGTCGCAGGCGCAGCCGGGGTACGAGTTGTCGCGCCACGTACCGCCGACTTCGTCCGCCTTCTCCAGGATCACGTAGTCGGAGATCCCGGCTTTTTCGAGCTGGATGGCCTGGCCGAGCCCGGAAAAACCGGTGCCCACGATCACGACCTTGAATCGCTCGGTCATCTGGCAATCCTCCACTTCGAGGCGTTCGTGCCCAGATGACGTTACCTCAAGTAACAGTTACTTGCTAGTACTACCTACCCGTCAGTATGTGCCGCCGAGCTTCGTGTGGTCCCAGCTCACGATCTTGGTCGGCCGGAAGATCAGCCCGATCCGCTTCGGGGCCTGCTTGCCGATGAAGCCCGTGAGCTCGTCCGGAACGGGATCGCCCGGCTTCGCGCCTGCGTAGCGCTGCATGAGCTGGATACCCATCTGGGTGACCACGGCCGTATCGGTGATGACCTCGACGTCGGCTTCGAGTGAGACCCCGCGCAGCTTGTCGTAGCTTTCGCCGTCCTCGATGAGCACGGTGGCGCGGGGGTCGCGCTCGAGGTTCTTCGCCTTCTGGGACGTGCCGTAGGTCCAGGTCGCGACGCCGGACTCGTGCGGGTAGTACCAGAGGGGCGCCAGATGCGGGCGGCCGTTCGGGCCGATCGTCGCGACGTTGATGACCTTCTGCTCGTCGAGGTACGCGGCGAGTTCGTCAGGTGACATGCGGATCTGGTCGCGACGGGACATACGTCAGCCCTTTCGTGTGGCGGCCCGGCCTGCCTGACCGGTCACTGAAGATTCGTACGCGCCGCGCTCCTTGATGTCCATGAGCGCCGCGGCGTCGGCCTTCTTGATCCGGCTCTTGGCGCCGATCTCGATGATCGGCGGCAGGAACGCGCGGATCAGCTTGAGACCGCCGACCCAGCGGGGAACGTGCACGGTGCGGGCGCGTTTGTTGACCCCGGCCTGGAGGTGGTCGAGCGCGACGGACAGCGGATAGGTCTTGCCGAGCAGGCCGGGCATGCCGGCGCGGAGCTTGCCGAAGACCGGGTGCTGGTCGGCGCTCTCGACGAGGTCGGTGCGGATCCAGGTCGGGTGCGCGACGCCGACCTTCACGCCGAGGTGGGCGACTTCGGCGCGGAAGCTGTTGCAGAACGCCTCGACGCCGGCCTTCGCGGCGGCGTAGTTGGCCATGCCCGGGGCGTGCGTGATCGCGGCCAGCGAGGAGATCGCGAGCAGGTAGCCCTTGCGGTCGATGACATGCGGAAGGGTGACGCGGAAGGTGCGCCAGACGCCGAGGAGGTCGACCTCGATGACCTTCTCGAAGGCGGCCGGATCCACCGACCGGACGAAACCGGAGGTCGCGATGCCGGCGTTCGCGATGACGATGTCGATCCCGCCGAAGTGTTCGACGACGCCCGCGGTCGCGCGTTCGAGGTCGTCCCAGCTGGTGACGTCGGCTTCCCAGGCGTGGGCGCTGGGGCCGATCTTGTCGGCGACCGCCTGCTGTTCCTTGGCTTCGATGCCGACCAGTGCGACCTTCGCGCCCTGCGCGGCCAGGCGCTCGGCGAGTCCCGCGCCGATGCCCCTCGCGGCGCCGGTGATCAGGACGACCTTGCCGTTCACGCTGTTCTTGGCCACGTTGCCTCCTCGTCCGAGCCCTAAGGCTTTCGGACGGTACCTCAACCTACCCGGAGTAAGCTACCCGCAAGTAAGTCCGCGCTCCGTCCTCTGGATGCGGTAGTTCGTGGTGCCAACTACCGCATTCAGAGGACGAAATGCGGGGGGTGTCAGCGCGAGGCGGAGGTGAGGGCGTCGATCTCGTCGGGGGTAAGCGAGAGGTCGACGGCGGGCAGGAGGTCGTTCAGCTGCTCGACCGAGCGGGCGCTCGCGATGGGCGCGGTGACGGTCGGCCGCGCGAACAGCCAGGCGAGGGAAACGGTGGCGACCGGGACGCCGCGGGACTCCGCGACCTCGTCGAGCGCCGAGAGCACCCGCTCGCCGCGTTCGTCCAAATAGGACGAAGCGCGGGCGGCGCGCGGACTGTCGCCGAGGTCGTCCTTCGACCGGTACTTCCCGGCGAGAAAACCCTTGGCCAGCGAGAAATACGGCAACGTGGTCAGACCTTCGCGCTCGACCGTCGGCGCCAGGTCCCGCTCGTAGTCCCGCTCGACGAGGTTGTAGTGCGGTTGCAGCGCGACGAACTTCGCCAGCCCCTCGCGATCCGAAATGGACAGTGCCTCGCTCAGCCGTTCGGCCGAGTAGTTCGACGCCGCGATGTAACGGACCTTGCCCGCGCGCACGAGCGCGTCGAAGGCGCGCAGCGTCTCCTCGATCGGGGTGTCCGGATCGTCGATGTGCGCGTAGTAGAGGTCGATGTGATCGGTCCGGAGCCGTCGGAGCGAGTCTTCGGCCGCCGCCGCGATGTTCGCCGCCGACAGGCCCTTCCGCTCCTCCCACATACCGGTCTTGGTCGCGATGACGACGTCGTCGCGTCGGCCGCGCTTGGCCAGCCACTCGCCGATGATCGTCTCGGAACCGCCTGCCGAATAAAGGTCGGCCGTGTCGATGAAGTTGCCGCCCGCCGCCGTGTAGGCGTCGAGGACGGCGAAGGACCGCTGCTCGTCCGCGGTCCAGCCGAAGACGTTGCCGCCGAGGTTGATCCCACGGACGTCGAGGTCGGTATTCCCGAGTTTCGCCATGGCTCGAACTTAAGGGAAGACATCGCCCGCTCGCGGTGTTGCCTCGGTACATGGGAATCGAACTCGGCAGGATCGGCATCTGGCAGCACGAAAGCGTGTTCACCCCCGGACTCGCGCGCGAGCTGGAGGAACTCGGATACGGCGCCATCTGGCTCGGCGGATCGCCCGCGGGTGACCTCGCGAAAGCGGAGGAACTCCTCGACGCGACGAAGACGATCAAGGTGGCCACCGGCATCGTCAACATCTGGAAGGACGACGCGGCCACGGTCGCGGAGTCCTACAAGCGCATCGAAGCGAAACACCCGGGCCGCTTCCTGCTCGGTGTCGGCGCCGGGCACCGCGAGCACACCGCGGAGTTCAAGAAGCCGTATACGGCGCTGGTCGAGTACCTCGACGCGCTCGACGCCGCCGGAGTGCCAGTCGAAGGCCGCGCGCTCGCCGCGCTCGGCCCGAAGGTGATCAAACTCGCAGGGGACCGCACGGCGGGCGCTCACCCGTACCTGATGACGCCCGAGCACACGCGCCAGGCGCGGGAAATCCTCGGGGAGGGGCCGCTGCTCGCGCCCGAGCAGAAGGTCGTCCTCGAGACCGATCCGGCGAAGGCCCGCGAGATCGGGCGGGGCACCGTCAAGTTCTACCTTGGCCTCGTCAACTACACGAACTCCCTGCGGAAACTCGGTTTCACCGACGAGGACCTGGCGGGCGAGGGCAGTGACAAGCTGGTCGACGCGCTGGCCGTGCACGGCGACGCCGAGACGGTCGCCCGCGGCGTCACCGCGCATATCGAGGCCGGGGCGGACCACGTCAACATTCAGGTACTGAACT
This sequence comes from Amycolatopsis sp. NPDC043889, assembly GCF_056435645.1. Lineage (NCBI taxonomy): Bacteria > Bacillati > Actinomycetota > Actinomycetes > Pseudonocardiales > Pseudonocardiaceae > Amycolatopsis > Amycolatopsis sp. NPDC043889. The sequence continues at coordinate 786,717 of NZ_JBWKEC010000001.1, forward strand.
CCGACCCCCTGCCGGTCTACCGGGCGCTCGCCGCGGTCCTCCTCTGACGCGACGGCTGTAGGCACCTCCCGGCCGACCTCGTACGATGCGGCCGAGAGGTGCACCAGCCTGCTTCGAGGAGGAGTAAACGATGCCCATCGCCACCCCCGAGGTCTACGCGGAGATGCTCGACCGGGCGAAGGCGAACGAATTCGCCTACCCGGCCATCAACGTGACCTCGTCGGAGACCCTGAACGCCGCCATCCGCGGGTTCGCCGAGGCGGAGAGCGACGGGATCATCCAGTTCTCCACCGGCGGCGCCGAGTTCGCGTCCGGCCAGAAGGTCAAGGACATGGTGACCGGTTCGGTCGCGCTCGCCGAGTTCGCCCAGGTCGTCGCCGCCAAGTACGACGTGAACGTCGCGCTGCACACCGACCATTGCCCGAAGGACAAGCTCGACGGCTTTGTCCGCCCGCTGATCGAGATCTCGGCGGAGCGCGTCAAGAACGGTCAGCACCCGCTGTTCCAGAGCCACATGTGGGACGGTTCCGCGATCGACCTCGACGAGAACCTCGAGATCGCGCAGGAGCTGCTCGCCAAGGCCGCGGCCGCGAACATCATCCTCGAGGTCGAGATCGGCGTCGTCGGCGGCGAGGAAGACGGTGTCGAAGCCGAGATCAACGAGAAGCTGTACACCGCCGAGGGCGACTTCCTGAAGACGATCGACGCGCTCGGCTCCGGCGAGAACGGCCGCTACCTGCTGGCCGCGACCTTCGGCAACGTGCACGGCGTCTACAAGCCCGGCAACGTGAAGCTGCGCCCGGACGTGCTCAAGGGCGGCCAGGAGGCGGCGGCGAAGAAGCTCGGCCTCGCGGCCGGTTCGAAGCCGTTCGAGCTCGTGTTCCACGGCGGTTCCGGCTCGCTGCCGGAGGAGATCCGCGAGGCGGTGTCGTACGGCGTCGTGAAGATGAACGTCGACACCGACACGCAGTACGCCTTCACCCGGCCCATCGCGGACCACTTCTTCAAGAACTACGACGGCGTCCTGAAGATCGACGGCGAGGTCGGCAACAAGAAGGTCTACGACCCGCGTAGCTACCTGAAGGCCGCCGAAGCCGGCATGGCCGCGCGCGTCGTCGAGGCCGCTCAGTCGCTGGGCTCCGCGGGCAAGAAGCTCTGACCAGTACGCATTTAGTCCTCTAAATGCGGAAGTACGTGAAGGCCCCCTTCACTGCGCTAGGCGCAATGAAGGGGGCCTTCACGTACTCAGAGCCTCAGGCGGCGGGGAGCGTCGTCTTCTCGCGGCGCTTCTCCAGCAGCGAGTTCATCGCCCGCGTCCCCGGACCGGCGGCGGCCCACAGCACGCCGACCCCGGCCAGGCAGACCGCGGCCGTCCAGTAGGCCACCGGCGGCGCAGACTCCGTCTGCGCGTCACCGAGGATCCACGGCCGGAACTGCGACTGCACCCACAGCATCCCGTAGCCGAACGCCGTCACCAGCAGCGCGCCCGCGCCCGCCGTCAGCAGCGGATGGCCGCGGCCGATGCGGAACGCCAGGTCGACGGCGAGGCCGACGGCGAGCAGGTAGAACGGCACGACCGAGACCGGGAAGCCCATCCCGAGCAGCAGCGGCCACATCACCAGCCGGTAGGCGAGGTAGGCGGCGGCGACCGTCGTCCCGGCCCAGCGGAAGCCGGTGGTGTGCCGCGCCAGCGCGAAGATCAGCGCCATCACGCCGATACCCCACAGCGGGTAGACCCAGTCGTCGATCGGCATCGTGAAGTACTCGACGGCCACCCGATCGACCGGATGCCCGATCTGGTTGGCGGCGAAGTTCAGCAGCTCGGGCTCGGCCTCGGGCGTGCCGCGCTCCCAAGCGCGCAGGCCGAGGATGCCGTACTCCTGCTGACCGTTCGGGAAGAAGGTGTTCTCCAGGAAGAACGCCCACAGTCCGATCAGGACACCGGTGCGCCGGCGGCCGGGCTTCGCGTACTTCAGCCAGCCCATGATCACTCCGGCCTGCATGATGCCCGTTCCGATGTAGAGCATCATGTGCGACGGGCTCCACGCGGTCAGGTCGAGACCGTTGACGCGGTGGTTGATGACGTCCAGCGGCGCCGCGATGAGGAACACCACGAGCCCGACCTGCATCAGCCGCAGGGACCGCCGGTCGGCGCCCATCCCGGTGTAGCTGTGGATCGCCACCAGCACCATGATGATCACCGTGCCGACGGTGTTGATCAGGTGCGGCGGGGCGAGGTCGTCGCGCAGCCACATGAAATGCCACGACATGTCCCACGACGAGCCGACCAGCTTGAAGGCGAACGCCGCCAGCCACATCGAGTAGCAGAAGTTCAGCACCCAGTCCGGCGTCGCCTGTCCCGGCGCGCCGCGGTGCCAGTGGAGCTTGAAGAACAGCCTCGTCTTCGCGATCGGGCTGCGGGGGATGACACCCGGCGAAAGGTCCCCGGTCACTTCTGTCGCCTTTGTCATGCGGGCCATCTTCCCTGCTCCAGATCACGGGATGAGCATTTGGGGTCGAAAATCCGGGTTCACCCGTAGGGGTGGCTGATTTGCGGTCGGCGTGCGAAGCAGGGCAAGGTGTGCCGCCATGATGCCGAAACGACTCGTCGCGGCGGTCCTCGTCGCCGCTCTGGTGCTGGCCGGTGGGGGCATTCTCGGGAGCCTGTTCTTCTAGTCACACGGGGTGGGCACAATGGCCCGTATGACGAACCTCCTCGGCCCCCAGCCGACGCATCTCCCCGAGCACACCGCCGCGCAGGCGGCGCTGGACGCCGGGACCGATCCGGCCGCCGTCGCCGCCGAGCACCCCGACTACAGCGAGGCGTGGGCCGCCCTCGCCGAGAAGGCGCTCGAAGCCGGCGAGACCGTCGCCGCGTACGCGTACGCCCGCACCGGCTACCACCGCGGCCTCGACCAGCTTCGCCGCGCGGGCTGGAAGGGACACGGTCCGGTGCCGTGGTCGCACCGCCCGAACCAGGGTTTCCTGCGTTCCCTCGCGGTCCTCGGCAAGGCCGCCGGCAAGATCGGCGAGACCGAGGAGTACGACCGCTGCCGGACCTTCCTCAGCGACTCGGACCCCGCCGCCGCGGAAGCCACCGGCCTCAAGTAGCGCGCTATGAAAGGTCCCTTCCTTGCAAATTTTGCAAGGAAGGGACCTTTCATAGCACTCGGTGAGCCCTAGAACAGGCCGCAGTTCCCCACGGCCGGCAGCCCCGCGAAGCGTCCTTCAAGCCAAGCGAAAGCCTCCGGGAAAGCCCGGATCGCCCCGCCGACGTGCGTCGGAACCAGCGAAGTCGAGAACTGCACCTTCGCGCCCTTCGCGCACCACGAGCGCGCCATGGTCCGTCCCTGCGCGTAGGGGACGATGTCGTCGAGTGCGCTGTGGACGACCAGCGTCGGCGCGCCCGGCTTCCGTGCTCCGATGAGCTGCTCGCCGACTCGCGTCTTGTACGGCTCTTCGCCGAGGTACGCGGTCAGCGGCCTTCCGTCCTTCGTCAGGTCCTTCGACTGCGTGAAGGCGTGTCCGAAGATCGCGTCCCCGGTGCACTCCTGCTTGACCTTCTCGAACGCTTCGGCGCCCTTCGCGTTCAGCAGAGAGGGAATGTTCAGTTCCGGGTACGCCGCGTCCATGCTGACCAGCGTGAATCCGAGGAACCCGAAGGCGTAGTGCCCGTCGATGTTCTTGCCGACCTCGGCCAGGTCGGCCGGGACGGCGCCCGCGTACGAGCCCTTCAGCTTGAGTTCGGGCGCGTACGACGGCTGGAGTTCGGCGGCCGACGCAGATGCCCCGCCGCCCTGCGAGTAGCCCGCGGTCGCGACCGGGCCGTTGTCCGGCAGGTTCGCTTCGGGGAGGCGCTGTGCCGCGCGGATCGAGTCGAGGACGGCGTTGCCCTCGGCCGCGCGGTTGACGTACGTGTGGACACCCGGGGTGCCGAGGCCCTCGTAGTCGGTGACGACGACGCCGTAGCCGCGAAGCAGCAGCCCGGCGATGAAGGGGCCTTCGTACTCCATGCCCGCAGCGAGGGCTTTCGACGGCGCGCACTGGTCGCCGACGCCCTGCGTCCCGGCCGCGTAGCCGATGACCGGCCGTTCGCCCGCGCCGGTCCACGCCTTCTTCGGGGTGAGGACGGTGCCGGTCACGGCGTTGGCCTTGCCGTGGGTGTCGGTGCTGCGGTACATGATCCGCCGCACGTCCGCGTCGGCCTTGATGAGTTTCACGGGATCGACGTAGAAGGTGGACGGTTCGTGCCGGATGATGTCGCCGGGAGCACCCGCGGGCAGCGGCGACGGGGGATCGTAGAAGGACGGGGCGGCCGTGGCCTGCGGTGCCCCGAAGGTCAGCAGGGCCGCGATGGTGGCCGCTGAGACGGCGGCGGAAACACCGCGCCGGGATCCTGGACGCATGCTTGCTCCTCGTTGAGCACAAACATTTTCGACAGATGTGTCGAAAAAGAGAGTCAGTGAGGTGGCGCACAATGTCAAGCCCGGCGCCGCGAGGGAGACCCCGCAAACTCCCGATCGGCGAGCAACGCGCGCGGGTGCTGAGTTCGGCCGCCGGTGTCTTCGCGGTGCACGGCGCGCAGGCCGCGACGATCGAGCAGATCGCCCGGCGCGCGGGCGTGTCCCGCCAGGCCGTCTACGAGCAGTTCGGCGATCGCACGACGTTGTTCACGCAGGTCGTCGCGGATATCGAGGAACGGGCCTTCGAGGCGATCGGCGCACCCGCCCTGGACCTCTCTCAGCCCGAGCTGCGGTCCTGGGCGCGCGCCAACTACGCCAACATGTTCGCCTTCGTAGCGGCGAACCCCGACGCGTTCCCCGTCCTGCGCGAGGCGGAGCGCATGGGCGACCCGGCCCTCACCCGGCTGCGGGAACGGCTCGCCGGCGTCTACACCGAGGCGAGCAGGCAGCGCTGGGCCCGGCACGGCGTCGACTCCGGCCGCGCGGACAAGGCGCTGGTCACGCTGTTCTTCGCGATGACCGAGGCGCTCGTCCAGGCGAGCTGGGACGGTGAGCCGCCCGACGCGGACGCGCTCATCGACCTGCTCACCGAATTCACCGTCGGCGGCGTCGTCCGTCTTCGAACCGAGGCCGCCGACGTGATGGAAAGACTCCGTTAGGCCGCGACGGCCTCCAGAGGCATTCCAGCCACGTCGGCGACCGACGCCAGATCCGGGGACGAGACCACGCGGTTGCGGCCGTTGCGTTTGGCCGCGTAGACCGACGCGTCGGCGGAGGCCATGACCTCGTCGATCGTCCGGCCGTCGAGCGGGTACGTCGCGACGCCGACCGACGCCGTCCGCTGTTCGATGACCACGGGGTTGCCCTCGTTGTCCTGGGTCCTGATGACCATTTCGCTGATGCGCTGCCGGATGCGCTCGGCGACCGCGACGGACTCGTGCTTCGAAGACGAGGTCAGGAGCACGACGAATTCCTCACCGCCGAAGCGGCCGGCGAGGTCCTGCGTCCGCGTTTCGGCCTTGACCAGCGCCGCGACACCCTTGAGCACGTCGTCGCCCGCGAGGTGGCCGTACGTGTCGTTGATGCTCTTGAAGTGGTCGAGGTCGATCATCAGCGCGCCGAACTGGCCGTTCTCGCGCTCGGCGCGGGCGACCTCGCGGATGGCGCCCTGCTGCCAGGTCGTCGCGTTGAGCAGCTGGGTCTTCTGATCGGTGGTCGCGAGCTCTTCCAGCTGCTTGATCAGCACCGAACGCTGCAGCACGTACAGCGGCAGGAAGATCAGCAGGACGAGCGCGGGCTGGTACGGAAGGGCCGCGATGACCAGGCCGCCGAGGCACACCGTGGAGAGTTCGAGGATGTTGTCGTCCCAGGTGCCGAGGCAGTTGGGGACGGAAGCCTTGCCGGGGGCGGCCAGATAGAGCCCGATCCCCGTGAGAGCGGTGTTGACGACGAAGAAGGCGAGGCCCGCGAAGCAGATCGAAGAGACCGTCACTGAAGCGTCACCCACGAGCTGCACGGCCCCCCAGCCGGCGAACGCGGACATCGTCATGGTTGTGGCGTTCGCCACAGTCCGATGGGGATTCACGTGACGAATCCCCGACCAGCTGCGGAAACCGAGGTGAAGATAGATCACCGCGACGAGAAGCGCGGAGAGCTGCGGCGGCAGGATGAACGCGCCGGGGAAGACCCAGACCGACGTCATGCTGACGTGCGGGGTGATGCTCAGGCTGCGCCGCTGGTGCTCGATCCGCCGGGTCGCCTCGGCCTGCACGATCGCCAGTGCCGCGAGCAGCAGGCAGGTCATGACCTGCGACGTTTCGATCGCGACGGTCATGGTGAAGATCCCGGTCAGCGCGAGCATCGCCGCGACCGTCAGCCCCGTGAAGGTGATCCAGTTCGTGGGCCGCTTCCAAAGCTCCCACGCCGTTACCGTGAGAGCCGAACGATGTCCAGCGCGTTCCTCCGATGTGATCATCTTTCCCCCTGACTGTTGCGTCATTCTCCGAAACCCCCTACTTACCGACAGCTTCCACTGACTTGCGGGCTGTCGACAAGCTCCCTAGGTGTGTACTTTTCTCTGAGAGACCGAGGGAAAGGTGCCAGCGATGGCCGGTAAGGAGCAGTGACACAGGGCGCCAGCCGCACGGCTGCGCAGGATTGACCACGCGTGGAGCACCTCAATGTTCCGCGCGTGCGTCGTCATGCTCGATCCACTTTTCCGGGGCCGCCCTGAGTGTCTTTCCCCAGGCCACCGCCAGCGGAACGGTCAGCAGCAATCCGGCAAGACCGAAGAAGCCGACCGTCGACTGCGCGCCGGTCTGGTCGGCTAGGATGCCGCCGATCAGCGGGCTCACACCCATGGTCGTGGTCAGTCCGGTGTTCGACAGGCCCATCACCTGAGCGCGGCTTTCGTCGGGGACCGCGAGGGTCAGCGACGCCGTCGCCTGCATGAGCGCGACCGTGCCCAGCCCGCCGGACACGACGAACAGGGCGATCGACGCCCACGGCCCCGGCTGCAGGAAGCACAGCAGCAGCGGGATCGCCGTCAGCGCGGAAAGCGGCCCGATCAGTTTCGGTCTGACGTGTGCCGGCACCCAGCGCGAGTAGATGAACGCGCCGATCACGCTGCCGATCGGGTCGGCGGCCAGCAGCAGGCCGATGACCTCGGGGCCTCCGCCGGACGAGGCGACGTAAGGCGCCGCGATGCCCTCGTACACCGGCAGCAGGCCCATCAGCCAGGTGAACAGCAGCAGCGAACGCAACCCTGAGCTGGCGAAGACGATCTTCCCGCCCGAACCGATCGAGGCGAAGAACGACTTGCGCTTCTCGCCGGACGCCGCGGCCGGGCGCGACGCCAGTCCGAACCGGACGAACAGCGCCGAGACCACGAAGGTGACCGCGTCCAGCGCGAGGGCGATATGGGGTTCCAGCGCGGTCAGCAGGAGACCCCCGCCGGCGAATCCCGCCAGCTGTGCCGATTGGACGGTCATGCTGCGGATCGCCATGCCGACGACGAACCGGTCGCCTTCGAGGATCTGCGGCAGCAGAGCCAGCTGGGCCGCCTTGAACGGAGGATTCAGCAGCGAGACGGCGCCGACGAGGACACACAGGACCCAGAACGGCAGTACCGGCACCGCGACCAGCGCGATCAGCAGCGCTCGCAGCAGATCGACGGTCACCATCACCGTTCGCCGGGGGAAGCGGTCGGCGAACCCGGTGAGGAAGATGCCGCCGAGCAGCGACGGGGCATAGGTCAACGCGTAGGTGAGACCGGTCAGGGTCGCGGAACGGGTTTCGGTGAAGACGAGGACGGAGAGGGCGACCCTGGCGAGTTGATCACCGAAGATCGAGAAAAGCTCGGCGAACCAGAGCGAACGGAACTCGGCTACACCGAACACCTCTCGGTAAGTGACCCGTCCGGCCGAAGCCATGCTGCCCCCAATAGGGTCCTTATTACGCGACAAACTCGTGACCGAGAGTAACGCGGTCACGAGCTAGTCACGAAGCGTCATTCGTTCACGTAAGTGTCTCCTGACTGTTGGTGATTGGCTAGGTTCTTTCGCCGGGTTTCTGGAGTTGGAGATCTTTTTCGTGGACGCACGGCCGTTCGCGAAGATGTCCCGGTGACCGGTGCCTCGGCTCGGACCTGCGGCTTTCGGTGGCTTTGGGCCTTTCGCCGGGAAAGAACCGGCCGCGGCCGCGTCACCCGGCTCGGAGGTACGGCGCCGCGAAGACGGCCGCGGGTACCCCCGGGCCCGCTTGTGTTCGCATGGTGTGCGAACGCGTTCCGACTCCGCTCCGCGACCGTCGGGTCCCTCAGACGGCACCGACGCGCTCCACCGAATGGATGATCGACCGCCATTCGGTGCAGTGGCGGCTCAACCGTCGACCGCGAGCACCTCGCGGGCCGAAGCCGCGTCGCGTTTGGCGACCTCCTCGCGCACGATGGGGATGACGTGACGGCCGAAGTCGATCGTGTCGTAACCGCGCGCGGAGAGGGTGTCGACGCCGAGGTCGTAGTAGTCGAGCAGGGCCTGCGCGACGGTTTCGGGCGTGCCGACCAGCGCGTTGGAGTTCCCGGCGCCGCCGGTCGCGGCCGCGGTGGGGGTCCACAGTGCCCGATCGAACCGTTCGCCTTCGGCGGCGACCGCGAGGAGCCGCTGCGAGCCGGTGTTCTCCGGGTTCGTGAGCGAAGGCCGCCGGGTCAGCTGCCGGCCCCCTCCATCCATGGCGTCGACCGTGCGATACGCCTTCTCCCAGGCGAGTTCCTCGGTCGGCGCGATGATCGGGCGGAAGGCGACCTGGATCCGCGGGACGTCGGTCTGTGCGAGAGGCTCACCCCAGAGGCAGAAGGTGTCCGCCTCCGCCCCGCCCGCCGCGTACGCCGCCGGGGACGACCCGCCGAACGACACATCGGGGCGTGGCCGTCGCACAGGACCGACGTCGAGGACGAAGTCGGCGAAGCGGTAGTGGTCGCTGCCGCCGGTGATGAAGTGCACCGTGAGCTTTCCGTCCGAAGGCCGGTCCAGCGTGGCGAACGTCTTCGCCGCGAAGGTCGGGTACGAGACGTTCGGCCGGTGCGCCTACAGGATCCGGAGTTTGTCGAGCTTCGACGCGACGTACGCGGCCGCCTGCACCGGGTCCGGCCCGCTGGAGCCGTACGCGAACAGCACCCGATCGCGGATGAGTCTCCGAACCGTCGTCGGTGCCTCCGATGCCCAGGAATTCGACCGGCATCGCGCGTTCCTCTCGTCCGTGACCCCCCACTTCCTCGAGAACCCGAACGCCGCCCGGAATCCCGGCGTGGCTTCGGCTTCGTGAGTACCGCAGACCTTCCCTATGTGCTCGCGGTGGTCGGCGCCGGTCCACGTGGGGTGGGCGTGCTCGAACGGCTCGGTGCCAACGCCGCCGAACTGCTCGGCGGTCGGCGGCTGGTGGCACATCTCGTCGATCCCTTTCCGCCGGGGCGTGACGGGTCTGGCGCTACGAACAGTCGCCGTTGCTGCGTATGAACTCCATGCCCGAGGACGTCACGGTCTTCACCGACGACACCGTGCGGATCCACGGCCCGATCAGGCCGGGCCCGTCACTGATCGAGTGGGCGCGGCTGGTCCGCTCGGGCGGGCTCGACACCGGAATCGACGACAGCCTGCGCGCCGAACTCGAGGCACTGCGAAGCGATCCCGGCGCCGGACGACCGGCTGGACCTGGATCGTCTCGACCGGCCCATGGCGGGCAAGGACTTCGGCACCGCGGAGGAGTACGGCAAGGAACTGCGCGAGTACGTCGAAGCCGACTTGAGCCGACGGGCGGACCCCGAGTACAGCGCGGATCTCGGGGCGTTCACGGCACTGCTGTCCGTGATGGGCCAGCTTCCCGCGCTGGTGGGGACCGGACGGTTCGACGCGGTTTCGCAACTGTCCGATTTGGACGGTTGGTTCCTCGGCTTCTTCTCCTGTTTCGCGAGCGGCCCGCCTCCGCGGCGGCTCGAAGAACTGCTCGCCCTCCAGGAAGCCGGCCTCGTTTCCTTCCTGGGCGCCGAAACGCGTGTGTCGGCGGACGAGGAACGCGGGGTCTTCGTCGCTTCCGGCGCGAGTTTCCCCGGCGAGACCGGGTCGACGCAGTCCGGGCTCGACGAGATCCCGAGGCGCAGCGTGCCTCCGGGTTTGGGTGGCCCCGCGTCGGCACCCGTCGAGCCGCCCGCGGACGAGCAGGCGGTGGCGAAAAGTGCGGTGAGCGCGAGTAAGGAAGTGGCGGCGGGACGGGACGCCGGGTGGCCTCCAGCGGGAACGGGGAGGGCGCTTTTGCTTGCGCCTGACCGATTCACGCTAATCACGGCCTTGAGGCCCGCCCACATACTGAGTTCGGCTCCCAGCCCGCGAAACGTCCCGCCTTTCCGCTTGACAGCCCCGAAAGTCCGTGAAGGCCTCCTTCCCTACTCTGAAGGTAGTGAAGGAGGCCTTCACGGACAGAGCAGGTCTAGCAGCGGTTGAGCATGTCCGTCAGCGCGGTCTTCTCCGCCGACTTGATGCTCAGCTTGTACTTGTATTTCACCGTGGTCCACATCTTCGCGTAGGTGCACCAGTAGCCGACGGTCGGCGGCTTCCAGGCGTCCGGCGACTTGTCACCCTTCTCCTGGTTGACGTTGTCGGTGACGGCGATCAGCTGCGGCGCGCTGAGGTCGTTCGCGAACGCCTGCCGCTGCGCGGTGGTCCACGACGACGCCCCGGTGCGCCACGCGGCGGCCAGCGGGACGACGTGGTCGATGTCCACATCGGACGCCGCGCGCCAGGTGGCGCCGTCGTACGGGCTGAACCAGCTGCCGGAGACGGCGGCGCAACTGCTGTCCTGCTGCACGTTCGTGCCGTCCCGCTTCAGCACGACCTCGCGGGTGTTGCAGCTGTTGCCCTGGTCGGACCAGTGCGGGAACTTGTCGCGGCTGTACCCGGTCGACGAACCGTCCGGCTTGACGGTCAGCGCGGCGAGCTGGGTCTTGGCGGTGTCCGCCGATGGGATGCCCGGGGGTGTCGCTTCGGCGACACCCACCACGCCCGCGGAGACGATCGCCGAGACGGCGAGGACGGTGAAGGAGCGACGAACGGCAAGCGCAGTTGGCATATTGCTGCCTCCGTGTCAGGTTTGGGGACCTGGTCACCATGCGGCACGGATATGGCCCACGCAACACCATCGGATGACACTCTGCTGGCTATTCGTGAACGGAGGGTGTCACGAGCAGGTAGGACAGGGTGTCCGCCGCCGAAAAATCTTCGGAAAGTCCAGCTGATGGTTCTGAGCCGAACGGGCTAGTCCAGCCCGCGGACCAGCCGGAGGTCTTCGGTGTGCCGGTACCAGGTCCACCGGCTCATCGCGCGTGGATGGGCGACGCCGTCGATGCTCGGCCGGGTCGGGATGCAGCCGAGCTGGAACGCCCGCGCGTAATGCGTCGAAGGCCGTTTGAACAGCGTCCCCTTGGTCACCCGGACCATCAGCCCTGGGCCGCTCGTGTCCGGCTCGACCTCGATCGAGCGCGCGGGCCCGCGCAGGACGGTGTGCTCGTCGCAGTAGGCCACCCCGCGGATCATCCCGATCACCCCGCGCCCGACCAGCACCCCGCCGGTGTCGTCGCGGATCAGCGGCACCGGGTCGACCTCGCCACGCAGGGCGAGCGAGAGGGCGCGCAGCGGCTGCGTCGGCAGGCTCCAGATACGGGCGACGTCGGAGTCCGGAGACGACGGCACGAAGCCGAGCGACACGCCCGAGAGCTGTTCTTTTCGTAACAGCCGCAGCGCGACGGCCGCGAGGTCCGCGTCGGTGCCCGCGACCACCAGATGATCGTGTTCCCCCAGCAAGGGGTCGATATCCGCCTTGCCGGGGCGGCTCGGGACGTGCACCATTTCGACGTCGTCGATCTCCGGGAGTGTGGGCTCGCCCTCCGGACAGACCACCACTATTCCGCGCACCCGAAGGCCCTCCGTTACGCTCATGCACCGGCATTTACCAGCGCCAAACCACCAGTCGCCGAACACCTGGAGTGTCACATGCCGGCCATCGTGCTGATCGGGGCCCAATGGGGGGACGAGGGCAAGGGCAAGGCCACCGACCTGCTCGGCGACCGCGTCCAGTGGATCGTGCGTTACCAAGGCGGTAACAACGCGGGCCACACCGTAGTCCTTCCCGACGGGCAGAACTTCGCCCTCCACCTCATCCCGTCCGGGATCCTCACGCCGGGCGTCACCAACGTCATCGGCAACGGTGTCGTCATCGACCCGGGCGTGCTGCTCGACGAACTCGCCGGGCTGGAAGAACGCGACGTCGACACCAGCAAGCTGCTGATCTCCGCCGACGCGCATTTGATCATGCCGTACCACGTGGCGATCGATAAGGTCACCGAGCGTTACCTCGGCAGCCGCAAGATCGGCACCACCGGCCGCGGCATCGGCCCCTGCTACCAGGACAAGATCGCCCGCGTCGGCGTCCGCGTGCAGGACCTGCTCGACGAGAAGATCTTCCGGCAGAAGGTCGAGTCGGCACTGGAGTTCAAGAACCAGGTGCTGGTCAAGGTCTACAACCGCAAGGCGCTGGACGCGAACCAGGTCGCCGACGAGGTGCTGGCCGCGGGCGAGAAGTTCGCGCACCGCATCGCCGACACGCGCCTCCAGCTCAACCAGGCCCTCGAACGCGGCGAGACCGTGCTGCTCGAAGGCTCGCAGGGCACCCTCCTCGACGTCGACCACGGCACCTACCCGTTCGTGACGTCGTCGAACCCGACCTCCGGCGGCGCGAGCGCGGGTTCGGGCATCGGCCCCGGCAAGATCGACACCGTGCTGGGCATCCTCAAGGCCTACACCACGCGTGTCGGCTCCGGCCCGTTTCCGACCGAGCTGGACGACGAGTCCGGCGAGTACCTGCGCAAACAGGGCGGCGAGTTCGGCGTCACCACCGGCCGCTCGCGGCGCACCGGCTGGTTCGACGCGGTCATCGCGCGCTACGCGGTGCGGGTCAACGGCATCACCGACTACTTCCTCACCAAGCTGGACGTGCTGTCCGGCCTGGAGAAGGTGCCGGTGTGCGTCGGCTACGAGGTCGACGGCTTCCGGACGTACGACATGCCGATGACGCAGACCGACGTGCACCACGCGCTGCCGATCTACGAAGAGCTGCCGGGCTGGTTCGAGGACATTTCGGGCTGCCGCACCTTCGAAGAGCTGCCGGCCAACGCACGGGCCTACGTCGAGCGGCTCGAAGAGCTGTCGGGCGCGCGGATCTCGGCGATCGGCGTCGGTCCGGGCCGCGAGCAGACGATCGTGCGGCACGAGTTCGTCTGACCCCTCGCGCGTGCAAGGAAAGGTCCTTTCATTGCAAAATCTGCAATGAAAGGACCTTTCCTTGCGTCTCAGGCGAGCGAGGTCTTCACCGGCGTCGGGTTCCGGAACAGGTCCAGCACCGGGCAGTGTTCGTCCACCTGCCGCTTCAGGTCCTCGTAAACCTCCGCGCCCGCGGGGCGAGTCTCCGAGAACCCGAAGAACCCGTGCAGGTCGATGTCGCCGTCCACGGTCACCTTCACGCCTTCGAGCGGCACACCGAGCTTCGCCGCCCAGAACTGATAGGTGATCACCTGGCACGAGCCCAGCGCGGCGAGCGCGTATTCGACCGGGTTCGCCGCGGTGTCGGTGCCGCCGAGCGCGGCGGGCTCGTCGACGGCGAACGAGTGGTCGCGCACCCGCACGTCGACCCGCGTCGCGGTTCCGGGGGTCAGCGCGTTGGCGACGCTGAACGAGACGGCGGTCTTGGTTCCTTCGATGACATCGGTCAACGACATCGGGTCTCTCCAAAATCGAGGTGTCGGACGCCGCCCAGGGTGGGTCTACACCGGGATCCGCGCGCGTGATCCCAACTGGTGAACGGCGAAATATCCTTTAGGCAGCATGGTTAGCGTTGAACATGACCATCGGAGTGGCACTCCCGTCCGGGGACACCGCGGACGCCGTCAACATCGTCGACGAACTCATCACGCAGACCCGGCAGGCCGCCGACGCGGGCCTGACGTCCGTCTGGTTCTCGCAGCAGATGGAGCACGACGCGATCACCGTCGCCGCCCTCGCGGGGCGCGCGGTCGCGGGAATCACCGTCGGGACCGGCGTCGTCCCGATCTACCCGCGACATCCGTTGCTGATCACCGGTCTCGCGCAGACGGCACAGGCCGCCACCGGCGGCCGATTCGTCCTCGGCCTCGGAACCGGTGCGAAGAACTGGCTCGAACCGGCGTACGGCATCGAGTACCCGTCGCCGATCAAGCACCTTCGCGAGTACCTCACGATCCTTCGGCAAGTGCTCGACGGCGGCGAAGTCGATTTCCGCGGCGAGACGGTCCGGGCGCACGCCAAGGGCTTCGCGGCTTCGCTGTCTGTCGCGGGGTCTTCGGGCATCCCGGTGATCATCGCGGCGATGGGACGGCAGGCGCTGCGAGTCACCGGCGAACTCGCCGACGGCACGATCCCCTTCCTCGCCGGGCCGAAAGCCCTTTCCGGGCTCATCGTCCCGGAGATCACCAAGGCCGCCGCCGGTCGTCCGGCGCCGCGGATCATCGCGATGGTCCCGGTCGTCGTGACCGACGATCCCGGCGCCGTACGCGCCCAGGTCGACCGGCAGTACGCCTTCTTCCGCGACATCCCTTCCTATCGCGCGATCTTCGACGCCCAGGGCGTGGATTCCGCCGGTGACCTGGTGATCGCCGGGGACGAGGAGACCGTCGCGGCCGAGATCCGGCGGTACTTCGACGCCGGGGCGACCGAGGTCGTCGCGACGCAGAGCGGTATCCGGAACGCGGAAGAGCGGCTTCGCACCTGGAGCGTCCTCGGAGACCTCGCCCAGCGCTGACTCACGTGTCATGAAAGGGGCGTTCAGGACATCCAGGGGCCCAGTGGCCTTGCTCACAGCGTTCGGATTGTGCATACTCGTGCGCATAGCGAACACAGCTGGAGGTCTCCAATGTCCCCTGCCGCGGCCCGTTCGTGGGTGGTCCCACTCGCCTGGACGGCGGTACTGCTCGACGGATTCGACCTGGTCGTCCTGGGCACGGTGCTGCCCGCGCTGCTCCGTGACCACGTCTGGGACCTGACACCCGGCACGGCGTCGGTGATCTCGACGTTCGGCCTGATCGGCATGATGATCGGCGCGATGGCGATCGGCACGATCACCGACCTCATCGGCCGTCGCAAGGCGCTGATCATCGCGGTCACGGCCTTCTCGGCGTTCACCGCGCTCTGCGCGATCTCGCCGTCGGCGTTCGTCTTCGGTCTGCTGCGTTTCCTCGCCGGGCTGGGTCTCGGCGGCTGTCTGCCGACGGCGATCGCGCTGGTCACCGAGTACGCCCGCAAGGGGAAGGGCGGCAGCGCGACCACCACGGTGATGACCGGCTACCACGTCGGCGCGGTGCTCACGGCCCTGCTCGGCATCTGGCTGATCCAGCCGCTCGGCTGGCGCGCGATGTTCGTGGCCGGCGCGCTGCCCGCGCTCGTGCTGGTACCGCTGATGATCAAGTACCTGCCGGAATCCGAGTCTTTCGAGCGGGCGCGGGAGACGCAGGAGAAGTCGGCGACACAGGTTGTCGGCGGGCTGTTCCGCGGCGGGTTCCTGCGCGCCACCATCGCGTTCTGGGTGACGTCGTTCATGGGGCTGCTGCTGGTCTACGGGCTCAACACCTGGCTGCCGGAGATCATGCGCCAGGCCGGATATCCGCTGGGCGCGGCGCTCGGGCTGCTGCTCACGCTGAACCTCGGCGGCGTCGTCGGCCTGCTCGTCGCGGGCCGGGTGGCGGACAAGGTCGGCGTGCGGCCGGCGGTGATCTTCTGGTTCCTCGGGGCGGCGGTGTTCCTGGCCCTGCTGAGTGTGAAGCTGCCCGCTGTCGGCCTGTACGTGGCCGTGTTCCTCACCGGCGGTTTCGTGTTCAGCGCGCAGGTGCTCGTGTACGCCTACATCGGCAAGACGTACCCGGACGTCATGCGTGCCACCGGGATCGGCTGGGCGGCCGGTGTCGGCCGCGTCGGCGCGATCTGCGGCCCGATCCTCGGCGGCGCGCTGCTGACTGCCGGAATCGCTTACCCGTGGGGTTTCTACGCCTTCGCCGGAGTCGGGGCGCTGGGAGCGGCCGCGGTGACCGTAGTCCGCGCCGGCCGCTCCCGGGAGGAGACCGCTACCCCAATTCCTTGAGTTCCTTTTCCACCGCGGCGAGTTCTTCCTCGGAGCCCTGCACCTTCGGGCCTGTGAACCACTTGCGCGCCGAGGCGAACCACCACACCGCCGCACCACCGAGTACGACAAGGAAGGCGATAGGCGTGTAGTTGAAACTGTCGATGGTGATCGGTGATCCCTGCGGAAGCATGAACAGCACGAAGATGAAGCACACCCAGACGGTCGCGACGGTCCCGACGAGCTTCCCCCAGCGGCCGAGGTTCCACGGTCCGGGTTCGAAGTCGTCGCCCTTGCGCACCCGCAGGAACACCGGGATCACATAGGCCACGTAAAGGCCGACGACGGCGATCGAGGTCACCGCCGCGTAGGCGGTCGCGCTCCACAGGTACGGCAGGGCGAGCAGGAGCGCGCCGCCCGCGGCCAGCCACACCGCGTTGGTCGGAGTCTGGGTGCGCTTGTTGATGCGGTGCCAGAACTTGGAACCCGGGATCGCGCCGTCGCGAGCGAAGGCGTAGATCATCCGCGAGTTCGCGGTCACCGACGCCATTCCGCAGAACAGCTGTGCGCCGATGCAGATCAGCAACAGGAACTTGCCGGTCGTCGCGCCGGTCGCGTCGATGAAGATCTGCGCGGGCGGCACCCCGGTTTCGGAGCCGACGGCGCCCTCATAGTCCTGGATGGCGAAAGTGAGGCCGATCAGCAGGATCCAGCCGGCGATCAGGGAGACGAGGATCGAGTTGATGATCCCGCGAGGTCCGGCCTTCGCCGCGTTCTTGGTCTCCTCGGTCATATGGGCCGAGGCGTCGTATCCGGTGAGTGTGTACTGCGCGAGAAGGAGGCCCAGTAAGAAGACGTAGACAGGCGACGCCCAGCCGGTGTTGTTCACGAACTCGCCGAAGACGAACGACGCGTCCTGGTGTTTCTCGGGAACGATGATCAGCACCCCGACGATCACCAGCACACCCGCGAGATGCCACCACACGCTGATGCTGTTCAGCAGCGCGACGATCTTGACACCGAAGGTGTTCAACAGTCCGTGGATCACGAGGATGATCGCCAGCAGCAGGATCGTGTGGCCCGGCGTCGCCTCGAAGCCGAACTGCAGGTCGAGAAAGGCGTTGAGGAACAGCGCCGCGCCGAAGTCGATACCCGCGGTGACGGCGATCTGCCCGATGAGGTTGAACCAGCCGGTGAACCATGACCACGCCGCGCCGTTGCGCGGGGCGAGCTTCGCCGCCCAGTAGTAGAGGCCGCCCGCGGTCGGGTAGCTGGAGCAGACCTCGGCCATGCCCAGCCCGACCAGGATGACGAAGAGGCCGACCAGCGGCCAGCCCCAGATCATCGCGGCGGGCCCGCCGGTTTTCATGCCGAATCCGTAGAGGGTCAGGCAGCCGGAGAGGATCGAGATGATCGTGAAGGAGACGGCGAAGTTGGAGAAGGCCGACATCGTGCGCCGGAGTTCCTGCGCGTAGCCGAGTTGGTGGAGCCGGGCGCTGTCTTCGTCGGCGGGTTCTGCGGCCTGCTTGTCAGAGACATCCATCGGGCACCCACTTAAAAGGTATGCGGACAGACCATTGAGATCCGCCGAAATTAGGCCCGTCTACCTGCGCATGTCAAGGTCCCGTCAAGAAACCCGTCCCCAGCTTTCAGGAAAGGGTCGTTCAGGACACTCACCGCCGCAGCGCAAGGACGGCGACGGGAGTAGAGAGGCCGCCGATCAGCCCTGGCCGGGTGGGTCGTGAGTGGCGGTTCGGGCGCTCTCCAGGGGTGGGCAAAGGCGGCGTGGTAATCGCGATCGATCGCTGGGGACCGCGCCTTCGCCTCATGTGGCCACTCGGCGTGGTTGGTGGGCGGGTGAGTGTTACCGCGAGTGAGGGGTGTGCGGAAAACGGGACGTTGAGCGTCTCTATTTCCACACACCCCTCACGTCTCCGTCGGGCACTGTGTGGATTTCTGGTCGTCCAACGCCCCAAAATCCACACAGTCGGCGTCCCGGGGCGGGCGTCACGTAGGGCCGCTGACCTGCACCACGAACACCGGACCCACCCGGTACCGGCGCCCTGGCTGCTTGGGTCGAGACCTCAGCGCCCCCGGAACGCCTTCACGGCCTCCAGCGCGGTGTCCGGGTGGTCCGCGAAGTACCCGTCGACACCCGCCTTGAGGAACGCCTCCTGCTCGGCGAACGCGTTGCCGTATTCGGCGAGGTTCGCCGACGAGCGCAGGCTCTGCGGGAGGAAGTTGTTCTCGTTGCGGAACGTGTACGGCCCGACCTTCAGCCCTGCCTGGTGCGCGTCGGCGACCAGCTTGGTCGGCTGCCCCAGCGCGCCGTTCACCACCGGGATGACCTGTGCCTTCTCCGGGCCCAGGTAGTCCGCGTACTTCGAGATCTCCTTCAGGCCCGCCGGCGTCACGAGGTCGGCGTACGTCCGCGGGTCGCCCTTGGCGACGAAGTCGGCCGGAGCGCCGGTCGCCGAAGTCAGCTGCAGCAGCGGCACCCGCACCTGGCGCGAAAGCGCGATCAGATTCGACACCTCGAACGACTGGATGATCACCGGCGCCTTCGGGTGGTTGAGCCCGTTGCGCTTGAGCAGCTCGACCAGCTTCGGCTCGGTCGGGTTCTTGATCGAGGAGAAGTAGGTCGAGTGCTTGATCTCCGGGTACGTCCCCAGTTCACGGCGCAGTTCGCGGCCCAGGCGGCGCGTCAGGTCGATGACCTCCTGGTAGGTGGCGATCTGGTAGCGGCCGTCGTAGATCTTGTTGTTCGGCCGCAGCTGCGGGATCCGCTCGGTCGCGCGCAGGGTCTTCAGCTCGGCGAGTGTGAAGTCCTCGGTGAACCAGCCGGTGAACGACGTGCCGTCGATGACCTTCGTCGTCTTCCGGTTCGCGAACTCGGGGTGCTTCGCGACGTCGGTGGTCCCGCCGATCTCGTTCTCGTGCCGCGCGACGAGCTGGCCGTCCTTGGTGGGCACGAGGTCGACGTCGACCCAGTCGACGCCCTGGCGGTAGGCGAGCTCATACGAGGCGAGCGTGTGCTCCGGGCGGTAGCCGGGGGCGCCGCGGTGTCCGACGATCACCGGACCATCGTGACCCTTCGCCAGCGCCGACACATCTTGGGCGCTCGGCTCGGCAGCGCCTGCCAGCCCTGTGACGCTGAGTACGGCGAGTCCGGACAGGGCGAGCACGCCCAGGCGCTTTCGCATGGTGGGTAACCTCTTTCGCTTGAACTCGGGGTACCGCGCAACCCTTGACGCAGGAGGCGTCCGGACGGCGAAGACGGACCGGCGGAGCGCTGACCGCCGGGTGAACGCCGGATGGAACCACCCGCTCGAGGACGGCGACGTGTTCGGGGCTGTGTTGATCGGTGACCCGCGACCGCGATCGCATCGCCGGGTCAGGTTCGTGTTTTCGCAGGTCAGACGTTATGGTGCCCCGCCGCCACGATAGCGGGGCCTCCGGCCGGGGCGGGTTTCACGTGGCTCCGCCGACAGGGCGTCTCCGGCCCGGTTACCCTTTGCGTCGTGCGCGTACTGGTAATCGGGTCCGGCGCCCGTGAGCATGCACTCGTCCTCGCGGTCGCGGAAGACCCTTCCGTCACCGCGTTGGCCTGTGCCCCGGGCAACGCCGGCACCGCGGCGGTGGCCGAACAACTCGGCGTGGACGCGGCCGACCCCGAGTCCGTCTCCGCCCTCGCCAAGCAGTGGCAGGCGGATCTGGTGGTGGTCGGTCCCGAGGTCCCGCTGGTGGCCGGTGTCGCCGACGCGGTCCGGAAGGCGGGCATCGCCTGCTTCGGTCCGTCCGCGTCCGCGGCAAGGATCGAGGGTTCGAAGGCGTTCGCGAAGGACGTCATGGCGGCCGCGAAGGTGCCGACGGCGCACTGCGAGGTCGTCGACAACCCGGCCCGCCTCGACGCCGCGCTCGGCCGCTTCGGCCCCACCTGGGTGGTCAAGGACGACGGCCTCGCCGCGGGCAAGGGTGTCGTGGTCACCACGGACGTCGACGTCGCACGCAAGCACGCCCTGATGCTGCTCGACGGCGGGCACCCGGTGCTCCTGGAGTCCTTCCTCGACGGCCCGGAGGCCTCTCTCTTCTGCTTCGTCGACGGCCGCACGGTCGTCCCGTTGCTGCCCGCGCAGGACTTCAAGCGCGTCGGTGACGGCGACGCGGGCCCGAACACCGGCGGCATGGGCGCGTACGCCCCGTTGCCGTGGGCGCCGAAGGACCTGGTCGACGACGTCGTCGCCCGCATCGTGCAGCCCGTGGTCGACGAGCTCGACAACCGCGGCGCCACCTTCTCCGGCCTGCTCTACGCCGGTCTCGCGCTGACTTCCGAGGGCCCGCAGGTCATCGAGTTCAACTGCCGTTTCGGCGACCCGGAGACCCAGGTCGTCCTGGCGCTGCTGCGCAGCCCGCTCGGCAAGGTCCTGCACGCGACGGCGACCGGCGAACTCGCCGACCTGTCGCCGCTGGAGTGGGACTCCGGCGCGGCGGTCACCGTCGTGCTCGCCGCGGACGGCTACCCCGGCAAGCCGAGGACCGGCGACGTCATCACCGGTGGCGAGCTCGAAGGCGTGCTCCACGCCGGCACCCGCCGCCGTGACGACGGTGCCGTCGTCTCCTCCGGCGGCCGCGTGCTGTCGGTGGTCGGCACCGGCAAGAACCTGAAGGCCGCCCGCAAGGACGCCTACGCGACGGTCGAGAAGGTCCACCTGGCCGGCTCCCACCACCGCACCGACATCGCCCTGCTCGCCGCCAAGGGAGAGATCGCCACCCCGGTCTCGTGAATTCCGGACGGAACCGCTCCGGCGAACGGTGCGTCTAACCCGGTATTTCCTGAGAAGCTTAGGCGCTCGATACATCGGCGTTGGTAGCCTCGACAGGGCGAACGGTCACCGTGCGTGTTTCCAAGGGGTGGGGAATGGCAGCATCGAGCAAGGTCCAGGACCTCACGTCGGCGGTCCCGACGCCACCGTCGGTGGCCGACATCAGAGTCGACCCGTCGAAGCTGCTCGAAGTGGCGAAGATCGTCGAAGAGCAGGTCGACGCGTTGCAGGACAAGCTCATGACGCGGCTCGACCAGCTGCGGATCGACACTCCGGCCAACGACACCGTGAGCGTGCACGCGACCAGCGTCTGGAACGAGCTCGTGGCCGACGGCGACCAGTCGTACGCCGCGCAGGTCCGGGCGTACGTGGCCGGTCTGCGGGGCCTGGTCAATCAGCTCCGCACGGCGGCCAAGGAGTACAAGACCAGTGATGCGGACAAGGCCGCCGCGTTCGGGGACCGTGGTGTACACCGGGCGTAGGCCTCGTGTGCTGGTGACCGGCGGGGTGCTCACCCTCGTGCTGGCCGGATGCGCCACGGACACGGGCGGGCAGGCGTTCCCCGACGAACCCGCGCTGGCCTCGGCCACGCAGGGCGCCAAAGCGTCGGCACTGCCTGCCAGGCCCGCCGAACTGAGCCTGCAGGGCGTCGATCCGTGTGCCCTGCTCACCGATCCGCAGCTCGACCAGCTCAAGATCAACAGCAAACCGCGCGCGGCGGCGGAACCGATCGACGGCCCGACCTGTGTCCTCGACTCGGACGCCGCGCAGCCCTTCCATGGCTATTACGTCCGCACGATCACCGCGGACGTCGAAGAGTGGTTCACCGGCAAGCGCCGCAAGAACAGCATGACGACGGAACCGACGGCGGTCGGCGGGTTCCCGGCCATCCGGAACCACCGTGACGCCGGCACGCCGGGCGACTGCGAAACGCTCGTGGGTGTCGCTCAGGGACAGACGCTGGCGGTGCGGGCGGTCGCCGTCACCGCCGGCGCGTTCACCATGCCGCAGCTGTGCGAAATGTCCGCACAGGCGGCCGATTCGGCTTTGCAGACCTTGAAAGCACGCAACTAGGGAGGGCGGCGTGAACGTTTCCGACCTCGCGGGCAGGCTCCGCGATCTTCGGTTCGACGGCTACACCGACACCGGGATCGCGACCGAGATCGAACGCTTCCGCAGCGGTGACGGCACCGGCAGTATCGGTATCGCCGTCGACGCGTTGAAATCCGTCGCGGGCGCGCTCGCGGACACCGACAAGACGCTGCGTGACGAGCTGGGCAAGCTCGGCGTGGAATGGCAGAGCGAGGCCGGTGGTGCCGCCGGTCAGGTGTTCACCGAACAGGCCGGCTTCTCCCAGGACGCGAACTCGAAGGTCTCGCACTCCGCGGAGATGATCTTCGCGCAGGGTGAGGCCTTCAACCGGACCCTGCACAAGCTCCCGGATCCGGAAGTGGTCCGGAAGGGCGCCGGCGGCCTGACCATCGGTGACGTCGTCCTGAGTCTCATCGGGTTCGAGACCGACCACGCCAAGAGTGTCAGCGCCGCGAACAACGCGCGGGCGCAGGCACAGGAGGCGTTGAACGACTACGCCAAGACGAGCGGCGAGAACCTGCTGTCGACCGACACGCTGGCCGACCCGCAGGCGATGAACCTGACCCAGACCACGACGGCCGCCGGAGCGGGTGGTGGTTCCGCCCCGCTCGACCTGGCGGGCACGGCCACGGACCTGACCCCGGACGGCAGTGTGCGGCCCGCGTCGGCCGCCGTCGAATCGAAGTACGTGCCGCCGGTCGCGCAGCCCGTCGGCAACCCGAAGGCGCCGTCCTACGACGCGCCGACCCCTGCCTACGGCGTCGCCATGGGCGGAGGGACGGCACGCAAAACCGGTGCGTCGGCGCCGAACGCCGGGGCCACGGCTCCCGCGGCCGCCGCCCCGACCACGCCGTCCGGTACGTCGAGGCCGGCTCCCTCGCAGGGGGCCGGCTGGGTGACGCCGAACCGGCCGTCCCCGCAGCCCGAACAGGGCAGGCCGTCGTACCCGGTCACCGGCTCGCCGACCTCGCCGCCGTTCGTTCCGCCGGGCGCGCCGAACACCCCGAACGTCCCGCCGGGTCAGTCCACCGGCAGCGCGCCGCCGAACAGCACCACGTCGGCGCAGCCGGTCGGCAAAGCGTTCGGCACCGGCCCCGGTCTCGACAGCGCTGTCGGCAAGGGCCCGGGCTCCAGTTCGGGTCCCGGTGTCTTCGGCAACGTCGGTGGTGGCGCGGGCGGCGACCAGGCGCTCGGCAAGGGCCGCTCGGTCGGCTCCGGACCGCAGGCGCCGATGGCCCCCGGCAACGAATCCGGCCGCGGTTTCCCCGCCGTCCCGAAGATCACCGGCCCGGCCGCGGGCGACCTGGGTGCCGGTGCCGCGGCGCTCGGCGCCGGTGTCGCCGGTGGTGCGCTGAGCGGCGACAGGGAACGCGACCGCCGTCCCCGTCAGGAAGGCGGCGTGAAGCCGACCCGCCAGCTCCCGATCGGCGAGCTTCCCGAAGAGGAGGCCATGCGGCGCTCGGAGAAGATCGGCGCGAAGCAGCCGAAGCCCGAGTCGAAGTTCATGGAGCGCGCGGCCACCCAGGACGTCGAAGAGGACGCGGAGCACATCAGGCGTTACGGCGTCGACGACAAGGATCTGTTCACCGACGAGCGGCTGGTTTCGCCGGACGTGATCGGTGACCACGGCAACCGGGAAGCGCGCTGAACCTGTGCCGAACGACAACGGCAGCCTGGTGCTGTCCGCACTCGAGTTCGAAATGCTCTGGGAAGCCGAACGGCTGCCCGGCCGCCATGTCGCACTCGACGTGCCGAGCCCCGGAACGACCCACACGGAGCGGGCGGCGCTGATCGAAGAGGCCTGGGAATCCCTGCGCGCGCGAGGTCTCGCGCGGGGACACCAGGCGTCGGGCGAGCTGGTCGACATGCTGAACCTGTTCGCGCACCCCCGCGTCGCGATCGACGTCTGGGTGTGGACCGACCGTGAGATCAAGGGCCAGGCGGTGAGCGTCGGCAACCAGGCCTTGCTCGGCGTGATCGACTCCGGTCAGGTGTGGCTGATCCCCGCCAGGGAGAGCTCCCTCGCCGAGGCCGCGGTCTCGGTCGCGGGTGATCTCGGCCCCGGCGTCGGCCAGTCGATCAGCATCCCGCACGACGTCCTCGTCCAGGCCGACGCCGCCGCCCGCGGCGACGCGAAAGCCCTGGTCACCGCGCTGGAAGACCTGGACGTGCCCCTCTGGCAGGCCCAGGAGGTGGCGGGCATGCTGCTCGGCCAGGAGGCGCGCGGCCAGTTCGGTGTCGAACGCGCGGGCCGCGACGGCCGTCCCCGGCGCGCGGACAGCGTGGTCGCCTTCTACGACACGGACGCGGGACGGTACCTGTTCCAGGTCGCGCGGAACCGGGACGGGCGGGATTGGGCGACCATCACCCCGGCGGACAACCAGTTGCTGGCGACCCGGATCCGGGAAGTCGCCGATTTCTGACTTGCCCGATTCGGCTGTTTCGCGAAGCCGATATCGGCGGGGTGGAAGTTGGCGTGGATACGCGCACGCCTTACTGCCGAGGTCTTAAAGTATGCGCGGGAACCGTCCTGATCGGCCGCGCGTCTGATCGGGCGGATACGAGTTTTTCCGTGAAGGGGATGACGAACCGTGCCTGTGTACGACCCGGAATCCATGGGGATCGCCGCCGGTCAGGTGGAGAAGCTCAAGGACGAGTTCGAGAAGACCAAAAAAGGCGTCACCGGGATGGATGACGAGAAGGAAAGCCCCTTCGGCGGAGTGGACGAGCACGGCGACGCGCAGGGCGCGGTCGGCAAGTTCAAACAGGGAGTCCACAACGAATTCGATTCGGCCGGTCAGCTGATGGAGGCCACCGCCTTCGTGCTGCGAAAGGCGGCGGGGCTGATCAAGGAGACCGAAGCGGTCCACGTGGACAACCTGAAGGTGCACGGAGACCTGTGACGATTCGCCAGGCCGGGGGCCGGAGAACAAGGGGGCTTGAGCAGTGGGTTTGAACGGTGTCGGCGCCGGGGTGCCGGACGGCTGGGGCGAACTGGTCAAGAAGGCCGAGCAGATCGAAAAGGTGAACCTGGCCGCCATTCAGAATGCCTCGAAGCAGTTCAAGACGGCCGCTGACAACGCGGGCGACCACAGCGCGGCGTTGTCCAACTCGACCCAAGCGTTGAACGGCGGGGTCTGGGCCGGGCCCGCCGCGGACGCCTTCTTCGAGTACGTCAAGTCGATCACCAAGGCCGGGAAGAACGTCGAAGAGCAGCTGGGCAAGGTCGTCGACGACCTCGACCGTGTCCACGCCGATCTCGGCAACATCAAGACCCAGGTCGCCGACGCCTACAAGGGCGCCGAGGAAGCGATCAACAAGCGGAACACCCAGGCGGAGACGGACAAGAACGCGGCGATCCAGGCCGCCGCGCAGGCCGAGAAGGATCACAAGCCGGCGCCGAGCCCTTCGGCCGACGAGATCATCCAGAAGGCCAAGACCGACATCAACAAGATCGCCGGCGACGCCGACACCCGGGTCAAGGGCCTGCTCGACCAGGCCAACCAGATGATCCAGAAGTCCCAAGAGCTGATGAAGAAGGACATCGAGGGCGGCTACTCGAAGGTCCCGATGCCCGGCAAGGACGGCAGCGTCCCCAAGCGCACCGGCGGTCTCCACGCCGGAGGCGGTGGCGGCGGTGGAGGAGGCGGCGGTGGCGGTGGGGGCGGCGGCCTCGGGCCGAGCGGTGGCCCGCCGTCGACGACGCCGCCGGGCAACGTCCAGCAGTGGATCCAGGAGGCCATCAAGATCCTGCAGGCCAACGGGATCCCGGTGACCGAGGCGGATATCCAGAAGATCTGGACGATCATCGAGAAGGAGTCCGGCGGTAACCCCAACGCCATCAACAACTGGGACTCCAACGCGGCGAAGGGCACGCCGTCCAAGGGGTTGATGCAGTGCATCGACCCGACCTTCAACGCGCACAAGCTTCCCGGGCACGACGACATCTACAACCCGGTGGACAACATCATCGCGGGCGTCCGGTACACGTTCTCGCGATACGGCGGCTTCGAGGGGCACCCGGGGCTGAAGTCCATGGCCGGCGGCGGCGGGTACCAGGGCTACTAGCGACCTCGTGAGTGTCGTTTCGGGTTATAGAGGGTAAGGCAAACGTGGCGTGCCGGAGTTGGCGGTAGGGGCGGGACTCGCCGACCAGGCACCTTTCCAACTGTTCATTACGGACTTTTTCCGCGGTGACAGTGTCCGACTTGGGTGATTTGCCCGGTTTGGCGAGGGGGTCATGAGTGGCGTTTCGGGCTAGAACCCGAAACGCCACTCACGACCGACGGAGGGGCTGGCCGCCACGCCGACTGGGCCACCCACGCCCTCGATGGGTTCTCCTCGCAGGCAAGTTAGCCTCACCCGCATGTCCTTCCCTGGCCCTGCCGCACGTTCCGCCGTCCCGCCGTTCCACGTCATGGACGTCCTTTCGGCCGCGCAGGCGCGGCAGCGCAGCCACGGGGACCTGGTCCCACTGCTCGCGGGGCAGCCGTCCGCGCCGGCGCCGCGGCCCGTGCTCGAAGCGGCGCAGCGGGCGCTGAAGGACCACAACCTCGGCTACACTGAGCAACTCGGCATCCCGGAACTGCGTGAGGCCGTCGCGGAGCACTACAACCGCACCTACCCGGTCGACGTGAGCCCGCAGGACGTCATCATGACGACCGGTTCCTCCGGCGGCTTCCTGCTCTCGTTCCTCAGCGCCTTCGAGGCGGGCGACCGGGTCGCGATGGCGCGTCCCGGCTATCCGGCCTACCGGAACCTGTTGAAGGTGCTCGGTTGCGAGGTCGTCGAGTTCGCCACCGGGGCCGAGACGAACTTCCAGCCGACCGTCGCGCTGCTCGACGAACTGGGGCCGATCAAGGGGCTGATCGTGGCCAGCCCGAGCAATCCAACCGGCACCGTCCTGCCGCCGGGTGAACTGGCGGCGATCAGCGGCTGGTGCGCGTCACACGGCGTGCAGCTGATCAGCGACGAGATCTACCACGGGATCTCCTACGGCGCCGGACTCGATTGCGCCTGGCAGTACGGCGACGAGGCGCTCGTCCTCGGCTCGTTCTCCAAGTACTTCGCCATGACCGGCTGGCGGCTCGGCTGGATGCTCGCGCCCCAGCGGCTGCATCGCGCGATCGACGTCCTGACCGGCAACTTCACCATCTGCCCGCCCGCGGTCTCCCAGCACGCCGCGGTCGCCGCGTTCACCCCGGAGGCGTACGCGGAGGCCAACGGCCACGTCGAGCGCTACCGGGCCAACCGCGACGTGCTCTTCGCCGGCCTCAAAGGCATCGGCATCGACAAACTCGCGCCGGCCGAAGGCGCCTTCTACGCCTACGCCGACGTCTCCGCGTACACGAACGACAGCCTCAGCTGGTGCCAGCGGCTCCTCGCCGACACCGGTGTCGCGATCGCTCCCGGGATCGACTTCGACGTGAGCGACGGCGGCCGGTTCGTGCGGTTCTCCTTCGCGGGCTCGCGCGAGGACATCGACGAGGGCGTCCGCAGGCTCGGCGACTGGCTCGCTCAGGGGGAACCCGGAATTCACCCTGAACGTTAGGCAGAACGAAGGCGCTCGCGAGCTCCGCCTGACAACCTGGACTCACCGGGCCCGCACGGGCACGGTGAGGCAATCGGAGGATGCCATGTTCTGGAAGATCGTCGGCGGGCTGATCCTGGCTTGGGTGGCCTTCATGGTGCTCGGATCCGTGCTCGGTTTCCTCGTGAAGGCCGTCTTTTGGATCGCCGTCATCGGCGGCGCGGTCTTCCTCGGCACGGCCGCGTACGGCGCCATCAAGGGGAAGGGCACCCCGAAGCAACTCCGCCGTTAGGGCTTACGCGCCACCCCGCCGAGCGACGTGAAGTTCACGGGCGAAAGCGGGGTGAAGCGCGGCCCGTCCGGCCACCACAGGTGCGGATAGGTCAGGCCGGGCTCCATGAGATCGAGTCCCTCGAAGAAGGACTCGATCTCCTCGCGCGTCCGGTACAGCGTGTCCAGCCCTGTGCCGTCGAAGCGTTTCTCGAGTGACGTCGCGATGTCGGCCGCTTCGGAGCCGTCGGCGGGATTGTGCTGGTGCAGCAGCGCGACGAACGAGCCCGGCGCCAGCGCGTCGACGTAGGCGCGGACGATCTTCCGCGCCTCGTCGAGATCCGGGATGTGGTGGACGATCGCGCACAGGATCAGCCCGATCGGCCGGTCGAACTCCAGCCGGTGGGTGCGGGCGAGCTCCTCGATGACCTCGGCCGGTTCGGTGAGGTCGGCGGCCGTCATATGCGCGAAGTCGTTCGCCGCCAGCAGCGCGCGGCCGTGCGCCTGGACCACCGGATCGTGATCGACGTAGACGACCTGCGCCTCGGGGTTGTACCGCTGCGCGACCTGGTGCGTGTTCTCCACGGTCGGGAAGCCGGAACCGAGGTCGAGGAACTGGTCGATGCCTTCCCGGTCGGTCAGGTACCGCACGGTCCGGACCAGCCAGTGCCGGACCTCCTTGGCCATCGCCTGGGATTCCGGCGCGAGCTCCAGGATCTGGCGCAGCACCACCCGGTCGGCCTCGTAGTTGTCCTGGCCGCCCATCAGTGCGTCGAAGACCCGCGCGATGCTCGGCCGGTCGAAATCGACGGGCACGAACGGGCGTTGATCCGCGGACATGGGCACCTACCGGGGGTGAATCGGTTCGGACGAGTTCAGCGTAGGTCATCCGCTTCACCGCGCGTAAGCGGATGAGCGGCGAGGGTGAATTATTCCTCCGAAGAGCCGAAGCCGGATTTCGCCGTGGTCACGCCGACCCAGCGTTCCGCCCGCATCCCGACCGCCCGCGCACCGTCCACATTGGACTGTCGGTCGTCGAAGAACAGGCAGTCGGCCGGTTCGGCGCCGAGTTCGGCGAGCAGGATCCGGTAGATCTTCGCGTCGGGCTTCATGCAGCCGAGGTCACCCGAAAAGAGCTTCACGCGGAACAGCTTCGCCCACTCCTGCTCGCGCACCCAGCGGCCGAAGGTGGACGACGCGTTCGAGAGCAGCGCGAGCGCCGCGCCCGCCTCGTGCAGTCCTTCCAGCAGTTCGAGCACGTCGGGCTCGACGTGCGTCCAGCCGGTGACGTCGATGGCGGTCAGTTCGTCGGAGAACGCCTTGTCGACCGGGACGTCCAGCGCGCGGCCGATGCTCTGCCAGTACTCGAGGTCCGTGCCGCCGGAGTCGTACCGGACCCGTTCGGCCCAGTAGTGCGGTTCGAAGTCGGCGACTTCTAGGCCGAAGGCCTTGGCCAGGGTCGGCAGCGCGTCGGTGTGCGCGCTGATGACGTCGCCGTAGTCGAAGACGATCCAGTTCACGTTCAGCCCCCGGTCTTGATGCGTTGAAGGGTTTCCTCGATGTCCGCCGCCGAAAGGTCCCGGTGCGCCACGAACCGGATCCGGCCCGAGCTGGGCAGCGTCCGGATCCCGAGCCCGGCCAGCCACGCCAGCCTGCCTTCGAGGTCGGGAGCGGTCACTTGCACGATATTGGTTTCGGGAGTGTTGACCTCCCAGCCGTGCTCCGCGAGCCCGGTCGCGAGCCGTGTCGCGTTCTCGTGCGTCTCGGCGAGGTCGCCGATGCGATCCAGCGCGACCATGCAGGCCGCGGCCAGCACGCCGCCCTGGCGGATGCCGCCGCCGAGCATCTGGCGCATCCGCCGTGCCTTCTCGACGAACTCCGTGCTGCCCGCCACCACCGAGCCGACGGGCGCGCCGAGTCCCTTGGAGAAGCAAGCGGAAACGGTGTCGACGCCGACCGTGAGCGCCGCGGGCGGGATCCCCAGCGCGACCGACGCGTGCCAGATGCGGGCGCCGTCGAGGTGCACGGTCAGCCCGGCCTCCTTCGCCACCGCGACCAGCTGGGCGTGTTCGTCGGGCGGGGTGACCGCGCCACCGGCCGTGTTGTGCGTGTTCTCCAGGCACAGCAGCGGCGTGCGCATCGCGTAGTACGGCCCGCGCGGGACGCCGATCGCGGCCGAAAGCGTCTCCGGCGTCGGACGGCCCGGTCCGGCGTCGTGTTCCAGCGGCTCCGGCATACCACCCGCGAGCCAGGCGGCGGACCCGAGTTCGTCGGTGATCACGTGCGCGCCGCGCGGCGCGAGGAACCGGTCGCCGCGCTGGAGATGGCTGCTCAGCGCGATCAGGTTCGCCATGGTCCCGGTCGGTGTCCAGAGCGCGGCGGGCATGCCGAGCAGTTTCGCGGCGCGCTGTTCCAACGCGCCGACGGTCGGGTCGCCGTCGAGGACATTGTCGCCGACCTCGGCCTTCGCCATGGCCTGGCGCATGACGTCGTCCGGCCGGGTCACGGTGTCGGAGCGGAAATCGATCTGCGGGAGAGAGCGCGAGGTCACGGTACGATCACATCACATCGACGGGCCCGCCATGAATCTCCTCCCCGGCTGGTCCGCCACGCCCGCTCATGCAACCGTGGACGCCCCCGGTTCCGTCCTACCCACCGACGAGGCAAGAGCGGAGACAAAAACCGCGTGAACCAGCGCGACGAACAAGAGTTCGCGGAGTACTTCGCCGCGAAGCGGGACTCCGTGCGCAGGACCGCGTACATGCTCTGCGGTGACTGGCATCGTGCGGACGACCTCGCGCAGACGGCGTTCGTCGCGCTGCACCGGAGGTGGAAGAAGATCAGAGAACGGGCGGCGACCGACGCCTACGTACGGAAGACGCTGGTCAGGGCGGCCATCGACGAGTCGAGGCGGCCGTGGCGGCGGGAGTGGCAGACCGAGGAGCTGCCCGAGCCGCCGCAGGACGGCTTCGACCTCGGCGAACAGGTCGTCACCAGGGAAGACCTGCTGGCCGCGTTGCGCGAAGTGCCCCCGAAGCAACGGGCCGTGCTGGTGCTCAGGTTCTTCGAGGGGCTGGACGTCGGTGCGGCGGCGAAGGCGCTCGGCTGCAGCGAAGGAAACGTGAAGAGCCAGACCGCGCGCGGGCTGGCGAACCTCAGGCAGGTCATGGAGAAGGAGGAGGTGGCACGGGATGGACGAGAATGACCTGAAGGCGTTGTTCCGTGACGCCCCCGGCGAAGCGCCGTCGCCGACCTTCGATACCGCCGACGTGGTCCGCGCCTCCAAACGCGCCACCGCTCGACGCCGAAACGGTATCGCGGTGGCCTGTAGTGCGGTGGTTTTGGCCTTGGCCGGAGTGGGCATGTCCGGCGTGCTCGGCGGAACCGAGCTCCAGACGGGGAGCGCGGTCAAATCCGACAACGAAGCGGCTTCCGCGGAGCAACCCGGGGCGCAGTCCGCACGTCCTCTTGATAGCGGGGACCCCTCGAACTTCTCGAACCCGCCGCCTCAGCAGGGGGGCGGCGGGCCAGAGAGGACCGGCCAGAAGACGGCCGAAGGCACCTACGGGTGCGACCAGGTGGACCGGGAGCTCGCCACCGCCCTCGCTGGCGAGCTCCCGGTCCCCGTGGATGTCGCCAAGTCGACGCCCGGCGACCTCTGTACGACGGGAGCCAGGTCCGCGGGGTTCCAGGTGCCGGGCGGCACGGTCTCCGCCGCGGTTTACCCGGCGGGCTCGTCCGTCCCGGTGATGCCCACCGGAGCGGCCGAGGCGCGGCGGACCACCCCCAAGGGCTCTCTTGTGGTCGTGGTGAGCCTCGGCGACGGCTCGGGCAGGCCCGCCTTCCCCGAGTCCGACGTCGACAGGCTGGTCGGCGTGCTCGCCGCCCGCTACTGACCGAGCTGGCAAAATAGCCCGCCATGACCGCCGCAGCGACCACGCCAAAGGGTGAGCGACGCCGTGCCGAACTCATCGAGGCCGCCGCGTCGCTGCTGGCCGAGGGCGGTTTCGACGCCGTGCGGCATCGTGCGGTCGCCGAACGCGCGGGGTTGCCGCTGGCTTCGACGACGTACTACTTCGATTCGCTCGAAGAGCTGGTCACCGCCGCGGTGGAACATCACGCGAAGGTGGAATTGGAGACCGGACGGCGACGTCTCGACGAGCTGGCGACCCGCAACCGCGGTGTCGAGGCCACCGTCGACCTGGTGCTGGACATGCTCCTCGGTCCGCTCCGCCCGGATCGCGAGGCCGACGCCGAAGCGGTCCTCCTGCGCTACGAACGCCTCGTCGGGACAGGCCGCCGCCCGTACCTCCGCCCGCTGATGCGGACGCTGTCCGCGCAGCTGTACGAGCTGCTCCACGAGATCTTCGCGCGCTCCGGCACGCCTGTGGACTCCACCGAGCTGGAGCGGCTCGTCGCCCTCGTCGACGGTGCCGTGGTCAATGCGCTGATCGAGGTCGACCCGGAGCCTCGGGCCGCCGCCGCCCGGATGCTGCAGGCCGCCCTCGCCTGAACTCCCGCGTTTCGTCCTCTGAATGCGGTGGTTCGTGACGCCAACTACCGCGTTCAGAGGACGAAACGCGGGGCGGGTTAGTCTGGCCGCGTGACGGACAAGCCCCGCATCCCCAACGTGCTCGCCGGCCGCTACGCCTCGCCTGAGCTGGTCGAACTGTGGTCCCCGGAACGCAAGGTCGTGCTGGAGCGTGAGCTCTGGCTCGCCGTGCTCCGCGCGCAGGCCGACCTCGGCGTCGAGGTGCCGGACGGTGTCGTCGCCGACTACGAACGCGTGCTGGAGCAGGTCGACCTCGACTCGATCGCCGCGCGCGAGCGGGTCACCCGGCACGACGTGAAGGCCCGCATCGAGGAGTTCAACGCGCTCGCCGGGCACGAGCACGTCCACAAGGGCATGACGTCGCGCGACCTGACCGAGAACGTCGAGCAGCTGCAGGTGCTGCGTTCGCTGGAGCTGGTGCGCGGCCGCGTCGGGGCGGTGCTGGCCCGGCTGGCCGCGATCGCGGTCGAGCACGCCGACACGGTGATGGCAGGTCGTTCGCACAACGTCGCAGCGCAGGCGACGACGCTGGGCAAGCGCTTCGCCACCGCCGCGGACGAACTGCTGGTCGCCTTCGACCGGCTCGAAAACCTCATCGGCCGCTACCCGCTGCGCGGGATCAAGGGCCCGGTCGGCACCGCGCAGGACATGCTCGACCTGCTCGGCGACGAGTCCACTTTGGACGAACTGGAGTCGCGGGTCGCGGCCCACCTCGGTTTCGAGAACGTGTTCACCAGCGTCGGCCAGGTGTACCCGCGCTCGCTCGACTTCGACGTGCTGTCCACCGTCGTCCAGCTCGCGGCCGCCCCGTCGAGCCTCGCGAAGACGATCCGCCTGATGGCGGGCCACGAGCTGGTCACCGAGGGCTTCAAGCCCGGGCAGGTCGGCTCGTCGGCCATGCCGCACAAGATGAACACCCGTTCGTGTGAGCGCGTCAACGGGCTCGCCGTGGTCCTGCGCGGCTACCTGTCGATGATCGGCGAACTCGCCGGCGACCAGTGGAACGAAGGCGACGTGTCCGACTCCGTCGTCCGCCGGGTCGCGCTGCCCGACGCGTTCTTCGCGCTCGACGGCCTGCTGGAGACCTTCCTCACGGTGCTGGCCGAATTCGGCGCCTTCCCGGCGGTCATCGGACGTGAGCTCGATCGCTATCTGCCGTTCCTCGCGACCACCAAGGTGCTCATGGCCTCGGTCCGCGCGGGTGTCGGGCGTGAAACCGCTCACGAGGCGATCAAGGAGAACGCCGTCGGCGTCGCGCTCGCGATGCGGGAGCAGGGGCTGGCGGAGAACGACCTCCTCGACCGGCTCGCCGCCGACGAGCGTATCCCGCTCGACCGCGGTGAGCTGGACAAACTCCTCGCGGACCGGATCTCGTTCACCGGTGTCGCGCCCCGTCAGGTGGCCGCGATCGCGTCGCGCGTCGCAGGCATTCTGGAGCGTTTCCCGAAGGCTGCGGGCTACTCGCCGGCACCGATCCTCTGACGTGTGAGCAGCCCCACCACGGGGCGTTCACAGAGTGAGACGAAGTTACTCGATCGGGCGAAATGCCTAATCTCGATCGCTGAACCCGGAGCGCCAGGCCGCCCATGAGGCGGCCTGGCGTGTTTGTATCGCGCCTTGCGCGCCGAAACCCACGGAAGAAGCGATGAGATCCACGCTGTCGAAATTCGTCGCCGTCGTCACGGCCGGAGCGGCCACCCTCGCCCTCGCCGCCTGTGGCTCCGGTGACGCGAGCGACCGGAAGCTGCGGGTCGGCACCCTGACCGACGCGCCGCCGTCCATCTACCTGGAGAACGGCACCTTCACCGGCTACGACAACGAGCTGCTGCGCGACATCGCGAAGCGCGAGGGCTTCGAGGTCGAGTTCGTCGGTACCGAGTTCGCCGGCCTGCTCGCCGCCGTCGCCTCCAACAAGTTCGACATCG
This sequence comes from Amycolatopsis sp. NPDC043889, assembly GCF_056435645.1. Classification (NCBI taxonomy): domain Bacteria; kingdom Bacillati; phylum Actinomycetota; class Actinomycetes; order Pseudonocardiales; family Pseudonocardiaceae; genus Amycolatopsis; species Amycolatopsis sp. NPDC043889. The sequence continues at coordinate 821,060 of NZ_JBWKEC010000001.1, forward strand.
GCAGCTCCACGATCTCCACCACCGAGGCCCGCAAGAAGACCGTCGCGTTCAGCAACGGCTACAGCACCGGGTTCACCACGATCCTCACCAAGAAGGGCGCGTCCCTCAAGGACGTCGGCGCTTTCGACGGCAAGCGGCTCGGCGTCGTGCAGGCGTCGGTGCAGGACGACTTCGCCAGCGGCAAGGTCCCGGGCGCCAACGTCGTCCGCTTCCCCGACTACAACGCCGGTTTCGCGCAGCTCAAGGCGGGCAGCCTCGACGGCTGGGTCGTGCCGAAGGACATCGGGCAGAAGTACATCGACCAGAACCCGGATGTGCCGCTGGAGTTCGGCTACACCGTCGAGACCAAGGACACGCCGTCCGCGTTCGCCGTCCGCAAGGACAACAAGGAACTGCTGAAGAAGCTCAACGACGGCCTCGCGAAGGCCGTGGCGGATGGCACCGTCGCCCGCCTGCACGCTCAGTTCTTCAAGACCGAGCCGCTGCCCAAGGAACTCGAACAGGGCGGCCCCGGCCTGCCCGTCCAGAACGCGGGGGTCTGAAAACCATGAAGAAAACCTTGCTCGCCACGCTGGCAGCGGGCCTCGTCGCCGTGCTCGCCGCCTGTGGTGGCGGCGAGTCCGCCACCGAGAAGACCCTGCGCGTCGGGACACTGAGCGACGCGCCGCCGAACATCTACGTCGAGAACGGCAACTACACCGGTTTCGACAACGAGCTGCTGAAGGCCATCGCCGCCAAGCAGAACCTGAAGCTCGAGTTCGCCTCGACCGACTTCTCGTCGCTGCTGGGCCAGGTCGCGAACAACCAGTTCGACATCGGCAGCTCGGCCATCGCGCAGACCGACGAGCGCAAGAAGAACGTCGACTTCTCCAGCCCGTACAACTTCGAGGTCATGAGCATCCAGACCAAGGACGGCTCGCCGATCACCGAGGAGAAGGGCCTGTCCGGCAAGCGGGTCGCGGTCATCCAGGCGACCGTCGGCGACAAGTGGCTCACCTCGACGGTGCCCGACGCGCAGGCCGTGCGCTTCCCGGGATACGCCCCGGCGCTGGCCGCGCTCAAGAGCGGCGCCGTCGACGCCTACATCCTCGACCAGGCGATCGCCGAGACGAACGTCAAGGAGAGCGCCGACGTGAAGCTCAAGGTCGTCAAGTCCTTCACCACCGACGTGCCCCACGGCTTCGCGGTGAAGAAGGGCAACGCCGAGCTGCTCACCAAGATCAACGAGGGCCTGAAGCAGGTCATCGCCGACGGCACCTGGGTCAAGCTGCACGAGAAGTTCCTGCCGACGGCCCCGGTCCCGGACCAGTTCAAGGCGTGAGGATCACGATGAAGAAGTCACTCGCCGCCGTCGTCGGTGCCGCCCTGGTGGCGGTGCTGGCGGCGTGCGGCGGCGGTGAAAGCGCCAGTGCCGGCACGGTGCGCGTCGGCACGCTCAGCGACTCGAAACCCAACGCCTATCAGGAAAACGGCGTGTTCACCGGGTTCGACAACGAGCTGCTGAAGGCCATCGCCGCGCACCAGAACCTGAAACTCGAGTTCGTCTCCACGGAGTTCTCGACCCTGCTGAGCCAGGTCGCGAACGGCAAGTTCGACATCGGCAGCTCGGGGATCTCGCAGACCGACGAACGCCGCAAGACCGTCGACTTCTCGGCGCCGTACAACTACCAGTCTCTCGGTATCGAGGCCCGCGAAGGCGCCGGTATCACCGACGAGAACTCCTTGGCCGGTAAGCGGATCGGGGTCGTGCAGGGCACGGTGTCGGACAGCTGGCTGGCGGCCAACGCGCCCACCGCGCAGGCCGTCAGGTTCCCGCAGGACGCCGCCGCCCTCGCCGCGCTCAAATCGGGCGCGATCGACGGTGCGATCTTCGACCAGGCGACCGCCGAGGACTACGCGGCGAAGAACCCGGACGCGAAGCTCAAGGTGGTCAAGGCGATCACCACGACCATCCCGCACGGGTTCGCGGTCAAGAAGGGCAACACCGAGCTGGCGGGCAAGATCAACGCCGGGCTCAAGGCGGTCATCGCCGACGGCACCTGGGAAAAGGTGCACCAGCGCTTCGAGCCGAACGCGCCGGTGCCCGCGGAGTTCAAGGCCGGGCAGAAGTAAGTGGACGATTTCCTCAACAGCTTTCTGAACTGGGAGTACATCTGGGAGGTCTTCCCGGACCTCCTCGGGACCGGTCTGCTGAACACGCTGATCCTGTCGGTGTTCTCGGCGCTGATCGGCACCGTGCTCGGCATGCTGCTGGCCACGATGGGCCTCTCCAGCAAGGCGTGGCTGCGCTGGCCGGCCAGGGTGTACACGGACATCTTCCGCGGTCTGCCCGCGATCCTGACCATCCTGGTGATCGGACAGGGCGGCGGGATCCTCATCCCGTCGTTGTCGCGGAACCCGTACCCGCTGGGCATTCTCGCGCTCAGCCTGATCGCCGCCGCGTACATCGGCGAGATCTTCCGCGCCGGTATCCAGAGTGTCGAAAAAGGACAGATGGAGGCCAGCCGCGCGCTGGGCATGAGCTACACCAAGGCGATGACGCTCGTCGTCATCCCGCAGGGCGTGCGGCGGGTGCTGCCCGCGCTGGTGAACCAGTTCATCGCGCTGGTCAAGGACTCCAGCCTGGTGTACTTCCTGGGCTTCCTCGCCGAGCAGCGCGACCTGTTCCGCATCGGGCAGGACCTCGCGGCGAACACCGGAAACCTGTCGCCGCTGGTCGCGGCGGGTGCGGTGTACCTGGTGATCACCGTGCCGCTGACGCATCTGGTCAACTACATCGACAAGAAGCTGCGCACCGGCAAGAAGATCCGGGTCGACGACGAGGGCGGCGAGCCGGAACTCCTGAACACCGGAAAGGTGCCGATGCCATGACGTCCGCCGTACGTTCCTCCAGCGTCGAGCTCCGCGACATCCACGTCTCCTTCGGCACCCTCGAAGTGCTGAAGGGTGTGAACCTTAAGGTCGAGAAGGGCCGCACGACCTGCATCATCGGCCCGTCCGGCTCCGGTAAGTCGACGCTGCTGCGCTGCGTGAACCGCCTTCAGGAGCCCGACTCGGGCGACCTGCTGCTGGGCGGCGAGAGCGTCATCTCGTCCGACCCGGACGCGCTGCGGCAGCGGGTCGGCATGGTGTTCCAGCACTTCAACCTGTTCGGGCACCGCAGCGTTCTGGACAACATCACGCTGCCGCTGCGCAGCGTCCGCAAGCTCGGCAAGGAGGAGGCGGCGGAGATCGCGCAGGCCCGTCTCGCCGAGGTCGGCCTCGCCGACAAGGCGCCGTACCGGCCGAGTGCGCTCTCGGGCGGGCAGCAGCAGCGGGTCGCGATCGCGCGGGCGCTCGCCATGGAGCCCGAGGTCATGCTGTTCGACGAGGCGACCAGCGCGCTGGACCCGGAGCTGGTCAAGGGCGTCCTCACCTTGATGGCGGGGCTGGCCGAGCGCGGCCTGACGCTGCTCGTGGTCACCCACGAGATGGGTTTCGCGCGTGGCGTCGCCGACGAGGTCGCGTTCATGGACGACGGGAAGATCGTCGAACAGGGTGCTCCGGAGGCGATTTTCGACGCTCCGCGGAGCGAGCGTTTGCAGCGGTTCCTGTCGCAGGTGTTGTAGGGAGCCGGCGAGCAAGGGCGGCGGTGGCGTGGTGGGGCACGTCTCGTGAGTGGTAAGGACGGTTCTAACCGTCCTTACCACTCACGAGGCCTGAGTCGTTAACCTGCGGCTATGGCGAGAGTGGCGAAGCTGGTCTATTACCCGGTCAAGGGCTGCGCCGGGACGGCGGTCGAAACGGCCGACGTCACCCGGGCGGGCCTGCGGTTCGATCGTGCCTGGATGGTCGTCTCCCCGGAGGGTGAGTTCCGCAGCCAGCGGAAGCATCCGGTGATGGCCGCGATCCGGGCCGAGGTCCTGGACGACGGCGCCCGTCTGCGGCTCGCCGCTCCCGGCGTCGAAGATCTCCTGGTCGAGACGGTCACGGACGGACCGCAGCATCCCGCGGCGACGTTCACCTGGCAGGGCAAGGGCGTCCGCCAGGGTGACGAGGCCGCCGAGTGGTTCTCCACCGTCCTCGGCCTGCCGTCGGTGTTCGTCGGGCTCGCGCCGGAGCACGAGCGCGTCACCAACGGCGAGATCCCCGGCACCGCGGCCTTCGCCGACGCGCACGCGATCCTGCTGACCTCCGAGTCCTCTTTGGACGGTCTGAACGAGCGTATCGCGTCGCGCGGCGCCGAGGCCGTGCCGATGGACCGCTTCCGGCCCAACATCGTCGTCTCGGGCTGGCCGGAACCGCACCGCGAGGACGACGTCCGTTCGCTCACCGCCGGCGGCCTCGAACTGGGGTACGCCAAGGTCTGCGTCCGCTGCACGGTGCCGATGGTCGACCAGGGGACCGGCGAGAAGGCCGGTCCGGAACCGATCCGTTCGCTCGCCGACTACCGCCGCGAGCCCGAGGGCGGCGTCTCGTTCGGGATCAAGATGGCGGTGACCGGCCCGGGTCAGGTGTCCGTCGGCGACGAGGTGATCGTGCACTCCTGGGCAGGCCCCAGCCCGAGCACGTCCGACGCCGAGCCGCCGTTCACGGCGACCGCGAGCCGTCCAGCGGAATCGGTGTAGAGCACGTTCCGGCCCGGCGGCACCGTGCCGAAGGTGTCGCCGACCAGCGCTTTCACCAGAACGTGTTCGCTGCTGACGGAGACCGTGCCGGACAGCCCGGCCAGTTCGAGGTCGGCGGGGCTCGCGGCGAGCTGGACGTTGCCGAAGTGGTCGACCGTGAGCACCTCGGCCACCAGCTTGCCGGGGAACACCGCGACGAACGGGTCCGGCAGGCGCACGAGATCGCCGACGCGTGGCCCGAACTCCTCCGGGGCGACGCCGAGCGCGAGATGCGCCGCCGCGGGGGCGAAGACGTCGCGTCCGTGGAACGTCGACGAAGTCACCGGAAGGCGGTACTCCGGGGCCGCGAGTTCGTACGCCGCTATCACCCCGCTGAGTGTTTCGGCGGCGGGAATGAGAAGTCCGTTGTCCGGGCCGACGAGCATTCCGCGCTCGGTGACCACCACGACACCGCGCCGCGCCGTGCCGACGCCGGGGTCCACGACGGCGAGATGGACCGACTCCGGCAGATACGGCACGGTCTGGGCGAGGACCTCGGCGCCGGTCCTGACCTGCTGCGGAGGGATCTCGTGGCTCACGTCGATCACCCGTACGGACGGCGCGATCCGCGCGATCACGCCGTGGCACGCGGCCACGAAACCGTCTCTCAGCCCGTAGTCGGTCGTGAACGAAACGCAGTGGATCGGCATGATCAGCCATCATCCTTGATCGCTAGGGTGCAGCCGTGACGACGCTCGAATACCCGAAGATCGCCGCCGGCAAGGTCCGTGAGCTCTACGCCGTCGATGACGAGCATCTGCTGCTCGTCACTTCGGATCGGATCTCCGCCTACGACGTCGTCTTCGACACGCCCATCCCGGACAAGGGGCGGGTGCTCACCGCGATGAGCGTGTTCTGGTTCTCCCTGCTCTCCGATGTCCTCCCCAACCACCTGGTCTCCTACGAAGACGAACGCATCCCCGCCGAGGTCCGCGGCCGCGCGCTGCTGGTGCGGCGGCTGGCGATGCTGCCGCTCGAAGCCGTCGCCCGCGGGTATCTCACCGGTACCGGTCTCGCCGATTATCGCGCGTGCGGCAGGGTTTGCGGCGTCGAACTTCCCCCGGGCCTGACCGAGTCGTCCCGGCTCCCCGAACCGATCTTCACTCCCGCGACGAAGGCCGACCACGGCTCGCACGACGAGAACATCGCCTTTTCCGACGTCGTCGGGCAACTCGGCCGCGAACTGGCCGAGGAGGTCCGCGAGGCGACGCTGGCGGTGTATCGCCGCGGCGCGGAGTTCGCCGCCGAACGCGGCATCCTGCTCGCGGACACGAAGCTCGAATTCGGCATCGACCGCGAGGGGAACCTCGTGCTCGCAGACGAGGTCCTGACCCCGGATTCCTCGCGCTACTGGCCCGCCGGTGGATACGCGCCGGACCGCCCGCAGCCGTCGTTCGACAAGCAGCCCCTGCGGGACTGGCTCACCAGTCCCGCGTCCGGCTGGCATCGCCGGGACAGACCGGGGTCACCGCGCCTGCCCGAGGACATCGTCGCCGCCACGCGGGCGAGGTACATCGAGTCGTACGAACGCATCACCGGCCGGTCGCTGCAGGATTGGCCCGCCTGACCTGCGGAGTTCACTCCGACGTCAGTCCGCCGAAAGCCCGGGCTGGCTCACTGGCGGGGTGGATGCACGTTTGCTGGTTTCCCTGTCCGGCGTGACCACCCGGACGTTGCACCGCTGTGCCGATCTCGCGGCCGAGCTCGACCGGCGCAGGGTCCCGTTGTCGGTGCTCTACGCCGCTCGCACCGGCGAGGGCCCCGTGACCGAGTGGGTCCGGACGCGCCGTACCCACGGCGACTCCGTCCTCCTGCACGGTTACGACCACCAGGTCCCGCCCACCCATCGTGCCGTCTGCCTGGGTAAACGCGCCGAGTTCGCGGCTCTTCCCGCGCACGAGGCGCGGCTGCGGCTCATCGCGGCGAAGGCGGCGCTCGACGCCAACGGCATGGCCGTCGACGGGTTCGCGCCGCCGCGCTGGATCGCGTCCGAGGGCACTCTGCAGGCCCTGCGCGAGCACGGGTTCACGCTGTGCGCGGACCTGGTCTCGGTGCGGGATCTGGTATCCGGCCAGGTCCAGCGCGCCAGGGTGCAGGAGTTCGGCGGGCCGTCGCACCGGACGGAGACCGTCCGGTGTTTCGCGCTCGTGCTGGCCGCCGCCAGGGCCGCGCGCCGCGGCGGGCTCGTCCGGCTCGGCATCGACGCCGCGGACCTCGCCCGGCCGGGGCTGCGGCAGGCGTTCCTCGACGCCGTCGACGTCTCGCTGGAGAACCGCGCATTCGGAACCACCTACGGCTCGCTCTCGCGAACGCGGGTTAAATTGTCGGGATGACCGACGAGGGGGACGCACCGGCGACGCTGATGCGGCTCTGGCGGCGAGCGGAGCGTCCGACACGCGGCAGGCCGTCCGTACTCGACATCGACAGCGTCGTGGCGGCCGCGGTGGACCTCGCCGATCGCGAAGGCGTCGCGAACGTGACGCTGGCGAGCGTGGCGAAGGACCTGGGCGTCACGAAGATGTCCCTGTACCGCCACATCGGTTCGAAGGCGGAGCTGCTGGAGCTGATGGCCGATTTCGCCATCGGCGATCCGCCGACGGTGGAGCCCGCCGGTGATTGGCGAGCCGAGCTGACCACGTTGGCCGAGGCCAACCGCGATGTCCTGATGAAGCACCCGTGGCTGGTCGAGCTGCCGCTCGCCGGCCCTCCTGCCGGGCCGCACGCGGTCGCGTGGATGGACGCGATCCTGCGGACGCTGCGCGACACGGGCCTCGACTGGGGCACCAAGGGCGGGGTCCTGGTGCTGGTCGGCGGCTACGTCCGCCTCGCGTGCGCGCAGGCCATCCAGCTCGCCGACGGCAGGAAGGACAGCGGGCTGAGTCAGGCGCAGGCGGAGCAGGCCTACGGCAAAGGCCTCGCCGAGCTGATCGACCCCGGACGTTTTCCCGACGCGGCGGGCTTCCTGACCTCGGGGCTGGGTGACTCCGAACAGAACTCCGACTTCGACTTCGGTCTCGGCGTCGTGCTCGACGGCATCGCCGCGCTCGTCGACCCGAGCTGACAACGCACCTCTCCCGCCTTTAGTATCCATCGGACATTAATTAGTGTACGTTGGATACTAAAGGGGGAACCATGACATCGACACCGACGAGCGAGCGAGTGCTCGCCCCGGACCTGGCCAGGGGTTTCGCGCTCCTGCTCGTGGCGCTGGCGCATACCGCGAGCATCTTCCTCGGCAACACGCCGGGCGTCGATCAGACGCCGGAAGGCTTGGAACGGCCGTACTTCGTGCTGCTGTTCCTGCTCGTCCACGCGTGCGCGCTGCCGCTGTTCGGCATGATGCTGGGCTACGGGATGGTGCAGTTCGCCGACCGCCAGGAGGCGTTGGGGCAGCCATGGCCGCGGACGCGTGGCGTCCTGCTCCGTCGTCACGCGTGGCTCCTGGTTTTCGGCGCCGTCGACGGCGTGCTGTTCTTCTCCGGCGACGTGCTCGGCGCGTACGGTGTGATCGGCGTGGTGTTCACCCTGCTGCTTCTGAAGCGTGGCAAGGGTTTCTATCGGATACCGGTGGTGTACCTGGGGTTCGGTGTCTGCTACCTCGCCGTGCTGATGTACCTGGTGCTCACCGGGAACTCCGGGAGCGCGCCGGTCCCGTCCATCGAGGGCGCCTCGTCCTTGGCGCCGACCTACGGCGACGCCGTGCGGGAACGGCTCGTCGAATGGCCGATGACCACGGCGGTCCTGCTGTCGTCCATCCTCTTCGTCTGGGTGGGCGCCTGGGCCGCGAAGAAACGCGTGCTGGAGGAGCCGAACCGGAAGCTGCTCCTCTTCGGCGTGTTCGGCGGTTTCGGCGTCGCGATCGCGGGCGCGCTGCCGATGAGCCTTTTCGCCGGTGACTACGTCGGCTTCGACGAAGGAACCGCCGGGCTCGCCAAGCTGATGTACGAAGGCGCCGGTCTGTTCGGCGCGATCGGTTACGTCAGTTTGTTCGGGCTCGTCGGCATGGCGGTCGGCAAGAAGCGCCGCGGTGTCGTGGTCACCGCGATCTCCGCGCTCGGCCAGCGCACGCTGAGCGCCTACCTGTTCCAGTCGGTGGCGTGGCTGATCCTGGCGCCACCGTTCATGCTGGGACTGGGCGGCAGCACGTTCGTCGCGGCCGCCTGCGGGCTCGGCGTGTGGCTGCTGACGGTCGTCGTCGCTTACCTGATGCACCGCCGGTCGTATCGGGGACCGGCGGAGATCCTGGTGCGGAAACTCGCGTACCGGGCCTAACCCGGACCACGCCCCACCGCCTCCCTCAACGGGCAGGCTTCGCCTGGCTGGCTAAATCTTTACCGGCTCTCCGACGTCGAGCACCTTCACCTCGGTGCCTTCCGGGGCGAGGTCGGCGAACAGGCCGTAGTGCATCTGCGGCCGCGCGAGGACGGCTTCGTGGATCGGGACGGCGAGGCGCGGCGACACCGCACGCAGGTAGTCGACCGCCTCGCCGGCCTTGAGCCACGGGGCGCCGGTGGGCAGGCCGAGGACGTCGATCTTCTGTTCCGGCACGAAGAACGAGTCGCCGGGGTGGTAGAACGCGCCGTGGTCGACGAGGTAGCCGACGTTCGGGATCACCGGGATCTCCTCGTGGATCACCGCGTGCTCGCCACCGACGACGTTGATGCCGCTGGACCCGATTTCGAAGGCGTCACCGGGGTTCGCGATCTGGAACTCGGCGCCGATCTTCCCCACCGCTTCGGCGGAACCCGGATCGACGATCAGCCGCACGCCGGGATTCGCCGCCAGCAGCGCGGGGAGCCTGTCCATGTCGAGGTGGTCGAAATGCTGGTGGGTGATCAGGACGGCGTCCAGCTCACGTTCACCCTCGAAGCCCGCCGAGAAGGTGCCGGGGTCGATCAGGATCCGCGCGCCCTCGGTCTCCAGAAGGGTGCAAGCGTGTCCAAAGTGGACGATACGCATCGGTGTTCTCCTTCGCGGTAGCTCGATTCCAGCCTATGCCCGGAGCAGTGCGTCGCCAAGTTCGGTGCGCCGGTAGCGGACTTCGCGGCCGCGCCGCCGGGTTTCGAGCAGGCCCGCCGCGCGCATCGCGGTCAGATGCTGCGAGACCGTCGGCGCCGAGAAGCCCAGTCTGCGGGCCAGTTCGCTGGTGCTCGCGGGTTCGTTGAGCGTCGTGAGCAGCGCGGCCTTCGTCCTGCCGAGCACTCCGGCGAGCGCGTCGGGCGGACGTTCGGGATCCGACCAGAGTTCGGCCACCCCGCGAGCCGGGTACAGCAGCGAAGGCTGCCACGGCTCCATCGTGATCACCCCGACCGAAGGCCACGCGAAGACGCCCGGGATCAGCAGCAATCCTCGTCGGTCGAGGTGGACACGGCCGCGTTCCTTCATTTCGATCACCAGGACGTCGTCGACGAGCCGCACACGCGGGTGGATGTCCTCGAGGACCAGCGCGATACCACCGGCGGCCAGGCGGCGCGAGCGTTCCTCGATGTCGGCGACCAGGAATCGGCGCATCCGGGGCCAATGTGGCTCGACCAGTTCGGTCCAGGCGATCTCCATCTGGCACGCCAGCAGATCCCTTGCCTCGGCGGGATCTTCCGGCAATCCGCTCAGGTCTGTGTCTACTTTGGACAGTTCGCGCGCGACCTGCTCCGGCGCCGTACGGCGGATTTCGGCGAGCTGGGCGGACGCGGTGGTCTCCGGGCCGCTCGGCGGCGGGCTGAGGAAATCGGTGATGTAGTGCCGCGCGCTCATCACCTTCGCGAAGCCGTCGATGGGCAGGTCCGGCAGTTTCGCGGCGGCCTCGCGCAGCCACGGCAGGTGACTCGGATGCCCGCGCCGCCCGAGCAGCGTCTGCATCGCGCCCATGGTCTCGTCGAGCGGGGAGATGCCGAAGCGGACGCGGTTGGCGCTCTCCGCGGTCAGGACCAGCTCGATCATCGGATTAGGTTATTCCCTAATCAATGGTTCGACCAGGCCGGGTTCGGCAGTGTTCGTGGCATGACGTTGCTGCGTAATTCCGGGTACTGGCGCTGGTCGGCGGGGGTCCAGCTGAACCGGCTGCCCGCCATGATGGCGCCGCTGGCCTTCACCGTGCTGACCACCGCGACGACCGGTTCGTACCGGCTCGGCGGGATCATGATGGCCGTGTTCGTCGCCGCCGAGATGGTCGGCGCCGTGCCTACCGGGCGGCTGCTCGACCGCGTCGGACCCGCACGCGGTCTCGTCGTGCTGCTTCCGCTGGTCGCCGCGGGACTGTTCCTGCTGGCCGCGGTCGCTTCGACCGGAGCGCCGGACTGGGTGCTGCTCGCGCTGGCGATCCCGCCGGGACTGGTCGCGGGCGGTTTGAACGGTGGCTTCCGGACGCTGCTCGCCGGGACGGTGACCGAAGAGGAACTGCCGAGGGCCGTTTCGATCGACGCGATGATCCTCGAAGGCGTCATCGTCGGCGGGCCATTGCTGGTGGCGCTCCTGGCGACGTCCGGTCCGGTCGTCCCGGTCCTCGCGATGGCCGTCGTCGCCCTGCTCGCGGCGCTGCTCGTGCCGCGGCGGACCGTTCCGCGAGATCCACAGAGGACGGTCGAGCGGCAGCCGATCCCGGTCGCCGCGTGCGTGCCCTGGCTGGCGGGCCTGTTCACCGTCGGGCTCCTGCTGTCGACCATCGAGGTCGGGCTGCTGCCACTCGTCCAGCGCCTCGCCGCCCCCGATTCGGCGGCGGCGATCGTCATCGTCGTGTTGTGTGCCGCCAGCCTGGCCGGGAGCGCGCTGTACGCGGCGCGAGGGAAGCTCGGCGATCCGCGGCTGTTCCCTGCCGGTTTCGTGCTCGGCGGGCTCGTGGTGTCGGCGGGCCTCGGCTGGGCCGGGCTGCTCGGCGGGGTCGCTCTGATCGGGCTCTGCACCGGTCCGCTGATGGCGGTCTCGTCGGTCAACCTGCAGAAGCTGTTGCCGGAACGCCGCCGGTCGGAGGGGTTCTCGCTGGCGTTCACCGTGCAGGCGTCGGGCTTCGGGCTGGGCTCGCTGGCGATCGGGGTACTGCCGGTCTGGATGGCCCCGCTTCTCGGTGTCCTTGCGGCCGTCGTCTCCTGTGCGATGCTGGTGGCACGCCCCAGGCGAGCTATTGGCACGCCGTCAGTAACGTCGTAGCCTGGGCTTTGAGCCGAGACACGGGAGAAGTCGATGACCGCAGTCCAGCCGAAGCCGACCGCGCACAGCGTGGGGGAGACCTTCGATTCCCTCAGCCCGGCGACCGACGAGGTCGTGGGCACCTACCCGGTGCACACCAAGGAGGACGTCCGCGCCGCCATCGCCCGCGCGAGGGACGCCGCCGAATGGTGGGCCGGGCTCGGCTACGACGGCCGCGCCGAACGCCTTCGCCGCTGGAAGGGCGTCATCACCCGCAGGCTGCCGCAGCTCTGCCAGGTCGTGCGCGACGAGACCGGGAAGCGGATCGCCGACGCGCAACTGGAGAGCGTCCTCGCCATCGAGCACATCGCGTGGGCGGGCAAGCACGCGCGCAAGATCCTCGGCAAGCAGCGCCGCGCCGTCGGGCTGGTCATGTCGAACCAGGCGGCGACGGTCGAGTACCAGCCGCTCGGCGTCGTGGGCGTGATCGGCCCGTGGAACTACCCCGTCTTCACGCCGCTCGGCTCCATCGCCTACGCCCTCGCCGCCGGCAACACCGTCGTCTTCAAGCCCAGCGAGTACACGCCCGGCGTCGGGAAGTGGCTGGTCGACGCGTTCAACGAGGTTGTCCCGGAGTGGCCGGTGCTGCAGCTGATCACCGGCTTCGGCGAGACCGGCGCTTCGCTCGTCAGCGGAGGCGTCGACAAGATCGCCTTCACCGGTTCGACCGCCACCGGCAAGAAGATCATGGCCGCGGCCGCCGAGACGCTGACACCGGTGATCATCGAGGCCGGCGGCAAGGACGCGGTCCTGGTCGACGCGGACGCCGATCTCGAGGCCGCCGCCGACGCGACCGTCTGGGGCGCGTTCTCCAATTCGGGCCAGACCTGCATCGGCATCGAGCGCGTGTACGTCCACGAGCGCGTGCACGACGAGTTCGTCGCGAAGGTCGTCGAGAAGTCGAAGGACGTGCGGGCCGGCTCGGACGCGGCCGCGCAGTACGGCCCGGTGACGATGCCTTCGCAGCTTTCGGTGATCAAGCGCCACATCGCGGACGCCATCGAGCGCGGCGGCAAGGCGCTGGTCGGCGGCGTCGAGGCGGTCGGCGACCGCTACGTGCAGCCGACGGTGCTCGTCGACGTGCCCGAGGACTCCTTGGCGGTCCAGGAGGAGACGTTCGGCCCGACCGTCACCATCGCCAAGGTCCGCGACATGGACGAGGCCGTCGAGAAGGCCAACGACACGAAGTACGGCCTCGGATCGGCGGTGTTCTCGAAGTCGCGCGGCCTCGAACTGGCCGGTCGGCTGCGCACCGGCATGACGTCGATCAACGCACCGCTTTCCTTCGCCGGTATCGCTTCGCTGCCCTTCGGCGGCGTCGGCGACTCGGGCTTCGGCCGGATCCACGGCCCGGAAGGCCTGCGCGAGTTCGCCCGGCCGAAGGCCGTCGCGCGGCAGCGGTTCACCGCGCCGATCGTGCTGACCTCGTTCTCCCGCAAGGAAAAGACCGACGCCCTGGTGGCGAAGCTCATTACGGTGCTGCACGGCAAGCGCTGAGCCAGCTGTCCGTCACCCCCCCCGTGCAATGAAGGGGCCTTTCATAGCAAATTTTGCTAGGAAAGGCCCCTTCATTGCGCTTGTGAGGGCGTGAAAGGACCGGTCACGAGCCCCGGATGAGGTCCGCGGCCTTCTCCGCCACCATGATCGTTGGCGCGTTCGTGTTCCCGCGAGGCACCACGGGCATCACCGAAGCGTCCACCACCCGCAGCCCCTCCACCCCGCGCACCTTCAGCGACGGGTCGACCACGGCGTTCTCGCCCGTCCCCATCGAGCAGGTCCCGACGGGGTGGTACAGCGTCTGCGTCCTCTCGCGCACGTAGTCCGCCAGTTCGCCGTCGGTCAGGTCGTGCCGCTCCGGCAGGAACGGCTTGTCCAGATACCGCGCCAGCGGGCCGGACTTCCCGATCTCCACCAGGGCGCGCAGCCCGGCGAGCAACTTCTCCATGTCCACGGACTCGGCGTAGCACATCGGGTCGATTTCGGGCTTCCACAACGGATTTCCCGACTTCAACCGCAGCCGTCCCCGGCTCGCGACGTCCACGAGGGTCGCCGCCGACGTGAAGCCCGACACCGTCGGCTCACGCATCCCGTTGTCGTAGAACAACGTCGGCGCGACGTGGATCTGCATGTCCGGCGGCGAGACACCGTCCGCGGCGGGGAAGAACGCGCCCGCCTCGCCGATGTTCGAAGTCAGCGGGCCGCGTTTGGTGAGCTGGTAGCGCAGCAGGCCGCCCGGCGTCGCCGCGTCCACCAGGTCGGTGGTGCCGCGGGTCGACCAGATGATCCCGCAGGCAGGGTGGTCGTGCAGGTTGCCGCCGACGCCGGGAAGCGCGGCGACGACGTCGATCCCGTGCTCCCGCAGGTGTTCCGCAGGGCCGACCCCGGAAAGCATCAGCAGTTGCGGCGAGTTCACCGCACCGCCGCTCAGCAGGACCTCGGTCGACGCGCGCACCGTCGTCTCGGCGCCTTTGTCCAAATAGGACACACCGACGGCGCGGGTGCCTTCGAAGACGACGCGGGTGGCTTGCGCATGCGTCCGGACCGTGAGGTTCGGGCGCGACAAGGCCGGCCGCAGGTAGGCGTCGGCCGTCGACCAGCGGCGGCCCTTCTTGCACGTCACTTGGTAGACGCCGGCGCCTTCCTGTGACTCGCCGTTGAAGTCGTCGGTGCGGTTGAGACCCCAGGCGACCGCGGAATCCACCCAGGCATGGGACAGCTCGTGGGTGAAGCGACGGTCCTCGACGTTCAGCGGCCCGTCGGTGCCGTGCAGTGGCCCGCCGAGCCGCTGGTTCCCCTCCGCCCGTTTGAAGTACGGCAGGACGTCGTCGAAACCCCAGCCCTCGGCGCCGTGCACGTCACGCCAGCCGTCGTAGTCCGCGCGGTTGCCGCGGATGTAGATCATCGCGTTGATCGAAGAACAGCCGCCGAGTGCCTTCCCTCGCGGCCAGTACAGCGTCTTGCCGGTGTGCTTCTGCTCGACCGTTTCGTAGTTCCAGTCCCACTTCGTCTTGAACAGGCGGGGGAACGCGGCGGGGATGTGGATCTCGTCGGCGTCGTCCTCGCCACCCGCTTCGAGCAGGAGCACCCGCGCTGACGGATTCTCACTCAGCCGGTTGGCCAGTACGCATCCCGCGCTGCCCGCGCCGACGATCACGTAGTCGAAGGAATCCTGATCGTCCACGGTGCCTCCTGCTGCTCGCCCGGGCTTGACGCCCGCCAAAAGGCTCATCTTGGCCCAGCGTGGCGGCTCCGAGCATTCCCCCAGACGAAGGATCGGTGCGGACTTAGTCCGAGTCGGGTGAAAAAGTAGCCACGCAGGGGCCGCCCTCGGCATCGTCCTCGGTCTCGACCCGGCCGGGGTTCCGGACGCCGTCGACCTCGCCGGTGAGGTGCAGGATCGTCTGCTTCGCGGTGGTCAGCACGTCGGCGTTGTCGACGGTGTACCTCGCCTCGCCGTGGATGATCTGCTGCACGCCGTCGCGGGTCGTGTCGGGCACCTTCTCGCACAGCACGGACAACGCGGCCGGGATGTCGCGCGCGTTGATCGCGTCGACGAACTCGTTCCCCGCCTCTTCCCCGGTCTTGACGTCGGGCCGCGGCGACGGCTTCGTCTCGATGCCCGGCAAGGGCTCGGGCTCGCCGCCGATCTTGGCGTCGCGCACGCACCAGCCGCCCTCGCCGGGGATCATCGCGATCCCGACGGTCTGGCCGCCGGTCGTGAGCGCGGCCGAGTACTCCTGTGGCGCACGCTGGCGCGCGGGCGTGCTGATTTGTGCGCCTTCGGAGACGGCCATGACCTGCTCGAAGGTGTAGGACCGCTTCGAGCGGATCGGGCACCAGAGCGAGCTGACACGATCTTCGCCGACGCCGTTCGCGAAGGACTGGCTCAGCTGCTCCGGCGTCGCGCGCGAGGTGGTGTCGGCCTTGGCCTTGAAGAACCCCGGCGTCACGAAGCCGGTGAACGCGACACCGCCCGCGATCAGGACGAAGACCAGCGCCAGCGTGATCCAGAGCCAGGCCTTCGACTTCTTCGGCGGTGTGTACTGCCCGTAGGTCATGCGGCAACCGTAGTGAAGTAGGCTCTGGCGGTACCCACGACCTGCGTGAATAAGGAGCAGCCTGCCGTGGCCCGAGTCGTCGTCGACGTCATGCCCAAGCCCGAAATCCTCGACCCGCAGGGCCAAGCCGCGCTCGGCGCCGCCGGCCGTCTCGGCTTCACCGGGATCGCCGAGATCCGTCAGGGCAAGCACTTCGAGATCGAGGTCGACGACTCCGTCGACGACGCGACGCTCGAAAAGATCGCCGAGGGTTTCCTCGCGAACCCCGTCATCGAGCAGTGGACCATCAAGCGGGTGGACGCGTGAGCGCCCGCATCGGGGTCATCACGTTCCCCGGCACGCTCGACGACGGTGACGCGGCCCGCGCGGTCCGCTACGCCGAAGCCGAAGCCGTGCCGCTGTGGCACGCGGACGAGGACCTGAAGGGTGTCGACGCCGTCGTCGTCCCCGGGGGCTTCTCGTACGGCGACTACCTGCGCGCCGGCGTCATCGCCCGGTTCGCGCCGGTGATGTCGTCGGTGATCGAGGCCGCCCACAAGGGCATGCCGGTGCTGGGCATCTGCAACGGCTTCCAGATCCTGTGCGAGGCCGGGCTGCTGCCGGGCGCGATGATCCGCAACGCGGGCCTGCACTTCATCTGCCGTGACCAGTGGCTGCGTGTCGAGAACAACGACACCGCGTGGACCACCCGGTACGACAAGGACGCCGAGATCCTCATCCCGATGAAGAACATCGACGGCTGCTTCGTCGCCGAGCAGGCCACCCTCGACGAGCTCGAGGGCGAGGGCCGCGTGGTGTTCCGCTACGTCGGCGGCAACCCGAACGGCTCGCGCAACGACATCGCCGGGATCCGCAGCGAGAACGGCCGCGTCGTCGGGCTCATGCCGCACCCGGAGCACGCCATCGACGCCCTCACCGGGCCTTCCGACGACGGGCTCGGCATGTTCTACAGCGCGGTCGACGCTCTCGTCTCCGCCTGACCCACCCACGCATTTCGTCCTCTAAATGCGCTCACCGCATTCAGAGGACGAAATGCGTCAGGAGGCGGCGGCCACCAGAGCGGAGTAGGGGCCACCGGCGGCCAGCAGCTCCGCGTGCGAACCCAGCTCGGTCACCCGGCCGCCCTCGATGACGGCGACCCGGTCCGCCGCGGCCGCGGTGTGCAGCCGGTGCGCGATCGCGATCACCGTGCGCCCTTCGAGCACCGCGCTCAAAGACCGCTCCAGCTCCCGCGCCGAACCCGTGTCCAGCAGCGACGTCGCCTCGTCCAGTACCAGCGTGTGCGGGTCGGCCAGCACCACCCGCGCCAGCGCCAGCTGCTGCGCCATCGCCGCCGGGACGGCGACCGCCCCGGCCCCGACCTTCGTGTCCAGCCCGTCCGGCAGGCTCGCCACCCACTCCGCGGCGCCGACCGAGGCCAGCGCGGCCAGCAGCCGGTCGTCGGTCCAGTCCCCGGCGGGCAGCGTGAGGTTGTCCCGCAGCGTCCCCGCGAAGACGTGCTGCTCCTGCGTCAGCAGCAGGACCTCGCCACGCAGGACGTCGTCCGGCAGCGTCGACACTTCGGCGCCGCCGATCCGCACCGAGCCCGACGTCGGCGCCGACATCCCGGCCAGCAGCCGTCCCAGGGTCGACTTGCCGGCACCGGACGGGCCGACGATCGCCAGCCGTTCACCGGCGGGCACCCGCAGGTCGATCCCGTGCAGCACTTCGCGGTCCGCGTTGTAGCCGAAGCGCACGTCGCGGACCTCGATGTCCTGGCCGCGCGGAGTCTCCGAGGCCGTCGCCGGAGACGGAGCGGGCCGCACGCCCAGCAGCCGCCGCAGCGAGGCCCCGGCGACCTGCATGTCCGCGAGCCAGAACAGCGCCTCGTTCAGCGGGCCGGTCATGACCTGCGAGTACAGGAGCATCGCGGTGATCGTGCCGAGCCCTTCCCAGCCGTTCGAGTAGGCGAGCAGGCCCAGCCCGAGCATCACCGGCACCGGCAGCACGTAGCTGATCTCCAGCGACGGGATCCACCGCATCTGCAGCGCCCGGATCTTGCGCTCGCCCAGCATCGACGCGTCGAGGCCGTCGTGCCCGGTCCGGATCCGGCGGCCGGTCAGGCTCAGCGCCTCCGCCGTCCGCGCGCCCTCCGCCGTCTCATGCGTGGTGGACTGCAGCTCGGACCACTTGTCGAGCATCCGCCGCATCACGTCGGGGATCCGCCGCTGGTACCAGAGGTTCACCGGCACCAGCAGCGGCAGCGCGACCAGCAGGCCCAGCGCCAGGAACGGCGACGTGATCACCATCGCCACCACCGTGAACACCACCGTGACGGCGGCGATCAGGATCTCCGGCGCGCCGAACCGCACCGCGTGGTCGATGCGGCTGACGTCGGTGGTCGCCCGGCTGAGCAGGTCACCGGTGCCCGCGGCCTCGACCGTCCCCAGCGGCAGGTTCAGCGCGTTCCCGACGAACTCCTCGCGGTTGCGCGCCAGGATCCGCTCACCGAACACCCGCGCGCGGAGCCGGGCCAGACCCTTGAACCAGGCCTGTGCGCCCAGCACCACCACGAACGCGACCGCGAGCCAGGTGATCGTGGTGGTCGTCGTACCCTCGACGACCTCGTCCACCAGCGCACCCAGCAGCCTCGGTCCGGCCAGCCCGATCGCGGTCGCGACGCAGAACAGGCCGAGCATCACGGAGAACTCGCGCTTGTTGGCCCGCGCGGTCTCCTTGATCCACCGTCGAACGTCCTTCTTGTCTGCCAGCGGCAGCTTCTTCATGCTGTCATTTCCTTACCCCCCGATGTGGACAGGGCCCGCGGCCCGGCAACGGATTCGTGAGGCCTCCGGCCGACACCGGCGCGGTGCGACTCCGTCTTCAGGCGACCACTTTCGTACTCACGACCACATCGGCCACATGTGTCCACAGTGGACTCTGGCTGAACACGACGGTGGTCTTGCCGCGCCGCAGCTTCGCGACGCGTTCGGTTATGCGGGCTTCGGTATGCGCGTCGACGGCCGAGGTCGGCTCGTCGAGCAGCAGGACGTCGGCGTCGGTCGCCAGCGCGCGGGCCAGGTTCAGCCGCTGCCGCTGGCCACCGGAGACCTCACGTCCGCGTTCGCCGATCACCTCGTCGACGCCGTTGGGCAGCGCGTCCACGATGTCCTCGGCGTCCGCCGCGTACAGCGCTTCGGTGATCTCGACGTCGCCGGGCTCGGCGGGGGTGACCTGCTCGCGCAGCACGCCGGAGAACCAGATGTCCTGGTTGTGCGCGAACACGACCCGCCGCCGCAGCTCGTCGAGGGAGACCTGGTCCACCGGAACCCCGCCGACGAGGGCAGGTTCACTCGGATCGGTGAACCGCGCCATCCGCGATGCCACCGCTTCGGCGTCGGCCCCGACGTCGATGACGGTCAGCTTCCCGGCCTCGGCCTTGATCCCGGACGTCTCGTCGTACAGGTCCAGCGGGCCTTCGGGCAGCGGCACCGGGTGCTCCGGCTCGGCGAGCGTGCGCTCGGTGGTCAGCAGTTTGCACACCTTCCGCGCCGAAACCAGCGCGGCGCTCAGCACGCCCGCGAACTCGGTCGCCGTCGTCACCGGGATCACCAGGAACACCGAGACGCCGTAGAACGTGATCAGCTCGCCGACGCCGATGGTGCCGTTGATCGCCAGCTGCGCGCCCAGCCAGGTGATGACCACCGTGACCAGGCCCGGCAGCGCGACCTCGGCCGCCGCGAGCCACGCCTCGCTTCGCCCGACCTGGACACCGGCCGCCCGGACCCGCTGGCTGGAGCGGCGGAATCGGTCGAGGAACTGCTTCTCGCCGCCGACACCGCGAAGGATCCGCAGGCCGGAGACGATGTCCGCGGCGAGCGCGTTGACGTCGGTCTTCTCCTCGCGCTGCTTCGTCTGACGCTTCTCCAGCGGCTTCAGCAGCGGTCCGATGCCGACCACCGCCAGCGGGACACCGATCAGCGCGACCACGCCGAGCAGCGGGGACGTCGACAGCAGCGCCGTCGCGCACACGATGAACGCGATCAGCGAACCGAAGGCCCGTCCGAGCACCTCGAACGAATCACCGATCGGGTTGATGTCGCTGGTGGTGATCGCGACCACGTCACCCGTGGTGGTCGTATCCCGCAGATTCGCGCCCAGCTTCGCCGCGTGTTCGGTGGCGAGGCGCTGCGTCACCCCGGCGCCGTGGATCCAGCAACCGTAGGACGCGAAGTGCTGCACCGTGCCCGCGATCGTCTGCGCGATCCCGAACCCGGCGGCCGCGAGCCCCCACAGCCAGACGGAATCGCCGTCGCCGCGGCCGATCGCGTCGATGCCCCGGCCGATCGCGACCGGCAGCAGCGCGATCGGCAGCGACCACAGCGCACCGCTGATCGCCGAGACGGCGAGCAGTCCCGGGCGCGCGAGCATCATCCTGACCAGGTACCGCCAGGCGGTCGGCTTGGCGGGCAGGCGCAGTCGCGGAAGCGGATATGTGGCGGAAAGCACGATTGCCGACGGTAAGCGGATCACCGTCGCGGGCGCGACCGATTTATCCGTGGGCGACCGCGAGCGGCCCCATGCGCTCGCCTACTCTTAAGGCCGTGGCGAACCCTGATGCGGACACCGTGACCAGCACCGTTGACACCACTCAACGCGCCGAGGCGACCCCCGAACTGACCCAGCCGTACGTCGAGCTCGGCCTCGCCGACGACGAGTACGCCCGGATCCGGGAGATCCTCGGCCGCCGTCCGACCGACGCCGAACTGGCGATGTATTCGGTGATGTGGAGCGAGCACTGCTCGTACAAGTCCTCGAAGAAGCACCTGCGCTACTTCGGCGAGACCGCCACTCCCGAAATGAAGGAGAAGATGCTCGCCGGCATCGGCGAGAACGCGGGCGTCGTCGACATCGGCGAGGGCTGGGCGGTCACCTTCAAGGTCGAGAGCCACAACCACCCGTCCTACGTGGAGCCGTACCAGGGTGCCGCGACCGGCGTCGGCGGCATCGTGCGCGACATCATGGCGATGGGCGCGCGCCCGCTCGCGGTGGCGGACGCGCTGCGCTTCGGCCCGGCGGACGCCCCCGACACCCGGCGCGTGCTGCCCGGCGTGGTCGCCGGCGTCGGCGGTTACGGCAACTGCCTCGGCCTGCCGAACATCGGCGGCGAGCTGGTGTTCGACCCGAGCTACTCCGGTAACCCGCTGGTCAACGCCCTGTGCGTCGGCGCGATGCGCGTCGAGGACCTGCACCTGGCGTTCGCCTCGGGCAAGGGCAACAAGATCATCCTGTTCGGCGCGCGCACCGGCCTCGACGGTATCGGCGGCGTGTCCGTTCTCGCGAGCGACACCTTCTCGGGTGACGAAAGCTCGGGTGGCCGCAAGAAGCTCCCCAGCGTCCAGGTCGGCGACCCCTTCACCGAGAAGGTGCTCATCGAGTGCTGCCTCGAACTGTTCGCCCAGAAGCTCGTCGTCGGCATCCAGGACCTCGGCGGTGCCGGGCTTTCCTGCGCGACGTCGGAGCTGGCCGCCGCCGGTGACGGCGGTATGCACATCTACCTCGATCGGGTTCCGTTGCGCGCCACCGGGATGACCCCGGCGGAGGTGCTCTCCAGCGAGTCGCAGGAGCGGATGTGCGCGGTCGTCTCGCCGGAGAACGTCGAGGCCTTCATGAAGGTCTGCGAGAAGTGGGACGTCATCGCCACCGACATCGGCGAGGTCACCGACGGCGAGCACCTGGTCATCACCTGGAACGACGAGGTCGTCGTCGACGTCCCGGCGCACACCGTGGCGCACCAGGGCCCGGTGTACGACCGTCCCATCCAGCGTCCGTCCACACAGGACGCCCTGCAGGCCGACACCTCGGCCAAGCTGCCGCGTCCGTCCACTTCGGACGAACTGCGCGCCGACATCCTCAAGCTGATCTCGTCGCCGAACCAGGCGTCGAAGGAATGGGTGACCTCCCAGTACGACCGCTACGTGCGCGGCAACACCGTGCTCGCGCAGCCGTCGGACTCCGGCGTCATCCGGATCGACGAGTCCACCGGCCGCGGGGTCGCCGTCTCGACCGACTGCAACAGCAAGTTCGTCTACCTCGACCCGTACGAGGGCGCGAAGCTCGCGCTGGCCGAGGCGTACCGCAACGTCGCCACCAGCGGCGCGAAGCCGGTCGCGGTGTCGGACTGCCTGAACTTCGGCGCGCCGACCGACCCGGGTGTGATGTGGCAGTTCGAGCAGGCCGTGCACGGTCTCGCCGACGGCTGTGTCGAACTCGGCATCCCGGTCACCGGCGGCAACGTCAGCTTCTTCAACCAGACCGGTGACACGGCCATCCTGCCGACCCCGGTGGTCGGCGTGCTCGGCGTGATCGACGACGTCACCCGCCGCATCCCCACCGGGATCGGCGCCGAGGCCGGGGAAACCCTGCTGCTGCTGGGCGAGACGCACGACGAGCTGGACGGTTCCGCCTGGGCGCGCGAACTGCACGGCCACCTCGGCGGCCGCCCGCCCCGCGTGGATCTGGCGCGCGAGAAGCTGCTCGCCGACATCCTCATCGCCGGTTCGCGTGACGGCATGATCTCCGCCGCGCACGACATCTCCGACGGCGGCCTGATCCAGACGCTCGTCGAGACCGTCCTCATCGGACAGTGCGGTGCCCGCGTCTTCCTCGACGCGGAGCAGGACCCGTTCGTGCAGCTGTTCTCCGAGTCCGCGGGCCGGGTGCTGGTCGCCGTGCCGCGCACCGAGGAACTGCGGTTCACCGAGATGCTGACCGCGCGTGGCCTGCCGTGGCGCAAGACCGGTGTGGTGGACCCGGAGTCGGGCTCGCTCGAACTCCAGGACATCACGGAGTTCACGCTGGACGAGCTCCGGGAGACCTGGGAGAAGACGCTCCCGGCCCTGTTCGACTGAGCTGAAGGGGACTTTCCCCGCATAGGACGCAGCGAAGGGCGCCTTCACCGCATGTGATGCGGGGAAGGCGCCCTTCAGCCTTCTTCGGGAAGAACCGAGCCGGCCGGGAACTTCGCGCCCTCCAGCGAAGGCGGTTCTTCGAAGGTCGCCACACTGAAGTCGACAGGTCTCGCGACGACCGTGTTGTCCAGCGACACCTTCCGTTCGAACCTCGCCCTCGTGAGCTCGAACGCGCCGTGGATGGTCGCGTTCTCGAGCAGGAACTTCCCGGAAAGCTGAGCGTCGGTGAGGTCGAGATAGGACAGCACCTCGCACCGATCCGCGCCGAACCAGCCGACCCGCCTGCCGAGCAGCCCCAGCTTGTCGAGCCGGGCGTCGCTCAGGTTGAGCGAAAGCGTCGCCCCGGTGGTCCCGGCGTGGGGAAGGATGTCGCGGATCAACCGCTCGGCCGCACGCCGGACCAGCCGTTCCCGTTCCGCCGCCGCCCGCTTTTCCTTGTCGTCCCAGTCGAGCCCCGGATCGAAACTCGGATGCTCGAACGGCCGCCGCAGGTAGGCGCACAACACGTCGAGCACCGTCTGCCGGTACTCCGGACGCGTCCTGGCGAGCCCGGCGAGCGAATGCATCGCCCCGATCCGGACCTGATCGGCTTCGTTGCCCAGCAGCTCGATCGACTTGGCGAAGCGTTCGTCGGAGATCCGGCTGCGCTCGATCTCGTGCCGGTCCTCTTCGGTACGCCGTCGCCGGTCGTTGAGCCAGAGCCCGTAGAGCGCGGCGATCGCCCCGCCCGCCAGCGCGCCGGTCTTGAGCGCGTCGCCGCGGCTGGTCGCGCGATCCGTGAGCAGCCAGGCGGTGACCCCGACGAGCACCACGACCGAGGACAGCAACGTCCAGAGCAGCGGCGAGGAGAGCAGGCGCCTCATCAGTCCTTCACCGTGAGCCGGGCGCGGCCGTCCGGCAGGGTCTCGACGGCCCAGCCCGCGGGGAGTTCGTGATCCCTCGCCGGCTCCACCGACGTGTTGTACAGCGACACCGTGCCGGGCGGCTTACGGAAACTCAGGTCCCCGAAGCCCTCGAACCGGGCGCGACGCAGATCGAGCGTCCCCTTGAACTCCGCGTCGGCGAAGACGGCGTCCTTCGCGAAAACGCTGTCCTTGAAGGAGGTCTCGCCCGCGAACACGGTGTCGCGGAACTCGACGTCCTCGGAGAACCGGACCCCGCTGAACCACGCCCGCTGTTCGAACTTGGCGTCACTGCACCGGAAGAAGCCGATGCGCTTCTCCTTTTCGGTGCCCGCGCCGGTCAGGTAGACCGGTCCGCGGAAAACACAGCCGGACAGGTTGGTGCTGCTGTACAAACCCGCGTAGCGGAGCAGCAGCTTGCCGATCTTCCGCTCCGAGAGATCGAAGTACTCCAGTACCGCGCCGGTCAGGTCGAGGTCGTACGCGTTCCCCTCGGAATCCGCGGCCGGGAGCAGTTCCCCGATCAGCCGTTGCGCGGTCTGCCGGACCTGGAGTTCCTGCTCCTGCTCCGCGGTGCCCGCTTCCGGCGCGGTGTTCCCGTCCCGTTTCGCCGTGTCCTTGTACCGCGGATGTTCGAACGGCCGCCGCAGGTACGAGCACAGGATGTCCAGCACGGTCTGCTTGTAGATCTCACGGCCGCGAGCCAGCCCCGCCAGCGCGTGCAGCGCCCCGACCCGCACCTGGTCGGCCTCGTGGCCGAGCAGTTCCACGGCCTTCGCGAACCGTTCGTCCGAGATCCGGTCCCGGTCCTGGTCGGCCCGCCGCAGCTCGAGTTCCTGCCGCTGCCGCTCGACCTCCTGCCGTCGCTCCTCGACCCGGCGCCGCCTGTCGTTGAGCCACAACGCGTACAGCGCGACGATGGCGCCCCCGGCGATGCCGCCGGTCTTCAGCGCCTCGCTGCGGCTGGTCGCCGGATCCGTCAGCAACCAGCCGCCGACCGCGAGCAGCAGTACGAGCGAGACGACGAAGGTCCAGAGCAGGGGGGAGCGGAGAAACCGCTTCATCCGCTCAGAATACGAAGAAGTTGCGGACGCAGAAGGACTTGTCCGGGTTGTCGTCCGAGGAGATCCCCGAGCCGCTCACCTTCTTGCCCTTGACCGTGCCCTCGATGTCACCGGTGATGAACCCGTCGCCGATGCCCGCGGTCGAGGTGACCTCCAGCTGCGACGGCGCCGGGGCCATGATGTCGATCGAGTCGCCCATGGTCGCCTTCATGTCCGCGCACACCAGCGCCAGCGCGCCGGCCTTGTCCCCGGCGCTCACCTTGGCCAGGAAGTCCTTCAGGTTCTGGATGCCCTTCGGGTTGCCTTCGGAGCCCGTGCCACCGCTTTCGGTGCTCTTCGGGCTGCTCTTGGGCGAGCTCGACTTCGGGCTGCTCTTCGGCGCGGAGGTCGGCGCCTGCTCGGACGACGGCGCGGGCGGCGGCGCGGCCGTGTTGTTCCCCTCGTCCTTGCTGAGCAGGAAGCCCGGCGCGACGAACCCGGTGACACCGAACGCGATCAGCACGACCAGCCCGATCACGATCCCGATGATCAGACCGGTCTTGCTCTTCGACGGCGGCGCGGGCGGGCCGCCGAAGCCCTGCTGGTAGCCCTGGTTGTTCGGGTCCCAGCCCTGCTGGGGCTGCTGCTGGTACTGCTGGGTCTGGTCCCAGCCCTGCTGCGGCTGCTGCTGGTACTGCTGCGTCTGGTCCCAGCCCTGCTGCTGTCCGTACTGCTGCGGCTGACCGTACTGCTGGGTCTGGTCCCAGCCACCCTGGTGCGGCTGCTGTCCCTGGGGGTCCTGGCCATAGGGCTGGCCTGGCTGGGGTGGGTAGGTCATCGGTCTCGCCTTCCGTACTGGGGCCTGAGGCTTCTGATCAGACGACCGGCGGTCAGCGCTGGTTCCGGATCCGCCCGTGCCAGGGATTTCAGGGCATTCTGCTCGGAAGGTACCGTGCGTTGAAAGCGGCGCGCGAAAGCGGCTCCCGGCCGAGGCCGGGAGCCGCTTGTTCACGGAATGCGCAGCTCAGCCGTTGGCCAGTGCCTGCAAGCGGTCATAAGCGCCGTTGAAGGTGTTCTGGTCGAGCGGGCTGGAGGTGTACTGCCACACGGTGTAGTAGCCCCAGCCGTAGGGCAGCGCACCCACGGTGGACGCGTACCGCGCGATCCACAGCGGGACCGTGCCACCGAAGTTCTGCGACGTGCCGACACAGGTGCTCCACCAGCTCGTCGAGGTGTAGATGACGGGCCAGCGGCCGGTGCGTGCCTTGTAGCGGTCGTGGAACGCCCGGATCCACGCCCCCATCGCGGACTGGCTCAGGCCGTAGCAGGTGGCGCCGTACGGGTTGTACTCCATGTCCAGCGCGCCCGGCAGGGTCTTGCCGTCCTTGGACCAGCCGCCGCCGTTGTTGACGAAGAAGTCGGCCTGCGCCGCGCCGCTCGAGACGTTCGGCAGGGCGAAGTGGTACGCGCCGCGGATGAAGCCCTTGTTGTAGGAACCGTTGTACTGCTGGGCGAAGTACGGGTTCTTGTAGCTCGTGCCTTCGGTGGCCTTCGTCCACACGAAGCGCTTGCCCTGGTTCCACCAGTAGTTCCAGTCGACGTTGCCCTGATAGCTGGCCACGTCCATCCCCGCGACCGTCGCGAGCACGCCGGCCTCGGGCTGCGGCTGGGCGGCCTTGGCCTTGGAGTCCGGGGTGGAGGTGTCGCCTTCCACCCGCCGGATCTGCGATCCGATCGTGTGGTCGTTCTGCTGGAGATCCTGTTCGATCGACATGATCTCGGGGGACGGGGCGGCCGACGCCTGGACCGTGCTGCTGAGCAGGAGCAGCGCGGAGCCGACGGCGATGGCGATTCTTCGGGAAGTGCGCATTACGACAATCCCTTCACGGATAACCCTCGCTGAGGACGGCGACCTTGCAGGTGGTAGCCGTCCGGGCACGATTGTTGACGACGAGTGCCGGGTTTGTCACTAACTTCCGTGAAATTGGTACTACACGTGGGTGATTTTCATTTCCAAGTAGTCCTGGTTATGTGATCTTGTAACGCCCACTCGGGTGAGTGTTCAGCC
Source organism: Amycolatopsis sp. NPDC043889 (assembly GCF_056435645.1). Lineage (NCBI taxonomy): Bacteria > Bacillati > Actinomycetota > Actinomycetes > Pseudonocardiales > Pseudonocardiaceae > Amycolatopsis > Amycolatopsis sp. NPDC043889. The sequence goes on from NZ_JBWKEC010000001.1 coordinate 847,906, forward strand.
GAGCGAAAGCGCGCGCACGCGATCGACCGTGCCGTTGAACCAGTTCTGGTCGCCGGGCAGGCTGCCCTTGTTCGAGAACTGCCAGATGGTGTGGGTCTTCCAGCTCGCGGGCAGCTCGCCGATCTCCGTGTTGTAGCGCGCGATCCACAGCGGGTTCTGCCAGAACACGGCGCTGTTCCCGGTGCAGCGCTTCCACCAGCTCGTCGACGTGTAGATCGCCGGATGCCGCCCGGTCCGCCACAGGTAGGTCTCGGCGAACGACGCCATCCACGCGACCATCTGCGCCGGCGTTTTGCCGTAACAGGTTTCGCCGTACGGGTTGTACTCGACGTCCAGCGCGCCCGGCAGGGTCTTGCCGTCCTTGGACCAGCCGCCGCCGTGGTCGACGAAGTAGTGCGCCTGCGCGGCGCCGTCCGAGATGTCGGGGCGAGCGAAGTGATACGCGCCGCGGATCAGGCCGACGCCGTAGGAACCGTTGTACTGCTGGGCGAACCGGGGATTGACGAAGCCGGTGCCCTCGGTCGCCTTCACGTAGACGAACTTCGCGCCGGTCCGGGCGGCGGCGGGCCAGTCGACCTCGCCCTGATGACCACTGACGTCGTGGCCGAGCGTCTGCGCTTCGCCGCCGTACAGCGGCCCCACCGACACGTTGACGCCTTCGTGCAGCGCGATCTGTGAACCGGCGTAGTGCTCCTCGGCCCCGTCGTAACGAGGCCCGCTTTCCCGTGCGACGGCGGGGGTCTGCGCGAGCAGCAAAACCCCCGCCGCGAGGACGGCCCCCCAGCCTTTTGAACACACTCTGCGACTCATCACGTCGTCACGATCCCCCGCGGAAAGGGAATCAGCGACTCGAACATCACTCGAAAGAGTGGCGTTCGGCCTGAATAAATTGGGCCGAGTGGGTTAATCGGCCCTAACGACGCTCGTCCGAAAGGGCTTTGTCGAGGTGCTCCGAGGGGATGATCGCGGTGAGCCGGTCGTGGGGATTGATCGTCACGGGGTGCCCGGCGAGCAGCGGGACCATGTCCCGGCCCAGTACCGCCCTCGCGTGCGGCCATTCGCGCGGCACCAGCGACTTCGCCGTGTACGCGGGAACCAGCACCTTGCCGTCGGTGTTGTGGAAGCCGATCACCGTGCGCTGCACCGGCGAAAGGGCGTAGACGAACAGCGTCGAGTCGAGGATGACCCGCGGCAGGTCGGCGGCCGGACGGTGGTTCGTGCGCACCAGCTGGAGCAGCTGCTCGAGTTCGTTGCGCGGTTCGGGGAAACCGAGCGCCTTGGGCGAGGGACGGTAGCGATCGTTGGGGTGGAAGTCCTCGACGATCTCGCCCCCGCCGTTCACCGGGTACGCGCCGACGACCGCCCAGGACGGCACCGGGCCGTCGGGGTCGAAGGCCTCGTCGATGACATAAAGCCAGCTGTTGGGGTTGGCCCTGGCGTTGGCGCGCATCTCTTCGGTGATCTTCGGCTTGGCCCGTTTCCGCTTGCCCGCCGGGCTGGACGCCAACCGATCCGCCTCGTCCCGCTGCGCCATCGCCATCCCCACGTTCCGGGTGCCTGAAGGTTTGTTCGCGCTCACTCTACTGTTCTCCCATGGCCTCTTCGCGTTCGGTCGACCCCGCTGAGTTACGAGCCGCGATCGCGGCGATTTCCCCCTGGTTGAGCGGATCCGGTCCGGAACCGGCCCGTCCCGAGCTGGCCGCGGCGGTGCGGCTGAGCCTGCGGACGCTGGCCGGGGACGCTCCGGGGAAGAGTGTCGAAGTGCGGGTGCCGCCGTTCGCGGCTGTGCAGTGTGTCGAAGGATTGCGCCATACCCGCGGGACGCCGCCGAACGTCGTCGAAACGGATCCGCGCACGTGGCTGGAACTGGCGGCCGGGCTGCTCGGCTGGGCCGAGGCCGTCGAGTCGGGGCGGGTCACCGCCTCCGGGAGCAGGGCCGACCTGGCCCGCTGGCTGCCGCTGGTCCGCCTCTGAACCCGCCCCGTCGTGCAATGAAAGGTCCTTTCCTTGCGAAATTTGCAAGGAAAGGACCTTTCATTGCACGACGGAAGGGCGGTCTTTAAGCCTTGCGGCCGATGCCACCCGAGATCGTCCGCTGGGCCACGTTCAGCTCCTTGATCCGGGGGCCGTCCGGCCACCAGTCGGCGCACAGCCGGACGCCGGGCTCGACCATCTCGAGGTCGTGGAACAGCTCCTCGATCTCGGCCTTGGTGCGGAAGGTGCCCGAGCCCATCGGGCTGTGGATGAAGAACTCCTCCATCTTGCGGGCGACCTCGGACAGCTCGTCCTCCGGGTCGGAGAAGTGCGAGATCGCCACGTACGAACCCGACGGCAGCGCGTCGATGTACTTCTTCATGATCTTGGCGGGCTCGTCGTGCGGCCCGTTGTAGTGGTGCAGGGTCCCGAGCTGCAGCAACGCGATCGGCTGCGTGAAGTCGATGTGCCGCCGGATGTCCGGGTTCTCGATGATCCGCTCCGCCTCGAAGATGTCGTCCGAGACGAAGTGCGTGTTCTCGTTCTCTTCGAGCAGCGCGCGCCCGTGGGCGAGTACGACCGGGTCGTTGTCGACGTAGACGACCTTGATCTCCGGGTTGATCCGCTGCACGACCTGGTGCGTGTTCTCGGCCGTGGGCAGGCCGGATCCGAGGTCGAGGAACTGGGTGATGCCCGTCTGGCTGGCGAGGAACCGGCACGCGCGGATCAGGAAGCCGCGGTTCTCGGTCGCCAGGTCCTGCGCTTCGGGGGCGGCCTGCTGGACCTTGCGCAGCACCTCCCGGTCGATCTCGTAGTTGTCCTTGCCGAGCAGGAAGGCGTCGTACACCCGGGCGATGCTGGCCCGGGTCGGGTCGACACCCACGGGCACTCGTTCCGTCCGGGTCGGGGCGTCGGGCATCTTGAACCTCACAAAACTGTGTCGGAAGTCTCGGGCTCTACGTAGAGTAGAACCACGTACGCGACCGGTAAACCGAGCCATCCCTGTCGTGTCGAGGCCCAAACGTGTACTTTCAGTAATCGGCTTGTTCCCCTGTGAGTGTCGTCGTGCGAAAGGTCCCCGGTCGATGAACGCGGTCACCCCGCCTGGCGGTGAGCAGTCCCTGGGTCCCACCGCGCGACGGATGATCCTCGGCTCTCAGCTCCGCCGGATGCGTGAGGACGCGGGCATCACACGCCAGGAGGCCGGCTACAGCATCCGGGGATCCGAGTCGAAGATCAGCAGGCTCGAGCTCGGCCGCGTCGGCTTCAAGGAACGCGACGTCGCCGATCTGCTGACCATGTACGGGATGACCGATCCCGGCGAGCGGCAGCAGTTCCTCGACATGGTCAAGGAGTCGAACGAGCCGGGTTGGTGGCGCCGCTACGGCGACCTGATGCCGAGCTGGTTCAACGACCTCGTCGGGCTCGAAGAGGCCGCGGCCCGGATCCAGGTGTGGGAGCCGCTGTATGTCACGGGTCTGCTGCAGACCGAGGACTACGCGCGGGCGATCATGAGCCACGGCCGCAAGGACATGGTCAACGAGCAGGTCGACCGCCGGGTCGCGCTGCGGATGCGGCGGCAGAAGATGCTGTCGCGGCCGGACGCGCCGCGGTTGTGGCTGGTGCTCGACGAGTCGGTGCTCTACCGGCCGATCGGCGACCGCGAGGTGCTGAAGGGCCAGATCGACCACCTGCTGGAGATGATCCAGCAGCCGAACATCTCGGTGCAGGTCCTCCCGTACGACCGGAGCGGCTACTCCGCGGACAGCGCGTTCTCGCTGCTCAGGTTCGCGGAAGAGGAATTGCCGAACATCGCCTACACCGAGTACCTGACCGGCGCGCACTACATCGACAAGCGCGACGAGATCGAGCGGTACAGCCGGGCGCTGGACATGCTCGCGGTCGACGCGGAGACGCCGGACCGCAGCCGCCAGATGCTGATGAAGCGCCGCGCCGAAATCTGAGCCGCTCACCGTTGTGGGGCTGCCTGCCGTATCCGGGAACGGCCGAGGTTTCCTTGCGTGTCCTCGAAAAAGTGGCCACAAGTGGTAGTTGTTCACCCAACAGGGGCTGCGCTCGTAACTCTTTAGTGGGACGGCTGAGGACCTAAGACACCACCCTCCGCGAATTCTGCAAAAACTTCTGCACGTGCATTTACCGCTGCAGCCACACGTGCTAACTTTGGGATCACAGGCAAATGCACATGCAGATGCATTGCCCGAAGTCTTCTGTCGGGGAAGGTGGGGACCATGGCTGAACAGTTCGACAACGGCATCCCGGCCGATCGTCTGACCGGCGCCCAATGGCGCAAAGCCAGCTACAGCAACGCGATCGGCAACTGTGTCGAGGTGGCGCCGCTCGCTTCCGGCGAGATCGCGATGCGCAACTCGCGCTTTCCGGCCGGGCCGGCCCTGATCTACACCCAGGCCGAGATGGCCGCGTTCCTCGCGGGTGCCAAGGACGGCGAATTCGATGACGTCCTCGGGTGACACCATCACCGCGGAGATCACCGATATCGAAAGCGGCCTGCAGGAACTGATCCACCGCGGGTACCAGTTCGTGCACCCGTGCGACGCGAACGGCGAGGTCCTCGCCGTGGTCGGCGTGCGAGTCCACGACAACGTGGTCGACGTGGTCCGGCTCAACGCCGAGGACGACGTCGTCGCCACCCGCATGCCCGGGACCGAGGAGGACATCCTCGAGCCCGAGGTCTGGCTGTGGCGGTTCGCCGGCGACGCGGCGACGGTGCTGACGGCACTGCTCGCGCTTCCGGACGAGCGGACCCCCGGCTCGCTGTACGTCCCGGAGACCGCGGCCAAGGGCTGCTGGGTTCCCGGCCGTGGCGGCACGTCCAAGTGGCTCGCCGCAAGCTGATCCGTTTCGCTCCCGGTGGTCGTGAGTGGCGATTCGGGTGAGAACCCGAATCGCCACTCGCGACCACTCCTAAGCACAGTCGACCGCCTCTGTCGAGGGGGAGCGGCCGGCTGGTCGGGGGTCGTGAGTGCCGGGCCTTGACACCCGCCCGTCACTCACGGTCATAAGGAACCCGCTCCGGTCGAAGACCCCCTATCGAGGTAGCAGGGGCGCCCTGTCCGCCATCGCGGCTTGGAAGGCCGGCCCGCCCCTGCCGACGTCGATCGCCGCTGCGGGTTCACTCACGGTCATCGCGCGAAGCGTGTCCAGTGCCACTTCGTGCGGCGCGTTGATCTCCTGCTCACCGTTTACACTGGTGGCGGCCTGCCCTCTTTCTCCCTGGGAGCACCTCGGTGGTTTCCGACCCGTCCGTCGCCGGACAGCCCGTGACCGACCAGCCCGATCCGGAACCCCGCGAGGAATGCGGCGTCTTCGGTGTCTGGGCGCCCGGAGAAGAGGTCGCGAAGCTGACCTACTACGGGCTCTACGCACTTCAGCACCGCGGCCAGGAAGCGGCCGGCATCTCGGTCTCCGACGGTTCGCAGATCGTCGTCTTCAAGGATCTCGGCCTGGTCAGCCAGGTGTTCGACGAGCAGGTCCTGCAGTCACTGCAAGGACATATCGCCGTCGGCCACTGCCGCTACTCGACCACCGGCGCGACCATCTGGGAGAACGCGCAGCCGATCTTCCGTACCACCGCCACCGGCAGCGGGTTGTCCTTCGCGCACAACGGAAACCTCGTCAACACCGCCGAGCTGCGGGATCGCACGGTCGAAGCCGGGCTCAAACCGCACGCGGGCCTGACCGGTTCGTCCAGCGACTCCGACCTGGTGTGCGGGCTGCTCGCGGCCAACGCCGCCGACAAGGGCATCGAAGCCGCCGCGCTGGAACTGCTGCCCACCCTCAAGGGCGCCTTCTGCCTGGTCTTCGCCGACGAGTCCACCTTGTACGCCGCGCGCGACCCGCACGGTGTGCACCCCCTGGTGCTCGGCAGGCTCGAACGCGGCTGGGTCGTCGCGAGCGAGACGGCCGCGCTGGACATCTGCGGCGCGTCGTTCGTCCGCGAGGTCGAGCCCGGTGAGCTCATCGCGATCGACGCCGAAGGCCTGCGGTCCTCGCGGTTCGCGAACCCGGAGCCCAAGGGCTGCGTCTTCGAGTACGTGTACCTCGCCCGCCCCGACACCTCGATCGCCGGCCGCAGCGTGCACGCCACCCGCGTCGAGATCGGCCGCAAACTCGCCGCCGAGCACCCGGCCGACGCCGACCTCGTCATGCCGGTGCCCGAATCCGGCACCCCGGCCGCCATCGGCTACGCGCAGGGCTCCGGCATTCCCTACGGCACAGGCCTGGTGAAGAACGCCTACGTCGGCCGTACCTTCATCCAGCCGTCGCAGACCATCCGCCAGCTGGGCATCCGCCTCAAGCTGAACCCGCTGCGCGACGTCATCCGCGGCAAACGGCTCGTCGTCGTCGACGACTCCATCGTCCGCGGCAACACCCAGCGCGCCCTGGTCCGCATGCTGCGGGAGGCGGGCGCGCTCGAGGTGCACGTCCGGATCGCGTCGCCGCCCGTCCGCTGGCCGTGTTTCTACGGGATCGACTTCGCCTCCCGTGCCGAACTGGTGGCCAACGGCGTCGACCTCGACGGCATCCGCCGCTCCATCGGCGCGGACACCTTGGGCTACATCTCCCTGGACGGGCTGGTCGCGGCTTCGGAGCAGCCGAAGTCGCGGTTGTGCACCGCGTGCTTCTCCGGCGAGTACCCGATCGCGCTGCCCGAAGACGCGCTGATCGGGAAGCACCTGCTGGAGAGCCTGGACTCGGTCAATGGCGCGGCGAAGCCCGTCAGCCCTGCCGGGTACGGTGCTGAGGACGCCATCCGGCGTCCCTAGACCTCTCTTCCAGAGTTGGAGTCCGCTTCCGTGAGCGAGTCCACGAGCGCCACGTACGCCGCCGCCGGCGTCAGCATCGACGCCGGTGACAAAGCCGTCGAGCTGCTCAAACCGCACGCCGAGAGGGCCACGAGGCCCGAGGTGATGGGTGGGGTCGGCGGTTTCGCCGGGTTGTTCTCCCTGAAGCTGGACAAGTGGAAAGAGCCGGTGCTGGCCTCGTCGACCGACGGGGTCGGCACCAAGATCGCCGTCGCGCAGGCACTCGACAAGCACGACACGGTCGGCATCGACCTGGTCGCGATGGTCGTCGACGATCTGGTCGTCACGGGCGCCGAGCCGCTGTTCATGCAGGACTACATCGCCGTCGGCAAGGTTGTCCCGGAGAAGATCGCGGCACTGGTCGGCGGCATCGCCGAGGGCTGTGTCCAGGCGGGTTGCGCGCTGCTCGGCGGCGAGACCGCGGAGCACCCCGGCCTGATGGGCGAGCACGACTACGACCTTTCGGGCACCGGCATCGGCGTCGTCGAGGCGTCGAACGTGCTCGGCCCGGAGCGGGTCCGCCCCGGTGACGTCGTCCTGGCGCTCGGCTCGTCCGGCCTGCACTCCAACGGCTACTCGCTCGCCCGGCATGTGCTGCTGGACATCGCGCGCATGCCGCTCGACGGGCACGTCGAGGAGTTCGGCCGCTCGCTGGGCGAGGAGATGCTGGAGCCGACCAGGATCTACGCGAAGGACTGCCTCGCGCTGGCGTCCGAGGCCGACGTCCGCACGTTCGCGCACATCACCGGCGGCGGCCTGGAGCAGAACCTCGCCCGCGTCATGCCGCGCGGCCTGGTCGCGCGGCTCGAACGCGGCACCTGGACCCCGGCGCCGGTGTTCGCGCTGATCGGCCACCGCGGCAAGGTCGAGCGTGCCGAGCTGGAGAAGACGTTCAACATGGGCGTCGGCATGGTCGCGATCGTCGGCGCCGACGACGTCGACCGGGCGCTGGCGATGCTGACCGCGCGGCACGTGCCGGCGTGGATCCTCGGCGAGGTGCAGCCCGCGGAAGACCCGGACGGCCCGCGTGCCGTGCTCTCCGGTGACCACCCGCGCTTCTGAATATTCTCTTGGCCCTGGTGGAACACTGGGTCCGTGGCTGATGACGTGGTGGTCGGCACCCGGTTCGTGATCCCGGGTGCCGAATTGAGCGAACGGTTCTCCCGGTCGTCGGGTCCGGGTGGGCAGGGCGTGAACACCACGGACTCGCGGGTCGAACTGTCCTTCGACGTGGCCGGTTCGGCGTCCGTCCCGGAGCATCTCCGGGCGCGGATGCTGGACCGGCTTTCGTCGCGGCTGGTCGACGGGGTCGTCACGATCACCGCGTCCGAACACCGCTCCCAGCTGATGAACCGGGAAGCCGCGCGGGCGCGGCTGGTGACGCTGCTGCTGGACGCGTCGGCGCCCCCGGCAGCCAAGCGGCGTCCCACCAAACCTTCGCGAGGTTCGAAGGAACGCCGCCTGGCGTCGAAGAAGCGCCGCGGCGAGGTCAAGAAATCACGCCGCGGCGGCTACTCAGACGATTGACAGGTGCACACATTCGGCGGCGGTCTTGAAGCCGACCCGGCCGTAGACGCGTTCCGCCTGCCCGGCGCCCGGCGTCAAGAACACCGACCGGCCACCGCGAGCGTGGGCTTCATGTGTCAGGTACTCCGTCATCGCCGCGGCGATCCCGCGGCTCCGGTACTCCTCGATCACCCCGATCCCGGCGATCTCGGTCGCGCCGTCGAGGATCGGGGTCGCGACCCCGCCCCCGACGACCTCGCCGGTCTCGGCCACGGCCATCACCGAGAGGGTCTCGCCGCTCAGCTGATCCGGTGAGGGGTCGAGGTGCCGATCGGGATCGTCCTCCTCGAACGCCACGTTCTGGGCCCGGATCATCTGCCGGAGTTCGCCGTCGGTCTTCGGGGTGATCAGGCTGATCCCGGCCGGTTCCGGTTGCGCGACGACCTGCCCCGGGGAGCAGATCATCAGCGGAACCCGCCGCTCCAGCGTGTAACCGCACTCGACGAGCACGGCCTCGGCGGCCGGAACCGCTTCGGTGAGGAACTCCAGACGCGGCATGAGCCCGCGCTTGCGGAACGCCTCGGTGAGGGCGGCGACGTCGTCCTCCGTAGGAACGGCGTCGTCATCGGGGATCGCGTAGTTGAGGAAGGGGCTGTCGGCCTCGAGGTAGTACGTGGCCAGGAACGGCCCGATCCGCTCGGTCTCCCGGAACTTCGCCGCGGTGAGGCGGATGTAGGACTGCAAAGCACGAATCGTCTCGGAAAGCACTGGTGGAAAGCCTTTCGGGCAGAAGAAGGAGACGCACGGGAGGATCCGCGTGCGTGGTGGAGCTGGCGTATGCGCCGGCTAGCTCGTGCCGACGCCACCGAAGGCGTCAGGCATGAGGCATCCCTCTTTCTTGGTACGCAGGCTTTCGCGATCACTCTCGCACGACGGTCAACCGATTTACCTCCGCTGCGGATGCGCGATGCTCGAATACCGCTCGTCCCATACCGATCTCGGCACCCGTAGCCGGACGGGGGCGTCGCACACCCGCCGGACCTGGACCGGGATCCGCACCGGCGGCCGGACGTCCAGGCGGTGCCACAGACGTTTGCTCAGCGCGGCGCCCGCCACGGCGCCCAGTGTGTTCAGCAGGATGTCGTCGGCCGAGGTCACCCTGCCCGCCTGGATCAGATATTGCGTGCCTTCCACCAGCACCGAGACGGCCAGCGCGCCCAGCGCGATCCGGCCCAGCGACCGCAGGCGGCGGGACCGCACCGGGAGCAGGGCGCCGAGTGGGCTCAGCATGAGGACATTGCCCAGCGCCTGCCAGAGATTGGCGCTGTCGGACAGGGCCAGCCGCAGGTCGGTGCCGGGTTCGAAGTTCAGCCTGCTGCCCTGCGCGCCGGACACCGGCATCGTGACCAGGCACAACACCAGGAAACAGGCCAGGGCGAGCGTCATGTCGACAGCGGCCGTCGCCGACGCGGAGAAGGGGTCGGCACGTCTTCGCCGTCGATGAGCCGCGAGGAGCGGCCACCCGAGCAATGCGTACGGAATCGCGATGATCGTCAACGGGATCATCCCGCCGAAAGCGCGGAGCAGCTCACCCATGGCCTTCCTTTCCGGAGCGCCCAAGATCACCTTCGCATCACAAGATCGACTCGGCACGGCGGAGCGAACGCACTAAGAGGTGATCTTTCCCAGTGGCGGAAAAGGTTTTCCCATGCTGGTGACCGTCCACAAAGGAACCTGTGGACAAACCTGTGGATGACCGCGAACTCTTCGGAAGAAGGCCTTATCGCGTAAGGAAAAGCCTTGTGGGTGACCTGTGTACTACTTGCCGTGTCCGGCGAGCTCCCGCGCGTGCTCGAGCAGCTTCTGCAGGTGCAGTCCGCGACGCACGTCACACGGGTGCGAGGCCGTCCCGCTCGCGGCCATCGCGGCGAAATCGTCCAGGAGCGCGGTATACGACTCGCCCGCCGAGCCCGGCTTGCGGCCCAAGGTGCGGTAGCCGTGCTCGCCGTAGACGGCCACTTCGACGACCGTCGGCTGGATCGGCAGCCGCAGCGACAGGGTCGCCGTACTGGTCGCGCCACCCTCGTGGGCTAACAGCAACTGCCACAGATCGTCATCGGTCCGGTTCGCGGCGAGCACCTCGGTGATCTCTCCGAGAGCCGCGTCCAGCAGATCGAGGGCGTGCGGGCCGATGTCGGCGAGCGCGCCGGAGTCGTGCCGCCACGCCGACGACTGGTACTGACCGCCGAGCAGCGCGCCCGAAAGCCATCGCGCCCCGCCGCCACGCCAGCCGCCCGCTTCCTTGATACCGTCGAGCCACTCGCGCGTCATCGGCGAAAACCGCAGGATGAGGACCACGAGGGCCGCGACACCGGCGGCCTCCACCGCGTCCGCGAGCCGCCGCGCGCCGTCGAGGTCGGCGGCGATCGGCTTCTCCAGGATCAGATGCTTGCCCGCTTCGGCCGCCTTGACCGCCAGCTCCGCCTGGACGGCGGGCGGCACCGCGAACGCGACCGCGTCCACCTGGTCGAGCAACTCGTCGAAACTGTCGACGGCTTGGGCGCCATGCGCCTCGGCCAGCTCCTTCGCGGCCTCGGGACGCCTGGCCCAGACCGCGCGCAACGTCATCCCGGGGTGATCGGCGAGACCTGGCGCGTGCACCGTCTTCGCCCATGGACCGGCACCGACCAGACCCGCGCGCAGCTGTCCCTGTCCCACGCCCCCGAGTCTAGGACCCTCGCGTTCAGTCCTCTGAATGCGGTAGTTGCGCGTGCAAGAACCGCATTCAGAGGACTGAACGCGGAGGAACCAGGTCAGGAGTAGCTGTAGAACCCGCGGCCGGTCTTCTTGCCGAGCAGGCCGGCGTCGACCATGCGCAGCAGCAGCGGCGGCGAGGAGTACAGCGGCTCCTTGAACTCGGCGTACATCGAGTCCGCGATCGCCTTGATGGTGTCCAGGCCGATCAGGTCCGAAAGCCGCAGCGGGCCCATCGGGTGCGCGGTGCCGAGCTCCATACCGCGGTCGATGTCCTCCGCGGACGCGAAACCCGACTCGATCATCCGGATCGCCGAAAGCAGGTACGGCACGAGCAGCGAGTTCACGATGAACCCGGCGCGGTCCTGCGACCGGATCACCGTCTTGTTCAACGCCGTGGTCGCGTGCTCCTCGGCACGGCGGGCGGTGTCGTCACTGGTCAGCAGCGAGGGCACCAGCTCGACGAGCGGCAGCACCGGGACCGGGTTGAAGAAGTGGATGCCGACCACCTGCTGCGGGCGGCCGGTGGCCATCCCGAGCTTCATGATCGGGATCGACGAGGTGTTGGACGCGAACACCGCGTCCTCACGCTCGACGATCTTGTCCAACGACCGGAACACCTCGACCTTGGCCTGCTCCTGTTCCAGGATGGCCTCGATGACGAGGTCGCGGTCGGCGAACTCGCCGATCTCGGTGGTGAAGCGGAGCCGTCCGAGCGCCGCGTCGGCGTCTTCCCGCGAGAGCTTCCCGTTCTTGACGCCGCGTTGCAGCGACTTCTCGATCCGCGCCCGCCCGGAGTCCAGCGCCGGCTGGTTGACCTCGGTGACGATCACGTCCAGCCCGGCCCGCGCGTGCACCTCGGCGATGCCCGAGCCCATGAGCCCGGCCCCGACGACACCTACTCGCGCTACGTCAGACATGGCACCTCCTCATATTTTGGGCAGCACGCGACACGCGAGGGCGGTCCCCGGGGCAAGCCCGGATCCACCCTCGCGTGTCACGCGTTGCTCAGCGGCGGTATTCGTCGTACCCGTCGTACGGGTCGTCGTCATACCGCTTGTCGTCCTCGTGCCTGTCTTCCGAGGAACTACTGGACAGCTCGCGCTGCAAAGCATCGAAGTCGGTTTCGTGCGAGCTGTACTTGAGCTCGCGCGCCACCTTCGTCTGCTTGGCCTTAGCCCGGCCGCGCCCCATGGCTCGACCCCCTCGCACAGGGGCGGGGCGGCCGGGGGAATCGGCGGCCCCGCATCGTCTCGACAATTCTTTCCTGCTGACACCGTACCGTGTCCGGGGGGTTGGATGCGACGTGGCACGGTGTGCCGGTGGCGACAGTGTTCACCGAACGCCGGTTACCGGCCGGTCGGTGGCGATAGTCGCAGGTCGGCGTGCCACGATGCTCGTGTGCCCCGTCCGTTCGCGGCTTATCTCCGCGTCTATGAGCCCCTGCTCGCGCTGGGGGATCCACCGGACGAACGCCTGCTCGAGGCCGTCGAAGCGGCCCGGCTCGATCGTTCGGCCGCGGGGACGCGCGAGCAGGAATTGTGGCTCAAGTCACAGCATGTGGGGCGGTTGCTGCCCGCCGAACTCGGGGACGGCAGGGCCGCGCCCAGTCTCGTCACCGATGTACTCGTCCTGGATCCCGAGGACGTGCCGGAGGGTGAGCACGGCGACGCCGGCCCAGGGCCGCTGATCTGCCCGATGGAGATCCGCGCACGCTCGGCCGCGGCGCTGGTGACCTTCCTCGGCGACGCGCACCCCGCGTTGAAGAACGCGGTGCTCGACGCCGGCGGCGCTTCACTCGACACGATCCGCTCGCGGGCGAAGTCCGCCATCGGCGATCTGTCCGCCTCGGCTTCGCACACGCTGTCGACGACGTGGACCGTCCCGCTTCCGTGGTTCGTGCTGTTCGACCCCGGGATGCGCCGGGTCAAACTCGGCAAGGGCCGTGACGACCCCGAACGCGAGGCGTCGTGGCGGGTTTCCATCGCCGACGCGCGGCATCGCGCCCGCGAGGTCGGGGACCTGCTCGAAGCGACCTTCGGTGACTCGGGACCCGGCCGGGTGCTGCTCGAGACGCGACGCTGGCTCGACAGCTTCCACCCCGGCTCCGCGGTCGAGCTCGACTACGGCGGTCTCGTGCAGCTCTTCGCCGACCCGATCCTCCAGGCCGACACGACCGCCGAAGAGGTGCACGACATCCTCGACGCGCTCCGCACCGGCAATGTCGACGAGCTGGCGGAACTGTTCGCCGACCTGCGGGACTTCTGGGGCGACCTGGCCGCGCGGGAACGCGCGAACTAACCGTAGAGACCTTCGGCGACCCTCAGCTCGCCGACCGGTTTCCCGCCGCCCAGGACCGCGTCGCGCGCGAGGTCGCCGGCCTCGTCGCCAGGGTCGATGCCGAGGTGGCGCAGCGTCGCGAGCAGCAGCGGGATCCGGGCACGGGCCGCGCCGTCGTCGCTCTTCAGTGCCAGCGCGGTGCCGTCCGGGAGGGCGAACGCGTGCACTCCCTCGGCACCGCCCTTCGAAAGCAGGCCCTCGATGGCCCGCATCAGCACGGTGTCCTCACGGCCGGTGCCCGCGACCTGCCACGGATGCGCGCGGACGGCGTCGGCGACCCGGCGTTCCGGCCCGCCGATGGCCGTGACCAGCCTGCCGAAGGAGCGGGCGAGGCCGGTGAGGGAGAACGCGAACAACGGCGCCCCGCAGCCGTCGACGCCGACCGTCTCGATCGTCTCGCTGGTGAGGTCCGCGACGGTGGCCTGGATGATCTTCTGCAGCGGATGGATCTCGGCCTCGTAGTCCTTGGCCGGCCAGCCGAGCTGCGCGCAGGTCATGAGCATCGCGGCGTGTTTGCCGGAGCAGTTCATGGCGGCGCGGCGTTTCCCGGCCGAGGCCACGGCCAGCATGCTGGGCTCGTGCAGCGGGAAAGCGGGCGGGCAGGCCAGCGCGTCCTCGGTCAGTCCCGCGCGGGAAAGCATGTCGAGGGCGCCCTCGACATGGCCGGGCTCGCCGTTGTGCGATCCGCAACCCAGCGCGAGCTCTTCGTCGCCGATCGTGAGTCCGGCGCGGAGCATCCCGACGGCTTGCAGGGGCTTGTTGGACGAACGCGGGTAGACCGGCCGCTCGATGTCGCCCGCGGAGAACCGCACCGAGCCGTCCGGGGCGGTGATCACGAGCGCGCCGCGGTGCACGCTCTCCACGAAACCGGATCGAACGACCTCGACCAGGACCGGGTTCGTCACTCGGATCCGCCGCGTTCGGTGTCGAGCAGGTCGTCGACCGATGCCGTGCCCTTGCGATAGCGGGTCGCGATCTCGGCGTTGATGGTGTCCATGACGCCCTGGACCTCGCGACGGTACGAGGAGACCGAAACCTCTTCGTCGGCGTATCGGTTGAGGGCGTTGACCAGCTCCTCGTCCGACAGAGTGCTGACGTCGGAAAGGTCCGTGTCGCCGATGAGCGCCTCGGCGAACCGGCGGTGCTCACCCGCGCGCGACGGCTCCAGCCGCTGGTGCCTGCCCGAACCCGTCGCCGGGCCGATCGCGTTGTCCGCCAGGATCGCGACCAGCCGCTCGACGACGCTGCTCTCGCCGCCCGAACTCCTGCGCTCCTGCTCGGCCCGCACGATGTCGATCCGCGCGTGCAGCAGGCGCCGCAGGTACGACAGGTCGGTCTCCTCCTGCGCGGCCTCGTCACGGCGCTCGCGCAGCACGGAAAGGGTCAGCTCGCCGAGGTCGCTGAGATACCCAGGGCCGAGCACGCGGTCGATACGACGGCGACCACCGGGCCGGACTTCGATCACCCGCGTAGCTTATCGCGCTCCAGCGAAGATGCTCCGCAGGGAGCGATACCACAAGGATCTCCGCCCCCGACGGCACCCTCCGCCGCTGCCGCTCTTTCGGTTCCTTCCAAAGCGCGCCCCCCACCCGTCCCGGGGGCGGCCCCTGGTCCAGTCTACCGTGGGTGGAGGCGGAAAAGTGCTGGTCGGCGAAGTTGTCCACAGGTGGGCAACGTTGTGGACAACTTGTGGATGGCTGTGGTGGGCGGGATGGAAGTACTTGAAGGCCCTTCATGGCGTTAGGCGCAAGGAAGGGGCCTTCATGTACTTGGGTCGTGAGTGAAGGGCGAGTTTCCAGCGCTCAGTCGAGGGAAGGGCCTTCACGCGCAGTCGTCGCCGTGGCCAGTGAGGTCGCTGTGACGAGTGAGGCGAAAGTGACCCACCTGCAGGTAGTGAAGGCCTCCTTCCCTACCCTCAAGGTAGGCAAGGAGGCCTTCACGGAACGGCGCGGAGCCGAGCCGAGCCGAGCCGCAGAGGACCCCGCCTACCCCCGCAGCCGCTGAGCCGCTTCCCGCCCGGGCGCCGACGCCTCACCAGGCACCGAGTCCGGATCGATGGCCGCCTGCACCACGCGGTCCTCGGCGCCCACCAGCAGCTCCGCACCCGGCTGCGTCGAGCGTTTGACCAGCGCCAGCGCGATCGGTCCCAGCTCGTGGTGCTGCACCACGCTGCCGACGCGGCCGACCGTCCGCTCGCCCAGCACCACCGGATCGCCGGTTTCCGGCGTGATCTCCGGCGAACCGTCCAGGTGCAGCAGCGCCATGTACCGCGGCGGCCGCCCGACGTTGTGGACCTTCGCGACGGTCTCCTGTCCGCGGTAGCAGCCCTTCGCCACGTGCGCGGCGGAGTCGACCCAGTTCACTTCGTGCGGGATCGTGCGCTCGTCGGTGTCGAGGCCCAGCCGCGGCCGCAGCGACTCGACCCGCAGCGCGTCGAACGTCCAGCTGCCCGCCGGTCGCGAGCCCGCGTCGGTCAGGCGCCGCCACCAGTCGGCGAGTTCGGCGCGCGGGACGGCGAGGTCGACGCTGTGGCGTCCCGGCCACGGCATCCGCCGCGCGAAACCGCCGGGGATCGCCACGACCGAGTACGGGTCCGAGCCCACGGAGACGCCCACGGAGTCCAGCACGCGGTCCGCGTCGGGACCGAGGACGGTCAGCAGCGCCAGCTCGTCCGAGACATCGCGGATGTCCACTTTGGACCAGAACTTCATCGCTTCGAGGTACTCGCGCAAAGTCTGCTTGCCACCGGACGGCAGCGCGCTGGTGGCCACCGCGCCCCTGTCGCTGTCCAGCCACACCGTGCCGTCCGCGTGCGCGAGCACCATATGCGTGTCGACGCGACCTTGGCTGTCGAGCACGAGCGCTTCGGTGCCGGTGCCTTCGGCGAGCCCGGTGACGTGCTGCGAGATCACCAAATGCAGCCAGGACAACCGTTCTTCCCCGGTCACGGCCAGGATTTCGCGATGCGAACGGTCGATCACGACCGCGCCGCGCGCGGCCGTCCGTTGCTCGGCGAAGGGGTCTCCCCAATGCCACGGGACACCTTCTTCCGGATGCCCGTCGGGTGCCGCGATCGGTCCGGGAAGGTCGAGCAGGGGGGAGCGGTAGGGCATGAAACCCATGCTAGTGAGTACCGTGTCCCCATGCGCGTGCTTGCCTTCCTCGACGGGACCCTGGCCGACCCCGAAGCCGCTCACCTGCGGGTGGACGATCTGGGACTGCTTCGCGGCGACGGCGTGTTCGAGACGATCCTCGTCGTCGACGGACGGCCCCGCGAGCTCCGCCCGCATCTCGAGCGGCTGGCCCGTTCCGCGGCCATGCTCGACCTGCCGGAGCCGGACCTCGCCGCCTGGGAGCGCGCCGCGCAGGTCGTCATCGACAACTGGTCCGGCCCGGCCGAGATCGCGCTGAAACTGGTGTACACCAGGGGAATCGACGGCGATCCGGAGGCGAAGCCGTTCGGGTTCGCGCTCGGTGTGGAGATCGACGAGAAGGTCCAGCGGGCCCGTGTCGAAGGCGTCGCGGCGATCACCCTCGAACGCGGTTTCGAGCCCGACCTCGCCGAGCGCGCGCCGTGGCTGCTGCTGGGCGCGAAGTCGATTTCCTACGGCGTCAACATGGCCGCGTTGCGCGAGGCGGGCCGCCGTGGCGCGAGCGATGTGATTTTCACCGCCGCCGACGGCACGGTCTTCGAAGGTCCGACTTCGACGGTCGTCCTCGCGAAGGACAAGACGCTTTACACGCCGCCGGCGACCATCGGAATCCTGCCGGGGACGACGCAGGCGGCGCTGTTCCGCGGCGCCGAACGGGCGGGCTGGTCGGTCAAGGTCGAGCCGCTCAAGGTCTCCGATCTCACCGAGGGCGAAGGGCTGTTCCTCGCGTCGTCGGTCCGCAAGCTGACCAGGGTGCACACGCTCGACGGCGTCGCGCTCACCGACTCCAGCGCGATCCACGCCGAGCTGGCCGCCGCGTACGAGAGCGAGTACGCGATCAGCTGAGCGTCGCGCGCAGCTTCGCCGCGACGAACCGTTCGATCAGGTCGAGGTGCCGAGCGTGGAACGCCCAGAGGGTGTGCCCGCCGCAGCAGTCGGCGCGCAGCCATAAGGGCTCGCGGAAGAACGGGTCGACCGGACGATTCCACGCGCGGTAGTCGGGGTCGGGAGGAACACGCACCAGGGCGCAGCCCGCGCAGGTCAGCCGATCGGGTGTGGCCGAGGCACGGCCGGCGCAGCGCGGGCAGACGACGAGGATCGGCTCGTCCGCGAAGTCCTCGATCCGGGTCTGCGGATCGCGGAACCGCGGGGCGTCCATCAGCCGAGCGGGCTGATGATCAGCAGGTGCGGCAGGATCGCTTCTTCGCGGTAGGCCGCGATCTTGTGGTGCCCGTCGAGGATCACCGCCGCGTCGGTGGTCTCCAGCACGATGGCGACCGGCCGGTGCCCGCTCTTGATCGCCGTCCGGTAGTAGCCGACGCGGGACACGTCGGCGGGCGGCCAGTCGGCGCTCGGGGTCAGGTAGCGGTCCTCGGCCAGCCGTTCGGGTCCGGCGACCTGGTATTCGCCGTCGGCGAAGAGATCGAGAAGCGGGCGGAGCGTATCGCCGAGCGGGCGCCGCATCTGACCGGTGGCCAGCGCGATCCGCAGCGACTGCGGAAGCTCTGGTTGGGTGGGGACCGAATTCGTGTCGATGACACCCATGCCACCGTCGACCTTTACCTGTTCCACACCCTCGTGGACGAGTGAAAGCGGAGAAGGGTTCCGGGTCGGGCCTGCGCGAGGGCCGGGAGTGACGCCTGTCTCACCACGGCCGCCACCGGATAACCGCCGGTAGTCGGATGATCCGCCAAGAACACCACCGGCAAACCGTTCGGCGGCACCTGGACGGCGCCGGTCAGCAGGCCTTCGCTCGGCAGTTCCCGCTCCGCGTATTCGGCCGCGCGAGTCAACGCGTGCCCGTCGAGCCGGAGTCCGACGCGGTTCGATTCCGCCGTCACCGTCCAGGTCTTCGCGAGCCCGGACGCCGGGTTCTCGAACCAGTACGCCCGCGGCCCCGGGTCGATCGGCACGACGAGCTCGGCCGGTGCCACCGTGGGGAGCACGACGTCGGCACCTCCGGGGACGGACGGCGTGCCGAGCGGGAGGACGTCGCCCGCTTTCAGCGGCGCCGGCCCTATCTCCGACAGGACGTCCCGCGACCGGCTGCCGAGTTCCGCGTCGACCGTGATCCCGCCGGAAACCGCCAGGTAGCACCGCAGTCCGGAGGCGGGAGCACCGATCGCCAAGACCTGCCCCGCCGCCAGCCAAACCGGCGCGTGCGAGCCGACTGGGCGCCCGTCGACCTCCACGGCGACGGCGGGGCCGGTCACCGCGATGGTGCAGGACGTCGTGGCGCGCAGCCGTAGCCCGCCGAACAGGCACTCGACTCCCGCGGCGGCTTCGTCGTTGCCGACGAGCCGGTTGGCCAGCTGCAGCGCCGGGACGTCGAGCGCGCCGGACGGCGGGACACCGAGATGCGCGAAACCGGGCCTGCCGAGGTCCTGTACCAGCGCGAGCGGACCGGTCTCGACCACTTCCAAGGCCCTCATCCGGCACTCCGGAACCGCACGCGGTCGCCGGGCGCCAGCAACGCGGGCGGGTCGGCGCGCGGATCGAACAGGACGGTCCGGGTATGGCCGATCAACCGCCAGCCACCGGGCGAGACACGGGGGTACACACCGGTGAACTCGCCCGCGATGCCGACCGAGCCCGGCGGCACGCGAGTGCGCGGGGCCGACAGCCGTGGCTGCCGCAGCGGCTCGGGAAGCCCTGTCAGGTAACCGAATCCGGGCGCGAAACCGGTGAAGGCCACGGTGTAGACGGCGCCGGTGTGCAGCCGGACGACGTCCTCAGCGGACACTCCGGCGTCCCGCGCGACGAGTTCGAGGTCTTCGCCGTCATAGGTCACGTCGAGCGTGATCTCGCGGGATCGGCCTTCCGGCGGATGTTCGAGGTCGGCGTCCGCGAGCAGTTCGCGGACGGCCGCGAGGGCGGCCGAACCCGGGATTTCCACCACGAGCAGGCTGCGGGCGCCGGGCACGAGTTCGGCGATCCCGGGCGGACGCGCGGACGTGACCGTCGCGTGCGCCGCCATCGACTCGGCGAGGGAGGCGCAGTCGAGCAGGGCGGCGTGCTCGCCGTAGGCACGCCACCGCATGGGAACGGGGTCAGCCCACCACGCGACGCAGCAGCGCCGACGTGTGCGGCTGCAGGTCCTGACCCATCATCGCGCGCTCCTCGACGTAGCCGAGCTCGCCGTTGACGATGCCGTAGAGCCGCTGCGAAGCCGTGACGTCCTTGGCGGTCGAAGTGCGGACGACCGCGTCGGTGCCGAGCTCCCAGGCCGGGACCGAGGCCTTGCCGCGCGGCTTGCCGTAGAAGAGTTCCACGATGCCGGTGTTGTGGGTCAGCAGCAGCTCGATCGTGTCGTCGGCCTGCGGACGCCAGAACCCGGATTCGCGCGCGGCGGGACGGATGACCTTGCCGTCGTCGTCGAGCAGCCAGGCTCGTGCCTCGTGCGTGAGGAACGGGCGGCCGTCGTGCGCGATGGTCAGCTGCATGCCGAACCGGTACGGGCCGTCGATGGTCGGATAGTCGACCTCGCCCTCGCCGCGCCAGACACCGACGAGCGGCAGGAGCGCCAGGCAGGCGTCGTTGAGGTTCGCTCCTTCGCGCAGGTTCGCGGTGTCGCCCGGGATGGGCATGTCGTCGAACTGCGGAAGGTTCCGGTCGCGCGTGCTTTCCGCGCGCTTCTCCGCGGCCTGGATGGCCTCGTCGCCACTAGCCGTCATCGGTCAGCGCTGGTCCGCGTAAAGCCGGTAGACGACGTACACGGCGAACCAGGTGATCGCGACGCCGGCGAGCACCAGCAGGGTCGTAAACAGGATCTCCACGCCACGCACTTTAGTCGCTGCCGACCGGCACGGCCCCGCGAAGGGGTGGTGGTAGTGCCCACACGG
Organism: Amycolatopsis sp. NPDC043889; assembly: GCF_056435645.1. NCBI lineage: Bacteria > Bacillati > Actinomycetota > Actinomycetes > Pseudonocardiales > Pseudonocardiaceae > Amycolatopsis > Amycolatopsis sp. NPDC043889. Next base: position 868,318 of record NZ_JBWKEC010000001.1, read on the forward strand.
TCTCCCAAAGGGCGCTCCGCGCCCGACGGAGACTTCACGTCGCGCGCCTCTTTTGGGCCGGAGGCCCACGGAAACGCGATGAAGGGGCGCCCTCCGCACTCACCGTGAGGTGAATGCGGAACGACGCCCCTTCGGCACGTTTTCCGTCAGCGCGCGACCTATGACACAGAGATGGCGAGTTGGTGCACGCCGGGTCCCTGCGCGGTGACGGAGGCCTCGCCGTTGCCGGAGCGGTGCAGCGCGCGCACCGTCCAGTCACCGGGGGCCGCGTAGAAGCGGAAATCGCCGTCGGCCGACGAGACCACCTCGCCGGTGAAGTCGCCGCCGCCGTCCAGCAACCGCACGAAGGCGCCGCCGACGGGACCCTCCGAACCGGTCACCTTGCCGGCCAGCACGACCTGGCCGCGGGTGTCGTAATCGGCGGGCGTGGCCTCCTGGGCCGGTGCGCCGCAGCTGTCGTCAGCCATCACTTAGCTCCCAACTCGACCGGCACGCCGACGAGCGAGCCGTATTCCGTCCACGAACCGTCGTAGTTCTTCACCTGGTCGTAGCCGAGGAGCTCGTGCAGCGCGAACCACGCGATGGACGAGCGCTCACCGATCCGGCAGTACGCGATCGTGGCCTTCGACTCGTCGAGGCCCTCGTCGGAGTACAGCTCCTTGATCTCTTCCTCGGTTTTGAAGGTGCCGTCCTCGTTGGCGACCTTCGCCCACGGGACGTTCAGCGCGCCCGGGATGTGGCCCGGGACCTGCGACTGCTCCTGCGGCAGGTGTGCCGGGGCGAGCAGCTTGCCGGAGAACTCGTCGGGCGAGCGCACGTCGACGTAGTTGCTCTTGCCGATCTCGGCCACGACCTCGTCGCGGAACGCGCGGATCGAGAGGTCCTGCTCCTTGGCCTTGTACTCGGCCGGCTCGCGCTTTACCTCGTCCGAGTTCAGCTCGCGGCCGTCGAGCTCCCACTTCTTGCGGCCGCCGTCGAGCAGCTGCACCTTGTCGTGGCCGTAGAGCTTGAAGTACCAGTACGCGTACGCGGCGAACCAGTTGTTGTTGCCGCCGTAGAGGATCACGCGGTCGTCGTTCGAGATGCCCTTCTCGGACAGCAGCTTCTCGAAGCCCTCCTTGTTGACGAAGTCGCGGCGGACACCGTCCTGCAGGTCCTTGCGCCAGTCGAACTTCACCGCCCCGCGGATGTGTCCGTTGTCGTACGCGGTCGTGTCCTCGTCGACCTCGATGAACACGACACCCGGGGTGTCCAGGTTCTCCTCGGCCCACTGGGTGGTGACCAGGACGTCTTCACGGCTCATGGAGCTGACTCTCTTTCTGGGTTAGGACGCGCGAGGGCTGGGACTGAAACGTTTGACGAGCAGGTACATCTCGCAGCCGAGACAGAAGTCGAACGCCGCGTTGAGGAAGGCCGCGAACAGCGCGAACGCCGTCGCGACGAAACCGAGCGCGGTCAGGCCGGTGGCGAACCCGACGGTGCCGACGACGGCGAACACGAACCCGACGGCCTGCGCGAACCGCAGCGGGGCGGCGTCCTCGCGTTCGGTCGTGGGGCCGAGCCGCGGCGCGACGAGGTAGCGATAGATCAGGGAGTACGGCGCCGGCTTCAGGCCGATGAAGGCGCCGATTGCGAACACCACCGCCTGCGCCGCGAGCAGTGGCCACCACTGGGTGATGAGCACGACCGCGAGCACGATCGTCGTCAGGATGGCGGCGAAACGCGGACCACGGGGGTCGACGGCCGGTCCTGCGGACATGGTTCCTCCTGCGAACGAGAGGGAAAGAGGTGCGTGCCGGACGGGCACGCGCAGGCGTGGTTCAGCGAACGCCGGGACACAGGCTGCTGCGAACGCGGCACAGGTCCACTGCGCGGCGCTGGGTCAGCAAAGTTCGGGGCAGCCGGTTCACGGGCACGAGGGTACGCAGAGCTCCCTCAGGTTGGGAACCGTGTTCACACCTTGGGACGCTTCCCGGAATCCGGGATCAGATGGGGCTCCAGGGCTTCGAGAAGCTCCTGACCTCGGGGAACGCCGCCGACGCGGAAGACCTCCCGGCCGTCCGCGGTCAAGGCCAAGGTCGTCGGGGTTCGCAGCACCGACAGCGCCTGGGCGACTTCGGGGGTTTCGGTGACGTCCAGATCGACGTGGGTCAGGTCGTCGGTCTTCTCCGCGAGCGCGGACAGGATCGCGCGGGTGTGGCGGCACGGCGCGCAGAACGTCGTGGAGATCTGGACCAGGGTGACACCTTCGGGCGCGAGGGCGTCCGAGACGCGACCGGGCAGGGTGGGCGCACTGGACTTCGCCGCGCGGATGCGGCCGTTGCGCGCTTGCAACAGCGCGCCGGCGACCCCGCCGAGCACGAGGACGCCCAGCAGCACCCACACTCCTGTCATTCGCAGATCACCCCTGGGGCTTCGCTCCGCTGAAGGCGACGTTCTTGCCTTCACCCTTGATGGTCACCGAGCCGCTGTTCACGCGCACCGACGTCGGGGTCACCGAGAACGGCATCGCGCCGGTGTCGATGGTCGCGTTGAAGTTCGGCAGCAGCGCGTCCTGTACTGCCTGGGGAACGACGGTGGTCTCCTTGTCATTCCCGAACTGGAGCCGCTTCGGTTCGAGACGGATCTTCTGCCCGTCCAGTTCGATCATCGCGAAGCAGAAGATCTCCACCTTCTGCCCGGCGATCTGGACGTTGCCCGAAACCCGGATCCCGGTGCTGGCGGTGTCGACCGGTTCGCCGTTCTCGTTCGTCGCGGTCGGCTTCGTCTCGCCCTGACCGCTGTCGCCGTTGCGGACGTAGTCCTCGGTGACGGGCTCGATTTTCAGGTTCTCGATCTTGTCCAGCGGCGCCTGCCGCGCGATGTCCGCGGCCTTGATCGTCACCTCGCCCTTGAGCGTGCCGATGACGATCGACTTCGTGTTGCCGGACGTCAGGTCCGACAGCGGGGCCGTGACGTCGCTCATGTCGGCGTTGAAGTCCACGTCCCGCAGCCTCGGCGGAACGGCGACGCCCTGGGCGTTGATCGTGATGTGACTGTAGTCACCGGAAAGGGCCTGGGTCAGGAACGGGAAACCGTGCACCGTGACCGCCGGATCGTTGGCCAGTCCCAGCTGCTGGCGTGCCTTCTGGGAGATCGTGTGCTCGGCGAACGCCGCGGCCCCGAAATCGGCCCCGACCAGCAGCACCACCAGCACCGCGAGGGCGATGAGCCAGCCCCGGCCACGGCGCTTCCCTCGCTTGGCGGACCGGCCGGAAGACGGTCGGTCGTGCTGCGCCACGGGCCTGCTCACCATCGCGTCGAATCTCCTTCGTAAACCTCTTTGGCCAGGTGTGATCGATCCAGCACGGGGTAGGTCCTCGGCTGTTCACCCGCTATTCTCACCAAGCACCGGCTGTAGCCACGTTCGAGGCGACCACGACTGAAGGCGGTGCGGCGATGAGCCTGGACCTTCTGGTACTGACCGCGGAAGCAGATGCCACCACGGTATTGCCCGCTCTGGATCTGCTGCCCCACACCGTACGCGTCCGTGCTCCGGAAGTGACCGCGCTGCTCGACGCCGGCCACCGCGACGTCATCGTCCTCGACGCCCGGAGCGATCTCGCCTCCGCGAAGAGCCTCTGCCGCCTGCTCAAGGGCGCCGGTGAGGACGAAACCTCCACGCCGGTCATCGCCGTCGTCGGCGAAGGCGGGCTGGTCGCGGTCAGTGCGGAATGGCGTACCGACGACATCCTTCTCCCGACGGCAGGTCCCGCCGAGGTCGACGCCCGGCTGCGGCTGGTCACCACCCGCGACGGCGGCGCCGCGCAGGTCGACGCCGAACTCCGGGTCGGCGAGCTGGTCATCGACGAGGCGACCTACACCGCGAAGCTCCGCAAGCGCACCCTCGAACTGACGTACAAGGAGTTCGAGCTCCTCAAGTACCTCGCCCAGCACGCCGGCCGGGTGTTCACCCGTGCTCAGCTGCTGCAGGAGGTCTGGGGTTACGACTTCTTCGGCGGCACGCGCACGGTCGACGTCCACGTCCGGCGCCTGCGCGCGAAGCTGGGGCCGGAGCACGAGCAGATGATCGGGACCGTGCGCAACGTCGGCTACAAGTTCGAGCGGCCTTCGAAGGGGGCCGCCAAGCAGGCCATCGCCCCGGACGCGAGCGTCTACGAGCCGAGCGAGCTTTCCGCGCACTGAGTCCCCTTTCCTGTCTGACAAGACGTCCAGGCGGGTGCCGGGTTCCCGGGTAGGGTCGATTTCATGCTCGATCTGGCTTGGACCGGTGAACCGGACACGGAAGAGATCCACGACTTCCTCCTCGCCGTGCGCGAGGCCGACGGCGATCCGCTGGACTCCGGTTTCCCCGGTGGACAGCACCTGCTGGGGCACGTCGACGGTGAGCTGGTCGTGTACGCGCATCTGGACACCGAAGGCGACTCGCACGGCAACCAGGTCGCCGAACTGTTCGTCCATCCCGCGCACCGCCGGTCCGGTCACGGCCGGGCGGCCACCAGGGCGCTCGTCGACCACGTCGACGGGAAGCCGCTGCGCGTCTGGGCGCACGGCGACCACCCCGCCGCCGTCCACATAGCCGGGACCGAGGGCTTCGAGCGCGCGCGGGAACTGCTGATCCTGCACGCGGACGTCGAGACGGCCGATTGGCCGGAACCCGTGACGCGCGAAGGCGTCACGCTGCGGACGTTCGTCCCCGGTCAGGACGAGGAAGCGATGGTCCGCGTCAACGCGCGCGCCTTCGACTGGCACCCCGAGCAGGGCGCCCTGACCGTCGACGAGGTCCGGGCGACCGAGAAGGAAGCCTGGTTCGACCCCGAGGGCTTCTTCCTCGCGGAAGAGGACGGGAAGGTCATCGGCTTCCACTGGACGAAGGTCCACGACGCCGTCCCCGGCCGGTTCGGCGGCGAGCCCGCGGGCGAGGTCTATGTCGTCGGCATCGATCCGGACGCCCAGGGCGGCGGTCTCGGGAAGGCACTCACGCTCGCCGGGCTGCGGTACCTCCGTGATCGCGGGCTGGGCCAAGTGATCTTGTACGTCGAAGGTGACAACGCGCCGGCGCTCGCGGTCTATTCGAAGCTCGGCTTCACCCGATACGAGGTCGACGTTCAATACGCTCGGTAACCGCCTTCACACGTGCGGCACTTGACCGGTCACGGAGAGCAGACGCGCAGGTCACGGCTGGGACACGGGCCACTTTCGGAGTAGTCGCGCTGCTCACATCGGCCGCCTTGTTCACCTGTCGTTCACCCTTAGACGGCCGCCTGTCCACTGTCGGTGCTTAGTGTCCGGGTCCGGAAGGAACGCTCCCGTTCCACCGATCCGGCGAAAGTCTCCCAGTGGAGGAAATGCAGTGAAGATCATGCGGCCCGCGGGCGCGATCGGCATCGTGGCCACCGCCGCCCTCGTGCTCGGCGCCTGTGGATCCGACCCGGCGGCGACCAAGCCCGACAGCACGGGCGCCGCCGCCGCTCCGAGTGGCGCGGCCAATGTCGAATGCGGCGGCAAGAGCCCGCTTTCGGCCGAGGGCTCGTCCGCGCAGAAGAACGCGATCGACATCTTCGTGCAGGCTTACGCCGCCAAGTGCTCCGGCCAGAAGGTGAACTACAACCCCAGCGGTTCGGGCGCCGGCATCAAGCAGTTCAACGCGAACCAGGTGGACTTCGCCGGTTCGGACTCGCCGCTCAAGGCCGAAGAGGCCGAGAAGGCCAAGGCCCGGTGCGCCTCCGACGCGTGGAACCTCCCGCTCGTCGTCGGCCCGGTCGCCGTCGCCTACAAGCTTTCCGGGGTCGACAAGCTGACCCTGACCCCCGAGGTCACCGCCAAGATCTTCAACGGTGGCATCACCAAGTGGAACGACCCGGCCATCAAGGCGGTCAAGGGCAACGAGAGCCTCAACCTGCCGGACAAGCCGATCCAGGTCATCTCGCGTACCGACGAGTCGGGCACCACCGACAACTTCCAGAAGTACCTGAAGGTCGCGTCCAAGGGCGCCTGGACCCAGGGTGACGGCAAGAAGTTCAACGGCGGTGTCGGCAACGGCGCGGAGAAGTCCAACGGTGTCGCCAACGCCGTGAAGTCCGCCGACGGCGCCATCACCTACGTCGAGTCCGCGTTCGCGAAGGACGGCATCAGCACCGCCCTCATCGACAGCGGCTCCGGCGGTGTCGAGCTCAACGCGGCGAACGTCGCCAAGTCCCTCGACGCGGCGAAGTTCAAGAAGGAGGGCTCGAACGACCTGGCCCTCGACCTGGACGCGATCTACTCCAGCAACGTGCCCGGCGCCTACCCGGTCATCCTCGCGACCTACGAGATCGTCTGCTCCAAGTACGCGGACGCCGAGGTCGCCAAGGCCGTCAAGGCGTTCCTGAACGTCGCCGCCACCGACGGTCAGAAGCCGCTCTCGGAGAAGGGCTACGTGCCGATCCCGCAGAGCCTGCAGGACAAGGTCCTGACCGCCGTCAAGGCCATCGCCTGACCTGTCGACGACCTCTAGGTTGATCAGTAAACGAAGTAGTCGATGAGCGATTCGTCTTCGCCCAGAACGCCCACCGGCGACCCCGGTGGGCGTTCTGGCGTCCGCGAGACCTTCACGGAGGACCCGATTTCGGAGCAATCTGCCGCGTCACCGCCCGAGAAGTCCTCGGTGCGACTCGCGAGCCCCAATTCCAGGACGGTGCGACCCGGTGACCGCATCTTCCAGATCCTGACCACCGGAGCCGGCGTCTTCGTCGTCTCGCTGATCGGCCTGATCGGGTTGTTCCTGCTGGTGCAGGCCATTCCGGCGCTGCAGGCCGACAACGTGAACTTCCTGACCAGCCAGGTCTGGCAGACCACCCCGGACGACATGCGCTTCGGGATCATGGGCCTGCTGCTGGTCACGGTGTACTCGTCCCTGCTGGCGCTGATCATCGCGATGCCGATCTCGCTCGGGATCGCCCTCTTCCTCACCCAGTACGCGCCGAAGCGGCTGGCGCGGCCGTTCGCGTACGTGATCGACCTGCTCGCCGCGGTCCCCTCGATCATCTACGGCCTGTGGGGCCTGATGGTCTTCGCGCCCGCGATCGAGCCCTTCTCCCAGTGGGTCAACGACACCTTCTCGTGGATCCCGCTCTTCGCGGCGGGCAACGTCTCGCCGGACCTGCGCGGCACCATCTTCACCGCGGGCATCGTGCTGGCCGTGATGATCCTGCCGATCATCACCTCGCTGTCCCGTGAGGTGTTCGAGCGGACCCCGACCCCGCATATCGAGGGCGCGCTGGCGCTGGGCGCCACCCGCTGGGAGGTCATCCGCACCACGGTGCTCCCGTTCGGCAAGGCGGGCTACATCGGCGCTTCGATGCTCGGCCTCGGCCGCGCGCTCGGCGAGACGATCGCGCTCGCGATCATCCTGACCGGCGCGGTCGGCCGCGAGTTCACCTGGAGCCTCTTCGACGGCGGCGCCACGTTCGCCTCGAAGATCGCGGCGGACTACGCGGAACTCAACAACGAGATCTCGGCGGGCGCGTACATCGCGGCGGGTCTCGTGCTGTTCCTGCTGACGCTCGTCGTCAACTTCATCGCGCGATCCGTCATCGCCAAGAAGGGGGACTGAGCATGTCCACCACGCTCGAGAAGACCCCCGCCACCACCCCCGCCTTCCAGCAGGTCAGCATGGCCAGGAAGGTCAAGAACGGCTTCGCCACGGCGCTGATCTGGCTGTCGTTCCTGATCGCCGTCGTGCCGCTGGTGTGGCTGCTCGCCACCGTGGTCATCAACGGTGTCAAGCGGATCCCCTACAGCAACTGGTGGACCGAGGACTTCGGCTCGGTTTTGTCGGACGAGGTCGGCGGCGGCGTGGCCCACGCCGTCATCGGCTCGGTGCTGCAGGGCCTGGTCTGCGCGATCATCGCGGTGCCGATCGGCATGCTGGTCGCGATCTACCTGGTCGAATACGGCCGCGGCAAACTCGCGAAGATCACCACGTTCATGGTGGACATCCTCTCCGGTGTCCCCTCGATCGTCGCGGCGCTGTTCGTCTACGCCCTGTGGATCACCACCTTCGGCCTCCCGCGCAGCGGTTTCGCCGTGTCGCTGGCCCTGGTGCTGCTGATGATCCCGGTGGTCGTGCGCTCCTCGGAGGAGATGCTGCGGATCGTCCCGGACGACCTGCGCGAAGCCTCCTACGCGCTCGGCGTGCCGAAGTGGAAGACGATCATGAAGATCGTCCTGCCGACCGCGCTGTCCGGCATCATCGGCGGCATCATGATGGCGCTCGCCCGGGTCATGGGCGAGACCGCGCCGCTGCTGGTCCTCGTGGGCTACTCGGCCTACGTGAACTGGGACATCTTCGGTGGCGAGCAGGCCGCTTTGCCGCTTCTGATGAACAACGAACGGGTCAGCAACCCGTTCGACGAAGGTACCGTCGCGTTCGACAGGATCTGGGGTGCGGCGCTCACCCTGGTACTGATCATCGCGATCGTGAACCTCCTCGCCATGCTCTTTGCCCGTCTTGTCGCCCCGAAGAAGAAGTGAGCTGTTTGAGATGGCCAAACGAATCGACGTCAAAGACGTGGACATCTACTACGGCAAATTCCACGCCGTGGACGGCGTCACCCTCTCGGTGCCGCCGCGGAACGTCACCGCGTTCATCGGCCCGTCGGGCTGCGGCAAGTCGACCGTCCTGCGCACGCTGAACCGCATGCACGAGGTCATCCCCGGCGCCCGCGTCGAGGGTGAGGTGCTGCTCGACGGCGAGGACATCTACGGCGCCGGGGTCGACCCGGTGCAGGTCCGCCGCACGATCGGCATGGTGTTCCAGCGGCCCAACCCGTTCCCGACGATGTCCATCCGCGACAACGTCGTGGCCGGGCTGCGCCTGGGCGGCACCAAGGGCAAGAAGGAGCTCGACGAGGTCGCCGAGCGCGCCCTGCGCGGCGCGAACCTGTGGAACGAGGTCAAGGACCGGCTGAACAAGCCGGGCGGCGGCCTCTCCGGTGGTCAGCAGCAGCGGCTCTGCATCGCGCGGGCGATCGCCGTGCGGCCCGACGTGCTGCTGATGGACGAGCCGTGCTCCGCGCTCGACCCGATCTCGACGCTCGCCATCGAGGACCTGATCGGTGAGCTCAAGAAGGAGTACACGATCGTCATCGTGACGCACAACATGCAGCAGGCGGCGCGGGTGTCGGACCAGACCGCGTTCTTCAACCTGGCGGGCGTCGGCCAGCCGGGGCGCCTGGTGGAGCTGAACGACACCGAGAAGATCTTCTCGAACCCGGACGAGAAGGCGACCGAGGACTACATCTCGGGCCGCTTCGGCTGAGTCGGGTGGTCGTGAGTGGCGATTCGGGTTAGAACCCGAATCGCCACTCACGACCCACGTGAGGCCCGGCGCTGACGTGACGAAGGGGCCCTTCACCGCGTGAGATGCGGTGAAGGGCCCCTTGGCTCCAGAGCGAAGTGCCTACAGCTCGTCGGGTCCGTAGCCGGGCATCTTGCCGGTCACCACGAAGATCATCCGGCGCGCGACCGAGACGGCGTGGTCGGCGAAGCGCTCGTAGAAGCGGCCCAGCAGCGTGACGTCCACCGCCGCGGCGACGCCGTGGTCCCAGTTCCGGTCCATGATGACCGTGAACAGGTGCTTGTGGATCTCGTCGACCTCGTCGTCGTCCGACTCGATCGTGCGGGCGGCCTCGACGTCCTTGGACTTGATGACCTGCTCGACCTGGCGGGCCAGGTTCACCCCGACCTCGCCCATCTTGGCGAAGTCGGCCTTCACCTCGTCGGGCAGCACGGGATCCGGGTGACGGCGGCGCGCGGCCTTGGCCACGTGCAGGGCCAGATCGCCCATCCGCTCCAGGCTCTCCGCCGCGTGGATCGCGGCGAGGACGGTCCGCAGGTCGGTCGCGACGGGTGCCTGCAGGGCCAGCAGCGCGTACGCCTGCTCCTCGCATTCGGCGCGCGCGTCGTCGACCTTCGCGTCGTCGCTGATCACCTGCTCGGCGAGTCCGAGATCGACCTCGAGCAACGCCCGGGTCGCCCGCTCCATCGCGTCGGCGACCTGGAGTGACATGCTCGCTAGGTTCTCGGCGAGCTGTTCGAGTTCGACATGGTAAGCCTCACGCATGGCCCAACCCTACGCCGGAACTGGGGTCAAAAGCCGCATCCCAGAGTGAACCCGACGTGAACCCGGACTAACGAATGATCCTCAGCCTGAGCTGCTGCTCTTCTTGGCGCCGCCGGACTTGGCGGAGCTGGTCGGAGTGGACGCCGTTTCGCCGGCGGGAGGCGCCGGCGCCTTCTCTTCCAGCGGGGTGTTGTTGATCAGCGCGTCGAAGACGGCCTTCGCCTTGCTCTGGACCAGCACCTCGTTGCCGCGTTTGTTCGCCTCTTCGGTGGTGGGCACGGTCAGGAACTTGACCTTGTCCGATCCCATCCCGCGCATCGACTTCGCCAACGTCATCATCTGCTTGATGCCGAGGTTCTCGCCGAAGGTGGCCTTGGCGAACGCGTCGATGAACCCGCTGAGCTTGCCGGTGTCCAGGATGACTTCCTTCGACATCACGGTCTTCAGCAACGCGCCGAGGAAGGCCTGCTGCCGTTTGATCCGGCCGTAGTCCGACGTAGGGTCGCCCTTGACGTGCCGCGCCCGGACGTAGTTCAGCGCCTGGTCGCCGGAGATCCGCACCTCGCCCGCCTGCGGGATGATCATGCCGAGCGTGGTGTCGTCGACCGGCTTCTCGTTGTACACGGTGACGCCCTGCACGGCGTCGACCATGGATTTGAAGCCGTTGAAGTCGATCCCGACGAAGTGGTTCATCTTCATGCCGGTGATCTGCTGGATGACCTTCGTGACGCACTGCGGGCCGCCGACCGCGTAGGCGGTGTTCAGCTTCGCGATCTTCTGCGCCGGCGCGGACTCTTCCGAGTACGACGACGTCGCCGGGTCCCAGCGCTTGCATTCGGGACGGCTGATCTCGAGGTCGCGCGGGAAGGACACCATGACGACCCGCTGCCGGTCGGCGGGGACGTGCGCGATCATGACCGTGTCCGAACGGGCGCCCGGGGTGCCGTCGGCGTCGCCGACGCCGTCTTCGGCGGCCGCGCCGTCACGACTGTCGGAACCGACCATCAGGAAGTTCTCGTCGCCGGTCTGGCCGGCGGCGTCCTGGATGTCGGCCGAGTCTTCGTCGAGCGAAGCGACGGTGTTGAACTTCGCGTCGAACCAGGTCTGGGCGCCCCACGCCGAACCGATGGAGAGGAACACGAGCGCGGCGACCACGGCGGCGGCGATCCGGCCCGCCTTGGCCGTCTGCCTGGTCTTGCGTTCCTTCTTCTCCTGCAGACGGGTCTGCGGCGCCGATTCCTCGGCGGCTTCCGCGGGTGCGGAATCGGTGGTCGTGACCACCCGCTGCAGTGCCGTGCGGGTCTGCTCCAGCAGCGCGGCGGGGCGGGCGGCGAGCCGTTCGCGGCGCTCGCGTTTCTTGGCCTCTTCGGCCTCGAGTTCGTCGTGCGCGGCGGAGAACCGGGCCAGCGTGTGGTCGATCTTGCGCTTGGTGATCGTCGCGTCGTCGATCGCCTCGAGCTCGTCGGTCATCGTGAGCCGGTCCATCTCGGACCTCGGCGGGACCGGCACCTGCTGCACCGGCCGCTGCACCGGGCGGCGGGGACGACGCGGGGACGGCGGTGCCGCGGGCTGCTGCTGCGCGCCCGGGTTCACCAACGGCGGACGGCGCTGAGTCGGCGCTTCGGGGCTGGGCGCGGCCTGTGAGGTGCGGCGCGGCTGGCGCGCACGAGGCGGACGCGGGGTCTCGGCCGGTTGCGGGTTCCGCGGTGGCATCTGTGCCCGCGGCGTGGCGGGTTTGGCCGCGCGAGGCGCGGGCGCCGGGTTTTCGACGGGAGCAGCCGGACGACGCGGCGCGGGCGGCTCCGTCCGGGCGGCGCGAGCACCGGGTCTCGGAGGCTCGGACGCCGGTTCGCTCTGCCGGAGTCGGCGTGGAGCGGGCGCCTCGGCGGTGGGATCGAAGACCGGGCGTTCACCGGTGTGACGTGCGACGACGTCGGAAACGCTGATCCCGCCGTGGGTGTCCATCGAGCGTCGCCGTGCCCTGCGGCCGCGCTCACCGGCGCTTCTGTCGGTGTGACTGTGGCGACCGGTCCCCGGGTTGTGGTGCTCGTCGGGCACTCGGTCTCCTTTCACGACTCGTCGAAGCTCTTTCGTTATCGTACGGACACCTCGGGTTCGTGACGACAACCATCCCGGAATTTTCTTCACTCAAGGTACCGAGAAGCGCCGAACGGTCCATGCGATCGGGTGAGCGGTCGTGGTTAAAGCTGCGTTAAAAGGTGCGAAACCACTACGCAGAGTGCGACGCTTACTGTGTGAGTGGCGGCGAGTGGCCAGTGAGTGGCTAGGCGCCGGCCGACTCGGCCGCGTTCAGCGGCTGCGGAATCGTCCGTGATGATTCTTCGTCCTGATAGGCCACTTTGTTTCGCCCGGCCCGTTTCGCCATATACAACAAAGCGTCGGCGCTGCGCAACTGCCGTTCCGGTTCCGCCGCGATATCCGGTTCCGCGCGGCTTTCGTGCGCGAGTCCCACGCTGATCGTCACGGCGAGGCCGGGACGGATCCGGCGCCACGGATGGCGGGCCACCCGGATACGGGCGGTGTCGGCGATGCGCACGGCGCGGGCGGCGTCGACGTCGGGGATGACGAGCGCGAACTCCTCGCCGCCGTAGCGGGCGCAGAACGCCTCCGGCGGGAGCCCCTGCTGCAGGAGGTCGGCCACCTCGCGGAGCACGCGGTCGCCGACCAGATGCCCGAAAGTGTCGTTGACGTCCTTGAACAGGTCGAGGTCGACCAAGGCGATGGCGACGCCGGGCGGGCCGCGGTGGTCGACGGCTGGGCCGTGGAGCCACTGATCGAGGTAGCGGCGGTTGTAACTGGACGTCAGGGTGTCCCGCAGGCTGCCTGCCCTGGCGAGGTCCAAAGCGGATTTGAGGTGGTGGTACGCGCGGCGCCAATCACCCTGTGTAGCGAGGACTCGCGCGATCGACTCATGCAAAGTGAGCAGATCGGTGGTCGGCGCGCCCGATGGGAGCGCGGCCTCGTCGTCGGCTGCCACGCTCACCTCCGCCACGAATTGGTTTTCGTCGTATAGGAGGGATCTCTTGAGGTATGAGTACGGGCCAAAGCGAATATCGCTCAAGAGGACGACGGCTCGGCGTCATTGTCACGCACCGGAGTGCCGTTCTGTAAGGACGAAAACGGCTCCGCGTCTTTGAGCTGCGAAAACTGATCTTTCGCCCAGTAACTCACGTCAGTCACATCGTCATTCAGCAACAGTGCGTAATCATTCCAGCTCAGCCAGCGCCAGTCGCCGACCTCGTCCGGATGCGGTTCCGGATCTTCGTCGACCCAGGCGACGAAGACCGGGCAGAACTCGTTCTCGACCACGCCTTCGAACGGTGGCGTCGAGTAGCGATAGGAAGGGAGGACACACCTGAGCCCGTTCAGCCGGGACAAGCCGAGTTCGAAGGCGGCCCGGCGCCGGACGGCCTCCTCGATCGGTTCACCCGGTGCGGGATGCCCGCAGACACTGTTGGTCCACACCCTCGGCCACACCTTCTTGGTGGCGGCGCGGCTGGTGATCAGCAGGGCCTGGTCGCTGCTGCGCAACAGATAGCAGGAGAAGGCCAGATGCAGCCGGGTGTTCTCGTGGTGGGCGGCCAGTTTGGGCGCTGTTTCGCCGGTCGGCTCACCGTCCTCGGTGACGTAGACGATGCGTTCGGTGTCCACTTCGGTCATGTTGTTCACCGGCCCCACTGAACCAGCAGGCTCGCTGTAACCGGTACCGCGACCAGAGTTACCCCTGTTAGTGGGACGAAAGGTGCTCCACGAGCAAAGAAGTGACGGCCTCGGGCGCCTCTTCCACCACCCAATGCGAGACGTCCTCGATCATCTCGAAGCGGTACGGGCCGGTGACCCGGTTCGCGGTGTCGAGCGCGGCCGTCGAGCCGAAGGCGGCGTCCTCGGTGCTCCAGATGTAGAGCGTCGGCACCTCGATCGGGCCGATCTTCCCACCGGGGCGGCCGGCGCGGTACCAGTTGAGCGCGGCGGTCAGCGCGCCCGGTTCGGACAGACGCCGGACGTACTCGTCGACCTTGCTCGGCGACACCTTCCAGTCGAACATGCGGCGCAGCGCGTCGGCGTTGTTCTCGAGCATCCGCCGTTCGGTGACCCGGGTCTGCCGCCATTCGGTCATGTACGCCGACCGGAGATGCTGGTCCTCGTCGGTCTTCATGGCCTCCGCCAGCGCCGCCGGATGCGGCGTCGAAATCACGGCGAGACTCCGGAGCCTGCCCGGATGCGCGTCGGCCGTCCACCACGCGACAGCGCCGCCCCAGTCGTGTCCGACAAGATCGAATTCTTTCCACCCCAAGCGATCCGCGATCGCGATGACGTCGCCGACGAGGTCGTCGATCCCGTACTCGGACGCCTGTTCCGGCCGGACGTCCGGGGAGTAGCCGCGCTGATCCGGGGCCACCGCGCGATAGCCGAGCACGCCGAGCGTCGCGACCTGGTGCTCCCATTCCACCGCGGCTTCGGGAAACCCGTGCAGCAGCAGGACAGGGCGGCCGTCTTCGGGGCCCGCCGCGATGGCGTCGAAGGAACCGGCCGCGGTGGGGATGCTCAGCTGCTCGATCACGACGCCGACTTTACGGGCCTCCGGTTTCCGGCAGGCGGCAAGGGATTGACGAGGAGGGTTCCTTGATCGTCTAATAACGCGGCGGTCGATGCCCGGCCGCACTGGGGAAACTGGGGTAACACATGTCGAACAATTGGAGGCGCCGGCTCGCCGTCGGCGCCGCTTCAGTCGCGCTCGCGGGCGGCATCGGTATCACCGCGGCGAATGTCGCGGTGGCCGAAGAGGCACCGGTCTCGGTCGCCGGGGTCTGTGACGGGAATCCTGGCTGTCAGCTCGGGCCGTATTCCAGCCTGAACAGTTGCCAGATCGAGCAGAGCAACATGGCCCGGTACTACACGATCACCATGCGGTGTTTCGAGGTCGACACCGGCCAGTGGAAGTTCGCCTACAAGACCAGGGGCACCTGAGTCGTGAAAGAAAACGCTCCCGCCGGTCCGACCGGCGGGAGCGTTTTTCGTTTCAGCCCCCCGAGTGCATGTCCTCGGCCTCGGGGACGCAGTCGTCGTCCGGGTCGTCGAGCCAGCCGTGCGGCAGCGTGACCTTGCCCGGCGAACCCTGCCGCCCGCGCGGCCCGGTGGCCGCGCTGGGGAAGGGCGCGTCGTGGTCGAGCTTGGCGATGAGATCGTCGAGCTGGTCCATGCTGGACAACATCGCGAAGCCGCGGCGAAGCTCGGAGCCGACCGGGAAACCCATGAAGTACCAAGCCATGTGCTTGCGGATGTCGCGCATGGCCTTGTCGTGGCCGTCGTGCTCGACGAGCAGTTCCGTGTGGCGGCGCAGCACCTTCGCGACCTCACCGAGGTTCGGCGGCGTCGGCTGCGGGCGCCCGGCGAAGGCGGCTTCCAGTTCGCCGAACAGCCACGGCCTGCCCAGGCAACCGCGGCCGACCACGACACCGTCGCAGCCGGTCTCGTCGACCATGCGCAACGCGTCCTCGGCGGAGAAGATGTCGCCGTTGCCGAGCACCGGAATGCTGGTGACCGCTTCCTTGAGGGCCGCGATCTTCGTCCAGTCGGCCTGTCCGGAGTAACGCTGCGCGGCGGTGCGCGCGTGCAGGCTGACCGCCGCCGCGCCCTCCGCCTCGGCGATCCGCCCGGCGTCGAGGTAAGTGAGGTGGTCGTCGTCGATGCCCACCCGGAACTTGACCGTGAACGGCACCCCCGCCTCGGCCGCGGCCTTCGCCGACTCACGCACGATGTCCGCGAACAGCTTGCGCTTGAACGGCAACGCCGCGCCGCCGCCCTTGCGCGTCACCTTCGCCACCGGGCAGCCGAAGTTGCTGTCGATGTGGTCGGCGAGCCCCTCGCCGGTGATGATGCGGACGGCCTCGGCCATGGTCTTGGGGTCGACCCCGTAAAGCTGCATGGACCTGGGCTTTTCGTTCTCGCCGAAGGTCATCATGTGCATCGTGCCGGGGTGGCGCTCGACCACCGCGCGGGCGGTGATCATCTCGCAGACGTAGATGCCGGCGCCGTACTCCTGGCACAGCTGCCGGAACGCGACGTTCGTGATGCCCGCCATGGGAGCGAGCACGACCGGCGGATCGACCTCGTAGGGGCCGATCTTCAGGCTGGGCTTGCGCAGGGTGGCTGTCACGTCTCCATTGTCGCCTGTGGTGTCTGTCACTCGCAGGTGGGCTGGTCACCGTGGCCGATCTCCTCGCCGCGAGGGGCGATAACGGTCCACTTCATCTGCCCGTCGGGGTAGGTCCCGTCGATATAGGTCAAGCGGCCGGCGACGACCACGCCCGTGTGTTTCGGCGATCTCAGCTCGATGCGCAGACGGTGGAAGCGGTACTTCTCGTTCTCGACTGCCACGTCTTCGTCTCTCCACACGGTCAGCCCGGGAAAGTGGAGGTCGTCGAAGTGCACTGTGCGAACGCCTTCGGAGTAGAGCTCGACAGGCCGTCGGTGAGCCCGTGCCGTGACTGTGTGGATTTTGGGACGTCAGATGTCCCAAAATCCACACGGTGGCCGAGTGTTCACACGATCCGCGCGGTCTTGCGGCAACGCGAATCCGGGCGCCGGACCGTACCTATCGAGCCGGGCGGGAATCCCTAGGCTCGGCGGATGTCCGTGCTGCAGGCCTTCGCCGACGAATCGTTCAGGGAAGACGACGACGGTGGTTTCTACGTACTCGCGGCCGCGGTCCTGCCCGTCGAACGGCATGCCGAACTGCGCAAGGCCATGCTGGACATGAGGGCCGAACGCACGGGGAAGCTGCACTGGAACGTCTTGGCCGATGCTCAGAAGCGAGGGGTCGTCAAACAGGTCGCCGACTTCGAGGAACTGCACCTGGTGGCGGTGGGTACTCCGGTGCCGGTGCGACGCCAGGAACGTGGCCGTTCCCTGTGTATGCAGCGACTGGTGATGGAGTTGCACCTACTCGACGTCGGCCTTTTGGTCGCTGAAGGCCGCACAGCCCAACTTGACGCCCGGGTCGGCACGTTCGTGGCGCGGACGAGCCGCTGTTGTGGATTCCGGACATCGTCGCCGGGGCTGTCCGCGCTCGAAGACAAGGATTCCCCGACTACGCCGACCAACTGGCCACGTGTGCGATCGAGCTGGAGGTCGACACACGTGCCTGATCCCGGATATGCGTAAGGCCAGGGTCCCGGTATTCCCCGGGTGCACCTGGCCCTGCGACTCGTGTGATGCCCACGGCGTCACACTCCGCGTCCAGCGTAGCTCATGAGCGTTCAGCGCGCCGACCCCCGATTTCGGTAGCTTCGCCTCCATGAGCGTCCGGACCAGACTCGACGACCTCTACGCCCGACGGCTCCGCGCCCGCCTCCGCCGAGGCCCGCTGCCGCGGCACGTCGGCGTGATCATCGACGGCAATCGTCGCTGGGCCCGTGCGATGGGGTTCGAGGACGTCCGTGAGGGGCATCGGCACGGCGCCCGTCACATCGCCCGGTTGATGACGTGGTGCGAAGGCCTCGGTATCGGGCACGTGACGGTGTACCTCGCTTCGGTCGACAACCTGACGAAGCGCGCGTCGCCGGAGATGGCCTTCTTGATGCAGGTGATCGAGGACGTCGTCCGTGACCGGCTCACCGCGCCGGGTGCGAACTGGCGTGTCGTTCCCGTGGGGCGTCTCGACATGCTGCCGTCGTCCACGGCCGAAGTGCTGAAGCAGGCCGAAGAGGACACTCGCGGTGCGACGGGGCCTGAGCTGACTCTCGCCATCGGGTACGGAAGCCGCGAGGAGATCGTCGACGCCGTACGCGATCTCGTGCTCGAAGGGGCCGCGGACGGCAAGCCCCTGGTGGAGATCGCGGAGTCCGTTTCCGTGGACGCCCTTTCCGCGCATCTGTACACAGTGGGCAGTCCCGATCCGGACCTGATCATCCGGACCAGCGGCGAGGTCCGGCTGTCCGGATTCCTGCTTTGGCAGGCGAAGGATTCCCAGCTGTACTTCTGCGACGCCAACTGGCCGGGCTTCCGGTACATCGACCTTCTGCGAGCCCTCCGGGTGTGGGCCCGATCGCGATGATCTCGCAGGTCGCGACCACATCGTCATCACGATTGAGTAGTGCTACGGATCCATCCGGGGTCCTCAGGCCGCATGCTGATCGCCATGACCACCGATGGGGATGTGCTCCTCAGGCTCGCCGGGGAGATCGACGACCTTGGGGCCCGCCTCGCGCGGGTCGGCACGGAGCTGCGGACCGTCCAGTCCGCGGCGGGGCCGCAGCACGAAGAGGCGCCTGAGCAGGCGCCCCAAAAGCAGGCCGAAGAGGCGCAGCAGCCGCAAGCCGAGCAGCCCGAGGCCCAGCAGAAACCGCAGCCGCAAGCCGAGCAGCCCCAGGCCCAGCAGGCCCCGCAGCAGCCGTACCCTCACCCTCCGTACCAGCAGCACCCGCAGTACGCCCACTACCAGCAGCAATACCAGCAGGCTCAGTACCAGCAGGCCCAGTACGCGCAATGGCAGCAGCAGTACCGCCAGCAGTATCAGCAGCCCTACCGCCCGTACCAGCCTGCCCCGAAGGTGTCGCTCGCCGAGAAGCTGGGCAAGGAAGGCGCCGGCAGCAGACTGCTGGCCTGGATCGGCGGCGCGGTCACGTTGCTCGGCATCGTGCTGTTCCTCGTGCTCGCGATCCAGCGTGGCTGGTTCGGCCCGTTGCCGCGGGTGATCGGCGGTGCCGTGCTCGGCGCGGCGCTGGTCGGGATCGGGCTTCGCCTGCACCGCACGCCGGCCGGCCGCACGGGCGCGTTCGCGCTCGCCGCGACCGGGATCGGCGCGCTGTACCTCGACGCCATCGCCGCGACGACGATGTACGAGTACCTGCCGTCCTACGCCGGTCTCGCGATCGGGCTCCTGATCGCGGTCGGCGGGTTGCTGCTGGCCGTGCGGTGGAAGTCGTCGCTGCTCGCGACGGCCGTCGTGCTCGGCTGCGTGGTCTGCGCGCCGATCATCACGCAGGGTTTCACCCCGCAGCTGGTCGCGTTCCTGCTCGTGGTCCAGGTCGCTTCGACGCCGGTGCAGCTGCGCCAGTCGTGGCCGTCGGTCGCGGTCGCGGCCGGGATCCCGCCGCTGGTCGCGTCGGTCTTCAGCACGGCGTTCGCCGGTCTCGGCGGCAGCACGGCCAACACCGCCGCCGCGCTGGCCGCGGGAGGCGTGGGACTCGCGCTGGCCCTGATCGTCACCGCCAAGCGGCCGGGGGACGCCGCCGCGCTCGCCCTGCTCGCCGTCGCCCCCGCGCCTTCGCTGCTCGCCGCGTTGTTCCTGCCGAAGACCCCGGCCGTGCTCGTCACGGCTTCGGTCGCGCTGGTGCTGCTCGCGGTGTGGGCGGCCGGACAGTGGCTCGACGGCTGGACGGGTGACCTCGCGGGCGCCGCCGGGCTGGTCGCGGCTCTCCAGACGACGATGACGCTGTTCGACGGCAGTGCCCGTTCGGCGATCCTCATCGGCGAAGGGGTCTTGCTGGCACTGGTCGCGCTGTGGACGAAGAAGCACGTGGCGCTCTTCGGCGGGCTGGGCTTCACTGTCATCGGCGGCATGATCGCGCTGGTCTTCGACGTCCCGCCGACGCTCTTCTTCCTGATCCGGAACCGTCCGGACGCCGACCTCGCCGCCGCCTTCCTGGTGGCCCTCGCCATCCTGGCCGTCTCGATCACGCTTCCGTGGGTCGCGCACCGGCTCGGGCTGTTCAAGGCCGCGGCGGAGAACGTGGTGCCGTGGCTCTTCGCCGGGGTCTGCGGGCTCTACGGCGCGGGCGCGATGGTGCTGTGCGGCGCGATGCTGGCCGTTCCCGGCCGCTCGGGGTTCCTGGTCGGCCACGTGGTGATCACGGTGTCCTGGACGGTCGCCGCGCTCGTGCTGCTCGTCCGCGGCATCTCCGCGGTCAACCTGCGGGTGATCGGCTTCGTGCTGGTCGGCGCGGCGGTGCTGAAGCTGGTGCTGTTCGACCTCGCCGCGCTGGACGGCCTGGCCAGGGTCGCCGCCTTCCTCATCGCCGGCCTGGTGCTGCTCGGCGCCGGGACGCGGTACGCGAAACTCGTCGCGTCCCGCTGAGCGGACGAGGAAGAAATGCCGCCGGGTCGTGGTTGGTCGGTTCATGAGCTACCGACCCGACCCACGGCTCGCCGAGCGGGCGAAGGAGAACGTCGCCTGGCTGACCACGATCAGCCCGAAGGGACGCCCTTCGCCCCGCCCGGTGTGGTTCGTGCTCGACGGTGACGACTTCATCGTCTTCAGCCAGCCGGACACGGCGAAGACCCGGCACATCGAGGCCAACCCCGAGGTGAGCCTCCACTTCAACAGCGACGAGCACGGGGGCTCGATCCTGGTGATCGGCGGCAAGGCCGAGATCCTGCCGGACGGTCTCGCGTCGGAGCAGCCGGGCTTCCTCGAAAAGTACGAGAAGCACTATCCGGCGATCGACTACGACGTCCCGAAATTCGACCGGGAGTACCACGTCCGGATCAGGATCCGGCCCGAACGGACCTGGGGGTTCTAGAAGCCGACGGTCACGCAGGCCAGCCGGGCCCCCGCGGTCCCGGCGTGGCCCGGGTGGGTGTGCGTATGCGTTTCGTGGATCACGATGGAGTTCGCGCGCCGGTCGGTGAACGTCCAGTCCACTTTGGACACGGCGGCGCCGCGGCCGGTGGCGTCGGTGGTGAGGTCGAGCCAGATCTCGTTGCGGGGGTTGGCGTAGGCCGGGTCCACCGACGGCTTCACCGGGTCTTCGACGTTCTGGTAGTGCGGTCCGGCGAGGTCGCCGGTGGCGCCGCACGGCTTCGTGTGGGCGTGGGCACCGTATTCACGGTTCGGCAGCAGGCCGGTCACGAGGATCGCGGTCGAGGTGCCGAGATGCTTGGACGTCAACCCGAAGACGTGCGCGCGGGCGCCGGGCGGCACCAGTTCGGGTTTGTAGCTCGTGAGACCGCTCTTGGCGGTGATCACGTGGACGCGGGAGCCGGGGACGGCGGTGGCCGGTCCGGCGCCGGCGGTCAGGGCCAGTGCGGCCGCGGACAGGACAAGCGAGAGTGCGGGGACGGGGCGCATGCCCCTTGCCTAGTCCGCATGAATCGGACACGCCAGAGTGGTCACTCGGTCGGGCGATCATTCTCGAACTATGGGCAGGGTAAGTGAGTACAAATCCTCCGGATCGCACCTGGCTGGTCGCGGTCGCCGCCGCTCTTTGGGGTACCGACGGGCTTTTGCGCCTCCCGCTCGCCGAGGCGCTTCCGGCGGCCACGGTCGTCTTCTGGGAGCACTTGCTGGTGGTGCTCGTGCTGAGCCCCTTCATTCCCGGCGCCGTCCGGGCGCTGCGCCGGACCGGCCCGCGGGAATGGCTGGCCGTGCTCGCCATCGGCGGCGGGTCTTCCGCGCTCGCGACGGCGATGTTCACCGCGGCCTTCAAACTGGGCGACCCCGTGACGCCGTTGGTGCTGCAGAAGCTCCAGCCGGTGTTCGCCGTGCTGGCGGCGTATTTCGTGCTCCGTGAGCGGGTCCGTCCGGGGTACGCCTTGTTCGCGATCCCGGCGCTGCTCGGTGCCTGGCTGCTGGCCTTCAAGGATCCGCTGAACATCCAGGTCGCCGCGGCGAAGGCGGCGCTGCTGGCGATCGGCGCGGCCGCGTTGTGGGCGGCGGGCACGGTGCTCGGACGACTGCTCTCCACCGAACTGGCGCCGAAGGAGGTCACCACGCTGCGCTTCACGGTCGGGCTCCCGGTCGCGGCGGGGATCGTGGCGTACCAGGGCGGTCAGTTCGCGGTCGGCTGGGACAACGCGCTCGGACTCGCTCTGCTCGCGCTGGTCCCCGGCCTGCTGGCGCTGAGCCTGTATTACGTGGGCCTGCGGTCGACGCCCGCGGCCAGGGCGACGCTGGCCGAGCTGGCGTTCCCCGTCACGGCCGCGGTCATCGGCGTATTGTGCTTGAACGCCGATTTGTCGGGTACTCAGTGGCTGGGCCTCGCCGTTGTGGTCGTGTCAGTGACGTCGCTCGGCTGGCACGAAAAGGTCAGGCGTCAACCGATGGTCCTGGAGCCGCTGAATGGTCGAGCACACCGGCGAGACGAAGAACGAACGCCTGACCCGCAACGTCAGTGAGCTCCTGCAGGAGCTGCGGGTCGCGCAGGCCGGTGTCCAGATCCTCTTCGGTTTCCTGCTCACGGTGGTGTTCACCGACGAGTTCCACGGTGCGAGCGGGTTCGAGAAATCCGTCCACCTGACGGCGGTCCTGCTCACGGTCTGTTCGACGGTGCTGCTGACGGCGCCCGCCGCGTGGCACCGGCTGCTGTTCCGCACCGGGAACCGTGAGCGGATCCTCACCGTCGGCAACCGTTCCGTCCTGGTCGGGCTCGGCTGTCTCGCGGCCGCCATCACGACGACCGTCGCGCTCATCGCCAAGGTCGTCTTCGGCCCGATCGCGATGACGATCCTCGGAGTGGTGACGGTGGTGCTGTTCGTCGTCATGTGGTTCGTGGTGCCGAAGAAGATCGACCGCAACGGCGACTGATCACCGGCCCGTGCGCACCGGGGTGCTTTCGGGCAGGCCGAACGCGGCGGCGGACACGGACTTCGGGTCGTCCGGGCTCGCGCCGCCGAGCACCCGGCGGGCGCCGACCCACGAGAACATCTCCTTGACCGAAGGCGAGTAGCCCGCCCCGTCCTTCGCGACCCGCCGGTCGAGCACGCGGTATCCGCCGGGCGTCCGCTCCACGCGGTAGACCATCGGCTGCCGCCGGAATCCGCCGTGCGTGACGAGACCGTCGCCCTCTTTCGCGACCTCGTCGCAGCTCGCTACCAGGCCGATCTTGACGAGGTCGCCGTCCGGCCTGGTCTCGATCACCTTCTGCGTGCACACCCAGCGGATTCCCGCGTCCCGGGAACCGGCGAACGCGCGCAGATGCTCGTCGATTCCGGGCAGCGCCTCCCTCGCGACGGCGTCGTCCACCGACGGCATCTCGTCCACGATCCACCAGCCTGCCGCGGCCACCACCACACCGACCCCGGCGAGCACGGGCCAGCGTTTGACGTTCCCCATGGGACGAAGCTACCGAGCGGGGCAAGTGTTCATCCGCGGTTGGCGGACGCGTTGCCTCCGCGACCGTAGGTTGCGGCCGTGAACGACTCATCCAGACGGACCTTCCTGCGCGGCGCGGGCCTGCTCGGCGCCGGCGCGGCGGTCTCCGCGTTACCCGCGCTAGGTGCACCCGCGGCTTCGGCGACCTTCGGCCATCACGGCCCGGACTTCGAAGACGGCCGCTTCACCCTCGCGGTGCTGCCCGACACCCAGTACCTCTTCGACGCCGACCGCGGTGACCCCGCGCCGTTGGACGCCACCCTGCGGTACGTCACCGGCGGCGACGAGAACATCGTCTTCCTGGCGCATCTCGGCGACCTCACCGAGAACGGGCGGCCCGGCGAGTTCGAGCAGATCAGCCGCTCGTTCCAGCACCTGGACCGGCGCCGCTTCCCGTACAGCACGCTGGCGGGCAACCACGACATCAAGTCCTCCACCGACGACCAGCGCGGCCGCACGCCGTACCTGGACGCGTTCGGGCCGCACCGGCAGCGGGGTTCGCGGACCTTCCGCGGCGCGAGCCCGGACGGCTACAACAGCCACCACGTCTTCCGTGCGGGCGGACGTGAGTGGCTGCTGCTCGCGCTCGACTGGCGGCCGTCGGCGGGCGGGCTGGAATGGGCACGCTCGGTGCTCGCGCGGAATCCGCGGCTCCCGGCCATCCTGACCATCCATGAATTGGTATGGGCCGACGAGGCCGGACAGGCGCGGTTCTCGGAGTTCGGGCAGAAGGTGTGGGACGAGCTGATCGCCGGGAACGACCAGATCTTCCTGACACTCAACGGGCACTTCTGGCCGCCGGGACGCGCGGTCAGGCGGAACCACGCGGGCCACGACGTCCATCTGCACATCACGAACTACCAGGACCGCTACTACGGCGGCAGCGCGATGATCCGGCTCTACCGGTTCGACCTGGCGCGGAACGTGATCGACGTCCGCACCGTCTCGCCGTGGCTGGCGGACCAGGCGCCGCGGCTGAACGAGCTGCAACGGCGGGAGATCGAACGCACCGGTCCGGCGGACTACTTCAGCCTGGAGATCGACTTCGAGACGAGGTTCGCCGGGTTCGCGCCGGTTCCGGTGCCGCCCGCGCGGCCGGCCGAACGGCAACTGATCCGCGGGACCGTGGCCTATTGGCGGTTCGAAGGCCGGGACGGCGCGCCCGTAGACGGTATTCGTGACCTTTCGGGCCGGGGCAACGACCTGGTCCGGGTGACCCTGCCCGACAGCGCGCCCGAGGCGTTGCGATTCTCCGGCGAGTTCTCCGGACGGCAGCCGTCGAGGTCGAGCCTGCGGTTCGAGGGCGGCAAGAAACCGGCTCGCGGCGGGTATCTGCGCACGGCGGACTCCGCGCCGATGAACGCGGAGACGTTCGCGCGCGGCTACACCGTCGAGGCGTTCGTCAAGCTGCCCGCGGATTTCAAGGACGGGAAGCACGCCTGGGCCGCGATCTTCGGCAGGCAGGGCGCCGGCGGTAAGGCAGGCAAGACCGGCGACGATCCCGGCGAGCCTTCGGCCACACTGTCCCTTTCGGACGGTGCGGCGTTCCAGTGGGCGGTGTTCCCGGTGAACCAGAACGGGATCTCGACCTGCTGGGGGCACGAACTGACGCTGGAGGAGTGGATCCACGTCGCGGCGGTCAACGACGGCAGGCGGACGACGCTCTACGTCGACGGCTGCCCGGTGCTGCGGAACCCGAAGACGCCGGCCGCGGGGATCGCGAACCCCGGTGGCTCGTGGCTGATCGGCGCCTACGCCTACGACTCGATCGTCGAGCAGGCGTTCCACGGCTGGCTCGGCGACGTCCGGGTGGTCGGGCGGGCGCTGGACCCCCGCGAGTTCATGCTCGGCTGAGCGGATCGTGCGCGGTAATGGCGGATGTTCGTCCCCATTATCGCGCACGATCGTTTCCCGGGGAATACCGGGTCCCTCTTGACAAGCGGTGGACAATAAAAAATCGGCGCCCGAATCAGAATTACCGATCGACGCGCCGAATGTGTTGCCAGTCTAACCGCTGTGAGGGGAACTTGTCAAATCAGGGGTACGACGAGGAATTGCGATCCGAACGGCAGTACGTCGCGTCGCTCTACCGGCGGCTGGACGCCGAACGCGCGCGGGTGAAGGAGGCGTATGCCGCTGCGCTGCGGGGAGAAGGCTTCGCGCTTTCCGACCGTGAGGTCTCGGCCGGCGCCAAGGCGCGCGAGATGGCCAGGCTGAAGATCGCCGACGAGGGTCTTTGTTTCGGCCGGTTGGACGCCCTTTCGGGAGAACGTTCGTACGTCGGCCGGATCGGTCTTTTCGACGAAGAGAACGACTACGAACCCTTGGTGCTCGATTGGCGGGCGCCGGCGTCCCGCGCGTTTTACTGCGCGACGGGGGCGTCCCCGGAAGGAATGGCTCGGCGCCGTCAATTCCGCACCCTCGGCCGTGACGTCCTCGACTTCACCGACGAGGTCTTCGGCCGTCCGGAATCGACGGGGGAACGCGGCGACGCCGCACTGCTGGCCGCGGTCAACGCGCCGCGCGGCGAAGGGATGCGGGACATCGTCGCGACGATCCAGGCCGAGCAGGACGAGATCATCCGGCTGGAGCACGCGGGTGTCGTCGTCGTGGAAGGCGGTCCGGGCACGGGGAAGACGGCGGTGGCGCTGCATCGGGTGGCGTACCTGCTGTACACGAAACGGGAGCGCATGGAACGGCGCGGCGTGCTCGTGGTCGGGCCCAGCAGCGGTTTCCTCGACCACATCGGCCATGTCCTGCCGTCGCTCGGCGAGACCAGCGCCGTCTTCGCGACGCCCGGTGACCTCGTCGCCGGCCTGCGCACCGAACGCGAGGATCCGCCGCCGGTGCAGCGGCTCAAGGGCTCACTGGCGATCCTGGACGTGCTCGCGGCGGCGGTGGCGGACCGGCAGGAACTCCCCGTCGAGGCGGAGTCCATCGAACTCGACGACGTCACCGTGCCGCTGGACGCCGAGGTCGCGGCCGCCGCGCGCGAGGTCGCCAGGGAAAGCGGCCTGCTGCACAACGAGGCGAAGGCCGTCTTCGAACGGGAGGTGATCGCCGCGCTCGCCACGCGCGCGGTCGACCGGCTCGGCGCGGGCTGGTTGCCGTCCGACGACGAGCACACGCGTCCGGAGCTGCTGCGGAACGCCCGGCGCGACCTGGAGGCCAGCGAGGGGCTCCGCGCGGTGCTCGATCGACTCTGGCCGTCACTGACGCCGCAGCGGCTGCTCGCCGACCTCTACGCCTCACCGGAGCGGTTGCGGGCGGCCGGGGCCGGCCTGGCGCTGTTCCGCGAGGACGCGGACGCGTGGACGGTGTCCGACGTGCCGTTGCTTGACGAAGCCGTCGAACTCCTCGGCGTCGACCGCACCGCCGAACGCCGGGCGGCGGAACGGCAGCGTCTGGCGCGGAAGGAATACGCCGAGCGGGTGCTGGAAATCGTCGAGGTGGAAGAGGACCACGACGACTACGAGTTCGCGCTCCGGCCGACGGACGTGCTGATGGCGGAGGAGCTGGCGGACCGGTTCGCCGAACGAGACGAGCGAGAGCTGGCCGAACGCGCCGCCGCCGACCGGGAATGGACCTACGGCCACGTCGTGGTCGACGAAGCACAGGAACTGTCCGAAATGGACTGGCGGGTGCTGATGCGGCGTTGTCCCAGCCGTTCGTTCACCGTCGTCGGCGATCTCGCGCAACGGCGGTCGCCGTCGGGCGCGCGGTCGTGGGACTCGATGCTCTCCCGGTACGTCGCCGATCGCTGGGTGTACCGGAAGCTGACCGTCAACTACCGGACGCCCTCGGAGATCATGGCGGTGGCGGCTTCACTGCTGGCGAGTTTCGCGGGAGGCGCCGTTCCCCCGGACTCGGTGCGTTCGTGCGGTGTTCGGCCGTGGGCGCGTCGGCTGTCCGAAATGGACATCGAAGACGCCGTCGCCGAGTTCACCCGCGTGGAATCGGGTCGCGAGGGGACGTCGGTCGTCATCGGGCCGCCGGGAGTGCCCGGTGCGATCGCGCCCTCCGCGACCAAAGGGCTGGAGTACGACGCCGTCCTGGTGGTCGAGCCGGAGCGGATCCTCGCCGAAGGCCCGAGCGGTGAGGCGGAACTGTACGTCGCGCTGACGCGGGCGACGCAGCGGCTCGGGGTCCTGTACAGCGGGACGCTGCCGAAAGTCCTCCGCGGTCTTGATTCCAGGCGGCGGACTCCCGACGCGTTCCTGCACTGCGTCTAGCGGGTTTCGAAGTGTCGTGAGTGTTTTGGGGCGTTCCGGCGACCCAAAACACTCACGACCGGACAAGGTCTACCGCGTGAGGTTGCCCCAGGCGTAGGTCTGTTTCGCGAGTTTCAGGTAGACCAGTGTCTCCGTGCTGACGACACCCGGGATGGGCCGGATGTCGTCGTTCAGCACACTCAAGAGGTGTTCGTCGTCCCGGCAGGCGACCTCGGCGAGCAGGTCGTAACCTCCCGCGGTGAGGACGACGTAGTGGATGTCCGGCATTCCGGAGAGCTGGTCGGAGACCGCCCGCGGATCGCCTTGGACCTTGATCCCGACCATCGCCTGACGGCCGAGCCCGACGTTCGCCGGATCCGTGACCGCGACGATCTGCATCGTCTCGTCCCGCAGCAGCCGCTGTACCCGCTGCCGCACGGCGCCCTCCGACAGCCCGACGGCCTTGGCCAAGGCCGTGAACGAGGCCCGCCCGTCGACTTGCAGCAGTGCGATCAGAGTGCGATCGGTATTGTCCAGACCTCTTGGCGTGCGCTGCTCCATCTGCGCGCGTGGTTCGTCACCCATGCCGTCCCTCCCTTTGTTTCGGCATGCGATTCTTGTCGCGCAGCGTATCGATAAGTGTCCAGAATGCTACCGCCGTTAAGTTGTTTGTCGTGATTCTCTTTCGCCGCCCCTTCGGGCAAAGGATTCTGTCGCGTGACAGGCCGGGCGGTGAGGATTTCGGACGGCACGTCAGCCGAGGTCGCGTTTGAGCAGGTCTTCCTCGGTTTCACGGCGGACGAGCAGCGTCGCCGTACCGCGGGAGACCCCGACCACCGGCGGCCTGCCGACGAGGTTGTAATTCGACGCGAGCGAGTGGTGGTACGCCCCGGTGCACGGGACGGCGAGCAGATCGCCGGGGTGGACGTCGTCGGGGAGCGAGAGCCCGTCCGCGAGGACGTCACCCGATTCGCAGTGCCGTCCGACCACCGTCATCGGCCGCCTGGCCGCGCGGCTGCGCCTGCCGATCAGGCGAGCGGTGTACGCCGCCCCGTAGAGCGCGGGCCGCGCGTTGTCGCTCATCCCGCCGTCGACGGCGACGAAAGTGCGCGAGCCGCGTTTCACCGCGCAGACCCGGTACACCGTGATACCCGCCGGTCCGACGATGGCGCGACCGGGTTCGATCGTCAGTTTCGGCAGGGGGAAGCCGTGCGACGCGCATTCGTAGGCGAGCGCGACACGCAGACGGCGCACATAGCCGTCGATGTCGAAACCCGTGTCCCCGGGCAGATAACGCACGGCGTGCCCGCCGCCGAGATCCAGTTCGCGCAGGGTGACACCGTGCGTCTCGCGGAGTGCGACGAGCACCCCGATCATCTTGCGGGCGGCCAGTTCGTAGAAGTCCACCCGCGACACCTGCGAGCCGATGTGGCAGTGCAGCCCGGCCAGGCGCAGCCCGGGTTGCGCGAGCACCGCGGAGACGGCCCGGCCGAGGTTGTCGCGGACGCCCTCACGCAACGAGAAGCCGAACTTCTGTCCTTCGGTGCCGGTGGTGATCGCCGCGTGCGTGCCCGCCGCGACGTCGGGTGTCACGCGGATCAGCACCTGCTGCGCGCCGGTGGCCAGCGCGCCGAGCTGCTCGATCTCGTCGAGCGAATCCACCACGATCCGGCGGACGCCGTAGGACAGCGCCGCCTTGAGGTCTTCGGGGGTTTTCGCGTTGCCGTGCAGCAGGATCCGCTCGGCGGGGAAGCCGACCGACCGGGCCACCGCGATCTCGCCCGCCGAGCAGGTGTCGAGGGAAAGCCCTTCTTCGGCGACCCAGCGCAGGACCGCGCGGGTGCACAGCGCCTTGCTCGCGTACGCCACCTCTGCGTCCGGCAGCGCCTTCCGGTACGCGCGGGCGTTCTGGCGGACTTCGTCCTCGTCGAGCAGGTACGCCGGTGTCCCGAACCTCGCGGCGAGGTGGGACACCGGCGCGCCGGCGAACAGCAGTTCGCCGCCGGGGCCGAGCCGGGTGCTCCGCGGCCAGACCCCGGGTTCGAGGTGGTCGGCGGCCTCGCAACCGAGGCTGGGCAGGAGCTCGCTGAGCGTCACGGTTACCTCCGCGTCGATCGGTCAGTGCCTTGTCAGCACAACTCCGATCGACCCGGCCCGGCCGTTCCGGCAACGTCTCCCTGACGCTTCGCGAGGCCTCGCTGACGCCTTGTTAACGCGTGAGTAACCCCGGCCACACCTAGGCGGTGCCCTGCAAGTCCTGTTCGCGGTCTCCGCGCTCAGGCGGTCCCTGACGGCACGGGCGGACGCGGCCGAGTACGACCCGGTACGAGGCCGATCCGTCCGCACCGCCAGAAACCACCTGGATCACGAAGCCCATCGAACAGACTTACAGGACACCGTCTAGCGCACGGGCTCCGGCACGGTGTCGAGCGCCCGCACCATGTGCACGGCCAGCGCGAACGCCGCCTCGTTGTCGAGGTCGGTGTGTTCGTTGACGATCTTCTTCACGGTGTCGACCCGGATTTCGTACCGGGAGACGGGGACGGTGTCGGCGTTCATGGCGATCCTCTATTCGGTTGTTTCGGGCTTCGTGGCGCAGGTGCAGCCGCGGCTGAAGCCGCCGGCCGCGGTCGCGGTGCAGAACCGGCGGGCGATCGCGTCGTGCGCGGACAACGGATGCGGGCAGCTCGGGCACCGGTCGTCGGCGGCGGGCTCGGCGACGTCGCCGGGGGAGCAAGCGGAGGTCATCGCGCACCCGCCGGTTGAGCACGGAGGGGTGCCCCGACTTCGTGCAGATGCCGGAGCACGTAGCCGTACGACGCCGCCCAGCCGCACTGCGCGTAGTCGATGCCGTGCTTCGCGCAGAACTCGCGCACGATCACCTGCGCGTGCTTCAGGTTCGGCCGCGCCATGCTCGGGAAGAGGTGGTGCTCGATCTGGTAGTTGAGGCCGCCGAGCGCGAAGTCCGCGACCGGGCCGCCGCGCACATTGCGCGAGGTGAGCACCTGCTTGCGCAGGAAGTCGAGGTTGTGTCCGGCCGACAGTGTCGGCATGCCCTTGTGGTTCGGGGCGAACGAGCAGCCCATGTACACGCCCCAGAGGCACTGGTGCACGGCGATGAAGACGAAGCCGACACCGGGCGAGAGGACCACGAACACCGCGGTCAGGTACGCGGCGACGTGGGCCAGCATCAGCGCCGACTCGAGCTTCCGCCGTTTGAAGCCGCGCTGGAAGATCGCCGTCACACTCGACGCGTGCAGGTTCAGG
Organism: Amycolatopsis sp. NPDC043889; assembly: GCF_056435645.1. Classification (NCBI taxonomy): domain Bacteria; kingdom Bacillati; phylum Actinomycetota; class Actinomycetes; order Pseudonocardiales; family Pseudonocardiaceae; genus Amycolatopsis; species Amycolatopsis sp. NPDC043889. The sequence continues at coordinate 899,015 of NZ_JBWKEC010000001.1, forward strand.
CCTTCCAGCAACAGCAGCGGGAAGAACAGGAACGCCTGGTATTTCGCCATCCAGCGCAGGAAACCACGCCGTTCGGTGCCCTGCGCCTTGGTGAAGATGAGTGCGGCGAGGTTGACGTCCGGATCCTCGTCTTCGTGGTTGGGGTTGGCGTGGTGGCGGGTGTGCGTGCCGATCCACCAGCCGTAGCTAAGCCCGGTCAGTCCACCGTGGACGAAACCGGTTACGTCGTTCGCCTTGCGGCCGCGGAAGATCTGCTTGTGTCCCGCGTCGTGGCCGATGAAGGACAGCTGTGTGAACATCATCGCGAAGAACGCGGCGAGGAACAGCTGCCACCAAGAGTCCCCGAGGTGCGCGAAGGCGACCCAGCCGCCCGCGAAAGCGAGCAGGTTCAAGGAGATCTTCACCGCGTAGTATTTCCGCCGCCGGTCGAGGAGGCCGGCGTCTTTGACCAATTTGGACAGTTCGGCGAAGTCGCTGCCCTGCCTCGTCTGTGTGGAGGTCATGGGGGATCACACCGTTCTGGTTCGTGAAAGTGGACAATCCAGCAACGGGTTCACAAACACCGAAAGGGTCTGGTTCGGCCGAGAAAGGGCACTGGTACCACAACACGCCACGGTCGCTCCGTGGCCTGCTTCCAGTGTTCCACGGCGACGGAGCGGAAGCAATTCACCAAAGCGGCACGATCTGGCGTACAGTCGAAGACATCGAGGGAAATTTCCCCCGGTTCCGTCCGGTCGCGAGCTTCGACCGGAGACAGGAGCACCGGCCAGACATCGTTCTTCGCGCTCATGGTCCCGCCGGCTTCGCCGGTGAGCAGCCGCCCGCCGCGCCGTACGCGCGCCCCGAGGCGCCCATCAGGGCCACGCCGCGATCGTCGATGGCCACGACCTCTGACCTGTCACCGTGTCCGCGCCCGCCCCAGTGGGCGCGGACACGGTCAGAAAAGGCCCCAGCCGGCCAGTGCCGCGGAGACCTGCTCCTGTTTTCCGCCGGTCAGCGCGCGGCTCGGCGGGCGGACGTCGGCGCGGCAGAAACCCAGCTGTGCCAACGCTTCCTTGACCACGCTCACGTTGTTGGCGTTGCCGTCCGCGGCCCGTAGCTCCTCGAACGGCCGGACGCGTTCCCAGCAGGCCATCGCGCCGCGGAAGTCGCCGTCGCGCAGCGCCCGGAACATCTCCAGCGAAAGCGACGGCGCGACGTTCACCAAGCCCGACGTGAACCCGGTCGCGCCGACGGCGAAGTAGCCCGGCGCCGACAGCTCCGCCAGCCCGGCGATCCACGTGAAGCGATCGATCCCCGCGTCCCGTGCCACCGCCGCGAATCGCACCGGATCCGGCACCGCGTACTTCACCCCGATGACGTTCTCCGCGGCGTCGGCGAGCCTGGCCAGCCGCTCGCCTTCGATCCGCGCGTCGCGCACGTACGGCACGACACCCAGCTCCGGGACCGCCGCCGCGATGGCGCGGTGGTACTCGACCCAGCCCTCCGCCGAGACATACGGGTGCACCGGCTGATGGATCATGATCAGATCCGCGCCCGCTTCACGGGCGTGCCGCGCCGCGCCGATCGCCGTCCGGACGTCGTGCCCGACCCCGGCGACCACGCTCGCCCGGCCCGCCGCGGCCTTGACCGTCAGTTCGAGGCAGTGCCGGGTCTCGGCCGCGTCCAGCGCGTAGAACTCGCCGGTGTTCCCGTTCGGTGTCACGACGCCGACCCCGCCGTCGATCACCCGGTCCACCAGTTTCGCGTAGGCGTCCGGATCCACGGCGCCGTCGGCGTCGAACGGGGTCACCGGGATGGCCACGACCCCGGACAGCCGCCGCTTCCGCTCGCCGAAGCGGGAAGAGGAGGTCACTGGCATGCCCTATCTGATATATGATGTGACGCCTTACGGTAGCACGGCGGGCAAATGGACCGGGCGTCCTGAAACTTGGGACGAGTGGTCGGAGCGGGCAGAGGTGGGTGGATGTATCCACACACCCTGTACTGCGCGTAGCAATGCTGACCGACCGTGTGGATTTGGCGCGTTCGATGACCCGAAAACCACACGGTCGCCTCGGCTGTGCCGCGCGCGGAGAGCAAGGGACCTTTGCTGCCGCGCTCCCCAGCGGGAGGTGGTAGCAAAGGTCCCTTGCTCTCTTTCGGCAGGTCAGAGGCGGGTCGGAGTCCGCTCAGGACCGCGTGGCGAGGAAGAGTTCCAGCTGCTCGACGACGAACGCGTGATCGTCGGCCTGCGGCAATCCCGAGACGCCGACGGTGCCGACCGGGCCCACGCCCTCGACGATCACCGGGAACACGCCGCCGTGCGCGGCGTAGAGATCCGGGGCGAGCCGGGAATCGGCTTCGAACGTCGTGCCCTTCGCGCGGAACTGCTCACCGACGAGGAACGAACTGTGCCCGTAACGGTCGACGACGCGGCTCTTGCGGTCGATCCACGCGTCGTTGTCGGCCGAGGTGCCCGGCAACGCCGCGTGGAACAGCCGCTGCCCGCCGCGGCGCACGGAGACCGTCACCGGGAGGGCGCGGTCCCGTGCCGCCGCGAGCAGGTGGGCACCCAGCTTCAGCGCGGTCTCGTTGTCGAACCGGCGAAAGACCAGGCGCTCCTCCTGTGCGGCCAGGACGGCCAGGGTGTCATCGCTCATGGCACCCATTAAATCAACGCTGTTGTGTAATGGCTACCGAAGGGCGTCCAGCGCGAAAGCGGCGTACATCGCGACGCCGTTGGCCATCGCGTCCTCGTCGAAGACCACCCGGTTCGAGTGGTTCGCCTCGACCGTGGCCAGGTCGGCGCCGGGCGGGCAGGCGCCGAGGAAGGCGAACGCGCCCGGAATCCGCTGCAGGACGTAGGAGAAGTCCTCCGCGCCCATCACCGGGTTCTCCATGACCTCGGAGTTGCGGGCGCCGAGGACCTCGGCCGCCAGATCCAGCACCCGCGCCGCGACCTGGGGGTCGTTCACCGTGACCGGGTAGCCGGGGAGGACTTCGGCGCTCACGCGGACGCCGTGCGCCGCGCCGACCGCCTCGCACACCTTCGGTAGCTCATCACGGACGAACGCCTGCGTCCGCTCGGACAGCGTGCGGATCGTGCCCTCCAGGAACGCCGTCTCGGGGATGATGTTCGTCGTCGTCCCGGCCTCGATCCGGGTGACCGAGACCACCGCGGGCTCGAACACGCTGACCTTGCGGGTCACCATCGTCTGCAGCGCGCTCACCATCGCGGCCGCCGCCGGCACCGGGTCGATCGCCTGGTGCGGCGCCGAGCCGTGCCCGCCCCTGCCAGTGACGGTGACGTGGAAGCTGTTGGCCGACGCCATGATCGGCCCCGGCCGCGTCTGCACGACGCCGGACGCGGCCGAGGTGAAGATGTGCAGGCCGAACGCCTTCTCGACGCGCTCGCCCGAGGCATCGAGCACACCCTCGTGGATCATGTGGCGCGCGCCGTGCTCGCCCTCCTCGCCGGGCTGGAACATGAACACCACCGACCCGGCCAGCTCGTCGACGTGCTCGCTGAGCAGCCGTGCCGCCGACGCCAGCATCGCGACGTGGGTGTCGTGCCCGCAGGCGTGCATCGCGCCGTCGTCCTCGGAGGCGAAGTCGAGGCCGGTGTCCTCGTGCAGCGGCAGCGCGTCCATGTCGCCGCGGAGCAGGATCGCCGGGCCCGGCTTCGCGCCGCGGAGGACGGCGGTCAGCGAGGTGGTCGATTTGCCCTCGATGATCTCGAGCGGCAGGCCTTCGAGGGCCGCTTTGATCGAGGACTGGGTCTTCGGCAGGTGGAGCCCGATCTCCGGATTCCGGTGGATCTCCCGGCGGAGCTCTACGGTTTTCGCCTGGAGCGCGCGGGCCTCCTCCAGCAATCCGGCGAAGCGCGCGTCGGGGAGGGTGGGCAGGTCGGTGGGTCCGGTCATGTCTCGATAGTGGCGCATGCGGCGCTTCGGGCGCACCGTGCGTGCGTTCCGAATGCGGGCGGAATACGGTGTGCGCATGGCGGTGCAAGAGCCGATCACGGGGTTCGCGGTGGCCGTGGTGCGGGAGGACGGTCGGTGGCGGTGCAGCTCTCTTGATCCGGGGGCGCTCGCCGAACTCGACGCTGCGATCACCGAGCTCGGGAAACTGCGTTCCACAGGTGCCGCGTTCGGGCTGCTGGCGGTCGACGACGAGTTCTTCGTGATCGTCCGGCCGAGCCCCAGAGGTCCCTCGTTACTGTTGTCCGACGCCGCCGCGGCGCTCGACTACGACATCGCCGCGGACGTCCTCGACGTGCTGAGAGTCGATCCCCCGGACGAGGACGACGACGCGGTCTGGCCGGAAGGCGACCTGGAGATCCTGTCCGACCTCGGACTCCCCGGGGCCGAACTGCAGGTGATCGTCGGCGAGGTCGACCTCTATCCGGACGAACAGCTCCAGATGGTCGCGCAGCGGTGCGGGTTCGCCGCCGAGTTCTCCAAGATCCTGGACGAGATCTGAGCCCCGCCGCCTCCGCCGCCGACATCGCCGCCGTCCGGGCGGCGATCGCGGCGGCGCGAGGTGCGGGCGACGACGTGCCGATCGGCGCCGTCGTCCTGTCGCCGGACGGGACCCCGCTCGCTTCCGCGCGCAACGCCCGTGAAGAACTCGGCGACCCGACGGCGCACGCGGAGATCCTCGCGCTGCGGGCCGCGTCCGAGAGCTATGGCGACGGCTGGCGGCTCGAAGGCTGCACGCTCGCGGTGACGCTGGAGCCGTGCACGATGTGCGCCGGCGCGCTCGTGATGGCCCGGGTCGCGAAGGTCGTCTTCGGCGCTTGGGAACCCAAGACCGGGGCCGTGGGGTCGCTGTGGGACGTCGTCCGCGATCGGCGGCTCAGTCACCGCGCGGAGGTCGTCGGCGGCGTGCTGGAGGCCGAATGCGCGGCCCTGCTCGAAGAGTTCTTCCACGGGCGACGGGGTAACCGCACCGGGTGACAGATGTGTCGGATCCCGTGGCCCGGGTAATCCGGAGGCAGGCGGCCGCAAACGGCGGCCGCGGTCGAAGGAGGAACATCCGCCATGAGCGTTTTCGACAAGGCGAAGGACAAGGCCGAACAGGCCATCGGCGCCGCCAAGGAGAAGCTCGGCGAGAAGACCGGCAACCAGGACCTCGCGAACTCCGGCCGGGCCGACCAGACCGAAGGCCAGGTCAAGGAGGCCGGGCACGACCTGCGCGACCGTGCGGAAGGCGGCGTGCAGGACCTCAAGGACAAGTTCAACAAGTAGTCCCGGACGCAGAAGAGCCGGTCTCCGTGGAGACCGGCTCTTCGCTGCGGTGGCGGTGGGATTTGAACCCACGGACGGGTATTAACCGTCACACGATTTCGAGTCGTGCTCCTTAGGCCGCTCGGACACGCCACCGCCGAGAACAATACCGGAGGGCCTTCCGGAGCCTTCAGGGGGTCAGGAAAGCTGCGCGGTGATCTCGTCGATCGCCGCCGTCTGGTTCTCCACGATCTCCCGCGCGAGCGCCTTGGTCTCGGCGTGCTCGCCCGACGACAGCACGGTCTTGGCCATCGCGACGCCGTTGCGCAGATGCTCGGCCATCAGCGGGAGCCACACCTTGTCGAACTCGGCGCCGGACAGGTTCTGCAGCGAGGCGACCTGTCCCTCGGTGATCATCCCCGGCATCGCGTGCCCGGCGTGACCCGCCGCGGGGAGAACGGCCGCGTTCCACGATTGCAGCCAGCCGGTCATCGTCTGGACCTCTGCCGACTCGGCCTTGACGATCTTGGCGGCGGTGGCCTTCACGTACTCCGAGGCCGACCGTTCCGAGGCCAGGTTCGCGACCTGGATCGACTGCTGGTGGTGCGGCACCATCTGCTGGGAGAAGGTGATGTCGGCCTGGTTGGCGCCCGGTGTCGCCGGTGCGGCGCCCGTGGCCGTCGAGCAGCCCGCGAGCACCCAGACGACCAGCCCGAACAGGGCCATCGGCAGTCGCCGTCGCATCGATACCTCCGTAGTCAGGGGAAAGCGGCCCCTCTCCTCCTGTGATACGGCTGTGACCTTCCGGCGGTTCAAAATCGGATCAGCCTTGGCGGGCATGACGGATCCGAAGACAGTGGTGACCGGTTTCCTTCAGGCCCTCGAAGAGTTCGACGTCGATCGGGCGCTCGGCTTCGTGGCGATCGACATCGTCTATCAGAACGTCCCGCTGCCCCCCCCGGCCCGCGGCCTTTCGGCGGTGGAGAAGCAGTTGCGCACCATGGCCCGCTACGGCAGCGGGTTCGAGGCGCGCACCCACCACATCGCCGCCGACGGGCCGATCGTGCTGACCGAGCGCACCGACGTCCTGCGACGTGGATCGTGGGAGGCCGAGTTCTGGGTGTGCGGCACGTTCGAAGTGCGCGACGGCCGGATCGTGCTGTGGCGCGACTACTTCGACTGGATGACGTTCCTGGCCGCGAGCGCGAAGGGCGCGGGCAAGGCGGCGGTCGCCGGCGCGAAAAGACTCATGAGTGGCAAGGACGGTTAGGGCCAAGAGCGTCTTGGGTGCCTACTGGATTTGGCTGGGGCTGATCATGTGTCCGTGAAGGCCTCCATGCCTACCCTGAGGGTAGTGAAGGAGGCCTTCACGGACCTTCAGGGTCAGCCGAGGGAACTCGACCTTCATGTACTTCAGGCGGGCACGGGCGCCGGAACGGGCCCACCGAACACCTCGTGAGTGGCAGGGACGGTTAGAACCGTCCTTACCACTCACGAGGCGAAACGACACACCGCCGGTGTACGGGCTCCGTCCTCCCCCGACGGGTCCCGTGCACCGGCGGTGCGCCCCCCAGTTCCCCCTGCTCGCCCTCCCCGGCGAGCGTCAGAAGGTCGTGTGCCGGTCGGCCATGTCGGCCTCGCGCAGTACGGCGTCGAGCCGCGCTCCGCCGAAATGGGCCACCTGCCGCCCGCCGCGTTTCCGGTCGCGCAGATCGACGGCGAGCGCGATGGTCAGCAGCAGAACCAGTGTCGTACCGACGATGAGCCAGTTCATCGGACACCTCCTCCGGCGACGCGAGCCGAGGATTTGTGTCCTCGCTCACGTCGCCAAAGGTAGCTCCGGGAATGCCGGGTCGTACCCGGACTTGAGGTTCATTTAAGGCAGCGGAACACCAATGGGCTATTTGCGCGGGACTCCCGCGACATAAATGTCACCGTCGGCCACGGAGACGTCACGGGCACTGGACGCGCCGGTCGCCAGAATGCGGGCTGGGTCCCGGAAACCGGTGATCACTTCGACGCGCTGGACCGGTTTCGGTGTGGTGATCACCGTTTCCGGCCGCCAGACGCGCCCGTTCTCGAGCAGGAACGTTTCAATGCCCGGTTTTCCGTCGCGGGTTCCGTAAACGCGCCAAGTGCCGCCATTGAGCTGTTCGATCTCGCGTAATCGGAGCCCGTTCGCGACCTCGCGCACCTCCCAGTTCCGGCCGTTCCACGCGGCCGCGAAATCGCGCGGCGAGCCCGCGGCGTCGAACTGGAACCATGTGACGAACGGTTTGCCGTCGCGCTGGGTGCCGACCTGCAGGATGTAGTCCGGCGACTTGAGCCCGCCGGGGAGTTCGAGCGGCGTTTCGGCGACCTTGAGATACCGCTCCTGTTCGGCGTCGTCGACCTGCGTGCCGAGGTCGTGGCCCGCGGCGGAGAAGAAGCGCAGGGTGCGGACGTCGAACGACAGGTGGTAGACGTTCCGGTGGTAGACGTCGTGCTTGTGCTGCGACGGCCCGCCGCCCGCGAGCGTGTAGACGAACTGGATCCGCCCGCTCGACGGCAGGTATCGCAGCTGCCCGACATAGATCTCGTCCATGTGGTCGGCCCGGCCCAGCGAGCCGAACGCCCACCGCTTCCCGGTCAACCGCACGGAGTTCTTCCACGTCTTCCCGTGGTCGCGGGAAACGAGGTACTTCATCGGGCGGAAGTCGGAGTCCGCCGTCGGATCCAGTTCCTTCGTGGTCTCGCGGTAGAACAGGAACAGCGTGCCGTCGACGGTCTTCACCGGCATCGGATAGCTCGCCGCGTCCCCCTCCGGGACCTCGACGCCGGTCCAGGTGCCGTCGAGGGAATGGGCGAGCGGCGCGCGGCTGATCACGGTCCGCGTGTTGTGCATGCCGCGGAAGATCAGCAGATGCCCGTCGCCGGCCAGCAGCATCGTGGGGTAGTTGTGCGGATCGGACTCGCCGTCGGCGATCTTCTTCGGCGCCGTCCAGACGCCGGTCCGGTGGTCGTAGGCCTGGACGTAGGTGTCCGCGGCCTTGCCGGACCACGAGATGAAGGTCTTGCGCGCGATCGGGTCGAAGATCCCGCCCGCGTCCGGCCGCCGGTCGGTGCGCGACGCGACCGTGCTCGCCGGGGTCATCACCTCGAACGCGGCCTTCTCCGGTGGTTTGGCGGCCGCCAGGGGAACCGGGATCACGAGACCGGCCGCGATGAGCGCGCAAAGCAGTCTGCGCATGAAGACGCCTCCTGGTGTGTAACAGGCGGCGGAGCTTGATCTTCGCACGCGGTGACTCGGCGCGACCAGGGTCCGAACGGGCTAGCGGTGACGAATCGTTGTCTTGTCGTCTTCCTCATTTCACTTGTTCGGGGGAGTATGCCTCGACCGATCTTGTGAAAAGGGGACTCAGCGTGACCACATCCCGACGTGCCGCCCGGAGACGGGCCCTGACCGTGGCCGTCGCCTCCGGCCTGGTCGTGAGCGGCGTCTCCGCTCCGGCCGCGCTCGCCGCGCCCAGCGCCGACGCCGTGATCGCCGAGGTCTACGGCGGTGGCGGCAATTCGGGCGCCACGCTGACCAACGACTTCGTCGAACTCGCCAACCGCGGCACGGCCGCCGTGAGCCTCGACGGCTTCAGCGTCCAGTACGCGCCCGCGTCGGGGAACAGCTGGCAGGTAACGCCGCTGGCCGGCAGTGTCGCTCCGGGTGCGCGGTACCTCATCGCGCAGGCGAAGGGCTCGGGCGGCACGGTCGCGTTGCCGTCACCGGACGCCACCGGTTCGCTGGCCCTGTCCGCGACCGCGGGCACCATCGCGCTCGTCCAGGGCACCACGGCGCTGACCTGCAAGACGGCCGCCGGCTGCGCGGCCGACACCCGGATCAAGGATCTGGTCGGCTTCGGCGCCGCCGCCGTCATCCGCGAGGGTTCGACGGCGCCGGCGCCGTCCAACACCGCCTCCGTCGCCAGGGGAACGACGCTCGCGGACACCGACGACAACGCCGCGGACTTCACCTCAGGCTCGCCCACCCCGACCAACGGCAAGGGTGAGACGCCGGGCGAGACCGGCCCGCCGCCGGTCGACGCCAAGATCCACGACATCCAGGGCACCACCCGGATCTCGCCGTTCAAGGACCGGAAGGTCGCCGGGGTCACCGGCGTCGTCACCGCGATCCGGAGTTTTGGTTCGGCGCGCGGGTTCTGGATCACCGACACCGCGCCCGACGCCGACCCGCGCACCAGCGAGGGCCTGTTCGTCTTCACCGGCTCGACCACGCCCGCCGTGGCCGTCGGCGACGCGGTGACCGCCGCGGGCACCGTCCGCGAGTTCTACCCGGACGCTCCCGCGACCTCGCCGTACCAGTCGCTCACCGAGCTGACCAGTGCACAATGGACGGTCCAGTCGAGCGGGAACGCCCTGCCCGCCCCGACCGTCGTCTCGCCGGACACGGTCCCGGACACCGTCGCCCCCGCTCCGGGCGGCAGCATCGAGCCGTTGCCGCTGGAGCCCGCGAAGTACTCGCTGGACTTCTGGGAGACGCACGAGAGCGAGATCGTCAGCGTCTCCGACGCGCGCGTCGTCGGCCCGACGTCGAGGTTCAACGAGCTTTACGTGACCACCAAGCCGAAGCAGAACCCGAGCGTCCGCGGCGGCGCGGTGTACCTGGACTACGCCCGGCTCAACACCGGCGTGCTCAAGGTCGCGTCGCTGATCCCGTTCGCCCAGCAGCCGTTCCCGAAGGTCAACACCGGCGACGTGCTCACCGGCGAGACCTCCGGCCCGGTGGAGTACAGCAACTTCGGCGGCTACACGCTGTTCGCGACGAAGCTGGGCGCCGCCAAGGACAACGGGTTGCAGCGCGAGAGCACCCGCGCCCAGCGCAGTGGTGAGCTTTCGGTGGCCACCTACAACGTCGAGAACCTGTCCGCTTTGGACAGTGCGGAGAAGTTCGGCGAGCTGGCCAAGGCCGTCGTCGGGAACCTGGCGAAGCCGGACATCCTGAACCTGGAAGAGATCCAGGACAACAACGGGCCGACGAACGACGGTACCGTCGCCGCCGACCAGACGTTGCAGAAGTTCGCCGACGCGATCGTCGCCGCCGGCGGCCCGCGTTACGAGTGGCGTCAGATCGACCCGGAGAACGGCAAGGACGGCGGCCAGCCGGGCGGCAACATCCGCGTCGGCTTCCTGTTCAACCCGGCGCGGGTGTCCTTTGTGGACCGCAAGGGCGGCGACGCGACCACTCCGGCCGGCGTGGTCAAGGAGCGCGGCAAGACCCACCTCACCGTCTCGCCCGGCCGCGTCGAGCCCGGGAACGAGGCGTGGGAAGCCAGCCGCAAGCCGCTGGTCGGCGAGTTCGTCTTCAAGGGCCGCACCGTGTTCGTCATCGCGAACCACTTCAACTCCAAGGGCGGCGACCAGCCGACCCACGGCCGCAACCAGCCGCCGGTCCGGAGTTCCGAGGTGCAGCGGGCCAAGCAGGCGACCGTGCTACGCGGCTTCGTCGACAAGCTGCTCGCGTCGGACAAGAACGCGAACATCGTGGTCGCCGGTGACATCAACGACTACCCGTTCTCGCCCGCCGTGCAGACGCTGACCGCCGGTGGCGCGCTGAAGGACCTCATCGCGTCGCTGCCCGAGAACGAGCGGTACAGCTACGTTTTCGAGGGGCAGTCGCAGGTGCTGGACCACATCCTGACGTCGAAGGCGCCGCGCGGGCTCGACTACGACGTCGTCCACCTGAACGCGGAGTTCGCGAAGCAGGCTAGCGACCACGACCCGCAGGTGCTGCGGTTCCGGCCGAGTGCGGGCAACCCCGTCCAGGACGCGTTTTACGACTTGGCGGACTACCTGGAGAAGGTGCTCGGCCAGCTGTGATCCGCAATTAGTCCTCTGGATGCGGTAGTTGCACACGCAAGTACCGCATCCAGAGGACGAAACGCGGGTGAAGTCAGGAGCGTTTGGCGCGCCACCCTAGGGAAAGCACCGCCTGCACGAGTTCCTGGTAGCTCGGCTTGACCTCTTCCAGGTACTTCTCCAGGTACCCGGGCCGCGCGGTCGGCACCGGTTTCGGGTCCTCGTCTTCGGGCAGCCACGAGAGCCCTTCGACGTTGTGCTGCGCCATCTTCCACCAGCGCGTGCACCGGTCGACGGCGCGTTGCTCGCGTTCGGCGGCGTCCGCGACGGCCTGGTGCGCCTCGGCGAGCCGTGCCTCCAGTTCGTCCGCGCGGCCGATCTCCCAGTTGCGGAGGTTCTCCGCCGAAGCGCGCGCCAGGCCGACGATCTCCTTGTACCGCATGGCCGCGGTGATGCCGTCATCCATCGAGAAGCCCTTCCGGACGCTGGAACGGGATGATCACCTCGGGGGCGCCGTGGGTGGTGCGGTCGAAGAACAGCGCCCGGCCCGGTCGCGGTGACCAGTGCACGACCTGGCCGGCGGCGAACGGCGACAGTTCGTTGCCCTGGACGTCCAACGCCGCCCAGGTCCCGATGTCGTCCGTGCCCGCGAAACCGAGCGTGTCCTTCAGGCGGGCGATGCTGCGCCACCAGCCGATGGTGTGAACGCCGTGTGTCGGGCCCTGCTTCAGCAGCAGCCGCAGCTGATCCAGACCGCTCTTGAGCTGTCCGGGTGCCTTCGCCTCCAGCGCGGGGATCGACGCGTCGACGCCGTACAGGAGCAGAACCTGTGCTTTGTCCAAAGAGGACAGATTTTCCGCGATATCGATTACCCGGGCGGGTAAATCGTCGACAAGGGTGGCCTGGTGTCCCTCCGCGCGCAGCCGCTCGGCGAGTTCGGCCACCGCGGGGACGGACGCTTCGATGGGGCACGAGAGCACGAACTCCACCGACCCGCAGTGATACTGGCGAGCCAGCGATCGAGCGGCGGAGTCCATGATGGACAGTGCTTCCGCGGTGGCCGCGCCGAGGACGGCGACGTTGCGTCCCGGTGCCTTCGGCAGCTCGACCCCGCAGGCGGCCTCGTCGACGTCGATGGACTGGCCGAGCAGCGCCCGCGGCCGATCCGTCGGCTTCAGGTCGGCGAACGCCGGGAACTGTTCCAGCACAGGGGAATGCGCCCCGTCGAACAGCCGGGGCCGCTTGAACGACTCCGCGTACTGCTCCCAGAGCCGGTGCTGCAGTTTGTTGAAGACGTCCTTGGTGCTCGCGTCCGGTACGTGGGCGAGCTGGTTCCCGTGCGCCACCCCGGAATCGTGGTTGATCACCGCGTGCCACTTCGGCGCGGAGACGGCCGCGTTGTTGGTCTCGGCCAGCACGCGCCGCGCCTTCGGCATCGCGATCCGCAGCGTGCACTGCTCGAACACCGCCGGTTTGCCCCAGAAGGCCTCGATCCCGGCGACGTCCTGGCTCGCCAGCACCAGGTGGATGCCCTGAGACCGGCCTCGCCGCGCGATGTCCTCCAGCAGCTGGGTCGCGGTCGCCGTCACGCCGTCGCGGCCGGCGAACAGGTACTGGAATTCGTCGATCACCGCGACGATCCGCGGCCAGTGCCCGCCGGGGTCCTGTTCACGCAGGTCCGCGAGGTTGGTGACCTCGTGCAGTTTCGCCGCGGCGGACCGGCGGCGCAGCTCGTCGGCGAGGAACCGCAGCAGCGCCAGGCCGAACTCGCGGTCGGTGTTGACGTTGACCCCGATGAGCTTGGCGTGCGGCAGCCAGCTGGCGTCCCGCCGCCCCGGCGCGAGCCCGGCGAACGACACGCCCTCCTTGAAGTCCAGCAGGTACAGCGCGAGCTCGTCCGGCGAGTACCTGGCCGCGAGGCTGCCGAGCAGCGAGTACAGGAAGTTCGTCTTACCCGAACCGCTCGGACCGCCGATGAGCACGTGCGGGCTGGCGTCACCGATGACGACCTCCACCGGCTCGCCCTCGAAGAACCCGACCGGTGCCCGCAGCTCGCGCGCCGAGCTCTCCTTGCCCAGCTCGGTCGGCAGGAGGTCGGTGAACGCGCGGGGCCCGCCCTGTTTGGCGATCAGCGCCTCGGCGATCCGCCCGGCGGCGCGGATGACCTGCCCGGACGGCATCGGCGGGTCCAGGTCGACGACCAGGTCGGGGCCGGTCATGCTGCTCTTCGCGCGCCGCTCGTCGTGCAGGCTCAGCGATTCGACCGACGTCGACAGCATGGTCGGCACGTCGATCAGGATCAGGCAGATCCCGGCCGCGAGCGCCCCGGTGGCGACTCGTTTCAGTTCGCGGGCGCGCTCCGGTTCGAGGGTTTCGCCGTTGCCGTACAGCACCGCGACGCGGAACGGTTCGACGCGCTGGCCGCTCGCCCGCCGGATCTCCCTCAGCGACGTGTGCCCCGCCTGCATCCCGGTCGCGTGGATGCGGCGGATGTGGCCCGCCAGCTCGTCGAGGAGGTCTTCGAGCCGTCCCGGGTCGTACAGCGTGAGCGCGCTCGTGCGGCTCAGCGGGTACAGGTCGGGAAGGATCGCGGTCAGCTGCCCGACATCCCACAGGTGGACGCGCACCGCGCCGGGTTCGAACGTGCTCAGGATCCGCATCAGCAGGTTCTGTACGATGCCGTCCACCGCGGCCCTGGTCTTGGGCGCCGACGTGATGGACAGGTGCGACTCGTCGAGCAGGGGCACCGCGACGTCGAACGTGCGCGGGACGTCCTTGCCCGAAACGGTCGCCGAGCCGACGCGCCACAGTCCCGGCGCGGTGATGCCGGGATTTCCGCCGACGCGGCCGAGCCAGCTGCCCGGCGGCTGGCTCGCGGGCCCCGGCGCGTTGTGCGCGACGAGTTCGCGCAACGCGTTCGGGCCGGCTTCCCAGTCCGCGTAGAACTGGCCGCGCACGCTGCCGAGCTGGCCGAACACCTCGTTCGCGGCGGGATGCCGCGACCATTCGGTGTACTGCTCCGAGGTGGAGTTGTCCATCCCTACCCGGACTATGTGCTGTTCCAGCTCCAGTTTGGCCAGTTCCGCCTCGGCGTACTGGCGGGCGCCGGCGGCGGCGCCGAGGACGAGCCCGATCTGGTGCCGGACCCGTTCCAGCGCCGTAACGACGCGATTGCGCTGTTCACTCGCTTTGCTGCCCATACCGGCTCGCCGATCTCAGAGGCGGGATTGGTAGCCGCTGACCAGGTCGTCAGCGGCGGAAAGGCGCGTCAGGAGATTTTCCATTCCCTCGTCGGCCTGCGCCAGCTGCGGCGGCACCCAGGGCACGGCTTGGGCCTGGGGTTCCACGATGGCGCGCCTGGACTCCTCGAGCAGGCTTCTCGCCCGCTCGGCATGGGCGCGTCCGTCGGCGAGGCCGGTTTGGACCGCCGTCAGCAGCTGGTGCAGCTCCTCGAGGTACATGTCAGAGACGGGTCGAGTACGACTCGGCCGACGAGATGCCCGCCTGGATGGTGCTCTGCATCCCGGTGATGCCCTGCAGGGCCTCGGCGAGGAGCCCGTGTGCCTGGCTCACCTCGTGCTGGGTGCTGCCCTGGGTGGCCTGGGAAAGCGAAAGCTGGGCTTCTTCGAGAGACTGCGCTGCCTGCTGAAGTGCGGCGATGCTCGCGGATGCCTTCTCGTTCGCGAGCGCGATACCAGCGCGGATCTCTTCGACTCCGGCCATTTTGGCGGACTCCCTTGGGACGTCGGGGGGCTGGAACGACCACTATTAAACTTAGCGTGATCAACTGACTCTGTTAAGTGAAGGTCCTGCTAAGTAATCAACAAGGCCCCGGACGTCGGAACGTCCGGGGCCTTGCTGACGGCGGAGGATACAGGATTCGAACCTGCGAGGGCGTGAACCCAACACGCTTTCCAAGCGTGCGCCTTAGGCCGCTCGGCCAATCCTCCGTGGGGAACTTTACCGGATGCCCTTTCGCCCCCGCGAAGGCGGGTCTGACCTGCGTTTGCGGCTCAAGTGGCCGCGGGGACGGTGGTGTCGACGACGTCGGCCACGACGCAGGTGATGTTGTCCGGCCCGCCGCCTTCGTTGGCCAGGTCGATCAGCCTCGGGACGGTCTCGGTGGGATCTTGGAAGGCCCCCAGGACGTCCTTGATAACGGTTTCGACAACCGTTGCCGTTAACCCGTCCGAGCACAGCAGGAGACGGTCTCCGGGCGCGGCGTCGAAGGTCCAGATGTCCGCTTCGCCGCTGCCGGTGCTCAAGAGCGCCTTCATCAACAGCGAGCCGCGAGGGTGTCCCTCGACCTCCGACGGGTCGATGCGCCCGTCGTCCGCGAGGGCCTGCGCGAGCGTGTGATCGCGGGTGAAGCGCTGAAGCGTGCCGCCGCGGAGGAGGTAGCCCTTCGAGTCGCCGATGTGGGCGGCGGTGAAGTGGGAGCCGTCGAACAGCACTGTCGTCAGAGTGGTGCCCATGCCCCGCGTCTCGGGCTCCTGCTCGGCCGTCGCGGCGAGCCGGTCGTCGATGGCGCGAAGGCCGCCGGAGAGCACCTCGACCAGGTCGACGTCCGCGAGGTCGAAGCCGCGGAGGTCCTTGTCGAGCCGGGACAGGACACCCACCGCCTCGGCGCTGGCCACCTCGCCGTGCGGCTGGCCGCCGATGCCGTCGGCGACGGCCAGCATCCTGGTGCTGGCGTAGACCGAGTCCTGGTTGACCTGGCGCCGCCGCCCGACGTCCGAGTCGGCGGCGTACCGAAGGGTGTACCTCATGGAGCCCAGTAAAGCAGTTGTGTACTGAGTTCACAAACAAAGGGTTGGAATAGTCGGCTGTCGGTTACGATGCGGCGATGGAGGAGCAAGCCACCGTAACCGCGGCGGACATCGCGCGGATCGCCGGCGTCGGCCGCGCCGCCGTCAGCAACTGGCGTCGACGTTACGGCGATTTTCCGCCGCCTGTCGGCGGGACGGCGTCGAGCCCCTTCTTTTCCCTGGTCGCCGTTGAAAAGTGGCTGCGTGAGCGGGGGAAGCCGGTCGAGATCTCGCTCGGGGACCGGATCTGGCAGCGGCTGCGGAACCTCGGCGACGACCTGGCGCTCGGCGACCGGGTCGGCAGGGTGGGGTCGTACCTTTCGCGGCGGCATGCGTGGACCTTTTCGCCGCGTTACGACGACGCCGAGCTGCTCGAACTGCTGGACCGGTTCGCCGCCGAGCGAGGCGCGCGCGAGGCCTACGAGTTCCTGTGCGATCGCTACGTCGAGGCGCACTCCCGGCAGCTGTCCGTCACCGCGGGGCCGGTGGCCGCGTTGATGTCCCGGCTCATCGGTCCCGCACCCGGCGTGGTGCTCGACCCCGCGTGCGGCCTCGGGACGCTGCTGCTCGCCTCCGGCGGAACCCGGCTGCTCGGCCAGGTCGACGATCCGGCGACCTCGTGCATCGCGGCGCACCGGCTGCTGCTCGCGGGCGCGGACATGGAGATGTACGGGGCGGACGCCCTGTCGATGGACTCCTACGAGGGGGTTCTCGCGGACACCGTCGTCTGCGATCCGCCGTTCAACGAACGGGAATGGGGCTACGACGAACTCGTCGGCGACCCACGCTGGGTGTACGGCCAGCCGCCGCGCGGCGAGCCGGAACTGGCCTGGGTGCAGCACTGTCTCGCGCATGTGAAACCCGGCGGGCTGGTCGCGATCCGCATGCCGCCCGCCGCCGCCGGACGCCGCACCGGACGGCGGATCCGCGGGAATTTGTTGCGGGCCGGGGCTTTGCGTGCCGTGGTCACGGTCGGCGGGGCGGATCTCTGGCTGCTGCGGCGGCCGGAGCCCGGGGAGCGGCCGCCGTCCAGGGTGCTCCTGCTGGCCGATCCGTCCACTGTGGAGGAACAGTGGCGGGAGCACCTGTGCGGCGCCGAGGTGCCGGGCGCGGTGCGGATCATCGATCTGCTCGACGAGGAGATCGACCTTTCCCCCGCGCGGTATCAGGATCGGGACGAACACGCGGGTGAAGCCTTCTTGGAAGTCCGAAGGTATTTCGAGGGAATCCGGCCGGAGCTGCCGTCGCTGGCGGTCTCCGACGAGAAGCCCTCGTTCGTCACGATCGGCGAGCTGCTGAAGTCCGGCGTGCTCACCGTGCCGGAATCGGTGGAAGAAGGCGACGTCGTCGCGTCGCCCTCCGCGCCCGCTCATGTCCACAGTGGAGAGACGGTCGCGGCCGAGCCGACGATGTCGAAGTACCGCACCGATCCCGAACGGCTGGACGCCGCGTTCCTCGCCGGCTGCCTGCGCGCGGCGGGGCAGATCGCCCCGACCTCCTCGACCAGGATCGACCTCAAGCGCACCCGGATCCCGCGCCTGCCGATCGAAGCGCAGCGCGCCCACGGGGAGGCGTTCACCCGGCTCGCCGCCTTCGAGGCCGCCCTGCGCGAGGCGGCGGAATCGGGCCTGGAGCTGGTGAGGCTAGGCTTGACGGGACTGACTGAGGGCCAGCTCAAGCCGGAGAACTAGGTGCTGATCGCGGACCGTTACGAACTCGACGAGCTGCCGCTCGGCAGGGGTGGGATGGGCGCGGTCTACGCCGGCCACGACCGGCACCTCGGCCGCCGCGTGGCGGTGAAGTTCCTCGGCCTTCCCGGTGGTCCCGACGCCGAACTCGAACAGCGGTTCATCCGCGAGGCGCGGATCCTCGCGACCCTGGAACACGCGGGCGCGCCGACGCTGTACGACTTCGGCACCTACGACGAGCGGTTGTACCAGGTCATGCAGTTCATCGAAGGCGTGACCGTCGCCGATCTCGCCGCCGAACACGGCCCGCTGCCGGTGCCGTGGGCGGCCGCGATCGCCGCGCAGGCCTGCGCCGTGCTGTCCGCCGCGCACGCGTTGTCCATCTGCCACCGCGATCTCAAACCCACCAACCTGATGCTGTGCCCCGACGGCAGCGTGAAGGTGCTCGACTTCGGCCTCGCGATGCTGCGCGAGACCGACGTCGCCCAGTTCACCCGCGCCGGGCAGATCCTGGGCACCCCCGCGTACATGGCGCCCGAGCAGATCCAGCGGGGAATCGCCGGACCGCGCAGCGACCTGTACGCGCTGGGCTGCGTACTGCACGAAATGCTGACCGGCAGGCAGCTGTTCACCGGGCCCACGGCGTACGCGGTGTTCGAGAAACAGGTCAAGGAGAGTCCGGCCGACGTGGACGGTGTCCCGCGTGGACTGAACGACCTGCTCGCGGACCTCTTGGAGAAGGACCCGGAACGGCGTCCCGTGGACGCGAACGAACTGTTCGGCAGGCTGGCCGGGTTCGCGCGGGAGCTGCCGCCGCTGCCCGGATATCTGGACGAAGGCGCCAATCCGGGCCGGATGTACGCGCGGGTCGTCGGCCGCGTGCCCTGAGACGCGATCGTGACCTTCCGATCAACAACCCCGGACGGGTGAGCTCCGTCTTTACCCATGTCAGACGGACCACGGGCAAACGGGGGTACGGGTCGTGAAGAAGTTCCTGGTTGGGGTGACCGCACTGGCCACCGCGCTGGCGTTGACCGCGTGCTCCGGCGGCACGGGCGGCGGCGCGCCCGGCGGCGGGGCCGTCGCTCAGGGCGACCCGGCGGGCGGGACCACGACCACGACCACGACCACGTCCGTGCCTGCCACGTCTTCGCCGACGCCGACGCCGAGCAGCTCCAGTTCCACGCCGAAGCCGACGTCTTCGAAGCCCAAGCCGACGCCGAAACCCACGCCGAAACCCACGCCGAAACCCACGCCGAAGCCGGCGCCCAAGCCCGCCCCGAACGCCGCCGACATTCCCTGCAAGGCCGCGCTGGCCTCGCCGGGTGTGAGTGCCTGCGTGGACCTCTCCGCGCTGAAGACGTGGCTGCTGCAGGACGGCAAGGTCATCTACGGCCCGGTCAAGCAGCTGCCCGGCAAGAAGGGGTACGCGACGCCGACGGGTGTCTTCCACGTTTCGGCGAAGGTCAAGAACTACCACTCGAAGGCCTTCGACGCGCCGATGCCGAACTCCGTGTTCTTCCTGCCGGGTATCGCGTTCCACACCGGCAGCCTCTCGGTGTACTCGCACGGCTGCATCCACCTGTCCGCCGCGGCTTCGCAGAAGTACTTCACGATGCTGCAGAAGGGTGGCGTCGTACAGGTCGTGGCCTGACCGCTCCACCGCGTGACGATCATTTCGGTTCGATTGCTTTGACATAAACGAAAGCCCCTGAGGGCAATGACTTACCCGCCTCCGGCGACGTGTCATGACACGCCGGAAATGGGGAAGCGCCGATGAAGCCGAGCAGGGCACTCACTCGCGTACTTGTCGCACTGTCGGTTTCAATCCTTCTTCTCCCGGGCTGGGTGGGCGCGCCGGAAGCGACCGCGGCGCCCTCCCTGCCTTCCGGCTTCGTCCTGCGTGACCAGCCGAGCGGTCAAGCCGCGTTCGACCTGACCGATTTCGCTTATCTGCCGGACGGTTCGGTACTCAGCACCGGCAAGAGCGGCAAGCTCGCCTGGGTGCCCGCCGCCGGTCCGGCGCGGACGATCGCGAACCTTCCCGTCCACGACGACGGGGACCTCGGTCTCGTCGGACTGGCCGTCGCGCCGGATTTCGCCACCTCGCGCCAGATCTACCTCACGTGGTCGTTCGACACGGGCGGCGGCGCGTTCACCATGCGGGTGGCGCGCTGGACGGTGACCGGCACGGACGTCCCCACGGGTCTCGCGAACGAACGAGTGCTCGTCGACCTTCCCGGGTTCCACGACGTCCACGGCATCAGCGGGCTCGTCGCGGCACCCGACGGGACTTTGTGGATCTCCATCGGCGACGCCGCCGACTTCACCCGGGTGGATCCCGGTGCGCTGCGCTCGCTCGACCTCGATCAGCTCTACGGCAAGATCCTGCACGTCACCCCGGACGGCGCCGGCGTCCCCGGCAACCCGTACTACTCAGCCGCCGCGCCGGACGCCACTCGTTCCAAGGTCTTCTCCAGCGGCTACCGCAGTCCGTTCCGGTTCTCCCTCGATCCGCGGCTCGGCCTGCCGGTCGTCGGTGACGTCGGCTGGAACACCTGGGAAGAGGTGGACGTCGTGCGGCCGGGGGCGAACCACGCCTGGCCCTGCTGGGAAGGAAACGCCCCGACACCGGGGTATTCCGGCCTCGCGGGTTGCGCGGGAGTGGTCAACACGCCGCCGGTCACCGCGTACCACCACGGTTCCGGTGCCGACGAAGGGAACAGCGTCACCGCGGGGATCGTCTACAGTGGATCGTCCTATCCGGACGAATACCGAGGCGCGTTCTTCTTCGGGGATTACGTCACGCAGAAGATCTGGACGATGACGTACGACAGCCAGGGCAGGCTCGTCCGCGCGCCCGAGCGGCCGCCGAAGTTCACCGGCGTCGGCGGGCCGGTCAAGTTCGCGGCCGCGGCCAACGGCGACATCGTCTTCGCCGACATCCACACCGGGAACCTGCGTCGGCTCAGCTATCCGGGGACGAACGCGGATCCGGTCGCGGTGGCGGCGTCGAGTGCCGAGCCGTCGACGAGGACGGTGACCTTCGACGGCGCCGGTTCCTACGATTTCGACGGCGATCCGCTGACGTACCACTGGGATTTCGGCGACGGCACGAGCCGGACCGGTGTCCGCGTGACCCATTCCTACGGCGCCGAGGTCGAACGGGCGACAGCGCGCCTCACCGTCACCGATCGGCTCGGCGCGTCCGCGAGCGCCGACGTCGTCGTGGTGCCGGGCAACCATTCGCCGGAACTCGCGATGACGGATCCCGGTTCGCGGACGTTCGCCGTCGGGGAACCGGTCGTCGCCGAGGTGATGGCCACCGACGCCGAGGACGGTGCGCTGCCGGTCGCGTGGACCACGCTGATCCGCCATTGCCCGGAGGAGGCGACCTGCCACGCGCATCCCGGTTCGCCGGGCGGCGGGCCGGTTTTCACCGTGCCCTTCACCGATCACCAGGACTCCCGCGTCGAGATCACCGCGACGGTGACCGACCGCGCCGGGGTGACGGCGAGCAGGACCTACGTCGCGATGCCACGCGAGCACCGGTTGACCCTGACCTCCACCGTCCCCGCGGCGCTGAGCATCCCGGCGGAGGGCGGGGTCAACACCGCGATGGTGACCGAGGGCGCGACGTTCGAGGTCGTGGCGGAGGAGGTCGCCGCGGACGGCGTTTCGACATTCGCGAACTGGTCCGACGGGCGGACCACGCGCACGGTGACCGTCACCGCCCCAGCGGGCGACCTGACCCTGACCGCGAACTACCTCACCCCGATCGACCGGCGCTACCAGGCGGAACCCGCGCTGCGGCAACGGCTCGGCGTGCCCATCGGGCCGGAGGTCACCGACGGGCCCGTGCGCTACCGGCCGTACACGAACGGCAGGCTCTACTGGAGCGCCGAGACCGGTGTGAAGCAGATGGAGGGCCAGATCCTGGCGAGGTACCTCGCGCTGGGCGGGCACCGGATGTTCGGGCCGCCCGCGACCGACGAGACCGCCACGCCGGACGGCGTCGGCCGGTACAACCACTTCCCGCACCGGCCTGGCCCGATGCGGTCGTCGATCTACTGGACCCCGTCGACCGGCGCGCACGCGGTGTACGGGCGGATCCGGGTCAAGTGGGCGGCGCTCGGCTGGGAGCTCGGGCCGATGGGATACCCGGCCACCGACGAGATGGGCACCCCGGACGGCGTCGCCCGCTACAACCACTTCAGCAAGAAGGCGTCGATCTACTACACCCCGCAGACGGACGCGCGCGCGATCTGGGGCCGTATCCGCGTCCGGTGGGAGGCGCTGGACTGGGAGCGCGGACCGATGGGGTACCCGGCCACCGACGAGACGAGCACCCCCGACGGCGTCGGCCGGTACAACCACTTCACGAAGGCCGGCTCGATCTACTGGACGATGGCCACCGACTCGCACGCCGTCTATGGGGCGATCCGGCAGCGCTGGGCCGCGCTCGGCTGGGAGCGGTCGTACCTGCGTTACCCGACGACGGACGAGTTCGGCATCCACATCGGACGGCAGAACAGCTTCCAGGGCGGCTACGTCACCTGGAACCGGACCACGGGCCAGGTGATCGACCGACGGTGGTGATCACAGTTCGGTCAAGCCACTCGAAAGTGTGAAATGCCCACGTGGGCTCCGTCGATGAGACGTTCGACTGGGGAAAGGGGCCCTTGCATGCCTTCGAGATTCCGTGCGCTCTGTCACGCCGTCGTGACGGTGCTGCTGGCGACCTTGCTGGTGCCGTTGACGACCACTTCGGCGTCCGCGGCGCCGCTGTTGCCGTCCGGCTTCGTCCTGCGCGACCAGCAGAGCGGGCAGGCTCCGTACGACCTGACCGACTTCGCCTACCTGCCCGACGGCTCGATCCTGACCACGGGGAAGGCGGGCAAGGTCGCCTGGGTGTCCACCACCGGGCAGATCCGGGAGATCGCGAACCTGACCGACGTCCGGACCTCCGGCGACCTGGGCCTGACCGGTATCGCGATCGCGCCCGACTTCGCCACCTCGCGCAAGATCTACACAGCGCGCGCGGTGAGCCAGGCCGGTGGCGGCTTCCTCCTGCGGGCGTCGAGCTGGACGGTGTCCGGCACCACGGAGCCGACCGGTTTGACCGGCGAGAAGATCCTGATCGAAGGCCCCGGCAACACCGACGTCCACGGCATCACCGGTGTCGTGGCCGCCCCCGACGGCACGGTGTGGGTCTCGACCGGCGACAGCGCCCGCTTCCAGGGCGCGGCGGACCCGTTCGCGTTCAACGTGTACGACGTCGACAAGATCTTCGGCAAGATCTTCCACATCACCACCGACGGCGCCGGTGTGCCGGACAACCCGTACTACCTCGCCGCGAGCCCGACCTCGATGCGCTCCAAGGTGTTCGCCAGCGGTTTCCGCAGCCCGTTCCGGTTCAGCCTCGACGCGACCACCGGTCTGCCGGTGGTCGGCGACGTCGGCTGGGGCACCTGGGAAGAAGTCAACTTCGTCCAGAAGGGCGCGAACCACGGTTGGCCGTGCTTCGAGGGAAACCAGCCGACCGACGGTTTCTCCGCGATGCCGCAGTGCGCTTCGGCCGTGAACACCCCGCCGATGCTGGTGGTCCCGCACGGCCAGGGCCCCGACAACGGCAACAGCGTCACCGGCGGCATCGTCTACAACGGAGAGTCGTACCCGGAGGAATACCGGGGCGCGTACTTCTTCGGCGACTACGCCACCCAGAAGCTGTGGACGGCCAAGTACGACACGCAGGGCCGGGTCGTCCGCCCGCAGGAAACGCCGCCGAAGTTCACCGGTATCGGCGGGCCCGTCAAGTTCCAGGCCGCGGCCAACGGCGACATCGTCTACGCGGACATCTACACCGGCCTGCTGCGACGGCTCAGCTACACCACCGGGAACAAGGCGCCGGTCGCGGTCGCCACTTCCGAGACGAACCCCGAAACCCGCACGGTCTCCTTCGACGGCAGCGGTTCGTACGACTTCGACGGTGACCAGCTGACCTACGCGTGGGACTTCGGCGACGGCACCACCGGTACCGGGGCGAAGGTCAGCCACACCTACGCGGCCGGGACCGAGAAATTCACCGCCAAACTGACCGTGAAGGACGGACTGCAGGCGTCCGGGAGCACGGACGTCGCCGTGGCACCCGGGAACCACTCGCCGAAGCTGACCATGACCGACCCAGGCGGCAGCCTGTTCGCGGTCGGCGAGGAGGTCAAGATCGGCGCGACCGTCACCGACACCGAGGACGGAGACCTCCCGGTCACCTGGACCACGCTGGTCCGGCACTGCCCGGAGAACGCGGTCTGCCACGCGCATCCGGCCGAGAGCGGCACCGGCCCCCAGTTCGCCATGCCGTTCACCGACCACACGGACTCCAACCTGGAGTTCACCGCGTCGGCGACCGACAGCTCCGGAGTCACGGTCTCGAAGACCTACGTCGCGAAGCCTCGGGAACACCGGCTGACCCTGATCGGCAACGTCGCCGCGGCGCTGGGCATCACGCCGGAAGGCGGGGCCGCTTCGGCGATGGTGGTCGAAGGCGCGACCGTGGAGATCCAGGCGGCCGAAGTCGCTTCGGACGGCGCGTCGACCTTCACCGGCTGGTCCACCGGGGCCACCGAGCGGCTGACCAGCATCACCATGGGCGCCGCCGACCAGACGATCACGGCGAACTACATCACCCCGATCGACAAGCGCTACCGCGACGAACCCGCGCTGGCGCAACGACTCGGCGCGCCGACCGCGCCGGAGGCAGTCGACGGCACGGTCCGCTTCCGCACCTACGAGCGCGGACGGCTGTACTGGTCGAAGGACACGGGCGTGCAGCAAATCGAGGGCGAGATCCTGAAGAAGTACCTCGCCGCGGGCGGGCACGCGAAGTTCGGCCCGCCCGCGACCGACGAACGGTCCACTCCGGACGGTGTCGGCCGGTACAACCACTTCCCGGCTTGGCCCGGCATCATCCAGGCGTCGATCTACTACACCGGCGAAACCGGGGCGAACGCGATCTACGGCAGGATCCGGCAGAAGTGGGCCGCGCTCGACTGGGAGCGCGGACCGATGGGCTACCCGGCCACCGACGAGATGGGCACGCCGGACGGCGTCGGCCGCTACAACCACTTCAGCAAGGCCGCGTCCATCTACTGGACGGCGCAGACGGACGTGAAGGCGATCCAGGGACGGATCCGCGCCCGATGGGCCGCGCTCGACTGGGAACGCGGACCGATGGGCTACCCGACCACCGACGAGACAAGCACGCCGGACGGCGTCGGCCGCTACAACCACTTCACCAAGGGTGGTTCCATCTACTGGACGTCGGCGACCGACGCGCACGGTGTGTGGGGTGAGATCCGCAAGCGCTGGGCCTCGCTCGGCTGGGAGCGTTCGTACCTGCGCTACCCGACCACCGACGAGATGGCGGCCACCGGTGGACGGCAGAACAACTTCCAGGGCGGCTACGTGTTCTGGAACTCCTCCACCGGCGCGGTGACCGACCGCCCCTGGTAAGCGGTGATCGCGCGTGAAGGCCCCCTTCCCCTTGGGCTGACCCAAGGGGAAGGGGGCCTTCACGCGCGTAGAGGTCTCAGGGGAGGAGGTCGGCCGGTGAGGTTCCGGTCGAGGTGAGGGGCAGGCCGAGCGCGACGCGTTCGGTGAGCCAGGCGCTCGGCCGGTAGCGCTGGTCGCCGGTGCTCGCGACGAGTCCGCGCAGGACCCGCAGCACGAGATCCGCGCCCGCCTCGTCGCCCCAGGCCAGCGGTCCGCGCGGGTAGCCGAGGCCGAGCCGGACGGCGATGTCGATGTCCTCCGGTGTCGCGAGCCGCTGCCCGGCGATGAAGCAGGCGGTGTTGACGATCGACGCCAGCAACCGCTGCGCGATCGGCGCGGGACCGTCGCGGACCACGGTCACCGGCAGGCCGGTCGCGGCGAGCGCGCCCCATGCGGTGCGGCCGGCGGCCGGGTCGAGCGCGGGGTGGACCGAAAGCGTCAGGCGTTTCCCGTAGCCGCCGAGCGGGTCGACGCCGACGACCCGTTCCGCCGGGAGGCCCGCCGCGCGTGCGGCGTCCACAGTGGACGTACCGATCGGGCTGACGATCAGGACCGTGTCCGGGTAGGCGGAGTGCACGACCTGGATGCCCGCCGACGAGAGCAGCGTGCCGAGCCGTTCGTCGTCGACCCACACCGGAGTGGCCGGGGCTACCGGCGCGGCCGGTTCCGGCTCGACCTGCTGCTGTCCGTCGACATAGGAGTAGAAGCCTTCGCCGTTCTTGCGGCCGAACAGCCCGGCGGCGACGCGCGGACGCGTCAGCCACGACGGCCGCAGCCGCGGTTCGCCGTGGAAACCGCTCCAGATGCTTTCGAGCACGGCGTGCGAGACGTCGAGACCGGTGAGGTCGAGCAGTTCGAACGGGCCGAGTTTCAGGCCGAGCACGTCACGGGCGACGCGGTCCACCTCGGCCGGGCTCGCGATCCCTTCGGCGAGGATCTGCAGCGCTTCGGTGCCCAGCCCGCGACCGGCGTGGTTGACCAGGAAGCCCGGCGCGTCGCGGGCGAGGACGGGTTCGTGTCCCCAGCCGCGGACGAGTTCGGTCACGGCGGGGGGCAGCCAGGCGGCGGTCCGCGCGCCGGGCACGACCTCGACCAGCCGCATCAGCGGGACCGGGTTGAAGAAGTGGAGGCCGAGCAACCGGCCGGGATCGGTCAGCGCGGCCCCGATCTCGGTCACCGAAAGCGAGCTGGTGTTGGTGGCGAACACGGTGTCCGGCCCGCACACGCGTTCCAGCTCGGCGAACAGCGTGCGTTTGATCTCCAGGTCCTCGCGCACCGCCTCGATGACGAGGTCGACGCCCTCGGCGGGGGCCAGCGGGCCCTCGGCCGCGATCAGCCTGCCCCTCGCCGACTCGGCGGCTTCCTCGGTGATCTTGCCCTTCGACGCGAGCTTGCCGAGCATCGCGCCGACGTGCTCGATGGCCTCGCCGACCGCGTCGGGCCGGGCGTCGGCGAGCTCGACCTCGAGCCCCGCCGTCACGGCGAGCTGGACGATGCCCCGGCCCATCACCCCGGTTCCGATGACCCGGATCCTGCCGACCTGCTCCGCCCACTTCTCCACCGCGAGCCGCCTTTCCCTCGAAGTCGTTCCCGGCGTGACGCTAGCCGCCACGCCGATACCTCGCCCGGAAGGGTGATCCGTGCCCTGCTCGGCGTAAGGCCACCGACCGGGCGCGGTCCCCTCCGCGAAAACCGAGTGTTCCGCGCCCCACCCCGAAGGGAAAGCTCCCATGGCCACCGTCCCCGCCGCCACAGCCGTCCGGACCACGCCGTTGCTCCTCGTCGCCGTTCTCTTCGGCGCCGTCGCCGCGTTCCTGGCGAGCCAGGCGTTGTGGTCGCTCACCGCACTGGCCGTCGTGGCCGCCGCCGCCGTCCTCGCGGGCGGGGTGTGGCTGACCGGCCGGAAGGCGGACACCGAACTCTAAGATCGCCATGTGACGGCGAAACGCTTGACGCGGGAAGAAAGCCGCGAGCAGACCAGACAGCGCCTGCTCGCGGCGGCCGCCGAGCTGTTCTCCGAACGAGGGGTCAACGGCACGTCCGTCGAACAGATCGCCGAACGGGCCGGATTCACCCGAGGCGCCTTCTACGGCAACTTCGACGGCAAGCACGAGCTGGTCGTCGAACTGCTGCGCCGCCGGACCCAGCGCGAGGCCGAGGAGGTCGCGGCGCTGCGGGAGGGCGTCGGCTCCTTCGCCGAGATGATGGACCGGTTGCGCGCGTGGAACGTCGAGCGCGCCGAGCACCTCGCCGGCTGGCTGACCCTGCGCACCGAGCTGGCCCTTTACGCGCTGCGGAATCCCGACGCGCGCCCGCTGGTCGGCGAAGGCGAGAAGTCGACAAGGGCGCTGCTGGAGACCTCGGTCCGGACCGAACTCGCGGCGCGGGGCGTGGAACCGCCCGCAGACCCGGCCTTTCTCGCGCTGATCCTGCACGCGCTCGAGGACGGCCTCCTGTTGCAGCGCTTCCTCAGCCCCGAAGGGACCGGGGACGAGGACGTGGTGGACGCCGTCCAGCTGCTGATGAGGTCGTGGACCGCGCTCAGCCGGTCATCTTGATCCCGGTGAACTCGGCCATCTGACGGATCCCGTGCGCGAAGAAGTCGTCCGCGGGGTCCACCGAGCCGACGTACTGGCCGAACAGCTCGAAGTTGATCATCCCGAACAGCTGGGTCCAGGCCATGATCAGCCGGGAAGCCGTCTCCGGGGCCAGGTTGATCTTGAGGATCCCAGTGAGGGCGCCGAGCTGGTGCAGGAGCGCGACGGGCATCTCGCCGACCTCGGTCTCGACGCGGAGGTTCGCGTCACGCAGGACGGCGACCAGTGCGAACGCCACTCGGCCGGCGGGAGCGACGGTGTCCTGCGGGGCTTGGTAGCCGGGGATCGGCGAGCCGTAGATCAGCGCGTACTCGTGCGGGTGCGCCTTCGCCCAGGCGCGGACCGCGTGCCAGATCGACTCCCATCGCTCCAGTGAGGTCTTCTTCGGGTCATCGGCTGCCTCCGCGGCTTCGCCGACGGCGTTGTAGGCGTCGACGATCAGGGCGGTCAGCAGCTCCTCGCGGCTGGAGAAGTACCGGTAGAGCGCCGACGAGACCATGCCCAGCTCCCGCGCCACCGCGCGGAGCGAGAGACCGAGCGCGCCCACTTCGGCGAGCTGGCGGCGGGCTTCGTCCTTGATCTCGCGGGTGAGCTCGGCGCGGGCGCGTTCCCGCGCGGTCTGAGTGGCGGCCATGCTCTCACCATAGAGCATCGCACCTAAACGAGAGCACCGCTCTTGACATGATGCACTGCTCTGGTGTTCACTGCTCTTAACAGAGAGCACTGCTCTCGCCGACTTCGAGGAGACGAGATGGCCACCGCCAGCACGCCCCGCTACCTCAAGCCCGCCAAGGCGACCAGCGCGTTCAACGAATTCGTGCTGAAGCTGACGAGGCTGGGCGTCAGCGTCCTGGGCAGCCGGGTGCTTTCGGTCCGCGGCCGCAAGAGCGGCGAACTGCGCTCGGTGCCGGTCAACCTGCTGAAGCTGGACGGGGAGCGCTACCTGGTCGCGCCGCGCGGTGTCACGCAGTGGGTGCGGAACCTGCGCGTCGCCGGGGAAGGACAGCTCACCGTCGGGCGCCGCACCGAGACGTTCACCTACACCGAACTCGCCGACGCCGAGAAGCCCGAAATCCTGCGCGCGTACCTCAAGCGCTGGAAGTTCGAGGTCGGTGTGTTCTTCGACGGTGTCGACGCGAAGGCGTCCGACGAGAAGCTGCTGGAGATCGCGCCCGGCTACCCGATCTTCAAGCTCACCTGATGCCGCGAGTCACGCCTTCGATCACGCGTGTTCGCCGCCCAAGCACGCGAGTCACGTCTCCAAGCACGTGAGTCACGTTTTCAAACACGCGTGTCACGGCCGGTGAACGCGCGGGCTAGTCGTCAGTGGGTGCCCGGCGCGTGCGGCGGGCGGTGGCGGCCAGCAGCACCACCCCGACCAGGAACGCGATGAGCCCGATCAGGAACCACAGTTTCTGACCGGTCATGAAGCTGCCGGTCAGCACGCCGGCGCCCTGGAGCACCCAGACGCCGCCGACCAGCAGGAAGACCAGCCCGACCGTCAGCGTGACCCAGCGTTTCATGCACAGCTCCCCGCCTCGACGTGCCCTGCGGCGATTCTGGCACCGGGAGCCCTGTCCGGCGAACCGATCACCGTCCGCCGACGAGACCGTTCCGGTAGGCGTAGACGACGGCGTGCACCCTGTCCCGCAGCCCGAGCTTCGCCAGGATCCGGGAGACGTGGGTCTTCACCGTCTCTTCGCCCACGTGCAGATGCGCGGCGATCTCCGCGTTGCTGGAGGCGTCGGCGACGAGGAGGAGGACTTCGCGTTCGCGGGAAGTGAGCCGTTCCAGTTCCGCCGGTTCGGCGGCCGCGGGTTCGATGCTGGTGGCGAAGGTCGAGACCAGCCGCCGGGTCACCGTCGGGTCGATCAGCGCGTCGCCGCGCGCGGCCACCCGCATGGCGGAGACGAGCTCTTCGGGGGCGAGGCTCTTCAGCAGGAACCCGCTCGCACCGGCCCGAAGCGCGCGATAGACGTACTCGTCGGAGTCGTAGGTCGTCAGCACGAGGACGCGGGTGTCGTTTCCCGGCGCGGACATGATCGCCTCGGTCGCGGCCAGACCGTCCAATTTGGGCATCCGGACGTCGAGCACGGCGACGTCCGGGCGCAGCTCGGCCGCGTGGGCGACGGCCTCGCGTCCGTCGGCGGCCTCGCCGACGCATTCGAAGTCCGCCTGGGTGTCCAGCACCGCGCGCATCCCGGACCGGAACATCGCGTGGTCGTCGGCGAGCAGAACCCGGATCACTGTGCCTCCAAAGGAAAACCGACGCGGACCCGCCAGCTCCTGCCGTCGTCGAGCGGGCCGCACTCCGCCTGTCCGCCGAACAACGCGACCCGCTGCCGGATCCCGGCGAGCCCGCGTTTCGTCGACTCGGCCGCCGCGTTCGCGTGGCCGATCTCGTTCGTGATCGTGAGGATCACCTCCGTCTGCCGGTAGGCGAGGTCGATCTCGACGATCCCGCCGGAGCCGTGCCGGAGCGCGTTCGTCAGCGCCTCCTGCGCGATGCGGTACAACGCGATGTCCACCGAACCCGGGAGCTCCCTCGGCCCGCCGTGGCTCGTCAGCCGCGCCGGCAGCCCGGCGGTGCGGAGGTTGTCGAGCAGCTCGTCGAGGTTGTCCAGCCCCGGCTGCCGTTGCGCGTCACCGTTCTCCTTGCCGTGCAACAGATCCAGCAGACGCCGCAGATCGGCCATCGCGGCCCGGCTCGACGATTCGACCGCCGAGAGCGAACGCCGGACGGCAGGTCCGCCCTCCGGCAGCCCGAGCCGCGCGGCGCCCGCGTGCACGCCGATCGCGCTGACATGGTGGGAGATCACGTCGTGCAGGTCGCGGGCGATCGTCGTGCGTTCCTCGGCGACGGCACGGCGGACCGCTTCGGCTTCGTGCTGT
This sequence comes from Amycolatopsis sp. NPDC043889, assembly GCF_056435645.1. Taxonomy (NCBI): domain Bacteria; kingdom Bacillati; phylum Actinomycetota; class Actinomycetes; order Pseudonocardiales; family Pseudonocardiaceae; genus Amycolatopsis; species Amycolatopsis sp. NPDC043889. Next base: position 929,608 of record NZ_JBWKEC010000001.1, read on the forward strand.
CGCCGTTGTTCCTCCACGCGCTGGAGATCGGCGATGTACGCGCGCCGCGCGGTCGTGTAGCGGCCGACCATCCACGGCAGCAGGCCGCTCACACCGACTTCGATGAGCAGGAGCCGCCAGTCCCGGTCGTCCCGGTCGGCCGGGATGAGGTTGCAGGCGACGAGCCCGGCGAGCATCACCGCCAGCGCGGCCAGCGCCGGTTTGGCCGAAAGCCAAGCGCCCGCGCGGTAACCCGCGATCAGCACGCCCGCGTTGGTGGCCTGCAAGTAGCGGTCGTACGGGTACAGCAGGAGCGGTGCGGCGGTGAGCAGCACGCCGTGCGCGGCCGAAACCCAGCCGGAATACCGTGAAGGCCCGGCGAGCGCGACGTTCGCGAGGATTCCGCCCAGCAGCACCACCCACGCCTGCCAGCCGAGCGAGAGCGGCGGTCCGGCGATGAGGAACAGGCCGGCGTCGGCGACCAGGCAGACGGCCGCGACCGCCCAGGCCTGTCTCGCCAGCGAACCACTGATGTCCCGCACGCGCTCAACTCTGCCCTATTTCGCTGGACAGGGGTTCCTAAGATCGAAAGCCATGGGGACCGCGAAGACGCCCGTGCTCTGGACGACAGGCGCGCCAGGTGCCGGGAAATCCACCACGGCCTGGGGTTTGTACCGCCGGGTCGTGGAAGCCGGCGGCAACGTCGCGTACGTCGACATCGACCAGCTCGGGCTGATCGGCCCGCCGCCCGGCGGCGGGGACGCCGCGCACGCGATCAAGGCGGCCAACCTGCTGCGGGTACTGGAAATCCTGCGCGCGCGGGGTGCCGCGCAACTCGTCGTGTCCGGTGTGGTGGATCCGGCGAAGCCGTACATCGAGAGCCGCGACCTCGACCTCACGCTCGTCCGCCTGACGTGTGATCGCGACGAACTCCGGAGCCGGTTCCTCGGGCGTGGCTCACCCGCCGCGGCCTTGCCCGACCTCTTCGCGGTGGCGGACGCCTACGACCGCGCCGGTTTCGGCGAGGAGCTGGACACGACCGGGCAACGACCCGAGGACACCGTGGAAGCGCTGTTCCACCGCTGCGTCGTGGACGCCGGGAGTGTTCGGCCGCCGGACCCCGGACAGCCGCAGCCCGGACCGGTGACCGTGGTGACCGGCCCGACGGCGGTCGGCAAGTCGACGGCCGCGTTCAGCGCGCTGCGGGACCTGTGGGGGCGCGACCTGCCCGTCGCGTACGTCGATCTCGCCCAATTCGGGTTCGCGCACCCCGGCCCGGATCCGGCGCTGGAGGCGGCACACCTGTCGGCGGTCTGGCGCGGCTATCGCGACGCCGGGGCGAAGCGGTTGATCGTCGTGGCCCGGGAATTCCGCCCGGAGCACCGGCGGGTCTTCGACGCGGTCACCGTCGTCCACCTCGACGCGGACGAACCGGCGCTCACCGAGCGAGTCCGGCGCCGGGCCGAAGGCGAGTCCGCGTTGCTGGCAGGCGACGAGCTACGCGGCGCGCCACCCGGCGTACGGGACCGGGTGGCCGCGCGCGCGGTCGCCGAGGCGGCCCGGATGCGGCGCTCCGGCGGCGATCGCGTCGTCCTCGACACCTCCGGACAGGAACCCGCCGAAACGGCCACCGCGTTGCTCGCCGTCGTGGCTCAGTAGCGCCGCTGGCCGGGCGGCCCGCCGCGCTGGTTCTGCGCGGGCTTGCCGATACTCGTCACCGTCGCGGTGTCGCCGGTGACCTTGGCGTTCACCGTCACCGTCTCGCCGGTCTTGGGATCACCGGTCTTCTTCGTCGACGCGTCGATCGTGTAGACCTGTTTGTAGCCGTCCTTGCTGGTCAGGCTGACGGACGTCGCGCTGATCTCGGTGATCTCGCCGGTCTGCATCCGTTCGGTGCTGTAGCCGCCCTTGCCGTCGGAGACGACGAAGTCGCCGTGCAGCGCGTCGCGCGGCATGCCGCCGCCAGGGCCCATGAGCACCCGGCCGCCGTCGGGGCCGCCCATCATCCCGGCCTGTTCGGCGCCGTTCGCGGCGGTCCCGGCCCAGATCGCGGCCCCGCCACCGGCGGCGATCACCACCGCCACCCCGGCCGCGATCGCGGTCTTGCGGCCCGACCAGGTCTTCTTGTGCTCGCCTTCCGGGGCGGGCGCGCCCCAATCGGCGGGTTGGGTCGGTTCGGTCATCTGGTCGCCTCCGTGTGGTCGGTTGCGGCCATGCTCGGCGCCGTCGCTGTGCGGGAGCTGTGCCATCGGTGGGCACGCGCTGTGATTCCGCCCCGGCAGGGTGATCGTTCACAGGAAACGCACAGGCGGCACACAGAGAAGCCTCATCGCCGCCGCCCAGGATGGCAGCATGACCAGTGTGAACGTCCCATCGTCCGGTTCCGCGAAGGCCGGCCTGCGCCGTGCCGACGGCAGCCCCGTGCGGGTGCTGGTCGTCGACGACGAGGCGACCCTGTCCGAACTCGTGTCGATGGCGCTCCGCATGGAGGGCTGGGACATCCGCACCGCCGCCGACGGCACCGAGGCCGTCCGCGTCGCGCGGGAGTTCCGGCCGGACGCGGTGGTGCTGGACGTCATGCTGCCGGATATGAGCGGCCTGGAAGTGTTGCGGCGCCTGCGTTCCGAGGTGCCGAACCTGCCGGTGCTGTTCCTGACCGCGAAGGACGCGGTGGAGGACCGGATCGCCGGGCTCACCGCGGGCGGCGACGACTACGTCACCAAACCGTTCAGCCTGGAGGAGGTCGCGTTGCGGCTGCGCGCGCTGCTCCGGCGCGCGGGCGGCGTCGCCGGGCCGCGCGGATCGATGTTGGTCGTCGGGGACCTGACCCTGGATGAGGACAGCCGCGAAGTGCACCGCGGCGGCGACCTGGTGCCGCTGACCGCGACCGAGTTCGAACTGCTGCGTTATCTCATGCGCAATCCCAAGCGCGTGCTGTCCAAGGCGCAGATCCTCGACCGCGTCTGGAGCTACGACTTCGGCGGCCAGGCCAATATCGTCGAGCTGTACATTTCCTACCTCCGCAAGAAGATCGACGCCGACAGGGAACCGATGATCCACACGATGCGCGGCGCCGGGTATGTCCTCAAACCCGCGGGGTAGGCGGCCCTGGTCCCTGCGGCGGCGGCTGATCGCGCAGGTCGCGGGGCTGCTCGCGCTCGTCTGCCTGGTGGTGGGCGTGGTGACCGAACTGGCGCTGCGGGACTTCCTGATCGACCAGCTCGACGCGCGGATCGCCGAGACCAGCGAACGCGCCAGCCGTCCGCCGCCGCCGGGGCGCCCTGGCGGGGAACGGGTGCCGGAAGGCTTGCGCGCGTACGGCCAGAGCACCGGTTCGTTGTTCGTGAACATCCTCCCGGACGGGCGGGTGGTCGCGGCGGTGCTGCGGTCCAGCTACGACGCGAAGGTCGCCGACCCGTTCCCCCACGACCCGATCGGCCCGGCCCAGCTCTCGGCCCTGTTGCGGTCGACGCCCACCGACAAGCCCACCGACGTGGACCTCGGATCACTCGGGGAGTACCGCGTGGTGGCCAAGCCGTCGTCCAACGGCGGTGTCGCGATCACCGGACTGCCCACAAAGGACGTCACGGACACCTTGTGGAACCTGGGTTTCATCTTCGGCGGGGTCGCCGTCGGCGGCGTCCTGCTGGCGGGCGCGCTCGGCGCGGTGACCGTGCGGCGCACCATGAAACCCCTCGATCGACTGGCCGCCACCGCGACCAGGGTCGCCGAGCTCCCGCTCGACCGCGGCGAGGTCGCCCTGTCCGAGCGAGTGTCCGAAGTGGACACCGATCCGCGGACCGAGGTCGGGAAGGTCGGCTTCGCGCTCAATCGCATGCTCGGCCACATCTCGAACGCGCTTTCCGCCCGCCAGGCCAGTGAAAGCCGGGTGCGCCGGTTCGTCGCGGACGCCAGCCACGAACTCCGGACGCCGCTCGCGGCCATCCGCGGCTACGCGGAACTCACCCGGCGCTCCGGCTCCGAGGTGCCGCCGGACATCGCGTTCGCGATGGGCCGGGTCGAGTCGGAGTCGACCAGGATGACCGGCCTGGTCGAGGATCTGCTGCTGCTGGCCAGGCTCGACTCCGGTCGTCCGGTGGTGCACCAGCCGGTCGATCTCTCCCGGCTGGTCGCGGACGCCGTCGCCGACGCGCACGTCGCCGGGCCGGAGCACAAATGGCTGCTGGAGGTCCCGCCGGAGCCGATCATCGTCCTCGGCGACGCGGATCAGCTGCACCAGGTGGTGATCAACCTGCTCGGCAACGCGCGTACGCACACCCCGGCGGGGACAGAGGTCGCCACCGCTTTGTCCATAGTGGACTCGACGGTGACACTGTCCATTGTCGACGGTGGACCGGGGATCCCGCCGGAGATCCTCCCGGAGGTCTTCGAACGTTTCGCCCGCGGCGACGACTCGCGATCGCGGGCCGCCGGCAGCACGGGTCTGGGCCTCGCCATCGTCGCGGCCGTCGTCGCCGCGCACGGCGGGCAGGTCGGGGTCGCCAGCCGTCCGGGGCGGACGGAGTTCCGGGTCGTGCTCAGGGCGTCCAGTCACTGTTAGCACCGCACAGGACGACGCAGGGCAGCTCGCCCTCGGTCCGCCCCGCCAGCCACGCGGCGAACGGGACCGCGGCCGCCGGTTCGACGGCGAGGCGGAACTCGTCCCACAGCCGGTCCCGCGCGGCGAGCAGTTCCGCGTCGCTGACCAGCACGGACGTCACCCGCTCGCGGAGCACGGTGAACGGGACGCTCCCGATCCTGGTCGCGCCCAGCGCGGACGCGGCCACCGAGTCGATCTCCACGTCCACGGGCTCGCCCGCCTCCAACGCCGCGCTGAGCGCACGGCATCGCTCCGGCTCGACGGCGAACGTCGGCACCCCGGCCAGCGACGTCCCCGCGACCAGCCCGCCACCGCCGACCGCGACCAGGAACGCGTCGACGTCCGGGGCGTCCTGGACCACTTCGGCCGCCACGGTGCCCTGACCGGCGACGACGGCGGGATCGTCGTACGCGTGCAGGTACCGCGTACCCGGCTCTGAGGCGGCTTCGAGCGCCTTCGCGGCCGCCTCCGCGTACGTCGCTCCGTGACGGATCAGCTTGGCGCCCGTCGCCTCGATCCGAGCCGTCTTCGCCTGCGGAGCCGACTCCGGCACGTACACCGTCGCAGGCAGATTCAGCAGCGAAGCCGCCGTCGCCACGCCCAGTCCGTGGTTGCCGCCGGAAGCCGTCAGCACGCGCTCCGGCAACGGCCCGCTCACCAGCGCGTTCACCGCGCCCCGCAGTTTGAACGATCCGCTTCGCTGCAGATGCTCCAGCTTGAGGATCAGCGGCCGCCCGTCGACCTCGGCGCGCAGCAGCGGCGTGTGTCGCACGAACGGGTGGACGGCCTCGGCGGCCTTGCGGACATCTGCCCAGGTCGGAGTGCTCATACCCCCCACTGTCCTCCATGCATGGACGGGAGTGACTACACTGGTCCCCGGATCCCGCGCGGCGTCCATCTTGTGAACCTCCCCAGGGCCGGAAGGCAGCAAGGATAAGCAAGCTCTGACGGGTGCGCGGGATCCGCCTTATTTTGGGGGTGCGACCCCAGGCCCGCCCGGCGGGGCTCCGCCCCCGGACCCCACGGTTGGTCGCTTGGGTGACCGCGTGCGGGTTCTAGAAGATCCCGAACACATCCTTCGGCGGTACTGGGGACGGTAGGGCCTCCGCATCCGTGATGGGGCGGGCCGTCCCCTGAAGCGTCCGGAGGTCTTCTCCCGCGACGCAGCGAGCCGGGTAGGCGGACGACGCGGCTCGGCGGGTCAGGTCCGTGACCGGGAGTTCGACGCGAGAAGCGGCGACCACGATGTTCCCGAACCGGCGGCCCCGGAGAACGCCCGGTTCCGCGAGCAGGGCCAGGTGGGGGAAGGAACTCGCCAGTGTCGCCAGGAAGCGGCGGAGGAACGGCAGGTTCGGCCCGTCGGAGACGTTGGCGACGTAGGTCCCGGCCGGGCGGAGGACCCGCGCGATCTCGCTCGTGAACTCGACGGTCGCGAGCCCACCGGCCAGGACTCCGCGTTCGAAAGCGTCCACGATGACCAGGTCGGCCGAAGCGTTGTACCTGCCGGAGACGCCTTCGCGGCCGTCGCCGACACGGACCTTCAGCCCCTTCAGGCCCAGTTGCTCGCGGACGAGCGCGACGAGTTCACCGTCGGCGTCGAAGACCAGTTGCCGTGACCGCGGCCGCGCCGCGGCGATGTAGCGGGGCAGCGTGCAGGCCGCCCCGCCGACGTGCAGCGCGTCGAGCGGGCCTTCGCCGAGACAGTCGACGACGTCGGCGATCCGGCGGATGTAGTCGAACTCGAGATCCGTGGGATCGTCGAGATTGACGTGCGACTGGGCCACACCGTCGACCGAGATCAGCCAGGCGTCGGGGCGGTCGGCGTCCTGGAGCAGTTCGGCGGTGCCGAAGCGGACCGGATACGTGCCTGGGGTCGGTGCTGGTCTCACCGTCGGACCTTCCCGGTAGTCTCGCGGCCGTGGCTCTAGCTCTATACCGAAAGTACCGTCCGGCTACCTTCGCCGAGGTCGTCGGGCAGGAGCATGTGACCGATCCGCTGCGCACGGCGCTGTCCGCCGGCCGCATCAACCACGCCTACCTCTTCTCCGGCCCGCGCGGCTGCGGCAAGACGTCCAGTGCCCGCATCATGGCGCGGTCACTGAACTGCGCGAAGGGCCCGACGCCGGATCCGTGCGGCGAGTGCAACTCGTGCCGCAACCTCGCGCCCGAAGGCCCCGGCAGTGTCGACGTCACCGAACTCGACGCAGCCAGCCACGGTGGCGTCGACGACGCCCGCGAGCTGCGGGACAGGGCCTTCTACGCCCCGGCCGACTCGCGCTATCGCGTCTTCATCATCGACGAGGCGCACATGGTCACCACGCAGGGCTTCAACGCCCTGCTGAAGATCGTGGAAGAGCCGCCGGAGCACCTGATCTTCATCTTCGCGACCACCGAACCGGACAAGGTGCTTCCCACCATCCGGTCGCGGACGCACCACTACCCCTTCCGGCTCATCCCGCCCAGTTCCATGCGCGAGCTGCTGGAACGCAACGTCGCCGCCGAGGGCGCGAAGGTCGAGCCCGCGGTGTATCCGCTGGTCATCCGCGCGGGCGGGGGTTCGGCGCGGGACACGCAGTCGGTGCTGGACCAGCTGCTGGCGGGGGCCGGGCCGGACGGCGTCGACTACTCGCGCGCGGTGTCGCTGCTGGGCGTCACGGACGTCGCGCTCATCGACGGCATGGTAGACGCGCTGGCCGCGGACGACGCCGCCGCGGTGTTCGGCACCGTCGAGCGGCTCGCCGAGGCCGGGCACGACCCGCGCCGGTTCGCCACCGACCTGCTCGACCGCCTGCGCGACCTGGTGATGCTGCGTTCCGTGCCCGACGCGGGTGAGCGCGGACTCGTCGCCGCGCCGGACGACGAACTCAAGAAGATGAAGGAGCAGGCGGGCAAACTGGAGCCCGCCACGCTCTCGCGCTACGCCGACATCGTCCACAATGGACTTTTGGAGATGCGGGGCGCGACCTCGCCGAGGCTGGTCCTGGAGTTGCTCACGGCGCGGATGCTGCTGCCGTCGGTCGCCGAGGGCACCGACGCGTTGCTCGCCCGGCTCGAACGGCTCGAACGCCGTGCCGCTTCGGCTCCGGCGGCCGTCGCCGCCGCTCCGTCGCCGGCCGCTCAAGCCGCTCCGGTGGCCCAGTCCGCTCCGGTCGCTCCGGCGGGTGAGCCCGTGCGCGAGTTCCAGCGGCCGTCGCAACGGGCCGCCGCACCCGCGCAGCCGCAGGCCGCACCGGCTCCCCAAGCCGCCCAGCAGCCCGCTCCACGGCCCGCCGCGCGGCCCGAGCCGGTCATCGAGCGGCCCACCCCGCCCCCGGCCGCCGCGCCCGCTCCCGCCGCGGCTTCCGATGGCGCGACGGACGTGGACGGGATCCGCGGCCGCTGGCCGCAGGTGCTCGCCGCGATCCGCAAGGTGCCGGGCGGCCGCAGCACCGAAGCAATGCTCACGCAGGCCAGCGTGGTGAGTGTCGAGGGCAACGCCGTCACGCTCACGCACAGCGCCGAGCCGCTGGCCCGACGGCTTTCCGAGCCGCACAACGCGGAGCGCGTCGCGACCGCGTTCAAGGAGGTCTTCGGCGGCGACTGGCAGGTGCGCTGCGTCCACGGCGCCGCACAGGCCCGGCAGGCCGCCGCGCCCAAGGCCGCGCCGCAGCCACCGGCGCCCGAGCGGTCCTTCACCCGCCGGTCCGTCGAAGCGCCCGCCGCCCCTCCTGCGCCGCCCGCGCCCAAGCCGGAGCCCCAGCGGCCGAAGGTGACGACCTCCGAGCCGGACATCCCGCTCCCGCCCGAGCCGGTCGAGGAGGACGAGGACCTCTACAACGAGGACGCGAGCCCCGCCCCGCCGCCTCCGCCGCTCCCGCCCGAGCAGGATCCGGAAGAGATCGCCCGGAAGCTGCTCGCCGACCATCTCAACGCCCGCCCGCTCGACGAGCGCAAGTAGTCCTCTGGATGCGGTCCTTGCACGCGCAACGACCGCATCCAGAGGACGAAACGCGGGGTCAGCGGGTCAAGGTGACCCGCCACGCCGGGTGGTCGGTGCCGGGGATCGACGTCTTCCCGGAGCTTCCGAAGCGGAAGGCGCCACCGGCGATGATGTGCTGCACGCCGCCGTCGCCCTTCCGGAACGAGCCCGCGGGGACGCACGCCTGCGCGCTGGGGTCGCCCGGGTAGCGCAGGTTCAGGTCACCGCCGAACACGGTGCCGGTGCCGTACTTCGCCAGCAGGCCCTTCAGGTCCTGGCACCGCCGCTCGACCGCGGGTCGCTTTGTCGACAAATGCGTCGTGCACGCGGTGACCGTGCCGAACTTCGCGCACAGGTAGGCGCGCTGTTCCGCGCCGCCGTCCTGAGGCCCGTAGTAGCCGCCTTCGCGCGCCTTCACCGCGCCGAGGTCTTGCCTGGCCAGCACCGCGATGCCGTACTCGCCACGCCCTGACGTGCATGGATACGGTGACGTCCGGCCGTTCTCCTTCTTGCCGACGGGCTGCCACACGACCGTGTACGCCCGGCCGGACCGCGCCTTGATGTCGGCGGCCAGCTTCGTCGTTTCCGACGAGCAGGCCTCGTTCAAGGTCACGACGGCAGGGTTCACCGCGACGATCGTGCTCGCCACCTTCGCCATCGGGTTCGTCCCGCCCTGGTTGAAGCAGTTCGCGACCCCGCTCCGGCACAGGTTCATCTGCAGCACCGGGAAGCCCGTCGCCGCGGCGGCTGGGGCGGCCGTGCCCACGATCAGGGCGACGGCGGCGAGTACCGATTTCATGGAGCGGTCCCTTCGTGGAGTTCCCCGGCGAGCAGTGCCGTGCCGAGCCGGGTGAGGTGGTGCAGGATGGCGCTGCCCTGCCGGGCACTGGTGACGAGCCCGGCCTCGCGCAGCACGGCGGCCTGTTTGCTGGCCGTGCCGATCGACGTGCCGAGGCATGAGGCCAGCTTGCTGGTCGTGCGCGGGACACGCAGCGCGCCGAGGCTTTCGGCGCGGGTCCGGCCGAGGAGCGCCACCAGTTCGGGGGACACGTCCGCGGGGTGGGCACCGGTCACCCTGGCCGGGTACAGCAGCACCGGCGGCAGCGCCGGATCGATGAACGTGACCGGCGTGTTCGCGCAGAACCGGCTCGGGATCAAGGTCAGCCCCCGGCCGTCGAGATGGACGGTCCGTTCCCGTGGGTACGCGATCTCCAGCACCTCGCCGTCCCAGCCGCGGACACCGGGGATGCCGCGCATCATCGCCCCCGCCCCCTCGGTGGCCAGCGTGCGGACCCGCCGTGCCCGGTCGGCGGCGACGGTCTCGCGCATGCTGTGCCAGAACGGCTCGATCACCAAGCCGTACGCGTCCCGCAGCGCGCCGACGACCCCGCTGACCTCCTCGCGATCACCGTCGGCGAGCCGCTTCACCCAGGGCGGCGCGGCGCCGGTGAACACGGTCCGGAGATCGGCGCGCAACCGCCCGCGAGGCGTGCACGCCACCGCCTCGAGCCCGCTTTCGAAGGAACCCGCCGAGGTGGGCGGGGTCAGGAAGTCGGGAAAGTTCCCCTTCGGTGGAACCAGTGTGAACAAGGTCTTCAGCGATCGTGCCGCTTCTTCGTTCTGGCGCAGGTTCAGCCGGACCTGCTGCCGCCAGGCCGACGGGCGGTCCTCCCTCAGCTGATGCGAACCGAGGACCAGCTCCCACAGCGGGTCGGGTGCTTCGGCTATCCGGATCCCTTGGAGATCCTTCCGATCGAAGATCATGCGCAGAGTCATGCCCAGTCCCCCTCAAGACGGCATTTTCTTCTCCGCCGGTAACTCAAACGTGCCGGACATGCCGAGACAAGCCATTCGGCCCAATCCGGGAGGGTGGGACGGAAACCCGGCGCCGACCTGCGGAGACACCGGCGCGTGGGACGACATCGGGAGGTCTCACACCGGGGGGTGTTTTCGCTGGGACGAAAAGGTGTGTCCCGTCGCTGGGTCCATCGGTGACGCTTAGTAGGCACCACGCGGGGAGGGATCCATGGCAGGGGGAGGACACGGCCGGGCCTTGGCGGAACTGCTCGAAGAGCTGAAACGGCGTAGCGGCCACAGCTACGAACGGATCGGCGTCAAGGCACATCTGAGCCGTTCGACCGTTCACCGCTACTGCAGCGGTGCCAGCGTCCCGGCCGCTTTCGGGCCGCTGGAACGGATCGCGACGGCCTGCGATGCGGGGCGCGACGAACTGTCGGCGCTCTTCCGGTTGTGGGAACGCGCGGACGCGGCAAGGGGAGATGTCGCGTCCGCGCCTCCCGCGCCCGATCCGGTGCCGGAGTCCAGGGCGCGGCACTGGATCGGATGGTGGCCGCTGGTGGCCTCGCTCGTCATGGTCACCCTGGTCGGGGCGAGCGCCGTGCCCGCGGCGGAACCGGTCGCGCGGACGGTCCACGCCCCGATGTGGACGGACCTCCCGGCCCCGGTGGGCAAAGAGTTCTTCGGGGTGACCGCGAACAGCGAGACGGGGCTGATGCCGTCGTTCGGCGCCGGGGCCGTCCGGCTCTGGGATTCGGGAACCCGCTGGCAGAACCTGGAACCGCGGCGTGGCAGGCCGGAATGGTCCACTTTGGACAGAATGGTCGACGGCGCGGGCCAGGCGGACCGCCGTCGGCGATGCCGGTTCGAGCGGGACGGCGAGGAGTTCCGGATCGCGTGGGCGCCCGCCGGCACCGCGCTTGTCCGCCCCAGGCACGGTGGAACCCCTGGACGGACGCGGCCGGAGACCGGGTCGGGCTTAGTCGAGGTCACGGGCAGCCCGGCGCTGCTCAAGCCCTAGGTCCAGGTGGTCGTGAGTGGCGATTCGGGTTCTAACCCGAATCGCCACTCACGACCCGGCGAGGTAGTCCTCGATGGCCTTCGCGATGACGGCGGCGTACTGCTGACGTCCTTCTTCGCTCGCCATCGCCGCGGCTTCGGCGGCGTTGCGCATGTTCCCGCATTCGACGAGCGCGGCGGGCCGCGTCGAGAGGTTGAGCCCCCCGAGGTCGGCGCGCGGGGCGAGCCCGTTCGACCCGAGGTACGTCGACGTCGGGAAGCCGCCCGCGCGGAGCCCGTCCCGCAACGCCGTCGCGAGTTTCACCGAGGGCTCGCCCTGCTGGGCGTTCAGCGGCGGTGCCGAGTAGGCGACGTGGAAACCGTGCGCCCCGGCGGAATTCGAGCCGTCCGCGTGGATCGACACGACCGCGTCCGCCTGCGCGTCGTTCCCGATCGCGGCGCGTTCGTCGACGCACGGCCCGACCCCGGTGTCGCTCTGCCGCGTGAGGACGACCCGGATCCCCTTGGCCGTCAACGCCTGCGAGATCCGCTGCGAGACGTCCCAGGTGAACGCGTGCTCGGAATAGCCGGAGTTCGTCGACGTTCCGGTGGTGTTGCACGGTTTCGTCTTGCCGCGCCCCGCCGGGACCTGCCTGTTGATCTCGCCCGGCTTGCCGGAGTTCCCGCCGTTGTGACCGGGATCGAGCACGACGACCTTGCCCGTTTTCGGCTGCTGCGTGCTCGGAGGCGGCGGCGCGCTCGAAGACGGCGGCGTGCTCGTCGTGGGACTCGGCTGCGGAAGGGTGGTGAAGACCGTCGTGGTGCCGGGCGGGGCCGGACTCGACGGCGAGGACGCGGGGGTGTCCACCCCGCACGCCGTGAACAGCGTCAATCCGATCGCCACCACAAGGCCCAGCCGTCGTCGCACGGCGCCCACGGTGCCACACGCGTGACGGCTAGGCTGGTAGGCGGCACGGGATTTTCCAGGAGAGGACCGATCGGATCATGGTGCAACCCGGTGGCGGCTTCGACCTGTCGCAGATCATGCAACAGGCCCAGCAGATGCAGCAGAAGCTGGTCGAGGCCCAGGAAGAGCTGGCCAACACGGAGGTGACCGGTACTTCCGGCGGCGGCCTGGTCACCGCGACCGTGTCCGGCGACAGCCAGCTCAAGTCGCTGTCCATCGACCCCAAGGTGGTCGACCCCGACGACGTCGAGACCCTGTCCGACCTGGTCGTCGCGGCCGTGCGGGACGCTTCGGCCAACGCGCAGAAGCTGACCGAGCAGAAGCTCGGCCCGCTCGCCGGCGGCCTCGGTGGCGGGATGCCCGACCTCGGCGGCTTCCCCGGGCTCGGCGGCTAGCTTGTACGAGGGTGTCGTCCAGGATCTGATCGACGAACTCGGGCGGTTGCCCGGCGTCGGTCCCAAGAGCGCGCAGCGGATCGCCTTCCACCTGCTGGCCGCCGATCCCGCGGATATCGCGCGCCTGCAGGAAGTGCTCGGCAAGGTCAAAGAAGGCGTGCAGTTCTGCGAGGTCTGCGGCAACGTCTCGGAGCAGGAGACCTGCCGGATCTGCCGCGACACCCGCCGCGATCTCACGGTCATCTGCGTGGTCGAGGAGCCAAAGGACGTACTGGCGGTCGAGCGGACGCGCGAGTTCAAGGGCCGCTACCACGTGCTCGGCGGCGCGCTGGACCCGTTGTCCGGCATCGGACCCGAGCAGCTGCGCATGCGGGAGCTGCTCGCGCGGATCGGTGGCGCGGAGATCAGCGAGATCATCATCGCGACCGATCCGAACACCGAAGGCGAAGCGACCGCGACGTACCTCGTGCGGATGCTTCGCGACTTCCCCGGGCTGACCGTGACGAGGCTGGCGTCGGGTCTGCCGATGGGCGGTGACCTGGAGTTCGCGGACGAGCTGACGCTGGGCCGGGCGCTCTCGGGCCGGCGGGCTCTCTAGTCCCCCGATGCTATGAAAGGTCCTTTCCTCGCAAATTTTGCGAGGAAAGGACCTTTCATAGCGTTCGTAAGCGAGCGCGAAGCGTCAGCAGTAGCCCAGCCGCGCCAGCGTGTCGACGATGATCTCCGACGGGTGGAACTTGTCGACCCAGGACTCGCCGCGGCGGTTCTGGTAGGTGTCGAGGAAGTTCTGCAGCTTGTCCCCGCGCATCTCGGTCAGCACGACGGTCTCGCCGAGGTGCTGCGGCGTCTCGGTGCGCTCGCGGTGCACGGCGCACGGCAGGCCGAGGTAGTAGCACTCGGCCGACAGGCCACCCGAGTCGGTGACGACGTACTCGGCGCGCGCGACCAGCGGCAGGAACTTCAGGTACCGCATCTTCGGCTGGATGATGAAGTTCTTCTCGTCGAAGAGGTTCGCCAGGCCGAGCGAACGGATCTTCTCCCGCTCGGGCGCGCCCGCCATGTAGAGGATCGGCATCTGCTTGCTCTGCTCGCGCAGGATCTCCAGCGCCTCGCGGTACTTCTCCGCGCGCGAGACCAGTTCGAACCGGTGCAGGGTGGCGAGGCCGAACTTCTCCGGCAGGCCCTCGACGTCGAGCGGCCCGTTGATGGCCATCCGCATCGCGTCGATCGCGGTGTTCGCCTCGGTGTCGACGACGACGCCGCGCGCGTTGCGGAGGTTGTTCACCTCACGCGCGCTCGGCGCGAAGTGCATGTCGACGATCTTCGCGGCGATCTTCCGGTTCAGCTCCTCCGGCAGCGGCGACATGATGCTGCCCGACCGCGCGCCCGCCTCGACGTGCCCGACCCGCGACTTGAGGATCCGCTTCCCGATGAGCGAGCCGTACGGCGTGGTGAAGGTGTCGCCGTGCACCAGCACCAGCGGCGGACGCCCGTCCTCGACCAGCGCGGCCTTCAGTTCGGCGCGGCGGCTCCACGCGGTCCGCAGCACCTGCGCGGCCCAGCCCGGCACCTGCGCGGGCGACTCCAGGTTGTGCGCCTTCTCCTTCGGCACGAGCCAGACGTCGGGCTCCGGGAGGTTCAGGTCGGCGAGAACGTCCGAGACCTCGTCGACGTGCTGCGCGGTGAACCAGATCTTCGGCCGGACCCCGCGTTCGAGGATGCCGTGGTAGACCGGCGCGATTTTGATCAGTTCCGCCGTGGTGCCGAGAATGAAGGAAATCACCGGAAGAGCCATTCTGTCGGGGTCTGCGGTGCCCGAAGGATACTGGTGGGCCGCGCAAGGTAGCCTCGCCGGGGTGAGTGCGAATTCGCTCCTCCCGGCCCTGTCCGTCGTGATCCCCGTCTACAACGAGCAGGACTGGATCGATCGCAGTGTCGGCGCGCTGATCGCGTCGGCGCAGTCGGCGAACTGGCCGGTCGAGGTAGTCGTGGTCGACGACGGCAGCACCGACGGCACCGGCGCAAAGCTCGCCAAGCTGCGGGAGCTGTACGGCATCACCGTCCTCACCCAGCCGAACAGCGGCCGGTTCGAAGCCCGCCGCGCGGGGATCGCGAAGGCGTCCGGGCGGCAGATCCTGCTGCTCGACAGCCGCGTGATCGTGGATTCCGGTTCGCTCACCTTCCTTCGCGACCAGCTCGTCGACCATCCCGGGCGCACCGTGTGGAACGGTCACATCGACGTCGCGTCCGAACACAATCCGTATGCGGGATTCATGGCGGGACTGGTCAAGATCCCGTGGCGCCGTTATTGCGCGAACCCGCGGTTGATGTCGTTCGGTATCGAGGAGTTCGACGTCTTCCCCAAAGGCACCGGATTCTTTTCCGCGCCGAAGGACGTTCTCGAGGATTCGTCCAACGCGTTCGAGTCACTCTTCGAAGACGTCCGTTTCGCCAGTGACGACACGGGTGTTCTGCGCTGGATCGCGGAACGCCACCGCATCTTCCTCGCGCCCGAGTTCTCCGCGACCTACCACGGCCGCGATTCGTTCAAGAAGTTCGTCGGGCAGTCGTATTTCCGCGGCACCACGTTCGTCGATTCGTATCTCGCGTCGCCCGGGCCCGCGCGCAACGGCCTGTTCGCCGCGATGGCCGTCGGCGTGCTCGGCCTCGGTGTCGCCGCGAAGCGGCCGAAGACCGCCGTCGCGCTGGCCGCCGCGGGGTCGACGGCCGCCGGGTTCGCGGTGACGAAGTTCGGCGCGACCAAGGCCGAGGCCAAGGCCGTCGCCCAGCTCACCCCGGTGTTCGCCGCCGGCTTCGGGGCCGGGGCGCTCCGCGGCCTGTTCATGGCGCTGCGGGCCCGGCTGCGTCGATGAGCAGCACGGTGAGCAGCGAAAAACTGGCCAAGGACACCGGGAAATCCGCCGGTCGCATCGGTGTCTACCTGCTGATCGCCATCGCGCTCGGCTACGTCCTCACCGTCGTCTGGGGCCGGACGCTGTCGACGGCCGACAACGCGGTCCTGCTCTCCTTCTGGGGCATGCTGATGGGGCTGGGCGCCGCCCTGTCCCCGCTCGAACAGGAGATCTCGCGCCAGTCCGCGCACGCCGCGCTCGCCGGTCGCAAGGCGGGCCGCCCGGCGGTGATCGCCTTCGTCACCAGCCTGGTCGCGGTCGCCGTAGCGGCCCTGTTCACGCTCATCCCGCCGGTGACCGACAAGGTCTACGGCGGTCAGTTCGCGCTCGCGGTGATCGTGCTCGCGGGCGGGCTGTCGTTCGCCTTCCAGTTCGCCGCGCGAGGCCTGCTGATCGGCCAGGACCACGTCCGGTCCTACTCGTGGCTGATCCTGGTCGAGGCCGCCGTGCGGATCCTCGTGGTCGCCGCGCTGGTGGTCGCGGGGCTCACCCAGCTGTACTGGTTCGCCATCGCCGCCGCGACCGGCTCGTTCGCCTGGCTGCTGTTCGCCCGCGGCGCCGCCAAGCTGGTCGATCCCAAGCTCGAAGCCGACGTGCCCGCGAAGCCGATCGTCAAGAACATGCTGATGCTCCTCGCGGGCGCGGGGCTCACCGCGAGCGTCATCACCGGGTATCCGGCACTGGTCAGCCTGCTCGCGCCCGGCGGTGACAAGGACAAGCTCGGCGTGCTCTTCGTCGCCCTGTTCGTGGCCAGGACGCCGCTCACGCTGATGGCGCCGGTCCAGGCCCTCGCGGTCCCGACCGTGGTCCGCCTGTCCAGCACCGAGGAGGGCAAGCACCGGCTGCGGAGGCTGCTCGCGCTCGGCTCGGCCGGCGCGCTGGCGCTCGCGGCGCTCGGCGCGCTGATCGGCTGGCTGATCGGCCCGTGGGTGGTGCGCCTGGTCTACAGCGCCAAGAACGATCCCGAAGCCTGGTGGATGGCCGGACTGGTCTGGTCGTCGGTTCTGCTGGCCGCGATGCAGCTGCTCGCCGCCGTCCTCGTCGCGCAGGCCAAGGCCACGAAGGTGCTGATCACCTGGGCGGCGGTCGTCGTCGCGACCGCGCTGGTCCTGCTGTTCTTCCCCGGCGACACGGTCGTGCGCGCCGTCGTCGGCCTCGCCGCAGGACCGACCGTCGGCCTGCTGGTCGTCATGGCGTTCGTGGTGAGGGGCACCCCCGCGACGGGCAACGCGCGACCTTCCGAAACGTCTCGATAGTGTGGCCGCGCATCGCGCGCCGCGAACGAGGTGGCGTCCTTGACGCCGAATAGGGTTGGACAGCGAATTCGATGAACGTTCTTTTGGTCTTGCTGGCGTTCTGGCTGCCGGGGCTCGTCTTCGGTGCCGCCATCAGGTTGCGCGGCTGGACGCTCGCCGCCGCGGCCCCGCTGCTGACCTTCGGTCTCGTCGCCATCGGCATCCCGATCCTCGGCCGCTTCGGCATCCGCTGGACCATGCTGAACGTCGGCCTCTGGGTCCTGCTGCTGTCCGTCGTCGGTTTCGCCCTGTCGTTCCTCGTCCTCCGCTTCACCGCGAAGCGGCACCCCGAGTGGGCCGAGGACGAAGACGACGACGAGACGAAGCGCTCCCTGCGCGACCACCTGCTGATCGGCGCCGGTGTCGTGGTCGGCCTCGGCGTCGGCACGGTGACCTTCCTGCGCGGCTCGCACTCACTGGAGAACGTCCAGCAGGGCTGGGACGCACCGTTCCACGGCAACCTGGTGCGCTGGATCGCCGAGCACGGCGACGCGCGCGCGTCGACCGTCGGCACCATCGCGAACCTGCCGAACCAGCACGACTACTTCTATCCGGACACCTATCACGCGCTGCTCGCCCTGATCTTCGGCAAGGGCGGCCTGACGATGATGCCGACGCTGAACCTGGCGGCGCTCGCGGTCGTGCTGACCGTCCCGGTCGGGGTCGCGGCGATGTGCCGCGCCTGGCGCATGCCGGTCCTCGCGACCGCCGCCGCCGCGGCCGTGTCCACCTGGTTCACCGCGTTCCCGTACGACTCGCTGTGGCGCGGCCCGCTGTGGCCGTACGTCGCCGGGGTGGCGCTCGTGCCCGCCATGCTCGCGCTCGCCCGCCTGCTGCTCAAGCCGAACGGCGTCGCCGGACCGCTCGCGATCGGCGTCGGCGTCGCCGGCCTGGCCGGCCTGCACACCAGCCTGATCTTCGTGATCATGGTCTACTTCCTGCTGATCCTGCTCGCGGTGCTGTTCCGCTTCGAGAAGATCGGCTGGCGCCGCAGCGCCGCCTCGCTGGTGGCCACGGTCGTGATGGCGGTCGTGCTCGGCGTCCCGCAGGTCCTTCCCGCGCTCTACAACGCCGGTGGTGTGACGAGCGCGTTCTGGGCCTCGGAGACCAGCGTGTCCGGCGCGCTCGGGCAGACGATCACGTTCTCGCCGATGGCGTCGTTCCCGCAGTGGTGGATCGGCATCCCGGCGATCATCGGGGTGTTCCTCCTGGTCAAGCACCGGCGGATGCTCTGGATGGTCGGCGCGTACGTCGTGCTCGGCGGCCTGTTCGCCGCGACGATCTCGCTGGAGACCCCGCTCATCCACACCCTGACCGGCGTGTTCTACAACGACCACTGGCGGATCGGCGCGCTCGTGCCGCTGGCGGGCGCCGTCGCGTTCGGCGAGTTCGTGCACACCGCGTCCGGCAAGTTCGCCGAGAAGATCGGCGAGCGGAAACCGAACCTGAACCCGTTCACCGCGGCCGTCGCCGGCGCGCTGGTGGTCGGCCTGGTCGTCGCGGTGCTGAGCAAGGGCGGCTACATCGGCCGCAACTCCGCACGGCTCGCGATGAACTACGGCCCGGACGGTCCCTCGGTCAGCAAGGGCGAGGAAGAGGCCTACGCCTGGCTCGGGAAGCACGTCGTACCGGGCGAGCGGGTGATGAACGACAAGGCCGACGGCTCGGTGTGGCTGTACGCGCTCGCGGGGGTTCAGCCGGTCGAGTGGACCAACTACGGCGCCGAGTTCACCACCAAGGCGGGCTGGCTCAGCGTGTTCCTCAACGACCTCAACCGCGAGCCGCGTGTGCGCGAGGCGCTCACCGACCTCAAGGTGCGCTACGTGCTGGTCGGCAAGGGCAAGGTGGCCCCCAACGCGCAGTCCGCGGTGGGTCTCCAGCGCCTCGACATCACTCCGGGTTTCAAGCGCGTCTTCCACAACCTCGACGCGTCGGTTTACGAAATCGAAGGTCAGCAAGGTGTGGTCGCCGCCGGCGCCCCCGCCGGGTCCGACACCGCTCACGGCCAGTAAGAAGATAGAGTGATCCAGTGTCCAGTACGTCCGTGACCACCCGCCGCGTACTCATCGTGATGCCCGCTCTGAACGAGCAGGCCAGTGTCGGCGCGGTCATTTCCCAGGTCAAGCAGTCCTTGCCGGGCATGGACGTGCTGGTGGTCGACGACGGCTCGTCCGACGACACGGCCAAGCTCGCCCGTGCGGCGGGCGCGGAGGTGGCCCGCCTGGCGGTGAACCTCGGCGTCGGCGGGGCGATGCGCACCGGCTTCCGGTACGCGGCCGCCCGCGGCTACGACGTCGTCGTCCAGGTGGACGCGGACGGTCAGCACGATCCCGACGAGGTCGCCGCCCTGCTGGACGCGCTCGACGACGCCGACATCGCGATCGGCTCGCGGTTCGCGGGCAAGGGTTCGTACAAGGCGAGCGGCCCGCGGAAATACGCGATGGTCGCGCTCTCGGTCGTTTTCTCCCGGCTCGGGAAGACCAAGCTCACCGACGTGACCTCCGGGTTCAAGGCGATGGGCCCGCGCGCGATCAAACTGTTCGCCGCGTACTACCCGGCCGAATACCTCGGCGACACGGTCGAATCGCTGGTGATGGCGATCCGCGCCGAACTGAAGATCAAGGAAATCCCGGTGATCATGCGCGAACGGGCGGCCGGAACGCCGAGCCATTCGCCGGTGAAATCGGCCATCTACCTCGGCCGCGCCGGACTCGCCCTGCTGCTGGCGCTGGTGCGCCGCCGTCCCGCCGTCGACTCGTCGGATTCGGCGTAAAAGGAGCTGATTATGGCTGGCTGGCGCATTCTCAGCATCGTCGTCGCCTGTCTCGTGCTGTTCGTCGTCCTCGAGATGATGCGACGGCGGAAACTGCGGGAAAAGTACGCGGGTGTCTGGCTCGTCCTCGCCGTCGGCGTGGTCGTGCTCGCCCTCGTTCCGCAGGCCGCCGACTTCATGGCACGGATAACCGGCGTGCAGACGCCGTCGAACTTCGTATTCCTCTTGGCCGGCGTGGTGCTGGCGCTGGTCGCGTTGCATCTGTCGACCGAAGTCGGGCATCTCGAAGAAGAGGTCCGGACCTCCGTCGAGGAGATCGCGCTGCTCCGCTGCGAACTCGCCGACGCCCAGCGTGACCTGGAAGAACGGGTCGCCGCGCTCGAAGCCAGGACGGCCACGCCCGACAACGTCAAGGGGCTCCCCGAAGTGAGCCCCGCACGCGCACGCTGATCGACGCCCTTCTCGCGGCCCCGCCGAGGCTGGGCGCCGTCCGCGTGCTGGCCGTCGACGGCCCGTCCGGCTCCGGGAAGTCCACGCTGGCCGGGAAGATCGTGGCCGAACTGGCCGGTCGTGGTGTCCGGGTGGCGCTGGTGAGCACCGACGAGTTCGCCACCTGGGACGAACCCGTTTCGTGGTGGCCGCGGCTGGAGACCGGTGTCCTGGAACCGCTGCGCGCGGGAAGGGTCGGCCGGTACCGGCGAGTGGACTGGTCCAGTGGCGTCCCACTGCCGGGTGAAGAGATCGACATCCCGGTCCCCGAGGTGCTGGTGCTGGAGGGCGTTTCCAGCGGCCGCGCGCGGATGCGGCCCGCGTTGTCCCTGCTGACCTGGCTGGACGGCGGGAGCGAGGCCGAACGGCTGGACCGCGGCGTCGAGCGTGACGGCGAGGGGTCCCGGGCGGAACTGCGGCGCTGGCAGTTGTTCGAGCGCGGGTGGTTCGCGGTCGACGGGACCCGGGCCGCGGCGGATCGCGTGATCACCCCTCTGGAGTGGTAAGGCCCGTGCCGAGTGGCGGTATCGGTACAGGCGGTCGTGAGTGATAAGGACGGTTAGAACCGGCCTTACCACTCACGAGAGGCGGCCCGATACCCGCGAATGTCCTGTTTTGTCAGTGACCCATTGGTTGTAGCGGTAAGCACCCATTTGAGTCAGTGACCCGGCACTCTGCGCGTTAGTGGTCCGGAATTGATTACACTCCGTCCGGAATTGCGGACACTTTGCGGTCGTATTGGCCGTCGTGTAGCGCGATCGTAACCTCGCGTGCTTAAGTGCGGGCTGAGTTCCCGCTAGTGTCGGCGGGCACACCGATCGTCCGTGGAGCTCGACTTTCCGACCGACCGGACGGTGCCTAAACACCGAAAATCTCCTCAAGGGGTGCCAGATGCAGCAACTGCGGGTGACCCGAGCACGCCGTGTGGCCCTGATCGGGCTTGCCGGCGCACTCGCGGTCTCCATTTCCGCCTGTGCCGAATCGAAGCGTGAAGAAGGCGCAGGGGGTGGCTCGGGAGGCACGATGGTCTTCGGTGCCGCCGGTAACCCGAAGACGTTCGACCCGCTCTTCAACGACGACGGTGAGACCTTCCGCATCATCCGCCAGATGATGGACACGCTGATCATGAACAAGCCGGGGACCGCGGACCTCGAGCCTGGTCTGGCGGAGAAGTGGGAAGGCAGCAACGAAGGCAAGACCTGGACCTTCACCCTGAAGAAGGGTGTCAAGTTCCACGACGGCACCCCGTTCAACGCCGAGGCGGTCTGCTTCAACTTCAACCGCATGTACAACATGAAGGGCGCCGCCGCCCAGAGCCAGATGATCTACTACGGCGACGTCTTCGAAGGCTTCGCCAAGAACGAGGGCGACGCTTCCGGTGACCCGGTCTTCAAGGACTGCCAGGTCAAGGACGAGTCCACCGCCGTCCTCAACCTGAACAAGGCCAAGGGCGCCTTCCCGGCGGCCTTCACGCTGCCGTCGTTCTCGATCCAGAGCCCGGACGCGCTGAAGAAGTACAACGCCGACGCCGTCACCCAGAGCGGTGACTCGTTCTCCTACCCGGAGTACGCGCTGAAGCATCCCACCGGCACCGGCCCGTTCAAGTTCGAGAGCTGGGACCAGGCCAAGGGTGAGATCACGCTGGTCAAGGCCACCGACTCGCCGACCCAGACGGCCAAGCTCGACAAGCTGGTCTTCAAGGTCATCCCGGACGAGAACGCCCGCAAGCAGGCGCTCAAGGCCGGCGACATCCAGGGCTACGACTACCCGTCGCCCGCGGACTACGGCCTGCTGCGCAACGACGGCGAGCAGGTGCTCATCCGCCCGTCGTTCAACGTCCTGTACCTGGGCATCAACCAGAAGAACAACCCGAAGCTGAAGGACCTCAAGGTCCGCCAGGCGCTGGCTTACGGCCTCAACCGTGAGCAGTTCGTGAAGTCGAAGCTCCCCGAGGGCGCCGAGACCGCGACCCAGTTCGTGCCGAAGGCGATCGACGGCTACAACGAGAACGTCACCAAGTACGACTACAACCTTCAGAAGGCGAAAGACCTGCTGAAGGAAGCCGGCGCCGAAGGCATGACCCTGAAGTTCTACTACCCGACCGAGGTCACCCGGCCGTACATGCCGAACCCGGCCGACATCTTCACCTCGCTGTCCGAGGACATGAAGGCCATGGGCATCAAGGTCGAGCCGGTCGCCAAGCCGTGGAACGGTGGCTACAAGGACGACGTCCAGAAGGCGGGCAAGCACGACGTGCACCTGCTCGGCTGGACCGGTGACTACAACGACGCCGGTAACTTCGTCGGTACCTTCTTCGGCCGCGAGAAGCCGGAGTTCGGCTTCGCCAACCCGGAGCTGTTCTCGGCCATCTCGGCCGCGGACGCCGCGCCCGCCGGTGAGGCGCACACCAAGGCGTACCAGGAAGTGAACCAGAAGATCATGGAATACCTGCCCGCCATCCCGATCTCCTACGGCCCCCCGGCGATCGTCGTGGGCCCGAAGGTGAAGGGCCTGGTGGCCAGCCCGCTGACCGACGAGCGCTTCTACACCGTCACGGTCAACTGATCCACCACCACTGAGCCACTAGGGGGTGGGCGCTACCGCGCCCACCCCCTAGTGGCCCATTCCCGGGCTGGCAACAAAGGAACGCACGTGCTCCGTTTTCTCGTGCGTCGGCTGCTACAAGCGATACCGACGCTCTTGATCCTGTCCATTTTGATCTTCGCCTGGCTCCGGTCCCTGCCCGGTGGCCCCGCCGGCGCCCTCCTGGGTGACAAGGCGACCCCGGAGAAGATCGCCGACCTGAACAAGCTCCTCGGCCTCGACGATCCGATTTTCGTCCAGTACTTCAAGTTCCTCGGCCGGGCGATCACCGGCGATTTCGGCAACTCGCTGGTCTCCGCCCAGCCGGTCATGTCGGAGATCGGGAACTTCCTTCCCGCCACGATCGAGCTCGGCTTCTGCGCGATGCTCATCGCGGTGGGCCTCGGCATCCCGTTCGGCTACCTGTCCGCCCGCTTCCGCGGCGGGGCCGTCGACAACGTCATCATCGTGCTCAGCCTGGTCGGCGTCGCCGTCCCGGTGTTCTTCCTCGGCTACATGATGCAGGACCTGCTGGCCGCCCCGCTGGGACTTCCCTCGCAGGGCCGTCAGATGGCCGGTCTCGACGCCACCACCGTCACCGGGTTCGCGGTCTTCGACGGCATCATCACCCAGGAATGGGACGCCGCCTGGGACGCGCTCACCCACCTGATCCTCCCGGCGTTCGCGCTGGCCACGATCCCGCTCGCGGTCATCGTCCGGATCACCCGGGCCTCGGTGCTGGACGTGCTGAACGAGGACTTCATCCGCACGGCCAACTCGAAGGGCCTGACCCAGCCGATCGTGCGGCGCCGTCACGTGCTCCGCAACGGCCTCCTGCCGGTGGTCACCGTCATCGGCCTCCAGACCGGCGCGCTGCTCGGTGGCGCCGTGCTGACCGAGCGGGTGTTCAACTTCCGCGGCCTCGGCTTCCTGCTCGCCGAAGGCATCGAGCGGCGTGACTACCCACGTCTGCAGGCGCTGCTGCTGTTCGGCGCGCTGGTCTACGTGCTGGTGAACATGCTGGTCGATATCTCGTACGGGCTCATCGACCCGAGGGTGCGTGTCCGATGAACACCTTGCTGAACAAGAAGAAGGAGCCGATCGACAAGCTCGCGGCTTCGTCGGCGAAGGGCCACAGCCTCGGTGGCGAGGCGCTGCGCCGGATGATGCGGAGCCCGGTGGCCATCACCGGCGCCGTGATCACCGGCCTGTTCCTGCTGGTGGCGATCTTCGCACCGCTCCTGGCGCCGAAGGATCCCTACGAGCGGTATCTGCAGAGCCAGGTCATCCTCGGCCAGGGCATCATCCCGGGCGCTCAGCCCGGTTTCCCGCTCGGTGTCGACGACTTCGGCCGCGACTACCTTTCGCGGCTGCTGGTCGGCGCGCAGAACACGCTGCTGGTCGGTGTGCTCGCGACGATCATCGGCGTCGTGGTCGGCATGATCATCGGTGGCCTCGCCGGTGCGTTCGGCGGCTGGGTCGACACCGTGCTGATGCGGCTCGTCGACGTCATGCTGTCCGTGCCGTCGCTGCTGCTGGCGATCTCGGTCGCCGCGCTGTTCCAGAAGCCGAGCCAGTGGACCGTGATCGTCGCGGTGTCGATGGTCAGCGTGCCGATCTTCGCGCGGTTGCTGCGCGGTTCGATGCTCGCGCAGAGAAACAGCGACCACGTGCTCGCGGCGACGTCGCTCGGCGTCAAACGCGGGGCGATCGTGTTGCGGCATATGCTGCCCAACTCGCTCGGCCCGGTCATCGTGCAGGCCACGCTGACCCTGGCGACCGCGATCCTCGAGGCGGCGGCGCTGTCGTTCCTCGGTCTCGGCGACCCGGACCCGAACCGGGCGGAATGGGGCATCATGCTGAGCCGCAGCGCTCGGCAGTTCCTCGACATCCGCCCCGAGCTGGCGTACTACCCGGCCATCGCGATCATCATCGTCGCGCTCGGGTTCACGCTGCTCGGCGAGTCCCTGCGGGAAGCCCTCGATCCGAAGAACAGGCGGTGACTTTCTGATGGCACTCCTCGAAGTACGCGACCTCAAGGTCGTTTTCCAGCGACGCGGCGAGAAGCCGTTCACCGCGGTGGACGAGGTCAGTTTCGACGTCGAACCCGGCCAGACGGTCGGTCTCGTCGGTGAGTCCGGTTGCGGCAAGTCCGTGACCTCGCTGGCGATCATGCGGCTGCTCGCGAAACGCGGCAACCAGGTCAGCGGTTCGGTGTCGTTCGAAGGCACGGATCTGCTTCGCCTGTCGGACAAGGAAATGCGGGACCGCCGCGGCCGTGACCTCGGCATGGTGTTCCAGGATCCGCTGTCCTCGCTGAACCCGGTCATCCCGATCGGCCTGCAGATCACCGAGGTGCTGGAGCGGCACCGCGGGATGGCGCGCAAGGCGGCGTCGGTGGAGGCGGCGGAGCTGCTGGACAAGGTCGGCATCCCCGACCCGACGCGGCGGCTTTCCGAGTACCCGCACCAGCTGTCCGGTGGGATGCGGCAGCGTGCGCTGATCGCGATCGCGCTGGCGTGCCGTCCGCGGCTGCTCATCGCCGACGAGCCGACCACCGCGCTCGACGTGACGATCCAGGCGCAGATCCTCGCGCTGCTGCGGGAACTGGTGCAGGACACCGGGACCGCGCTGATCATGATCACGCACGACCTCGGTGTCGTCGCCGGTCTCTGCGACGAGGTAAACGTGCTCTACGGCGGCAAGATCGTCGAGCGGGCGGAGCGGCACTCGCTGTTCGCCGAGCCGCGGCATCCGTACACGCACGGCCTGCTCGCCTCGATCCCGCGGCTCGACGCGGGCCGCGGCGAGAAACTGATCCCCATCAAGGGATCCGTCGCCGACAACATCCCGTGGGACGGCGGCTGCGCCTTCGCGCCCCGCTGCCCGAACGCTCTCGGCGTGTGCCGGGAGGTTTCACCGCAGCTGACCCCCGATCGCGGTGGACTGCTGCGCTGCCACAACCCGGTGATCCCGGCCGTGGCCGCACGAGGAGGGGTCCGATGACGCACGCGGTACCGGAGCAGGAAGTACTGCTCGAGGTCAACGACCTCAAGGTGCACTTCCCGATCAAACGCGGCATCGTGATCGACCGGACGGTCGGGTACGTGTACGCCGTGGACGGCGTCGATCTGGCCATCCGCAGGGGTGAGACCTACGGTCTGGTCGGGGAATCCGGCTGCGGGAAGTCCACTTTGGGCAGGGCGATCCTCCGGCTGACCGAACTGACGAACGGCAACGTCGTCTTCGACGGCACCGACGTCGCGGGCCTCAATGGCGAGGACCTGCGCAAGGCCCGCCGCCGGATGCAGATGGTCTTCCAGGACCCGATGTCCTCTTTGGACCCTCGGCAGTCGGTGGAATCCATTCTGACCGAAGGAATGAAGGCGCACGGCCTCGCCAAGGACAAGGAGGCGACGGCCAAGCGGCTGCGCGAACTCCTCGCCGCCGTCGGTCTTCCGGAGTCCTCGCTGCGGAAGTACCCGCACGAGTTCTCGGGCGGCCAGCGTCAGCGCATCGGGATCGCGCGGGCGCTCGCGGTCGAGCCGGACCTGATCGTCGCCGACGAACCGGTGTCCGCGCTGGACGTCTCGGTGCAGGCGCAGGTGGTCAACCTCCTGGAGGACCTGCAGGAGAAGCTCGGGCTCACGTACCTGGTGATCGCGCACGACCTCGCGGTGGTGCGGCATATCTCCGACCGCATCGGCGTGATGTACCTCGGCTCGCTGGTCGAAGAGGCCGACGCCGACACGCTGTACGAGAACCCGCTGCACCCGTACACGCGGGCGCTGCTTTCGGCGATCCCCGTGCCGGACCCGACGGTGGAGGACAACCGGGAGCAGATCCTGCTCGCCGGCGACCTGCCGTCGCCGGCGCGGCCGCCGTCCGGCTGCCGGTTCCACACGCGATGCCCGTGGAAACAGCAGAGCCTGTGCGACACCGACCGCCCGCAGTTGCGGGAGATCGGCGCCGGGCACCGGGTCGCCTGCCACTACGCGGAGGACATCCGCGACGGGCGGATCAAACCGCACGAGGTCAAGGCGGAACTCGTCGGAGCCGGGGAGCTGAACCCCGACGTCGGCGGGCTGCCGGACGTCGGCTCGGCGGCGGAGATCCTCTAGTCCCGCTTGAAGTACATGAAGGCCCCCTTCCTTGCGCCTGCGTACAGGAAGGGGGCCTTCCTGTACTTCCCGCATTTAGAGGACTAAACGCGGGCAGGCGCGGAAGGCCGCCTTCGGGCAGACTCGTGTCATGCGGGTCACAGTGCTGGGAGCGTCGGGGCGGACGGGGATCCACGTGGTCCGGCTTCTGCGGGGCCGAGGCCATCAGGTGCGGGCGGGGCTGCGCAGTCGTCGCCGCGCGGAGGAGGTCGCCGGTCTCGGCGCCGAAACCGTGGTCGCGGACGTCACCGCGGACGCGGAAGACCTCGTCGAGGCGCTCGCCGGTTCCGAGGTGGTGATCAGCGCGATCGGCGCACCCGATCCCGATCAGGCCTCCGTCGACCTCGTCGACCGCGACGGCGTGATCACCGCGATCCGCGCCGCCGAGAAGGCCGGTGTCTCGCGGTTCGTGCAGCTTTCCGCGCAGTTCGCGGATTCGCCGGACCAGGGCGATCGCCTGGTGCGGTCGATCCTGATGGCGAAGCAGATCTCCGACAGTGTCCTGCGGCGCTCCAGCCTGAACTGGACGATCGTCCGGCCCGGCACGCTCACCGACGACCAGCCCACCGGCCGCGTCAAGCTCGGCGGTCACCTCGAACCGGGCCGCGTCTCCCGCGCGGACGTCGCCGCCGTCCTGGTCGCCACGCTGGAGGAGCCGCTCACCGAGAACCAGGGTTTCGACGTCATCGGCGGCGAGATCCCGATCCCCTCGGCGCTGGCTTCGTTCAGCTGAGCGCTCTCTTCCGCTCCCGGGCCGCCCGCAGGTTGGCGACGTTCCCGCAGGTGCGCACGTCGTGCCAGACCCCGCTGTTGTTGCGCGAGACGTCGTAGAAGGCCGAACGGCAGCCGTCGAGACGGCACAGTTTCAGCCGCGGCCAGATCCCGGCCTGCTGCGCGAGCAGCGTCTCCGTCCACAGCGCCGACGCGAGCCACTGCCGTCCGGTACCGGACGGGAACAGCCGGACGACGCCGTCCCGCAGCGTCAGATCCGCCTTGACCGGTTTGCCGAAGTCAGCGTCCCCGTCTTCCACGAGCGAAACGAAGGTCTCTCGCAGGTCGCGAAGCGCGCGAAGGTCGCCTGGCCCCAGCGTGATCTCGGGCACCTCGGCGTCCCGTGCCCGCGACCATTCCGCCAGCGCCTCGGCGGCCCAAGGCCGCGTCAGGTCGGTGTCGTTCAGCAGGTCGAGGCCGTAGGTCTTGATCGCCTTCGTGTTGAGGAAGTCCTGAACGAGCGCCAGCCCCGAGGGGGCGGTGCGTAACCGGTATCGGTCCGTCGCGGTCCATGACATAGGTCAAGCGTACTTGACTCTGTCGGCGCGCGTCGCCATGCTGACGACAGAGGCAAACAATAAACACTTCTGTCAAGGGAGCACAGTCATGACCTCCATCGAAGGCGCCGTCGCCCTGGTCACCGGCGGGCAGCGCGGGCTCGGCAAGGCGTTCGTCGCCGAACTGCTGGCCCGCGGTGCCGCCAAGGTCTACGCGACCGCCAGGTCGCCGCGCGAGGAGACCGACCCGCGGATCGTCCCGCTCCCGCTCGACGTCACCGACCCCGAATCCGTCCGCGCGCTGGCGGAGAAGGCGGGCGACGCCACGATCGTCTTCAACAACGCCGGAGTCCTCGGCCTCGGTTCGCTGTTGACCGATGACGTCGACGCGCACCGCCCGGTCTTCGAAACGAACGTCTTCGGCGCGCTGCGGATCGCGCAAGCGTTTGCGCCGCAGCTCAAGGGCGGCGGAGCGCTGGTCAACGTGCATTCCATCCTGTCGTGGGCGGCCGGCTCGGGCTCCTACGGCGCGTCGAAGGCGGCCTTCTGGTCTCTCACGAATTCGCTCCGCATCGAGTTCGCCGACCGGGGCACACAGGTCGTCGGCGTCCACCTCGGCTACACCGACACCGACATGACCCAGGGCCTCGACATCCCCAAGAACGACCCGCGCGACGTCGCCCGCCAGGTCGTCGACGGGCTGGAGAAGGGCGAGACCGAGGTGCTCACCGACGACCTCACCCGCCACGTCAAGGCCGCGCTGTCCGGCCCGGTCGAGCACCTCGGCACCAGCCGGATCGGCGCGTAGAAAACGATTGGCGTGAGGCCTCCGGCCCGAGGTAGTTTCGCCGCCATGTGTGCTTCCGCGTTCACCAGGACCCGCCGCAACTAGCGGCGGATCCCCGGCGTCAAGCAAGGAACCGCCGCCCGAGCGAGTCATCGCCGGGCAGGCCTCGTGCTGCCCGGCTCACCTCGAAGCCGCGGAGATCCCTTGCGCACACAGCGTCCTGGCCGTCATGAACTCGGCCAGAACTTCCTCATCGACCGGAACATCATCGAAACCGTCGTGAAGCTCGTCGACGGTACGGACGGGCCGGTCATCGAATTCGGCACCGGCGACGGCGCGCTGACCTTGCCGCTCGAACGGCTCGGCAGGCCACTGACCGGCGTCGAGGTCGACGACCGCCGAGCCGCCCGGCTGGCGGGCCGCGTCCAGCCCTCGACGAAGATCGTCACCGCGGACTACCTGCGGTTCCCCCTGCCGAAGACGCCACACGTACTGGTCGGCAATCTGCCGTTCCACCTGACCACCGCGACCCTGCGTCACGTCCTCGCCGCTCCCGGTTGGACGGACGCCGTCCTGCTCATGCAGTGGGAGGTGGCGCGCCGCCGGGCCGGGGTCGGTGGCGCGACCATGATGACCGCGCAGTGGTGGCCGTGGTTCGACTTCCGGCTGGCGGGGCGGGTGCCCGCCACGGCGTTCCGCCCGAAACCCGGTGTCGACGGCGGTCTGCTCACCATGACCCGCCGCGAGCGTCCGCTCGTCGAAGCCGCGGATCGTGTGCGCTACCAGGACTTCGTACGGCGGGTGTTCACCTGTCCCGGCAAGGAGGTCGTGCCCAAAAGCCTCACCGCACACCAGTGGGCTGAGGCGTTTCGGCTTCGGCGAGGAAATCCGGTTCGCGCGCGCGGCGCTTCGTCGAACCGAACAGGACGCCGCCGATGACCACGGCCGCCGCGAGGATCTCTGCCAGTGAGGGGCGTTCGTCGAGGACCAGGAACGCCATCGACAGTCCGACGACCGGCACCAGCAGGGAGAACGGCGCGACCACGCCCGCGGGGTTGCGGCGCATCAGCGACGTCCAGATCCCGGAGCCGACGATCGTGCCGAACAGCACCACGTAGGCGAGGCCGCCGAGGCCGATCAGCCCGGTGGTGGTGCCGAGGGTGCTCAGCGAGTGTCCGATCTCGGCGGGGCCCTCCATGACCAGCGACAGCGCGAACATCGGCAGCGGCGGCACCACGGACATCCAGAGGACGAAGTTCAGCGGGTTGTCCGGTGCCGCCTGCCGGGTGCTCAGGTTGCCGAACGCCCAGCTCAGGGCGCCGAGGAGGGTCAGGATCACCGGCAGCAGGGCGGCGTTCCCGGCCTGCTGCCAGGCGATCGTCGCCATCCCGGCGACGGCGAGCAGGATGCCGGTGAGCTGCCGTCCGGACACGCGTTCACGCAGGAAGACGGCGCCGAGCAGGACGGTGAACGGCGCCGACGCCTGCAGCACCAGCGACGCGAGACCGGTCGGCATACCGGTGTCCATCGCGATGAAGAGGAACACGAACTGCCCGGTGCCGAAGCCCAGCCCGTAGCCGAGCAGGTGGCGGATCTTCACCTTCGGCCACGGCACGAACAGGATCGTCGGGATGGCGATGACCGCGAAGCGCAGCCCGCCGGCGAAGACGGGCGGGAACTGGCCGAGAGTGGCGTGGATGGCGAGGAAGTTGCAGCCCCAGAGGACGGCGACGAACAGGGCGAGCAGACGATCGCGGGCGGGCATGTCTTCACTCTTACGTGGTGCGACCCTTTAGGACCAGCGAGAATATTTGCAGCGATCGTTCAGTTCGGCTTCACATATGCTGGCGGTATGGACATCGGCCGGTTGCGGACCCTGCGGGAGTTCGCCGATCGCGGAAGCGTGACGGCGGCCGCGAAGGCGTTGCACTGCACGCCGTCCGCGGTTTCCCAGCAGCTGCGCGCCTTGCAGAGTGACGTCGGTCTCGCGCTGACCGAACCCGCCGGAAGAGGACTGCGGCTGACCGACGCGGGTCGCGCGCTGGTCGCCCGCGCGGACGACGTACTCGCCGCCCTGGAGCGCGCGGAGTCCGAATTGGACACTTATCGCAGCGCCCCGCGCGGCCGGGTCCGGGTGGCGATCTTCCAGTCGGCCGGGCTGATGCTGCTGCCCGGGCTGCTGCACCGGACGGCGGAGTTCGACGGGCTGGACGTCATCGTGCGCGACGTCGACATGACCCCGCCGGAGGTCCCCGGGCTCGTCGCGGATTACGACATCGTGGTGGCGCACCGGGACGAGCACGCGCCGTCGCTCGGCTCGGACCGGCTGGAGACGCGGCATCTGCTGCGTGAACCGCTCGACGTCGCGCTCCCCGCCGGGCACCGGCTGGCGAAGCGGCGCCGCATCGAGCTGGCCGAACTCGCCGACGAACGCTGGATCAGCGTCAACGCCGGGTTCCCGGTGGACGACATCCTGCAGTCGCTGATCATCCGCACCGGGGTGCGCCCGCAGGTCGTCCAGCGCATCAACGATTTCCGCATCACCGAGCGGCTCGTCGCCGCCGGGCACGGGATCGCGCTGCTGCCCCGGTACACAATGGACACTCGGCGCGGCAGCGGCCTCGTTTGCCGCCCGCTCGCCGGGATCAAGGCGGCGCGGCACGTGGAAGCGGTCTACCGGCTCGGGGCGTCTTCCCGGCCGGCGGTGGCGAAGGTGCTCGACGCGCTCGCCGACGAGGTCGGCGCGCTCACGGGCGAGCGTGACTCTTCAGGTGGTCCAGCGCGATCTGGAGCGCGTCGGCGATCGGCGTGACGTCATGGCGCAGGTGGGCCATCAGCAGGCCGCCTTGGACGCAGCTCATGGCGGCTTGCGCGAGCCTGGCCGGGTCGGCGTCCGCGGCGAGTTTTCCCTTTTCTCGCAACGATTCCAGTCCGCGCTGGAGATGTGACTCCCATTCGCGGTAGGCCTTGTCCAGCAGCGGGGCCATCTGGGGGTCGTCGCCGAGTTCGCCGGTGAGGTTGCCCAGCGGGCAGGCGATCGGTCCCTTGGGCGTGGTCTGGATGGCCAGGATCTCGCTCGCCCACTGGTCGAAATCGGCCCAGTCGTGCAGCTCGAAGATGGTCGGCTGATTGCCGAGGATGTTTTCGAGGAAGCGGGCGATGACCGCCTCGACGAGCTGATCCTTGTTCTTGAAGTAGTGGTACATCTGCGATTTCCCGGCGCCGCTCGCCGCGAGCACCTTGTCGACGCTCGTCCCGGCGACGCCGTTGACGTACATCAGCTCCGCCGCCGCGTCGACGATCGCGTCCCTCGTCATCCGCCCCTGCGGGGTCTTCGCCGGTTGACCACTCATGTACCGAATAGTACAGTCAGCCTCACTGTACCGATCAGTACAACCAAGGGAGCTGACCATGGGGGATCTCAACACCGACCTCGCCGAGCTGCGGGAATCCGTCGCGAGCCACGTTCCGGCCGAGGTCGCCGAGGTGCTCAAGGCCGACCGTGCGACGTTCGTGGGGGTGGTCGCCGAGGAGGCCGCGAAGCCGGGAACGGCGATGCCGGACCTCGTGCTGCCGGACGCCGGCGGCGAGCGGGTCCGGGTCGCGGACGGCCCCGCGGTCGTGGTGTTCTACCGCGGCGCGTGGTGTCCGTACTGCAACCTGGCCTTGCGTACGTATCAGCGGGAACTGTTGCCGGAGCTGGAGAACCTGGGCGTGAAGCTGATCGCCGTCAGCCCGCAGCTGCCGGACGACTCCTTGTCCACGAAGGATCTCGAGTTCGCCGTGCTGTCCGATGTGGACAACCAGCTCGGCCGTGCGCTCGGCATCACGTTCCGGCTGGCTCCGGAGACGAAGCCGGCCTTCGACACGCTCATCGGCGACGTCGAGAAGATCAACGGGGCGGCGGAATGGGAGCTGCCCTATCCGACCGTCCTGGTCGTGGACGGCGAGGGGGTCATCCGGTACATCGACGTGCACCCGGATTACACGACGCGCACCGATCCGGCCGACATCCTGGCCGCCGTGAAGGCCCTGTAGCGCGTGAAGGCCCCTTCCCCTCGGCTCAGCCGAGGGGAAGGGGCCTTCACGCGCGAAGCGAAAACTACCGGTGAGCCCGGTTCACCGCGGAAATGACGGCCCGCAGCGAAGCGGTCACGATCGACGGGTCGATCCCGATCCCCCAGTACACCCGGTCGGAGATCGCGCACTCGATGTACGACGCGGCCCGCGCGTCGTCGCCCGGCGAGAGCGTGTGCTCGCTGTAGTCCAGCAGCCGCAGGTCGAACCCGACGGTCGACAGCGCGTCGAAGAACGCCGCGATCGGGCCGTTGCCCCGGCCGGTGACCTCGTGCTCGTCACCCTCGACCCGCACGGTGGCGGTGATGTCGTACTCGCCGTCG
This sequence comes from Amycolatopsis sp. NPDC043889, assembly GCF_056435645.1. Classification (NCBI taxonomy): domain Bacteria; kingdom Bacillati; phylum Actinomycetota; class Actinomycetes; order Pseudonocardiales; family Pseudonocardiaceae; genus Amycolatopsis; species Amycolatopsis sp. NPDC043889. The sequence goes on from NZ_JBWKEC010000001.1 coordinate 962,970, forward strand.
CCGTTGTCCCTGACGTGCTGGCGCACCAGCTCCAGCGGCGTCTTCAGCTCCAGGTACTCGGCCGAGAACGCGTTCCACATCGTGGCCGGGTCGACCTCGCCGCCCTCGGTGTCGGTGTGGCGCTGGACGACCTTCGAGAACTCGATCTGCAGGCGCCGCGGCAGGTCGAGCTGGTGCTCGGCCTTCATGATGTAGGCGACGCCGCCCTTGCCGGACTGCGAGTTCACCCGGATCACGGCCTCGTAGTTGCGGCCGATGTCCTTCGGGTCGATCGGCAGGTAGGGGACCTCCCACGGGTGCTCGTCGACCGGCGTCCCCACCTTGTCGGCGGCGGCCTTCAGCGCGTCGAGGCCCTTGTTGATCGCGTCCTGGTGGCTGCCGGAGAACGCGGTGAACACCAGGTCACCGGCCCACGGGCTGCGTTCGTGCACCGGCAGCTGGTTGCAGTACTCGACGGTCCGCTTGATCTCGTCCATGTCGGAGAAGTCGATCTGCGGGTCGACACCCTGGCTGTACAGGTTCATGCCCAGCGCGACCAGGTCGACGTTGCCGGTGCGCTCGCCGTTGCCGAACAGGCAGCCTTCGATCCGGTCCGCGCCGGCCTGGAAGCCCAGTTCGGCGGCGGCGATGCCGGTGCCGCGGTCGTTGTGCGGGTGCAGCGACAGGATCACCGAATCGCGGCGGTCCAGGTTGCGGTGCATCCACTCGATCGAGTCGGCGTAGACGTTCGGCGATGCCATCTCGACGGTGGCGGGCAGGTTCAGGATGACCGGCTTCTCCGGCGTCGGCTGCCAGATCCCGGTGATGGTGTTGCAGACCTCGAGCGCGTACGACAGCTCGGTGCCGGTGTAGGACTCCGGCGAGTACTGGAACCGGAAGTCGGTGTCCGGCTGCTTCGCGGCGTAGTCGACGACCAGCTCGGCGGCCTGCGAAGCGATCTTCGTGATGCCGATGCGTTCCTCGCGGAACACGACGCGACGCTGCAGGATCGAGGTCGAGTTGTAGATGTGCACGATCGCGCGCGGCGCGCCTTCGAGCGCCTTGAAGGTGCGCTCGATCAGCTCCGGGCGGCACTGGGTCAGCACCTGGATGCTGACGTCGTCCGGGATGGCGCCCTCGTCGATGATCTCGCGGACGAAGTCGAAGTCCGTCTGCGACGCCGCCGGGAAGCCGACCTCGATCTCCTTGTAGCCCATGCGGACCAGCAGGTCGAAGAACTTGCGCTTGCGCGCGGGCGACATCGGGTCGATCAGGGCCTGGTTGCCGTCACGCAGGTCGACGGCGCACCACAGCGGCGCGGTGTCGATGCGCTTGTCCGGCCAGGTGCGGTCGGGCAGCGAGATGTCCTCGATCAGGTCGTACCAGGGACGATAGCGGTGCACGGGCATCGAAGTGCCGCGCTGGGTATTCCACGAAGCCTGCTCGGAAGGGGCAGGACGGGTGGGCTTGCGGATGCTCATGAGGGGACGGTTCTCCTGAAGAATCGGGTGCGACGACCGGCACCACGAAGCCCCGCGACGGGGAGCCGGTCCGATCAGGCCCCGTCGCGGCAGCGAAGCAGGAGAGCTCGAGCCACGACGCCACCTTAACCGCGTGATCTCCCGAAAGGAAACCCGGGCCGCGATCGAACCGTGACTCAAGTGGCGCCCATTCGGGTTACTCGCGGGTAGCAATCGGACCAGGCGGCGTGCCACACTGCCCGGCATGGGCGAGCACGCTGAAGAGAAGGAAACCGCTGATCAGGCGACCAGGCGCAAGGTCGACTGGCGAGCGGGCGGCAGTCGTGCGGCCGGGATCCTGGCGAACGTCGTCCGCTGGGCCGGCTTGATCTTCGCGGCCATCCTGGTGCTGCACGTCGTCTTCGTGATCGGCGAGGCGAACCCCGGCAACGGCATCGTGTCGTTCGTCCGAGGCTGGGCCGACGGGCTCCTGCTGGGCTTCAAGGATCTCTTCATGCCCGAGGACGCCAAGCTCCGCGTGTTGATCAACTACGGCATCGCCGCGGTCTTCTGGATGGTCGTCACGGGAATCCTCGCCAGGATCATCCGACGCGTCGGCGGTCCGGCTTAGCGCACGGAGCACTACGCTGGGGGGTATGCCCGCCCCCGACCGTCACGAGGCGATGGCTTACGAGATCGTCGCCGTGGGTTCCTCGGCGGGTGGAGTCAAGGCGCTCATGGCGATCCTCGGCGAGCTGCCCGCCGATTTCCGCGTGCCGCTGATCGTCGTCCAGCATCTCGATCCCCGGCACGACACGGTTCTCGCCGATATCCTCAACCGGCGGTCACGGCTGCGGATCAAGCTGGCCGAGACCGGGGACGTCCTCGAGCCCGGCGTCGTCCACATGGCACCGCCGAACCGGCATCTCCTGGTGAGACCCGGCGGTGTGCTGGAGCTTTCGGCGACCGAACAGGTGAAGTTCGTACGGCCGTCGGTCGATCTGCTCTTCGAATCCGTCGCCGCCGTCTACGGTCCCGCCGCCCTCGTCTGTGTCCTGACCGGGACAGGGTCCGACGGTTCGGCAGGGGCCGCGATGGTGAAGGCGCGGGGCGGCAGCGTTGTCGCCGAGGATCCGGCGACCGCCGAATTCAAGGGCATGCCCCAGGCCGTGGTGAAGGCCGTGCCGGTCGACTTGGTGCTTCCGCTGGACGAAATCGCCGGTGCTCTCGTCGGCCTGGTCAAGGGAACGAGGACGCTATGAACGCGCCGGACGGCGAAATCCACGACGATCGCGGGCTCGAGGACCTGCTGACGTTCATCAGGGATTCCCGCGGCTTCGACTTCACCGGCTACAAGCGGACCTCCCTCGCTCGCCGGATCCGGAAACGGATGCAGGCCGTGAAGATCGACGGATACGCCGAATACCGGGACTTCCTGGAGATCAACGCCGAAGAGTTCCTGGAACTCTTCAACACCATCCTGATCAACGTCACCAGTTTCCTCCGGGATCCCGAAGCCTGGCACTACCTGCAGACGACCGTCGTGCCCGAAATCGTGGCGAGGGTCGGCGAAGGTGAGATCCGTATCTGGAGCGCCGGATGCTCCAGCGGCGAGGAGGCGTATTCCCTCGCGATCATCTTCGCCGAGCACCTCGGTGTCGAGGAGACCACGAGGCGGGTCAAGATCTACGGGACCGACGTCGACGAGGAGGCCCTGCGCGAGGCGAGGACGGGGCTGTATTCCTCGAAAGCGCTGGATCGATTGACCGAAGGACTGAAGAAGAAGTACTTCGAGCCGACCGGCAATCTGTTCGCCTTCCGGCGAGACCTCCGGCGTCGGGTGATCTTCGGCAGACACGACATCACGCGTGACGCCCCCATCTCCCGGGTCGACCTGCTCGCTTGCCGCAACACCCTGATGTACTTCAACGTCGAGGCGCAGGCGAAGATCATCGAGCGCTTCCATTTCGCGCTCAACGAAGGTGGCTACCTGTTCCTCGGGAAGGCCGAAATGCTGCTTTCCGACGGCATCCGATTCGACGCGGCCAACATCCGTAACCGGGTTTTCAAGCTGCGAACGGGGGGTATGCCGGTGAAGCCCGCGCGGTTCGACGTCCGGGCAGGCGCGGGGGTGCGGGACGCCAACCGGCGACGTCACGTCACCGAACTCGCCTTGGCGTCGTCACCCGATTCGGTCCTCGGCGTCGAACGTGACGGCACGGTCGCCCTGATCAACGGCTCGGCTCGGTTGCAGTTCGGGCTGTCCTCGGACGACGTCGGCAGGCCGTTCCACGATCTGGAGATCTCCTACCGGCCGATCGAACTCCGCTCGGTGATCGATCAGGCCCACGCCGAGCGCCGCAGCGTGCGGATCGATTCCGTCCGGCGCCAGAAGAGCACGGAAGAGACGCAGTACCTCGACATCATCGTCCGGCCGCTGATCACCATCGAAGGCGAGGACATCGGCGTGGCCATCACATTCGTGGACACCACCGAGGCGACCAGGCTCCAGCAGGAGGTGAAACGGGTGCAGGAGGACCTGGCGACGGCCTACGCCGAACTTCAGTCGACGAACGCGGAACTCGAAACGGTCAACGAGGAGCTCCAGTCGAGCATCGAGGAACTCGAGACGACGAACGAGGAACTCCAGTCCACGAACGAGGAACTCGAGACCACGAACGAAGAACTCCAGTCGGGCAACGAAGAACTCGAAACCATGAACGAGGAGATGCGCATCCGCACCGCGGAACTCGACGAGACGCGCATGTTCTTCGAAGGAGTGCTTTCGAGCGTCGAAGCAGGCGTGGTCGTGCTCGACGGAGATCTCCAGGTGCGCAGCTGGAACCGGGGCGCCCAGGAACTGTGGGGTATGCGCGCCGACGAGGTCTACCGGCAGGATTTCTTCGGCCTCGACTTCGGCCTGCCGACCGCCGGGCTCCGCGACACCGTCGAGGTCTGCAACGAGACCGGGCATCGGGCGGCGCGGGTCGAGATCGACGCGGTGGACCGGAAGGGCAGGTCACTCGTCGTTTCGGTCAGCTCCTCGCCGCTGCGGGGACCGGGCGGCGGAGTGGTGCTGCTGATGGAAAAGCGGCGGGGGTGAGTCAGCGCCCGCGCGTCGTGTTCCTGGGGAGTGAACCCACCAGATCGGACGCCGTCACGCGACGGGTGACGATCAGTTCGCACAGGTCGCTGATCCGGCGGTTGTGGCCGCGCGCGTAGCGGCGCAACAGGCGGAACGCTTCGCCCGGCTCGATCTCCAGCCGAGCCGAGACGATGCCCTTCGCCTGCTCGATGATCACCCGGCTGTCCAGCGCCACCTGCAGTTGTTCGGAGGTCCTGGTCAGGCCGGCGATCGCGCGGTGGTTGAGCATGCCGATCGTCGCCGCGTCGGCGAGCGCGACCGCGACCCGCAGGTCGGCCACCGGCAGCGGAGCGGTTTCCGTGGTCAGGATCGTGACGTCGCCGAGGACGGCTTCGCGGCGGCTGAACGGGAACGCGTGTACCGATCGGAAACCGAGCGAGAGAGCGGCGGGGACCAGTCGTTTCCAGCGTGTTCCCGCCTCGTCCAGAAGCACGTTGACGACCGGCTCACGCCCTGCGCGGCAGTCCACGCCGGGGCCTTCCTCGGCGAGGATCCGGGCGAGCGACGGTCTTTCGAGCCGTTCATCGGTGTGTACCGTGATCGGGTGGTCGCCTGCCGCGACGAGCCGGACCGAAGAGGACGAAACCAGTTCTGCGTAACGGTTCGTCACACAGAGCCAATAGTCTTTCGGGTCGAGCGCGGGTGCCAAGGTGTCGGCCAGCTCCACCAACGTGTCGGCGACCCATCTTTCCCGGTTCTGCATGAAATCCGGCCTTCCTGCGAAATACGGTTTCGAGGGCGCTGGGGAATCAACGCTAGTCCTCCGCCCGCTGACGGGGAACCCGCCGGGGCTCAGCCGTTCGGGTCCTCTCCGCGGGCGTCGCCGGGCGTACGCTCAGCCCATGTGGGACGGCACCGGTGGTCGGTACGACCCGACCGTTATGCGCCGACTGATCGACACCGAGCGCGGGCGGGCGGATCGAGCGGCGGCAGTCGCGAGGCGGCACGAAAGCCTGATGGAGACGGCCATCGTCTCGATGCGGCCCTTTCATCTGCGGATGGCGGAGCTGCACCGCGCCACCGAGCGCAAGCACCGGGCCGCGGCGGACATGCACGCCGGCTACCTCGACGCCGTCGGGCGCTGGGCGGACCTGCCGGAGGAACCGGCGGGCGTGCCCCCGGCGTTCATGACGGTCGCCGCCGAGGCGACCGGCCTCCGGAGCCTGGCGGTGTCCCTGTTCAGCACCGGCGGGGGCGAGGCTTCGGTCGTCGTGTCCGATCCCATCGCCGCCAGGGCGCACGACCTCGAATACGCCCTCGGCGAAGGACCTTCCCAGGACACGACGGGGAGACCGGGGGTCTGCGGCGAGCCGGAACTCGTGAGCCGGTGGCCCCAGTTCGGCCCGGCGGCCAGGGAATTCGGCGTCCGATCGGTGGTGTCGGCCCGGCTTGGCCCCGCCGAGGTGCCGATGGGCAACGTCACCGCGTACCGGCCCGAGCCCGAACCGGGTGCCGAGGTGGCCCGGTCGGTGGGGGTGCTCGCCGACGTACTGACCAGCACCGCGTTGGACCCGGCGGTGCGCCTGGACGTGGACGACGGCCTGCCGGTGCATCCGCTGTTCGGCGACGTCGACCTCTGCGTCGTGGCGCACCAGGCCACCGGGGTCGTGATGTCCACCCACGACTGCTCGGCGGCCGACGCTCTGGTCCTCATCCGCGCGCACGCCTTCGCACGGAACGAGAGCGTCACCGAGCTCGCCCGTGCCATCGTCGCCAGGACGTACCGGCTCAGCTGACACCGAGCCGTTCGTAAGCCTCGACAGCGGCCTTCGGGTCGTCCGCCTGGAACTTGACGACGCGGACGGTCTCGGTCTTGCCGAGCGGCCGGGTCACCGTGATCGGCTCACGCAGTTCGGCGACCAGGTTCGTCTCGTAGAAGTTGTCGTAGCTGAGCCAGGTTCCGTCGCGAAAGGCCTTCGCCTTGAGGGGATCGTGGCTTTCCTTCACGTTCCGCAGGCTGACCACGTTCTCCCTGGGGATCCGCACGTCGTAAAAGGAGCTGTAGCGCACCCGCACCTCGCGCGACGAGATCACGTGCGGCCGGACGACGGTGCCGGCGTAGACCCCGAACACCAGCAGCGCCGAGTACACGCCAAGGGCGAGCAGCAGGAGGTCGACGACGAGGCCGAAGTCGATCAGCCAGAAGAGACCCGCTTCGGCGGCGCTCACCACCGCGAACACGATGAAGATCGACTTCCCGTTCGCGCCGTACGGCACCGCGACGGCGTCCCCGTCGATGCCGTCCTTCCGGCGCCTGAGATACAGCCAGAGTCCGGCCATCGTGCGGGATTCGTTGCGGAGAACGCTGCGAAAGGCCCCCATGACCCCAGGTTAGCGATCGAAGTGGGTCAGGATCTTCAGCGCGTCGGCGGATCCCGGGTCCTTCGGCGTGTAGATCTCCAGCCGGTGGTCGGGGCTGTCGGGCTGGAGCCACACCTGGTAGTCGACGCTGACCGCGCCGACCGTCGGGTGACGCAGGTGCATGGCGCCGACGGTGCAATCAGCCACGTCGCCGGTCGCCCAGAGTGACGCGAACTCGTCGCTGCGCATCGAAAGCTCGCCGATGAGCGCGGCCAGGCGGGCGTCGGTGGGGTAGCGGCCCGCGGTCAACCGCAGATAGGCGACGTGGATCGGTGCGAGTTCGGCCCGGTTCCGGTGCAGCTCGCGGGTCAGCGGGTCGAGGAAGAACATGCGCGGCAGCGACGGCCGCCGTTCGGGATCGTTCGGCGCGTCGAAATCCAGGTGTTCGGCCATGAGCGTGTGTCCGGCGTGGTTCCACGCGAGCACGTCGCCGCGACGGCCGAAGACGAGGGCGGGCACGGCCTCGCCGAGGTTCTCCAGCAGCGCGAGGACCCGCGGGTGCGGGTCTTCCGGGCCGGGGTCCGACAGCTTCGGGAGCGAAGTCTGCCGGGCGAGGTTGTGCAGATGGCCGGTCTCGACGTCGTCGAGCCGGAGTGCGCGGGCGAGCGCGTCGAGCACCTGCCGTGAAGCGGTTTCGGCCAGTCCTTGCTCCAGCCGCGTGTAGTACCCGGCGCTCACTCCGGCGAGCTGGGCGAGCTCTTCGCGGCGTAGACCAGGTACACGGCGCGAAGTGCCGTACGTGCGCAGGCCGATCTCGGCGGGCGTCACGCGATCACGACGGCTCTTGAGGTATACGCCGAGGCTTTCCATGACTCCGAGCCTAAGTTCTCCGCCCGCCGCGTGGGTGTACCCGCCGGGTGTACCCACGGCACGGGGATGGCTGCTCACTCGAAGCCGGTACAGCGTCGAGGGCATGACACGACAGCACTCCCGGGCCTGGTTCGGCCTGCTGGTGATCCTCTGCCCGGTGTTCCTGGTCTCCATGGACGGGTCGATCCTGTTCCTCGCGATGCCCAGGATCAGCCAGGCGCTCACCCCCACGGCCGATCAGGCGCTGTGGATCCTCGACGTCTACGGCTTCGCGGTCGGCTCGCTGCTGATCGCGTTCGGCAATATCGGCGACCGGTACGGGCGGCTGAAGCTGCTGATGATCGGCGCCGCGGTGTTCGGCATCGGTTCGGCGGGCGCCGCGTTCGCCCCGAACCCGGAGCTGCTCATCACGTTCCGCGCCCTGATGGGGCTGGCGGGAGCGACGCTGCTGCCGTCCGCGCTGGCGGTGCTGAGCGAGCTCTTCCCCGACGCGCGACGCCGGGCGCGGGCCATCGGGATCTTCGCGGCCGCGTTCGCCGCCGGTTTCGCGATCGGCCCGGTCGTCGGCGGTGTCCTGCTGGAACGGTTCGCGTGGGGCTCGGTCTTCCTGGTCAACCTCCCGGTGATCGCGGTGTTCCTGGCGCTCGCGCCAGTGCTGCTGCGGGAGGTGCGGGCCACCGGGAAGGGACGCGTCGACGTGCTGAGCGTCGTGCTCTCCGCGGCCGGCCTGCTGCTCGCGATCTACGGGATCAAGCACGCGGCCGCCGACGGACTGTCCGTCACCGCGGTCTCCGCCGCCGTCGCCGGGGCGGGGCTGCTGGTGTGGTTCGCCCGGCGTCAGCGGGGTCTCGAGTACCCGCTGGTCGAGTTCTCCTTGTTCCGCGACCGTGTCTTCACGATCGCGATCGTCACCGGGCTGCTGCCGCTGGCGGCGTGGTCGGCGGCCGCGTACCTGTCGGGGATCCACTTGCAGTCCGTGCTCGGCCTGCCCGTGCTGCACGCGGCGCTGCTGGCGTTGCCGGGCGCGGCCGTGCTCACGATCATGTGCGTCGTCACGCCCGCGCTGGTCGACCGGATCGGCGCACGCGCGGCGCTGATCGTCTGCCACTTCTCCATCGCCGCCGGGCTCGCCCTGCTGCTCATGACCGGTGTCACGGGCGGAGCGGGCTGGTACGTCGCGTCGACGGTGGTCGCCGGCGTCGGCTACGGCATCTCGTTCAGCGTGGTGGCCGACACGGCCGTCGCCGCGGTGCCCGCCGCGCGCGCGGGAGCGGCGGGCGCGATCGCCGAAACGAGTAACGAGATCGGCAACGCGCTGGGGATCGCGCTCATGGGCTCGCTCGCCGCGCTGGTGTTCCGGCTGGCGGGCCCGGACCTCGCGCCGACACTCGGCGAAACCCTCGAGATCGCGCCCACAGCCGCTCTTGACGCGAAGGAGGCCTTCGTCGCGGGCCTCCACACCGCCGTCGCGGTGCTGAGCCTGCTGCACGTCGGGCTCGGCATTCTCGCCCTTCGCTGGCTCCCTCAGCCGTCGAAAGCGCTCGTGCCCCAGGCGTCGGCGTAGGCGAATTCAGCCAGCGGGACTCGCTCGCGCGGCGCCTTTTCGCGCTCGATGCGCCAGTCCTCTTCGAGCACCGAGGGGTCCGCGGGCGAGCCGACGGCGATCGCGACCTTCGGGACGACGTCGTCAGGGAGGCCGAAGAAGTCCTTCGCCGCTTCGGCGGAGAAGCCCGCCATCTGGTGTGCGATCAGGCCGAGGTCGACGGCCTGGAGCACGAGGTTCTCGCTCGCCAGCCCCAGCCCGTACTCGGCGTACGGGACTTCACCCTTCTCGTTCGTGGTCACCATCACGCCGATCAGCAGCAGCCCGGCGCGATGGGCCCACGCCCGGTTGCCCGAGTTGAGCGTCGAGAGGATGCGGTCGAACGACGGCGTTCCCCGCAGGCCGACCAGGTAGCGGGCGGGCTGGGTGTTGCCGAACGACGGCGCCCAGCGGGCCGCTTCGAGCAGCGCGCGGAGCTGGTCTTCGGTGACGATCGCTGACTCGTCGTAGGCGCGCGGGCTCCAGCGGTGGGCCAGGATCGACGCGATCGGGGTACTCGTGTCGGCGGGTTTGTGCATGGCTCGGGAAGATACAGCGGAGCGGAGCTCCTCGTTTGAGGGTGGAGGCGGGGGCATGGATGGATAACAAGGGGTGCTCTCCGTCACTAAAGCGAAAGCCCTCCGACTATTTCGTTGGTGTTAAGGAAGATTTACTTCCAGGAGTCCTCGAAGTGGTGGTCAGGACCACTTACGAGGGTGGCGAGCGCGCGTCACCCCGGTAGGCTTTCGCCCAAATAAGGGACGCGGGGGCTCCTCGGTGCCCACCAGGAGCACGCCCGGCCCGTCGAGGAGGTTCGGGCGTGGCCCTCGTGGTCCAGAAGTACGGCGGTTCGTCGCTGGAAAGTGCCGACCGGATCAAACGCGTCGCGGAACGCATCGTCGCCACCAAGAAGGCGGGCAACGACGTGGTCGTCGTCTGCTCCGCCATGGGCGACACGACCGACGAGCTGCTCGACCTGGCTCAGCAGGTCAACCCGGCGCCGCCGGAACGCGAGATGGACATGCTGCTCACCGCGGGTGAGCGTATCTCCAACTCCCTGGTGGCGATGGCGATTTCGGCGCAGGGCGCGGAGGCCTGGTCGTTCACCGGCTCGCAGGCCGGTGTGGTGACGACGTCGGTGCACGGCAACGCGCGGATCATCGACGTCAGCCCCAGCCGGGTGACGGAAGCCCTCGACCAGGGCTACATCGCGCTGGTGGCCGGGTTCCAGGGCGTGTCGCAGGACACCAAGGACATCACCACCCTCGGCCGCGGGGGTTCGGACACCACCGCCGTCGCGCTGGCCGCCGCGCTGAACGCCGACGTCTGCGAGATCTACTCCGATGTGGACGGTGTGTACACCGCCGATCCCCGGGTCGTGTCCGACGCGCGCAAGCTCGACACCATCGCCTACGAGGAGATGCTGGAGCTGGCGGCGAGCGGGTCGAAGATCCTGCACCTGCGTTCGGTGGAGTACGCGCGCCGCTACGGCGTCCCGATCCGAGTCCGTTCTTCCTACAGTGACAAGCCGGGCACCACGGTGACCGGTTCTATCGAGGAGATCCCCGTGGAACAAGCGTTGATCACCGGTGTGGCGCACGACCGCTCCGAAGCCAAGATCACGGTGACCGGAGTGCCCGACACGACCGGTGCCGCCGCCCGGATCTTCCGCGTGATCGCCGACAACGAGATCGACATCGACATGGTGCTGCAGAACGTGTCCAGCACCGTCTCGGGCCGCACCGACATCACCTTCACCCTGTCGAAGGCCAACGGGGCCAAGGCCGTGCAGTCGCTGGAGAAGATCAAGGACGAGATCGGCTTCGAGTCGGTCCTCTACGACGACCATGTCGGCAAGGTGTCGCTCGTCGGCGCGGGGATGCGTTCGCACCCCGGTGTCACGGCGACGTTCTGCGAGGCGCTCGCCCAGTCGGGCGTCAACATCGAAATCATCAACACCTCGGAGATCCGGATCTCGGTGCTGATCCGGGACGCGCAGCTCGACGACGCGGTGCGCGCGATCCACGAGGCGTTCGAACTCGGCGGCGATGAAGAAGCCGTCGTCTACGCGGGGAGTGGTCGCTGATGCCGGAAGGTTTGCGGGTAGGCGTGGTCGGGGCGACCGGTCAGGTCGGCGGCGTCATGCGCCGTCTGCTGGCCGAACGGGGTTTCCCGGTCGCCGAAATGCGGTACTTCGCTTCGGCGCGGTCCGCCGGTTCGAAGCTTCCTTGGCGTGACGGGGAAATCGTCATCGAGGACGCGACGACCGCGGATCCGTCCGGTTTGGACATCGCGCTGTTCTCGGCCGGTGGCGCGACCTCCAAGGCACAGGCGGAACGGTTCGCCGCGGCCGGTGCCACGGTCATCGACAACTCGTCGGCGTGGCGGATGGACCCGGACGTCCCGCTGATCGTGAGCGAGGTCAACCCGGAGGCGGTCAAGGAGGCGCGCAAGGGGATCATCGCGAACCCCAACTGCACCACCATGGCCGCGATGCCGGTGCTCAAGCCGCTGCACGCCGAAGCGGGTCTGGTGCGGCTGGTCGCCAGCACCTACCAGGCCGTGTCCGGCAGCGGGCTCGCCGGCGTGGAGGAGCTGGAAGGCCAGCTCGCCGCGGCGGCGGCGAACGCGGGCGCGCTGACCCACGACGGCGCGGCGGTGGACTTCCCCGAGCCGAAGAAGTACGCGCGGCCCATCGCGCACAACGTCCTCCCGCTGGCCGGGTCCATTGTGGACGACGGTGAGTTCGAGACGGACGAGGAGAAGAAGTTCCGCAACGAGAGCCGCAAGATCCTGAGCATCCCGGAGCTGCTGGTCTCGTGCACCTGTGTGCGGGTGCCGGTGTTCTCCGGGCACTCGATCTCGATCAACGCCGAGTTCTCGCAGCCGCTTTCGGTCGCCCGCGCGACCGAACTGCTGACCGGCGCCCCCGGCGTGGAGCTGTCGGACATCCCGACGCCGCTGCAGGCCGCCGGACAGGACCCGTCGTACGTCGGGCGGCTACGGACGGACCCGGGCGTCGACGGCGGTCGTGGTCTGGCGCTGTTCCTGTCGAACGACAACCTGCGGAAGGGCGCGGCGCTCAACGCCGTGCAGATCGCGGAACTGGTCGCCGCGAACTCCTGACGCCTGCTTGCGCGTGAAGGCCTCCTTCCCTCGGCTCAGCCGAGGAAAGGGGGCCTTCACGTCGTAATTGCGTTGTCGGGGGCCTTCGGCCCGTGCATGCTCAACGGCGACAAACGTTTCCACGAAGGGAAAATCATGTACACGGCGGTCGAAGGCTCGCGGGTTCCGATCCGGATGTGGGCAGACCCCACGTCGGTCGAGGACCAAGCCATGCGACAGCTGCACAACGTCGCCAACCTGCCGTGGGTGCACGGCGTCGCGGTCATGCCCGACGTCCACTACGGCAAGGGCGCGACCGTCGGCAGCGTGATCGCGATGCGCGACGCGGTGTCCCCGGCCGCCGTCGGCGTGGACATCGGCTGCGGGATGAGCGCGGTGCGGACCTCGCTCACCGCCGCCGACCTGCCCGACGACCTGCTGAAGCTCCGCCGCCGGATCGAATCGGCCGTCCCGGTCGGGTTCGGCCTGCACAAGACCCCGGTGAACCCGGCGAAGGTGCACGGAGTCGGTGGCTGGGACGCGTTCTGGAAGTCCTTCGGCGACCTGCATCCCGGCGTCCAGGAGCTGCACGACCGCGCGTCGCGCCAGATCGGGAGCCTCGGTGGCGGCAACCACTTCATCGAGGTCTGCCTCGAACAGGGCGGCGAAGACGAAGGCCGCGTGTGGCTGATGCTGCACTCCGGTTCCCGCAACATCGGCAAGGAACTCGCGGAACGGCATATGGCCGTCGCGCGGAAGCTGCCGCACAACGCGGACCTGCCGGACCCGGATCTCGCGGTGTTCGTCGCGGGCACGCCCGAGATGCAGGCGTACCGGCGCGACCTGTTCTGGGCGCAGGACTACGCGGCGCGCAACCGCGCCACCATGGTCGCGCTCGTGAAGCAGGCGCTGAAGGACGTCGTGCCGCAGACGACCTTCGACGACGCGATCAGCTGTCACCACAACTACGTCGCCGAAGAGACCTACGACGGCGTCGACCTTCTGGTGACCCGCAAGGGCGCGATCCGCGCGGGTTCGGGCGATCTCGGGATCATCCCGGGCAGCATGGGCACCGGTTCGTACATCGTGCGCGGTCTCGGGAACGAGTCGTCCTTCCAGTCCGCGTCGCACGGCGCGGGCCGCCGGATGTCGCGGAACAAGGCGAAGAAGCTGTACACCGCCGAGGACCTCGCCGCGCAGACCGCCGGCGTGGAATGCCGCAAGGACTCCGGTGTGGTGGACGAGATCCCGGCCGCGTACAAGGACATCGAAACGGTGATCAAGGCGCAGACGGATCTCGTCGAGGTGGTCGCGCACCTCAAGCAGGTCGTCTGCGTGAAGGGCTGAATTACCGGGGCGGTTCGTGGGTGGTGGCCGGGGGAACCCGACATACCACCCACGAAATCGCTAGGCTTGACCGTATGAAGAGGTTGGGAATCGCGGCGCTCCTGGCGGCCGCCGGGCTCTCGCTGGCGGGCTGCAGCGAGGTCACGAACGCGGTCGATCAGACGAACAAGGCGGCGACGAAGGTCAGCGCCTGCGCCGAGGCGCTCAGCCTCGCCGACCTCAATCCGGACCCGGCGACGCTCAAGGAGCGCGCCGCGGACAAGGAGAAGCGCCTGCGGGAGCTGGCGGGCAGCGTCGGCGAGCAGAACGTGGCGGGTGCGCTCACCGGTATGGCCGACTCGTACCTGCAGGTGCAGAAGGAGAACATCCAGGACGCGGGCAAGGTCGCGGACTGGACCAAGCGCAACCTCGAGCAGCTGGAAGCCCTCCGGAAGGTCTGCGCCTAGCCCTGTTTCGCGTTTCGTCCTCTGAATGCGGTAGTTGCGCGTGCAACGACCGCATTCAGAGGACAAAACGCATCAGGAGGAAGTGAGCGCGGACACCTGGGCGGGGGTCCGGGAGCGGCGCCAGAACAGGCCGGCCGAAGCGATCGCCAGCGCGCCCAGCGCCGAGGCCGCGAAGCCCCAGCCGGGGCTGGAGTGGTCGATCACGAACCCGATGATCGGGCTCCCGATCGCCAGCCCGATCCGGCTGGCCGCGTCCAGCAGGCCCATCGCCTCCCCGCGCACGCGGGCGGGCGCCGCGGCGCTGACCGTCTCCGTGCTCGCCGCGAGCGTCGGCGCGCACAGCACGTTGCTCGGGAAGAGCACGATCGCCAGCAGCCACCACGGCTCGGCGATCAGCCCGACCGGCAGGGTCAGCACCGCGAGCAGCACCATCAGCGTGCCCTGCGAAAGCGACCGCCGGACCGCGCCGTGGATCGCCCCGCCGAGGACCGACGCGACGCACATCAGCGTGATCAGCAGCCCGGACCAGGCGATGTCACCGCTCGCGCGCAGCGTCGCCAGCGCGGCGAGCTCCATGCCGACCAGGCAGAACAGCGCGCCCGCGGCGATGAACATCGCCATCACGAGCCGTCCGGTGAGCCAGCTCCGCACGGTCGGCCGCTCCCCGGCGAACACCTCGGCGTCGGCCTCGGCGCGGATCGGCGGGTTCTGCCGGTAGATCAGCGTCGCCGAAAGCGCGAAGCAGACCCCGATCCCGGTGAGCGCGTAGACCGCGGGCAGCTGAGTGATCGCCATGATCCCGGCCGACGGCCCGATCATGAACGACGCCTCCACCAGGATCGTGTCCAGCGAGTAGGCCGCCCGCCGTTGTTCGAGTGGCACGAGCGCGGTGAGCACCAGCCGCGCGAGCGTGCCGGCGGGCACCGACAGCACCCCCGCGGGGAGCGCGACCGCGAGCAGCACCTGATACGGCAGATGCGGCGCGCTGATCCAGAACGCCGACGAGGCCAGTCCGCAGATCGCGACCACCGGCCGCAGCCCGTAGCGGTCGACGTACCGGCCGACGAGCGGTGCCCCGATCGCGCTGCCGAGCGTGGTGGCGGCGCCGACCAGCCCGGCCGCGCCGTAGCCGCGGCCCAGGTCGTTGACCACGTACAGCGTCATCGTCACGCCCATGGCCGTCATCGGGAGCCGGGCCAGGAACATCAACAGCATCGAGCTGGGAACTCCGGGCACGGCTAACACGCGACGATACGGAGCGAGGGCCATACGTCCGATGAGAACGTAACTTGGTACGCGCGTGCAAGTTTTTTTCGCGTAGCCAGGGTCACCCGGTACGGGGTGTTTTCTTGACTGATTCCAGATTAGGCGAGAGGGTGGGGAGGACTGACCGCTCACCACCACGAACCAGGAGGCATCGGCGTGACCTTGCCGACCACGAACAACGTGGGCATCCCCGTCGCGAGCGACAACGATTCCCTGACCGTAGGCGCCAACGGCCCGATCCTGCTCCAGGACCACTACCTGATCGAGAAGAACGCCCAGTTCAACCGTGAGCGGGTGCCGGAACGCGTCGTCCACGCCAAAGGCGGCGGCGCGCACGGCTTCCTCGAGGTCACGGAGGACGTCAGTCAGTTCACGAAGGCCGCGCTGTTCCAGCCGGGCGTGCGCACCGAGAGCCTGGTCCGGTTCTCCTCGGTCGCCGGGGAGAACGGCTCGCCCGACACGTGGCGCGACCCGCGCGGTTTCGCGGTGAAGTTCTACACCTCCGAGGGCAACTACGACCTCGTCGGCAACAACACCCCGGTGTTCTTCATCCGCGATCCGATCAAGTTCCCCGACTTCATCCACTCGCAGAAGCGCCGCGCCGACAACCATCTGCGCGACCACGACATCCAGTGGGACTTCTGGACGCTGCGGCCCGAGTCCGCGCACCAGGTCACCTGGCTGATGGGCGACCGCGGCATCCCGTCGAACTGGCGCGAGATGGACGGCTTCGGCTCGCACACCTATCTGTGGGAGAACGCGGGCGGCGAGAAGTTCTGGGTCAAGTACCACTTCAAGACCGACCAGGGCATCGGCTACCTCACGCAGGCCGACGCGGACCGGATCGCCGGCGAGGACTCGGACTACTACATCCGCGACCTGTTCAAGAACATCAAGCAGGGCAATCACCCCAGCTGGACGCTGTACGTCCAGGTGATGCCGTACGCCGAGGCCGCGGACTACCGCTTCAACCCGTTCGACCTGACCAAGGTGTGGCCGAAGGGCGACTACCCGCTGATCAAGGTCGGCCGCTGGGTACTCGACCGCAATCCGGCGAACTACTTCGCGGAGATCGAGCAGGCCGCGTTCGAGCCGTCCAATCTGGTGCCGGGCATCGGCCCGTCGCCGGACAAGATGCTGCAGGGCCGCCTGTTCGCGTACCCGGACGCCCACCGCTACCGGATCGGCGCGAACTACACGCAGTTGCCGGTCAACGCGCCGAAGTCCCCGGTGAACAGCTACTCGCGCGACGGCGCGATGCGCTACAACAACCCGGGCGACCCGGTGTACGCGCCGAACTCCTACGGCGGTCCGCACGCGAACGCGGAGATCGCCGCCGAGACCGCTTCGGGCTACGGCGTCGAGGACGAGGTCATCCGGTCGGCGTACAAGCTCCACGCCGAGGACGACGACTTCGGCCAGCCGGGCACGCTCGTCCGCGACGTGATGGACGACGCGCAGCGCGAGCGGCTCGCGAGCAACATCATCGGCCACGCCTCGAACGACGTCTCGCGCCCGGTGCTCGAGCGGGTCTTCGAGTACTGGCGGAACGTCGACAAGGACCTCGGCGACAAGGTCGCGGACGCCTTCCGCGAGTAAAGGACCTCTCCTGGAGAGGCTGCTCCCACCACGGAACGCCCCCGGTGCGCGCACCGGGGGCGTTTCCATGTCCCCACTCGCATGTGAAACCAGAAGAGGGCGTGGCGTGCGTGGGGGACACCCCGAGTGGAGCAGTGCGACACGCCTGTCCGACGGAGTGATGAAGCCAAACGATCACCGTTTACACCGCTGTGGGTGAACGAGCCGCACCACGGTGTCGACCGGTCACAGGTGGTCATAAATCGGCGGGAAAAGGATGATCTTCAGGGGGAGGCGCAAGATTTCGCCGTTAATCAATTGCGGGAGTCTTACCCGGGAATGAATCCGGCACGTAAGGGTTAGAAAAGTGTTCCAACCGGTGATCGGGTGGTGTTCGGCCGATACGGGGGGTATCGATTTACCTCGTCAGGTCCCAGAGGCCAGGAGGTAAGGGAATG
This sequence comes from Amycolatopsis sp. NPDC043889, assembly GCF_056435645.1. Taxonomy (NCBI): domain Bacteria; kingdom Bacillati; phylum Actinomycetota; class Actinomycetes; order Pseudonocardiales; family Pseudonocardiaceae; genus Amycolatopsis; species Amycolatopsis sp. NPDC043889. The sequence continues at coordinate 980,507 of NZ_JBWKEC010000001.1, forward strand.
AAAGGCAACATTGCCCGGACGATTGCCGCGGTCGCCGCAGGCAGTCTGTTGGCGGTGGCCTCGGCCGGCGCCGCTACGGCTGGCACCGATGGTGGGAAGGGCTCGTCGAACACACAGGCGCTCGCCGCGCAGGTGCTGCAGATGCGAGACGGCCTCACCAAGGTGGCCTACGCCGGCGACGTCGCCAAAACGCGGGCGGACTTGGACAAGCTCAGCCCCGTCCTCGGTGACATCGCCGCGGGCAAGCGCTACCAGATCCAGACCGAAACGCAGAAGCTCGGAGACCTGGCCCAGGGCCGTTCCGTCGAGTCCAGCAGGCTGCTGGCCGACCCGACGGCCAAGGCGCGACAGCTGCCGCCGCTGCCGGTGCCGATCCCCTCGCTCCCGGACCTTCCCGGACCGCTGAAGATCGTCAGCGACCTGGTGAAAGCCCTGCTCACAGCCGTGACCGGCATTCTCGCCGGCCTGCTCGGCGGACTCCCTGTCCCGCCGCTGCCGGTCCCGCCCGTACCGCTTCCCACACCCTAGAAGGAGACCGGGAGTCGTCAGGGTTCGCCGTGCAGGGCGGCGGGCCACGATATGGGGGCCGGAGCCCGAGTGGGGACATTTCTCCTCACTCGGGCTCTGGCTTTCACTTCGGCGCGAGACCCAGCCGCAAGGCTCCCGCCGCTTCGGCCGTCGCCTCACGGAACCGCCGTCCGACGCCGAGGAAGTTGATGTACCCGTGGATCAGATCCGGCTGGCGGCTGAGCGCCACCGGAACACCCGCTTTCCGCAATTTCTCCGCGTAGGCCTCGCCCTCGTCGCGCAGCGGATCGAAACCGGCCGTCGCGATATACGCGGGCGGCAATCCGGAAACGTCACCGTGCAGCGGCGACAGTTTCGGGTTGTACAGATCGGTGCCCTTCGGCACGTAATGTCCCTCGAACCACGTCATATCCGTGTCGGTCAGGAACAGATCCTCCGCGAACAATTCCCGGGAGCGGCGGCGCACGGTGAAATCGGTCGCCGGGTAGAACAGCAGCTGGAACGCCGGGACCCCGCCGCCGCGTTTCACTGCCTGCTGCGCGGTCACCGCGGCGAGGTTCCCACCGGCGCTGTCACCGCCGACGGCGATGCGCGCCGGGTCTGCGCCCAGGTCCCGCGCTTTCGCGAAGGCGTACTCGAACGCCGCGATCGCGTCTTCGGTGGCGCCGGGGAAGCGGGTCTCCGGCGCGAGCCGGTACTCCACCGAAAGAACCCGCACACCCGCCTGTTTCGCCAGGTAGCGAACGGTGTTGTCGTGGGAGACGCGGCTGCCGACCACCCAGCCACCGCCGTGGAAGAACACCAGTAGCCCGGACGGATCCGGCAGCCCGGCCGGCGTGTAGAGCGTGGCGGGCACGTCGCCGTCACCCGTGGGGATGAGCAGTTCCCTGGTGGCGACCGGTTCGATCGTCGGCCCGCTGACCAGGTGCCTGCTCGTCAGGAGCATGGTGCGCGACTCTTCGACGGTCCCTCGCACCAGCGACGCCTTCGCCAGCTTCTGCAGGCGGAGCAGGAGCTGGGCGTCCAGCGCGAGTTCCTGTCCGTCCAGGCGGAGGGGCGGTCCCGCGATGGCCCGTCTGACCGGCTTCGGGAGCCAGAACGCAAGCTGCGAAAACGCGGCCTCGGCACGGATCTGGAGCGGTATCGCCATGCTTCCTCCTGAGGGCTTCCCGTCAGGTTACTTTCGAGTAGGTATGCCGTCCAGCGGGGAACGGGGCGGTTGAGGCGAACGGGTGTGACGCAGGCCTCCGTTTCAGATCCTGGTCCTCCACTTAAGTAGAGGGGCTAGCCTCGAAAGCGTGACTTCGACGAACGCGGTGCATGTCCTCGGGATCGGCGGCTCTCTGCGGGAGGGCTCGCAATCCGAGCGTGCGCTGCGCATCGCGCTCGGCGCCGCGTCCGAAGCCGGAGTCACCACCGAGCTGATTCCCGGGCCCGAGCTGGTGTTGCCGTTCTACGACACCGTGCTGGGGGAGCGGCACGAGCGAGCCACCCGGCTGGTCGAGGCGATCCGCCGCGCCGACGGGATCGTCGTCGTCTCGCCCGGCTACCACGGCGCGCTGTCCGGCCTGGTGAAGAACGCCCTGGACTACGCCGAAGACCTGCGCGACGACACCCGTCCGTATCTCGACGGCCGCGCGGTCGGCCTCGCCGCCGTCGCGTACGGCTGGCAGGCCGCGGTCACCACGTTGGAGCAGCTGCGCACGATCACGCACGCGCTGCGCGGCTGGGCCACCCCTTTGGGTGGTTCGATCAACACCGCGGAGACCAAGTTCGACGAAGCCGGCGGCGCCTCGGACGAGAAGAGCGTCCGCACGCTTCGCCTGATCGGAAGCCAGGTCGCCGAGTTCGCGCTGAGTCGCGCCGGTCACTAGTCGTTTGCTCCGGTCGTCGTCCGGGTAATTCCCGGACGTGACGCCTGCCATGGGGTGGCAAGGTTTCGCGGTTGCGGGATGTTGACACCGAAGAGACGCTCAACGGGGCGTGTCTTGAGACCAGGAGGTAGGCGAAGAATGGCTGAGGCTCTGTACACCGCTGTGGCCACCGCTCGCGGCGACGGCCGCAACGGTGAGGTCACGTCCTCTGACGGCGTCATCGACGAGTCGCTGGCGATCCCGAAGGAGATGGGCGGGCCGGGTGGGGACAAGACCAACCCCGAGCAGCTCTTCGCCGCCGGCTATTCCGCCTGCTTCCACTCCGCGTTGCAGCTCGTCGCGCGCCAGGCGAAGGTGACGCTGGACGGCTCCACCGTGACCGCCGAGGTCAGCGTGCTCAAGCAGGGCGAGGGCTTCGGTCTCGGCGTGGCGCTCAAGGTTTCGCTGCCCGGCCTGGAGCAGGCGCAGGCCGATCAGCTCGTCGAGCAGGCGCACCAGGTGTGCCCCTACTCGAACGCGACTCGCGGCAACATCGAGGTCGTACTGTCCGCGACGGTCTGATCCCGTCCGCGGCAGAGGTCCATTCCCGAACCGACTGATTTCCGAAAGGAAGACCGAAGATGGGCAAGTCTCCGATCAAGAGTCCGCTGAGCGACGCCGACAAGGAGATCACCGGTAACGCCTTGCAGGCCACTCTGGTCGATCTGGTGGATCTGTCGCTGATCGCGAAGCAGGCTCACTGGAACGTCGTCGGCGCGAACTTCCGCAGCGCGCACCTGCAGCTCGACGAGCTGGTCGCCACCGCGCGCCAGTACGTCGACGAGGTCGCCGAGCGCGCCAACGCCATCGGCATCTCGCCGAACGGCCAGGCGAAGGCCGTCGTGGAGAGCTCCGGACTGCCGGACTACCCCGACAACTGGCAGTCCGTCGAGTCCACGGTCGCCGCGATCGTCGACATCCTCGCGGCGCTGATCGAGCGGCTGCGCAAGCGCATCGACGAGACCGACAAGAGCGACCTGGTCACGCAGGATCTCCTCATCGAGATCACCCAGGAACTCGAAAAGGCGCACTGGATGTGGCAGGCGCAGCAGGCCTGACCTGACCTCTCTCGCCTCACGAGTGCCATGAAAGGTCCTTTCCTTGCAAAATTTGCGAGGAAAGGACCTTTCCTTGCACGTCCGGGTCGGTGAGATGCCCCCGTCGGCGTCCCGGGCTACGTTCGATCCATGGTGCTGCACAAGGGAACCGCGTCCGATCCGGACCGCAAGGGCGGGGCCAACCCGCTGCACGCCGGCGCGTATCCCGCGCTCGCCGCGAACATCCGCCTCCCGCACGACAGCCTCGCCGAGGACCCGCTCCCGCCCGACGCCGCGCTCCAGCTGGTGCGCGACGAGCTGATGCTCGACGGCAATGCCCGGCTGAACCTCGCCACGTTCGTCACCACGTGGATGGAGCCGCAGGCCCGCGAGCTGATGGCCGAATGCGTCGACAAGAACATGATCGACAAGGACGAGTACCCGCAGACCGCGGAACTCGAACGGCGCTGCGTGAACATCCTCGCAGATCTGTGGCACGCGCCTGATCCCGCCGCGATCATGGGCTGCTCCACGACCGGTTCGTCGGAAGCCTGCATGCTCGCCGGGATGGCGCTGAAACGCCGCTGGTCGAAACTGGGCCGCACCGGGAAGCCGAATCTGGTGATGGGCGCGAACGTCCAGGTCTGCTGGGAGAAGTTCTGCGAATACTGGGAGGTCGAGCCGCGGCTGGTGCCGATGGACGGCGACCGTTTCCACCTCACCGCCGACGAGGCGATCGCCCGCTGCGACGAGAACACGATCGGCGTCGTCGCGATCCTCGGGTCCACGTTCGACGGCAGCTACGAGCCGGTCGCCGAGATCGCGGCCGCGCTCGACGGCCTGGCGGAACGCTCCGGCTGGGACATCCCGGTGCACGTCGACGGCGCTTCGGGCGCGATGATCGCGCCGTTCCTCGACCCCGGGCTGAGCTGGGATTTCCGCCTGCCGAGGGTGGCGTCGATCAACACCTCCGGGCACAAGTACGGCCTGGTCTACCCCGGCGTCGGCTGGGTGGTGTGGCGCGACAAGGAGGCGTTGCCGGAAGAACTCGTCTTCACCGTCAACTACCTCGGTGGAGACATGCCGACTTTCGCCTTGAACTTCTCCCGTCCCGGCGCCGAGGTGGCCGCGCAGTACTACACGTTCGTCCGGCTCGGCCGCGAAGGTTTCCGTGCCGTGCAACAGGCTTCGCGTGACGTCGCGACCCAGCTGGCGGACGGGATCGCCGGGCTGGGCCCCTTCCAACTGCTGACGCGAGGCGATCAGCTGCCCGTGTTCGCCTTCACGACGAAGGCGGATGTGGAGGGCTTCGACGTCTTCGACGTGTCACGGCGGCTTCGTGAGCGTGGCTGGCTTGTCCCGGCGTACACGTTCCCGGACAACCGGACTGATCTAGCGGTGCTGAGGATCGTGGTGCGCAACGGTTTCACGCACGACCTCGCCGATCTGCTGCTCGCCGATCTCCGGCGGCTGCTGCCCGAGCTCGATCACGGCCCGCGACCGCGGACCGCGTTCCATCACTGAGCCGGGTGCCCTGCGTCACGCCGGATTTCCCCGCGCCCTACCGGCGCGTAACGTCGTGGGGTATGGGAGTCGCCGGAGACGAACGTCGTGCGTTGAGCGAGCTTTTCGAAGAGGTCGGCCCGGACGCGCCGACCCTGTGCGCGGACTGGAAGACGCGGGATCTCGCGGCGCATCTGCTGGTCCGCGAGCGGCGGCCCGACGCGGCGCCCGGCATCCTGGTCCCGGCGCTGGCGTCGTACACCCAGCGGGTGCAGGACTCCTACGCCGCGCGCCCCTGGTCCGAGGTCGTCGGCAAAGTCCGGTCCGGCCCCGCCTGGTACTGGCCGACGTCGATCGCCGCGCTCGACGAGCTGGCGAACAGCGCGGAATTCCTGATCCACCACGAGGATGTCCGGCGCGGACAGCCCGGCTGGGAACCGCGTCCGGCGGACTCCGCGCGGGATGCGGCTGCCTGGAAGTCGGCGAAGCAAGCCTCGAAGCTGAACCTGCGGAAATCACCGGTCGGCGTGATCCTGAAGACCCCCGAAGGCCGCGAAGCGCGGGTGAAGGAAGGCCCGGACACGGTGACCGTGATCGGCTCGCCGCTCGAACTGCTGCTGTTCGTCTTCGGCCGCGACGCCGTCCGTCTCACCTTCGAGGGCGACGCCTACGCCGTCGACCGTCTGCGGAAGCACGATCGCGGGCTCTAGAGTCCGTTCATGCCGATGATCAGTGTTTCGATGTTCCCCGGCCGCACGGCCGAACAGAAGCAGGCCCTCGTGCGCGAGGTGACCGACGCCTTCGTCCGCACCTGCGGCGGCAAAGCCGAAGGCGTCTGGGTGACGATCAACGAGATTCCCGCCGAACACTGGGCGTCCGGCGGGACTCTCTTCTCCGAGCGCTGACCTCGCTCGCCGGGGTCAGCGAAGCCCGACCGCCCGCAGCGCGAAGAACACCTCGATCGCGGTCTGCTTGATCGTCTCGGCGATCACCAGCGACCCGTGGCCCGCGTCGAACCGGTAGAACTCGAACGGGATCTCCCGCTTCGCGAGCCTGTCGAGGTAGTTCTCGACCTGCCGGATCGGGCAGCGCGGGTCGTTGTCCCCGGCGAGCACCAGCACCGGCGCCGTCACGGCTTCGACGTAGGTGATCGGCGAGCATTCGCGGTACACCGCCGGCACCGTCTCCGGCGAACCGCCGAACAGCGCCCTGTCGAACGAGCGGAGCTGCTCCATCTCGTCCTCGTACGCGGCGACGTAGTCCGCGACAGGCACTCCGGCGATCCCCGCCGCCCAGCGCGCCGGCTGGGTGCCCAGTGCCAGCAGGCTCAGGTACCCGCCCCACGAAGCGCCGTTCACCACGCATTTGGCCGGATCCGAAAGTCCACTTTGGACGGCCCAGTCGTGTACGGCGGCGACGTCTTCGAGTTCGGTCAGGCCGGGACGGCCTTCGATGGCGTCACGCCAGGCCGAGCCGTAGCCGGTCGAACCGCGGTAGTTGACCTCGACGACGGCGAATCCCGCGTCGAGCCACACGGCGCGGTACGCGGAGAAGCGGTCCTCGTCGGCCGAATGCGGCCCGCCGTGCAAGGAGAAGACCGTGGGCAGCGGACCTTCCGGCGCGTCGGCCGGGCGCGAGACGAGTGCGTGGATCCGCCCGCCGATCCCGTCGACGAACGCGTCGGTGACCGGTGCCGATCCCGGGGCGCGCTCGCCCGGCGGTTCGAGGAGCACCGAGTCTTCGCCGTCCGCCGTCCGTGCGCGCACGGACGGCGGCTGCGCGGCACTGGACCACGAGTACTCGACGATGCCGTCGGGCCGCACTCCCGCGCCGCCGATCCGGCCGGGTGGGGTGTCCAAAGAGGACAATTCGCCACTGGCGAGGTCGTAGTGGTGGAGGGAACTGCGGCCTTGGTGGAAGTGGACGACCAGCAGCGCCCGCGCGTCCTGGTACCAGCCCGCGACCACCTCGCCGGGCAGGTCCAGCTCGATCTCCTGCTCGGTGTCCGCGGCGGTGTCCCAGATCAGGAGCTCTTCGCGACCGCGCCGCTCGTGCAGCACCAGCAACCGCTGGTCGCCCGCGACCGGGGAGAACTCCAGCGCGCCGAGGCCCTTGCCCTCGCCGTCCCATTTGTCGGCGACCGTCGTGAAGCCGTCGGTCGACAGGACGCGAAGCGCGGGGTGTCGTGAATCACCGTGCTCGGAGTGGGAGATCACGAGCAGCGACTCGTCGCGGGACAGTGACGCGACCCCGGCGTCGTCCTCGTGCTTGTAGAAGGACGTGGTTTCGCCGTCGATATGGGCGAAGAGCTCGCTGCCGTCGTCGGTCGAGACGCCGACGGCGACCACCTTGGTGCCGATTTCGAGCCCGGCTGGGTAGCCGTCGTGGACGCCCGGCACCGCGCGCTCGGCGGCTGCCCCCGGCGCGAACGGTTCGCGGACCCAGGAGCCGAATTCGTCGCCGTCGGTGTCGTTGAACCACCAGATCCAGCGGCCGTCGGGGGACGGGGTCGTGTGCATGGTGCCGTTGGGCCGGTCGGTGACGCGGCGGTGCTCACCGGTCGACCGGTCCCAGGAGTAGACCTCCCACACGCCGCTGGCGTTGGAAACGTAGACGTTGGCGTCCGGGGCGTCGATGGCCCATTCGGGCACCGAGATGCGCGGCGCGCGGAAGCGGGCCCGCCACCTGGCCTCGGCTTCGGCGTCGTCGAACAGGCGGTCCGGGACCACCGCGGACGGATATTCAGTGCCTGGCTGCGTGCTCACCCCTCGATCCTGCCACTCCGGAGCCGTACTGTGTGCGGGGTGCTGGAGGGAAACGCGCCGCGCGCCGCGGTGTCCGCGCGGTTCGCGCGTCAGGCGGTCGAGCGGGCCGTGTTCGCGCAACCGCTGTTCGGACCGGGGATGGGGTGCGTCGACGTCGGCTGCGGGCCGGGTTCGATCACCCTCGGTATCGACAACGGGCACAGAAAGTCCACAGTGGACTTTTTGGTGGCGGAGGCGTGCGCGCTGCCGTTCGCCGAGGCTTCGGTGGACGTGGTCTTCGCGCACGCCGTCTTCGAACATCTGAAGGAGCCGGGCGCCGCGCTGGCGGAGCTCCGGCGGATCCTCAAACCGGGCGGCACGCTCGCACTGTCCACATCGGACTGGAGCCGGGCTCGGCTGCGGCCGAAGACGGCGAACGTCGACGCCGCCCTCCGCGGTCACTATCTGCTGTGCCGCCGCGCGGGCGGTGACCCGTTCGCCGGACGCTCGCTGCCCGCCGCGGTCACGGCCGCCGGTTTCACCGACGTGCGAACGAAAATCCGCTACCGCACGGACACGACATACCGGGCGCTGGCGACCTCCGTGGAGGCGCGGCTGGTGACGGCGCTGGAAACCGCGACGACCCCGGACCGCGATCAACTCGCTTCGGCGGCCCGCTCGGCCTGGTCGTGGGCGCGCTCGGGCGATGGGGATTTCGCCCAGTGCTGGACCGAGCTCCTCGCCACCCGCTGAGGCCTTTTCGGTGCCTCCCTCTCTGGTGTCCCCAATGTGGCACAGGGGACGTTGAGTGTCCCCAATGCCACATTGGGAACCCTTGGGCCTCGGCGCGCCCTCGGCTGTCCACAGACGCTCACCGTTGTGGACAACCAGCCCCGCCGCCCCCTCTTTCGGCCAGCCCCGACGCCCCTCGCCGATAGACTGGCCTCGGGGTCGCCCCCCTGGGAGTGGCGGGGGCTGGCCGGTGGTCGGCGCCTTTCGCGTGGGCCTTCTGGTGCGCCGGTGATGCGTGTCCTGAAGGGGGCCTTTGGGACATCGAGCGTCTCAAAGGAACCTTCAGGACACCTCTGGGTCCCGCAACGCGAAAGAGCCTTGCTCGCCAAAGCGAGCAAGGCTCTTTCGATCCAACGTCGGGGTGGCGGGATTCGAACCCACGACCTCCTCGACCCGAACGAGGCACGCTACCAAGCTGCGCCACACCCCGGGGTACTGCTTAACGGGTCGTGGAGAAGTCTAGCGGACGGTGTTCCGGGCTTTGCGGGGGGCCGCGTTCCGGCGATTGTCGCTGGTCGTACCCCGTGGGACGAGGGTCAGCAGGCTCGCTTCGGGAGGGCACGCGAAGCGCGCGGGAGCGTACGGCGAGGTGCCGAGCCCGGCGGAGACGTGAAGCCACATCTGGGCGCCCCACCGGGACGCACCGCGGGCGCGGGTGCGGTCGAGTTCGCAGTTGGTGACGAGCGCGCCGTAGCCGGGGACGCGGAGTTGCCCGCCGTGGGTGTGCCCCGCGAGGACGAGGTCGTAGCCGTCGCCGGCGAACTCGTCGAGAACGCGGGGCTCCGGCGAATGCGTGACGCCGATGCGGACGGCGGCCGCGGTGTCCACCGGGCCGGCGATGTCGGCGTAGCGGTCGCGGTGGAGATGCGCGTCGTCGACGCCGGCGGTGAACACGTACTGGTCGGCGACCTCGATGGTGCGGCGGACGTGGGTGAGGTCGTGCCAGCCGTGTTCGACGAAGGCCGCGCGGAGGTCGCGCCATGGCAGGTGCTCGCCGTGGATGCGCTTCTTCTTGCCCTTCGGCATGAGGTAGCGGGCGGGGTTCTTCGGTTTCGGCGCGTAGTAGTCGTTGCTCCCGAAGATGAACACGCCGGGCCGGTCGAGCAGGGGGCCGAGCGCGCGCAGTACGGACGGGACGGCCTGATGATGTGACAGGTTGTCACCGGTGTTGACGACGAGGTCCGGTTCGAGTTCGTCGAGCGCCGCTACCCAGCGTTGCTTGCTCACGTGACCGGGCAGCATGTGCAGGTCCGAGATGTGGAGGATCGTGAAGGGTTTCGCCCCTGCCGCGAGGACCGGGAGCTCCGCGGTGCGAAGCGTCCACCGGCGCCTTTCGATTCCGACCGCGTAACCGAGGGTCGCGGCTCCCAGGGCGACGGTTCCCACGGCCAAGCGCCGTACCGTCGCCCCCGAAGTGTTTTCGTTACTGAGCGTGCTCACAATGTCCAGTTTACGTGCTCTTCGGTGGTGACCGTTCGCCCCCATTCCGGCGATCTCGGTAAATCGCTGGAATGGCCTCTTTTCTTCACCTTCCGTGGTCGGCGCGGGGTGTCGCGATCAACCGACATGATCTCGTCGACCACCGTTCCCCGTTAGGCCGCCAGCCGCTCACTCAAAGTTAGATTCGTGTGACTCATCGTGATTTGCGCTGGTGAACGCGGCCGTTGCGGATCAGCGTCCGCCGCCCATGTACTTCGGGTCCGGCTGCGGTAGCGGCAGCGCTTCCTGGCCTTCGAGGATCTTCGACATCGCCCCGAACCAGGTCTGCGCCGGCGTCTTCCCGCCCCACATGTTTTCGCAGCGGGTGGTCACGTTACCTGGGCCGAGGTAGCAGAGGCCGCCATTCCCACCCTTCGGGCGGAACACCATCGCCGCGCCCGCGAGCTGCGGGGTGGCTCCGAGGTATGTCCCCGAGCCGTTGCTCTGCGTGGTTCCGGTCTTGCCCATCACCGGCCGGTTCCACTTGGCGCCGCTCGCTGCCCCGAACGATGTCCCGCCGGGCTGGCTGTCCCTGCTCATGCCGACCGCGAGAGTGTTGGCGAGACCTTCGGGGACCACCTGCTCGCAAGCGGCTTCCTTGACGGGAACAGGCTTTCCGTCCCGGTCTGTGACACCCGCCAGCGGGGTCGGCGGGCACCAGACGCCACCGCTCATGATCGTGGCACCGACGTTCGCCAATTCCAGGCCGCTCAGCGCGGCGGGGCCAAGGGTGAACGAGGCGCTTCCGGGCCAGCCGGGCCTCGGGCCGAAGGCCTGCAGCTGGCTGGCGTTGACGCCGGGGTTGTCGGAGTTCGGGTCGACGGCGCCACCGCCGAGGTTGCTGGCCATGGTGTCGCGCATGCCGAGCTTGCGCGCCATCTCCACGATCGGTCCAGTGCTCCCGAGCCTGTCCTCGAGGTTCACGAACGCGGTGTTCGGCGAGGTCGCCAGTGCCTGCTGCAGTGACATGGCCCCACCCGCCGGGTTGTAGTCGCCCGCGTTGCCGACGCAGTACCAGTTACCACCTGGCCCGGCGGGGGGCCGGGGAGCTACAGGACATCGCTTCGGGCCACCGGCGAACACGTGAGAGGTGTAGAGATCGGGCACCGGGAGGGAACTGTTGATCCCGGCCACGCCCGCTTCCAAAGCCGCCGCGGCGGTGAAGACCTTGTACGCCGAGCCGGCACCGCCGGTGTTGTAGACGCCGGAAGGCAACGCGAAGGTCGTCTGCCCCTGGTCTTCGTGGAGCCCGTAGTCACGGTTCGCCGCCAGCGCCACGACTTCGTGCCGCTGCTTGCCCGGTTTCACCAGCGAGAGCGTGTTCGCCACGTTGTCCTGGGTCTTCTTGACCTGGGCTTCGGCCGACATCTTGGCTTCGTGGTTCGCCCGTTCGTCCAAAGTGGTCTTGATCTGGTAGCCGCCGGTGTAGAGGTCGTCCTTCGTCATCCCGGACTTGAGGAGGTAGTCCTCGACGTACTGGCAGAAGAAACCGTTCTCCGGACCGGCGCCGGTGCAGTTCGAAGCGGGCTTCTGCGGGCCGCCCTCGACGACGCCGAGCGGCTCGGCCTTGAAGCGTTCCGCGTCCACCTTCGCGAGCTTCTGGTTGTCGACCATGCGGTCCAGCACCAGGTTGCGGCGCTCGGTCGCCTTCGCCGGGTTCTTCCACGGGTCGTTGACGATCGGGTTGTTCACCAGACCGGCCAGCAGCGCCGCCTGCGGCACCGTGAGCTTCTCGACGGGCGTGTTGAAGTACGCGTTCGCGGCCGCGCCGACGCCGTAGATCTCGCGCGAGAACTCGACGACGTTCAGGTAGCCGGTCAGGATCTGCATCTTGTTCAGCTTGGTTTCCAGCTGGATCGCGATCCGGGCTTCCTTCAGCTTCCGGGCGACCGACTGCTCCTGTGCGCGCTTCTGCCCCGGCTTGTCGTCCCGGTAGACGACGTTGATCAGGTAGTTCTTGACGTATTGCTGGGTCAGCGTCGACGCGCCCTGCGTGTCGCCGCCGGTGCTGTTGCTGACCGCGGCGCGCAGCGTGCCCTTCCAGTCCACCCCGTTGTGCTCGTAGAAGCGCTTGTCCTCGACCGAGATCAGCGCCCACTTCATGGCGTCGTTGATCTGGGTCTCGCTCGTCGGGATGCGGAACTGCTTGTACAGCGTCGCGATCTGCTTGCCGGTGTTGTCGGTGATCGTCGTCACCAACGGCGGCGGGATGTCCGCCAGGTCCGAAGATGTCTTGTCGACGGTCTCGCTCGCCTGGTTCGACAGCACCCCCGCGGCGCCCGCCACCGGGAACAACATCCCCGCGACCAGCACCCCCGCGAGCACACACAGGCCAATGAGCTTCAGCAGACCGTCCGTTTTGCGCACGCGGACCAGGGTACGCGGATCCCGTTAGCCCACCGTGACGTCACCTCGCTGTAAGTGGGGATTCGGTCACGAAATCGACCCCATGAGGTGACGTTCGGTAACGCCAGGCATTCTAGGGCTTGGCGGGGGGAACCGAGGGCCCCTACAGTCCGTCAACGTCTCACGTATGAAAAAGCCGACAGACGGGTGAGTGCGAGCGGCAGTCGCATTCGGCCGAACGGAGGCACCGGCACCGGGGAGGTGTCGGCTCAACCGACGTGAGCACACAGGGAGACACGCTCATGGGGGCAGGAGCGCAGGCTTTTCGTCCTCCCGTGGTGTGTCGAACACCAGGGTAGGGAGCTGGGGGTATGGAAACCAACCAGTCGAGCTGGCGAGTCAATGCGTCGTGCCGCGACACCGATCCGGACGGTTTGTTCGTCCGGGGGGCGGAACAGAACCGGGCCAAGGCGGTCTGCCTCGGTTGCCCGGTCAGGACGGAATGCCTCGCCGAAGCGCTCGATGGCCGGATCAACTTCGGCATCTGGGGAGGTATGACCGAACGGGAACGGCGGGCGCTGCTGCGGCGGCGGCCGGACGTTTCCAGCTGGGCGGACCTGCTTGAAGCGGCGAAGCGCAGTTTCACCGGGATCGACGAAGAGGAAGACGTACGCGTCCGAGTCTCGTGATCATGGTTTCGTGAAGGACCCCTTCCCTGAGTCCAAGGTAGGGAAGGGGTCCTTCACGGAAACTCAGGACTGGGTGGCCAGCCTGGTCCCGATGTCGCGCAGGCCTTCGAGATCGTGCACGTCACTGGGGAGCGCGGGCACCCGCACCAGCGGGACCTCGGGATGCGCCCGCGTGAACCTGGCGAGCAGCCGCGTCTCTCGATCGGCCAGCGCGACCCGGTCCGCGTGCAGGCGAAGGACGGCTTCGGCCAGCGGAGCGCTGGCCTCGCCCTTCGCGAGCTGCTCGGCCGCGGCGATGGCTTCGGCACTGGACAACGGCGCCAGCACCGGGTGCGTCCGGTTCGCGACCAGCCCGGCCAGCGGCATGCTCTCTTCCGAGAGCCGCTCCACGAAGTAGGACGCCTCGCGCAGCGCGTCCGGCTCCGGCGCGGCCACGACAAGGAAAGAAGTGCCGCCGGACCGCAGCAGCTCGGAGGTCTTGCGTGCGCGTTCGCGGAACCCGCCGAACATGCTGTCGAAGGCCTGCATGAACGCCGAGGCGTCGGTCAGCAACTGGCCGCCGATGATCGTCGAGACCGCCTTCGCGAACATCGAGAACCCGGCGTTGACGACCTTGCGCAAGCCCCAGCCGCCCGCCTTGGCGGGACCGGTGAGCAGCCGGATCATCCGGCCGTCGAGCGCGCTGGAAAGCCGCGTCGGCGCGTCGAGGAAGTCCAGCGCGGACCGGCTCGGCGGCGTGTCGACGATGATCAGATCCCACTCGTCGGTGGCCGCGAGCTGCCCCAGCTTCTCCATCGCCATGTACTCCTGCGTTCCGGAGAACGAAGTGGAAATGGTCTGGTAGAAGGGGTTCTGGAGCAGCTGCTCGGCGCGTTCCTGGCCGGCGTGCACGCGCACCATGTCGTCGAAGGTGCGGCGCATGTCGAGCATCATCGCCCAGAGCTCGCCCTTGGGCTCGAAGCCTTCGACCAGCACCTGCTTCGGGTGGTTGCCCAGTTCCCGCAGGCCGAGCGCCTGCGCCAGCCGCCGGGCCGGGTCGATGGTGAGCACCACCGTCTGCCGCCCGCGTTCGGCCGCGCGCAACGCCAGCGCCGCCGCGGTGGTCGTCTTGCCGACCCCGCCGGACCCGCAGCACACGATGACCCGGCTCTCCGGATCGTCGATCAGCCTGTCGACCTCCAAGACGTCCGACATCAGCGCACCCCCTGCTCGGTCAGCGCTTCGGCGAGGTCGTAGAGCGCCGCGACGTCGACCCCGTCGGTCAGGTCCGGCAGTTCGAGACCCGGCAAGTCCGCTTCGGACAGTTGCTCGCGGGCGCGTTGCTCGGCCGCGACCCGCACGGCGTGCTCGACGGTTTCCTCGACCAGCGCGTCGAGGGTGCTGTCGGGCAGGTTCAGCCCGGCCGACGCGAGCCCGGCGCGGACGCGCGAGGCGTCGACGCGGCCGTCCGCGGCGGCGGTCACCGAACGGGCGGGCAGCCGCGGCGGGCGAACCCGGTTGACCAGGACCGCGCCGGGGCGCAGGTCGGCGCCGTCGAGTTCGGCGACCGCTTCGACGGTCTCCCGCACCGGCATCTCTTCCAGCAGCGTCACCAGGTGGACCGCGGTCTCACCGGAGTGCAGCAGGCGCACGACCCCGTCGGCCTGGCCGCGGATCGGGCCGGTCTTGGCGAGATCGGTCAGTGCCTTGGTGACGTCGAGGAACTTCACCACCCGGCCGGTGGGCGGCGAGTCGACGACGACGGCGTCGTAGGTGTGGCGGCCGTCCGATTCGGTGCGGCCGACACATTCCTTGATCTTCCCGGTGAGCAGGACGTCGCGCAGACCCGGCGCGAGCGTGGTCGCGAACTCGATCGCGCCCATCCGCCGCAGCGTCCGACCCGCGAAGCCGAGGTTGTAGAACATCTCGAAGTACTCGAGGAGCGCGGCCTCGACGTCGATGTGCAGGGCGCGCAGTTCGCCGCCGCCGGGAACGGCCGCGATGCGCTGCTCGGCGTACGGCAGCGGCTCCGTGTCGAAGAGCTGGGCGATGCCCTGGCGGCCCTCGACCTCGATCAGCAGCACCCGGCGTCCGCCCTTGGCGAGCGCGAGGCCGAGGGAGGCGGCGAGCGTTGTCTTGCCCGTCCCGCCCTTACCGGTGACGAAATGCAGCCTGGCTCTCGCGAGTTCGTCGGTCCAGCCGGCAAGGGGTGTGCTCACCGGTCCCACCCTAATTGAGCGGTCAGCTCGCCAGCATCATGACGCCGAGCGCGGCCACGACCACCGCGACGACGCCCCAGGTCAGAGCGCCGGGCAGGACCGTGAGCATCACCACACCGAGCAGCAGGAGGGCCACGAAGGCCACCGCGCCGGTGATCGCGACCGTCGCCGAGCGGTCCGTGCGGTCCCGTGCCTTCGCCATCAGGACCAGCACCAGCGGCAGCCCGGCCGCGGCGAGCAGGACGGTCGCGACCACACGCCAGGTCTCCACGGGCCCAGCCTAGTGCGCGTCACACGCGTGCTCGGGCACCGAACTCGCGTGCTTGAGCCCGGAACTCGCGTGCTTGAAGACGGATCACGCGAGTTCCGCCCTCAAGCACGTGAGTTCCGTCTTCAAGCACGCGAGTTCGGGATTCGAGCACGCCAGGTCGGTCAGCTCCCGATGGGGGTCGCGGGCACGCAGGGGACCGGCTTCGCGTGCGCCGGGTCCAGCGCGTTGAGGACATGCCCGGCCGCGTTGCGGTCGGCGGCGACCCCGGCGTGCTCGGCCAGGTCCAGCACGCAACTGTCCTGAAGCACGATGTTCTTCACGTTCGGCCCCTTGCCCATCCCGCTCGTGTACGGGACGACGGCCTCGTCGTACCGGGTCATGATGTTCGTGTAGGTCACGCCCGGCTGGAAGACGCCGTTGCCCGACCGCAGCTTCGTGAGGAATTCCGAGCCGCGCAGGAACTGGCGGCAGGAGCCGCAGAGCGGGTCGAGGATGCCGTTGAAGCCGGTCGCGAGCCCCAGCGCGCCGGAAAGCGCGTAGAGACGCGAGGCGCCGAACAGGGTCGTGCCGTCCCAGAGCGGGGTCAGGCTGACGTACTTGTCCACTTTGGACGCCCCGCCGAGGAACTTCACGTAATAGGAAGGCATCAGCGTGCCTTCGGAATGCCCGAGGAGGTCCACCTTGGCCGCGCCGGTCGCGCCGAGCACCTTGTCGACGAACGCCGAAAGCTCCTTCGCGCTCTGCTCCATCGGCAGGAGGCCGCCGGGCTGGTAGACCGGCAGCGGCTTCCCGGGGACCCCGTAGGTCAGGGAGAAGACGCAGTACCCGTTGTTCTTGAGCAGTGGGGCGAACGTCTGCCAGTTCACCGTCTGGTTGGCGCTCAGGCCGTGGGTGAGCACCACCGGATTCGGGTGGGCCTCGCCCGGACGGCAGCCGAAGTCGTTCGAGCCGGGCGGCGGGCCGCCGGGATTCGCCGCCTGCGCGGGCAGTGCCGCGGCGAGGGTCCACGGGACGGGGAGTTCCTCGTCGGCGTTCGCCGGTGAGGCGCAGATCAGGGCAAGGGCCGCGGCCAGGAAGGTGGCGGCGAGGGACTTCGTCGTCCGCATGTCGGCGTCCTATCTACTCCCGAGTAGGTGTGAAGTGAAACACATCGGCGGGAATTCGGCGAACCGGTCGCGAGAGGGTTTTCCGCATGTGTGTCGGGCGCGCTTGCCGGTTTGGCTACGCTCCCGGGCATGAGCGCCACCAAGTGGGAGTACGCGACCGTCCCCCTGTTGATCCACGCCACCAAGCAGATCCTCGACCAGTGGGGTGAGGACGGCTGGGAGCTCGTCACCGTGCTCCCGAACCCGACCGGCGAGCAGCACGTCGCCTACCTCAAACGAGCGAAGAACTGAGGGATTGAAGTCATGACCTGGAGCGATCGACTCGCCGAGCTCGGTATCGAGCTGCCAGCCGTCGCCGCCCCGCTGGCGGCTTACGTGCCCGCCGTCCGCACGGGTTCGCACGTCTACACGGCCGGGCAGCTGCCCTTCGTCTCCGGTGAGCTCGAAGCGACCGGCAAGGTCGGCGCCGAGGTCAGCCCCGAAGAGGCGAAGCAGTACGCGCGGACGTCGATCCTCAACGCCCTCGCCGCGGTCGACTCGGTCGTCGGCATCGACAACGTCGTGCGGGTGGTCAAGGTCGTCGGGTTCGTGGCGTCCGCGGAGGGCTTCACCGGTCAGCCCGCGGTGATCAACGGGGCGTCCGAGCTGCTCGGCGAGATCTTCGGCGAGGCGGGTATCCACGCCCGCTCGGCCGTCGGGGTCGCCGAGCTGCCGATCGGGGCGCCGGTCGAGATCGAACTGATCGTGGAGGTGAAGTGATGGACCCGGACATCGAACGGTCCTCGCACGAGCTCCTGCTCCGGCTGGCCGGACGGCTGCCGGACCAGCTCTTGTGGCGGTTCCGTGACTGGCTGGGCGAGGGCGCGATGGGCACGCTCGCGCGCACCCTGCCCAGGTCTTTGCTTAAGCACAGGATCGACCTGGATCAGACGGAGTATCGCCTGCTAGTCGCCGGACTCATCCCGCACGGAGCCGACTGGCATCAGGTGAGTTCCACCCTGGGGGTAGACGACGTCACCGAGACCAGGTACACATTCACGCAGAGTGCGCCCGAATGGGTGAACTCCGTCGACTCTGTGTCCGTATTGATCCACGCGACGTTGCGGGGACGGCCGGATGTGGGTGAAGTGCGGCAAAGCTGGCGACACCTCGGTGTGGTCGGCGAGGGTGGGGCGAAACGAGTCCTCCTGGTCACGGCGACGAACGGCCTGCCGAGGCTGACCGGCGAGCTGCAGCGCGTCCTGCGCGTGCTCGGTGACGAGGAGCCCGGCGTCGAGGTTCTCCCGCCGAGCATCGACCTCACCGGCTATCACCGCACCGCGCTCGCCAACTCCGAGCTGGTCTGTGTGGGCGCGGTGGACACCGGAAGTCGGCTGGTCGCCGCTTAACGCTCGCTCCACCAGGCGAGCCGGGAGGGAGCAGAGCAATGGTGGAGGTCCACGACGGCCCGCCCATGGACGGGTTCTCGGTGCCCCTGCGCCTGCACAACCTGTTACTGGCCCTGGCGGGTCGGATCGACGACAGTGCTTTGACCGAAGCGCGTGAGCTGATCGCGCGTGCGCACATCGACGAAGCGGTGGAGCTCACCACCGGCACCCTGATCGCGGGGAAGATCCCGGTGAGCTCGGCCGAACAGCGTGAACTCGCGCTCGTCCTCGAGATGAGCAGGTCCGACGCCACCCTGGCGAACGACCTGCTGGTCGTCGAGGAGGACGAGCCGGTGCTCACCCACCGGTTCACCGGTGAGAACCAGCCCGAATTCGGCCTCGCCGAGGCGCTCGACCGCACCCTGCAGGTGCTGCCGGACGTCCGGTCGGTGCACGCGGTGTGGCGGAACACGCCGGCGGGCAGCGTGCCCGGCGCGCTGCCGCAGCGGGTGGTCCTGGTCGAGATCGGCCCGGAGGGCAACCCGCCCGCGGTCGCGTTCCGCGTGGACACCGCGCTTCGCCGCGCGGGGATCCGTTCGGTCGTCGAGGTCGCGGGGCCCGGCGTCGCGCGGTCCGCGTACCACCAGGCCGCGTCGTCGGCCGCGAGTCCTGTCTGGGTCACCGGGAGTGCTCACTCCAGTGACTTTCGGTCCGAGCCGGTGACCCCGCCGCCCGCTCCCAGCCCGGCTCCCGAGCCGGTCAAGGAGCAGCCGAGCAGGCACGGGCTGCGGCCGGTCAGCAGCAGTACTCACGAACCGGTCGAGCCGATCGCGCCGGTGGTGCCGATCGTGCAGCAGGCGCCCTCGGCGACGCCGTCGTCCTCGTCTTCGTCGGAGTCGGCACCGCCGCGCAAGTCGCGGGCGGAGACCCGCGCCGAGCGCACGGCCGACCTGACGCCCGCCGAGGTGGCGCAGCTGCGCCAGGCGCTCAAGGAGGACCCCGAAAAGGGCCGCGAGATCGCCACGGGCAAGCCGAGCATGCACGAGGTCGTCGAGCTGCCCGCTCTCGACCTCGACGACCCCAGCCTGAGCGAGCGCGACCGCGCGCTCCTGCGCGAGCTGCACGCCGAGCTCGCCGAACGGGAGCGCGCCGAAGCGGCGAAGATCCGGCTGAACGGTGCTTCGCGCAGCAGCGGCTGGTCTTCCTGACATGTTCTGAGCATTTCGTCCTCTGGGCGCGGTGGTTGCACGCGCAACTACCGCATCCAGAGGACGAATTGCGATGTTAGGTTGCGAGGGTGGCTGAAGAACTGACATTCGACATCCCGGTGGGGGCCGGGGTGGGCACCCGCGCCAACGCCGACGGCGAGCCCGTGACGCCCAAGGACGCGGCGACCGTGATCCTCCTCCGGGACGGCGCCGACGGCGTCGAGGTCTTCCTGCAGCACCGGGTGAAGGGCATGCCGTTCGCCGGCGGGATGACCGTCTTCCCCGGCGGTGGCGTGGATTCCCGCGATGTCGACACCTCCGTCAGCTGGGCGGGCCCGGAGCCGGCGTGGTGGGCTGAACGCTTCGGCTGCGACGAATCGCTCGCCCGCGCCCTGGTGTGCGCGGCCGTGCGGGAGACGTTCGAGGAGTCGGGCGTGCTGCTCGCGAGCCTCGGGGACACCGTCGTCACCGACACGACGCCCTACCACGGCGCCCGCGCGAAGCTGATCTCCCGGGAACTCTCACTCGCCGCGTTCCTCGAAGCCAACGGCCTGACGCTGCGCGCGGATCTCCTGCGCCCGTGGGCGAACTGGGTCACCCCGCCGCAGGAACCGCGCCGCTACGACACCTGCTTCTTCGTCGCCGTGCTGCCCGAGGGACAGGAGGCGGACGGCGCCACCTCCGAGGCCGTCAGCTCCGGCTGGCAGCGGCCCGCCGAGGCCATCGCCGATGCCAAGGAAGGGCGCCGCATGCTCATGCCACCGACCTGGATCACGCTCGCGGAACTGGGCGAATTCGACTCGGCGGCCGCGGCGCAGGCCGTCGAGCGCGAGATTTCGAAGATCATGCCGACGCTGGTGCGCGAAGGCGACAAGGTCCGCGTCGTCCTGGACCCGGCATGAGCGCCCCCGCGTACGGCGTGCTGCGCCAGGTGACGCCGACGGCTTCCGTGCTGCTGGAGCACAACCCGTCGTCGATGACCTTGGAGGGCACCAATTCCTGGGTGCTGCGCGGACCGGGTGCGGCCGGTTCCGTGGTCGTCGACCCCGGGCACGAGGACATCGAACATCTGACGCTGCTGGCGGAAACCGGCGCCGTCGCGCTGATCGTCCTGACCCACCACCACCCCGACCACGCCGAGGGCGCGCCCTGGTTCGCCGAGCGCGTCGGCGCCCCGGTGCGGGCCTTCGACGAGTCGCTCTGCGTCGGCGGGAAGTCCCTTGTTGACGGTGAGGTGATCGAGGCCGCCGGTCTCCGGCTGTCGGTGCTGCACACGCCCGGCCACACCGGCGACTCGATCTGCTTGGTGTCCGACGGGCAGATCCTGACCGGTGACACCATCCTCGGCCGCGGCACCACCGTGCTGCACGACCTCGGCGACTACCTGCGCTCGCTGCGGAAACTCATCGGCCTGCCCGGCGGCACCACCGGTCTGCCGGGGCACGGCCCCGAACTGCCCGACCTGGCCGCGACCGCGCGCGAATACCTGGCACACCGGGAAGAACGGCTGGACCAGGTGCGTTCGGCACTGGAGAAGCTCGGCGCGGACGCCACCCCGCGCCAGGTGGTCGAGGTCGTCTACGCCGACGTCGACAAGGCTCTGTGGGCGCCCGCGGAGTGGAGTGTGCAGGCACAGTTGGACTACCTGAGGTCGGAGGACGGCGAATGAGTGACGTCGAGGTCGAGTTCTACTGGCGCCCCGGATGCGGATTCTGCGCCGCGCTGGAACGGCCGCTGTCGAAGAGCGGCTTCAAGGTGAAGCGGGTCAACATCTGGGAGGACCCGGACGCCGCCGCGCGGGTGCGTTCGGTGGCGAACGGGAACGAGGTCGTGCCGACGGTCTTCGTGGGCTCGAAGGCGATGGTGAATCCTTCGTTCGGTGAGATCGAGGCCGCCGTGAAGGCCGCGTCCGCCTAGGTCGCCAAATGCCATGAAAGGTCCTTTCCTTGCAAAATTCGCAAGGAAAGGACCTTTCATGGCGTTCGGCAGGGGTGACCGCGTCGAGTTTGGGGCGCCGAGGTGGCGTTGCGGCATAGGTCCCTTGTGGACAGTGTCAGCGCGGCAGCATCGGCATCACGTAGTACGTCAGCTCCACATCGCCAGGCTCCACCGCCCGGATGACGCAGGCCCGCATCCCGGGCTGGATCTCGAGCCGCACCCGTTCCCCGGCGAAACCCTGCAGCGCGTCCAGCAGGTAGCGCGCCTGGAACGACGGTGAAGTCCGGCCGCCCGAAACCTCGGCCTTCAACGTCTCCTCGGCCTCCCCGGTGTCCTGCTTCGAGCTGGCCAGCCGCAGATGTGAGTCGCCGACCTCCAGCGTCAGCACCCGGCGATCGTCCGCGTAGACACCAACCCGGCGCACGGCGGCGGCCAGCGCGTCGGCGGCGACCTCGACCGTTGTATCCACAGTGGACGAGTCGATCAGCTTCTCCGACAGGAATCCCGCGTCGAGTACGGCGGTGGTGACGGTGACTCCCGCCCAGCTCAGCCCGAAGCGGGTCTTGTCGCCGTGCAGGCCGACGACGCCGCGTGCCTGCTTCCCCGTCTCCGCGAGCAGGCCTGCCGGGACAAGCGCGTCGATCGGCTCGCCTTCGGACCGCAGCGGAAGGGTGGCCACGGCCATCCGGTACCGGTCGGACGCCGTCAGCCGCAGCTCGCGGCTGAAGCTCTGCACGCGGACACCGGTGAACATGGGCAGCGCGTCGTCCTTGGCCGCCGTGCCCGCGACGGTGCGCAACGCGGTCACCAGTGCGTGACCGTCCACTTCGGACACTTTGGGCGGCATGTCCGGGAGGTTCAGTTCGCGGCTCAGCAGCGGAAGCGCGTAACGGCCGCCCTCGACCCGCACGGCCAGCCGCGAACCCTCGACGACCAGGCGTACCAGGTCGTCTTCGAGCATCCGCAGCGTTTCCGCGAGCGGCCCGGCCGGGACGAGGACCTCGCCGTCGGTGTGGACCATGGCGTCACTGGTCAGGCGGACCGCCCGTTCACCGTCGCTGCCGCAGACGGTCAGCCCATCCTTCCCGGCGCGCAGGAGCAGGCCGGAGCGGGCCGTGAGCAGCCGGGCGGCGGCGGAAACGGCGGACGAGAGGGAGCGGGTGGCGGCAGTCAGGTCCATGCCCGCAAGCTAGCGGGCGGCACCGACAAGTTCGGGGGCCTCGGCGACGGCTCCGGCCGGCTGCGGGCGGAAGGTGCCGCGCAGCAGCCACACCACCGCGGCGAGCGCGAACCCGACACCGCCGGCGGCGAGGAACGCCGCTTCGTGCCCGGCGTGCTCGACGAGGTAGCCGCTGATCGACTGCCCGAACGCGAGACCGAGGGTCACCGCGGTGAGCACCCAGCCGAACGCCTCGGCCGCCGTGCCCTTCGGCGCGGCGATCTCGATGGCCGCCGAATGCGTCGTCGACTGCGGCGTGATGAGCGCGCCCGCGGCGAGCATGGCGAGCGCGAGGCCCCAGAGCGAGCCGGGCAGCGCGAACAGCGCCACCAGCGCGCCGAATCCGGCCAGCAGCACCGGCAGCCGCAAGCCCATCTGACGTGGCCATGGGCGCAGGCTGTACGCGACCCCGAACGCGACCGAACTGACCGACCAGGCCGAGAGCAGCAGGCCGCCGATGGAGGTGTTCCCCGCCTCGGTGGCGGCCGCCGGGACGGCGACCTCGACGAATCCGATCACGGCACCGAAGCCCAGCGCGGCGACCGCGAGCGTGCGCATTCCGGGGCTGGCCAGCGCGCCGAGCAGTTTGCCGCCCGACGAAGGCGACGGACCCCAGGCGCGCACGGTCGGGCTCAGCGCGAACAGCACCGCGCCCGCGATCATGGTCAGCGAGCCGGTCACGATCCCGGTGCCCGCCCACGGCGCGGCGATCAGCAGCCCCGCGAACCCGGGTCCGAGGATGAAGAAAACCTCCATGCTGATGGCCTCGTAGGAGAACGCGGCGTTCCGCGTCGGCCCGGCGGGCAGCAGCCGTGTCCACAGCGCGCGCGAGGCCGAACCGACCATCGGTTCCGTGATCCCGGTGCCGAAGGCGAGCGGGACCAGCACGAGAGTCGGCGCGTGCGCCTCGATCGCGAGCACCAGCGCGGTCATCGCCAGCGCGAAAAACACCGTGGTGGTCAGCAGCGGCCTTGTCGGCCCGAAGCGGTCGATGAGCCGTCCCTGCACGACCGCGCCCACGGAGACGCCCACCAGCGACCCGGCCGACACCAGCCCGGCCGCGGCGAAGGAGCCCGTCTCGCGCTGGACGTAGAGCAGTGCGGAGATGCCGATCATCGCGATCGGCAGGCGGGCGAGCAGGGACGCGATCACCGCCCCGCGGGATCCGGGCGCGGTCAGCGCGGCTCGGTAGTCGGCGAGGGAGGTGCGGTGGCTCTCGGCGGAAGCGGACACAGACTGGGACACGCGTACCAGTATGAACTACTTTGGTACGCGAGTACCAGATCTGCGGCGGTAAGTTTGGTCACCACCGGATTCGGGTATTACGGACCTTGAATCGCCCTGGTTCGTCACGATCAGGTAACAGTCGGTCGATTTTGGGTCATTCGGGGCAACAAATCGACGCGTTTGGCGTCCTTGAGAGTGAAAGAACTTGAGTTCACGGCCGACGGCCGTGGATGGTTGTACGACAATCACACAGTCTCCAGCTCCCTCCGGCGTACGGGTCGGGGCCTTGTTCCGGAGGGCGGGGAGCGCGGATCGTCGGGGGATGATCCGCGCACAGCGAAGAGCCGGTGCGCCACGTCGGGGGTGGCGCCCGGCTCTTCGTTGTGTTCGGCACCAGGCGCAATGAAGGGGCCTTTCATCGCGAAATTTGCGATGAAAGGCCCCTTCATTGCACGTGAAGCGGGGTCCTAGCGGGCGCGGCGGGCCAGGCGCTCCGGGTCCAGGATCAGCACGCTCTTGCCTTCGAGCCGCAGCCAGCCGCGGTGCGCGAAGTCGGCGAGAGCCTTGTTGACGGTCTCGCGCGAAGCGCCGACGTACTGGGCGATCTCTTCCTGCGTCAGGTCGTGCGTGACCCGCAGCAGACCGGCCTCCTGGCTGCCGAAGCGCTGCGCCAGCTGCAGCAGCGCACGCGCCACGCGTCCGGGGACGTCGGTGAAGATCAGCTCGGCGACCATGTTGTTCGTCCGGCGCAGCCTACGGGCGACCACGCGCAGTAGCTGCTCGGCGATCTCCG
The DNA here is from genome assembly GCF_056435645.1 of Amycolatopsis sp. NPDC043889. Taxonomy (NCBI): domain Bacteria; kingdom Bacillati; phylum Actinomycetota; class Actinomycetes; order Pseudonocardiales; family Pseudonocardiaceae; genus Amycolatopsis; species Amycolatopsis sp. NPDC043889. The sequence goes on from NZ_JBWKEC010000001.1 coordinate 1,004,865, forward strand.
GGCGGGTGGAGATCCACTGCCGCAGCGCCGGGCGGTCCATCGTCACCGCACGGACCTCGGTCACGGTCGTCGCGCTGGACGTCCGCGGGCCGGGGTCGAAAATGGACAGCTCGCCGAACATGTCGGACGGGCCGAAGATGCCCAGCAGGTTCTCCCGGCCGTCGGGTGACTTGCGGCCGATCTTCACCTTGCCGGACTGGATGATGTAAAGCTTGTCGCCGGGTTCACCCTCGTTGAAGATGACATGCCCGCGAGGGAACTCCACGGATTCCAAGGTCTGTGCCAGCGCCTCGGCGGCTGCCGGCTCAACACCCTGGAAAATGCCCGCTCGGGCCAGGGTTTCGTCCACCTCGGGTGCCTCCTCATCGAGATACGACGTCGATCCTCATCCTGCCGAGGACCGTGTCGTCGATCACTTTTCGCGTCAGTCTAGGTCGTGCGCGCGAGATCGCTCGTCGGCACGCCGAACGTGCGCGCGGCCCGGGAACGATCTCGCTCGAACGTGGAGCCTAACTCCGCACGCGTCGCGCGCGAAGCCTGGCCGCCTTCCCGCCCAGCCTGCGCAGCCGGAAAAGCTCGAGCGCGCGCCCGATGCCGTGCCCGTAAAGGGCCCTGACCTCGTTGGGCTGAGCCTGCTCGAGGAACTCCTCGACCTCGTTCTCCTGCACCGCGACGTGCTTGAGCCTGGTCTCCACGCGTTCCATGAACAGCGCGAAGAACATGATCACCAGGGGCACCAGGATGACGAACCAGACGGTCATGAGCCCTGCCCAGGGAATTCCGAAAAGTTGTGCATTACTCCAGATCCTCGCTCATGGCGTCCTCGATCGAAGCGCCGAGGTGGTGCTCTGGCGTGTCGGCCGTCGACCGGCGGGTGCTCCCACTGGCTCGTCCGATGGCGCCCGTAGGCTATCGGGGTGCCTCCTGCCCCCACCAATGCCCCCCGTGCGGGGGGCAAGGGTGAAAGCCGGCTCGCGTTGGTGAGACGCGCCAGGCGGATGAAGCGTTGCCTCGACGACGAGTTCCCGGACGCGCACTGTGAGCTTGACTTCACCACTCCGCTCGAATTGCTGGTCGCGGTCGTGCTTTCGGCGCAGACCACCGACGTCCGCGTGAACCAGGTCACGCCCGCGCTCTTCGCCCGCTACCGGACGGCCGCCGATTACGCCGGCGCCGACCGCGCCGAACTCGAGGAGTACCTCCGGCCGACGGGGTTCTTCCGTGCGAAGGCGAACTCGCTGATGGGCCTGGGCGCGGCGCTGGTGGAGCGCTACAACGGCGAAGTGCCCGGCAAGCTGAAGGACCTCGTCACGCTGCCGGGTGTCGGCCGCAAGACGGCCAACGTCGTGCTCGGCGACGCCTTCGGGGTTCCCGGGATCACCGTCGACACCCATTTCGGCCGTCTCGTCCGCCGCTGGGGCTGGACCGAGGAGGAGGACCCGGTCAAGGTCGAGCACGCCGTCGGCGAGCTGATCCCGCGCAAGGAGTGGACGCTCCTCTCACACCGGACGATCTTCCACGGCCGCCGCGTGTGCCACGCCCGTAAACCCGCCTGTGGCGCCTGCCCGCTGGCCAAGATGTGCCCCTCGTACGGAATCGGCCCGACGGGGTTCGAAGAGGCCGCGAAGCTGGTCAAGGGCGAAGAACGCGAGCACATCCTGGAACTGGCGGCCGTCCGGTGACCAGGGTCACCAAACTGGCCCTCGGGGCCGCCGTGCTGGTGGTGGCCCTGATCGTCGCGCTGCTCACGACGCGTGACGGCCAGGCGCCCGCCAAGACGTCGGGGGATCTCACGGCCGCGCGGGCGAAGGCCGCGCTCGCCCCCTGTCCGCCGCCTGGGCCGGGCGAAGTGGCGAAGCTGCGCGGAGTCGATGTCGAATGCCTCGGCGACGGCTCGCGGGTCGACCTCGCCAAGGTGGTCTCGGGTGGTCCCGTACTGGTCAACCTGTGGGCGTCGTGGTGCGAGCCGTGCCGCGCCGAACTGCCGTTGCTCCAGCAGTACGCCGCGCTGCCCGGTGCCGCGCGCGTGCTCCTCGTCCAGGTCGCGAGCTCCGGGGCCGACGGGCTCGCGATGCTGAGCGAACTGGGTGTCCGGTTGCCGTCGGTGTTCGACGGTGACGGTCAGTCGGGGCCGGTGCGGACGGCACTGAAGGTCCCTTCCTCCCTCCCCGCGACGTACCTGGTCACGGCGGGTGGCGACGTCCGGCTCATCGAGAACCCACGCGTCTTCCTGAACACTGACCAGGTGCGCGCCGCTGTGGAAGGGACACCATGACCGGCCCCCTCGTGGACCCGGAGGACGTGCCCGCCTGGTTGCAGCCGCTGGTCAAGATCAGCGGCGAGGTCGGCGCGGACGCGTTCAGCCGGTTCAGCGTGCCGAGGGACGCGACCTACCGGTCCGCGTCCGTCCTGATGCTCTTCGGCGAGGGCCCGCGGGGGCCCGACGTCCTGCTCCAGCGCCGCGCCGACACACTCGGCTCGCACGCCGGGCAGGTCAGCTTCCCGGGCGGGGGCGCCGAGCCGGATGACGGTGGGCCGGTCGGCACCGCGTTGCGCGAGGCGGAGGAGGAGACCGGCGTCGAACCCTCCGGCGTGCTGCCCATGGCGGTCTTCCCGGAACTGTTCGTGCCGGTGTCGAGCTTCGCCGTGACGCCGGTGCTCGCCTACTGGCGGACACCGTCGCCGGTGCACGCGGTCGATCCCGGCGAGACCGCGGCGGTGGCCAGGGTGCCGATCGCCGAGCTCACCGACCCGGCCAACCGGTTCCAGGTCAAACGCGAGGGTTACGACTGGAAGGGGCCCGCGTTCGACGTCGGTGGGATGTTCGTCTGGGGGTTCACGGGCGGCCTGCTGGCGATGACGTTGTCGCTCGGCGGCTGGGAACGGGACTGGGACCACGGCGATGTCCGGGAGCTTGACGTAGCGTTGGCCGAACATCAGGCGCGGGTCGACGGGCGGCAAGTGCCGGAGAAGGAGTAGGCGCCGGTGAACTGGGTCGACGTACTGGTGATCCTCCTCGCGCTGCTGGCGGGCGTGTCCGGCGCGTTCCAGGGGGTGATCATCGCCCTCCCCTCGCTGGTCGGGGTGGTGCTCGGAGCGCTCGCGGGGATCAAGATCGCGCCGCTGGTCGTCGAACTCTTCCAGCATCCGGCGGCGAAGGTCGCCTTCGCGGTGGCCACCGTGGTGTTCCTGGTCGCGCTCGGCGAGACCCTCGGTGTCTGGGCAGGCCGGAAGCTGCGGCAGAAGATCAACCCGGACAAGCTTTCCGGTGTCGACAAGACGCTCGGCGCGGTGGTGCAGGCCGCCGTGGTGTTCGTGGTCGCGTGGTTGATCGCGACGCCACTGACGGCCGTCTCGGGTGTGCCAGGGCTGGCGAAGTCGATCAACAGCTCGGTGGTGCTGGGCGGCGTCAACGACGTGATGCCGGAAGCGGCGCAGGGCTTTCCGAGCGAACTGCGCAAACTGCTGGACGCGTCCGGCTTCCCGTCCATTGTGGACCCGTTCCAGAAGCCGAACGTCCAGGACACCAGCCCGCCGGACACCGCGCTGCAGGCGAGCGCGATCGTCAAACAGGTGCACCGCAGTGTCGTGAAGATCCGCGGCAACGCGACTTCGTGCTCGCGGGCGCTGGAAGGCAGCGGATTCGTCGTCGCGCCGCAGCGCGTGATGACGAACGCGCACGTCGTCGCGGGGACCGACGAGGTCGCCATCGAATCGACTTCGGGCAAGTTCCCGGCCAGGGTCGTCTACTTCGACCCCGAGGCCGACGTGGCCGTGCTCGCGGTGCCGAGGCTCCAGGCGCCGGTGCTGCCGTTCACGCCGCGGGTCGCGCGGGCCGGCGACAACGCGATCGTGCTCGGCTACCCGCTCGACGGCCCGTACACCGCGACGCCCGCCAGAGTGCGCGGCCGGATCAACCTGCGCGGACCGGACATCTACGAGGCCAACACCGTGCAGCGGGACGTGTTCACCGTGCGCGGGCAGGTGCGCAGCGGTAACTCGGGCGGGCCGATGATCAACCCCGAAGGCGAGGTCATCGGAGTCGTCTTCGGCGCGGCCGTCGAGGATCCGGAGACCGGCTTCACGCTGACGTCGGAGCAGGTGCGGCCGGTGGTGGAGACGGCTCCCGCGCTGAGCGCGAACACGTCGACGGGGCCCTGCGCCAACTAGCCCACTCACTCGCTCGCCGGTGCAATGAAAGGTCCTTTCCTTGCGAAATTTGCAAGGAAAGGACCTTTCATTGCACGCGCGAGGGGCTGGTCAGGCGTTCGGAGAGAGGCCTTCGCGCCACGAAGCGACGGTCTCGTCCACGTCCAGCGGCCGTGCCCGCAGCACCGGACCTCCGGCCGGACGCCGGTGCTCGGCGCGGATCCGTTCGTTCAGGTCCTCGACGATCTCCCGCACCCGTGCCTCCCGGCGCACCTTCGCCAAGGTGTCCGGCAGGTCGTCCAGCTCCTTCGCGATCGCCAGCGACGGCGGCAGGAGCGCCGAGACGTCGTGCCCTTCGGCGCGCACCTTGTTCACCACCCAGGCCAGCGCGGTGTCCTTGCCGTCCGTTTTCGGCAGCGGCTTCCCCGCGCCGGGCAGGTCGTCGAACTCGCCCTTCGCCTCCGCGGCGCTGATCTGCCGGTCCACCCAGGACTCGAACGACACGCCCGTCGGTTTGCGCTCGGTCATGTTTCCAAGATACGGAAGAAGTCCAGCAGCGCGGCCGACGTGCGCTCCGGGGCCTCCAGATGCGGGAAGTGCCCGATCCCGGGCCAGCGCTCGAGGCGGGCGTCCGGGGCCCAGCGACGTGACGCCGCCGCGGTGTCGGGCAGGACGCACCGATCCTCCTCGCCGTGTAGCTGCAGCACACGGGGAGCGAAGCGGCCTCGCAGTGCTTCGCTGAATCGGCGTCCTTCGCCGCGGAACTGTGCGCGGAACGCCCATCGGTAGTACTCGAGCGCGCTGTGCGGCACCCCCGGCACGAGCATCGCCTGCCGGAACGCGCGCACGGTCTCGGTGAAGTCGGAAGTGACCGTCCACTGTGGACCGGACCAGGCGTGGAAGAGTTCCTCGACGGCGAGCGCGTCGTCCTTGACCAGCCACTTTTCCGGCGCCATCGGCACCTGGAAGCGGAACAGATGTCCCGAAGCGCGCAACTGCCCCGGCCGCCGGATGGACCGGCGCAACGCCAGCGGATGCGCGCCGCCCAGCACGCTGACCGACGACACCAGCCGCGGGTGCAGCGCGCCGACCGTCCACGCGAGCATGCCGCCCCAGGCATGCCCGACGAGATGGGCCTTGCGCGCGCCGAGCGACTTGATCAGCCCGCCGACGTCGCCCGCGAGAGTCCAGGCGTCGTAGCCGCGCGGGGGTTTGTCCGAGTCGCCGTACCCGCGCAGATCGACCGCGACCGCGCGGAAACCGGCGTCGGCGAGCGCCTTCAGCTGGTGATGCCAGGTCCACCAGAACTCGGCGAACCCGTGCAACAGCAGGACCACCGGCCCGTCACCGAGTTCGGCGACGTGCAGCCGGATGCCGTTCGCCGAGACGTCACGATGGGTCCACGGACCGTCGATCCGGACGATCGACGGATCCGGTGTCGCCTGCACCGACTCGAAAACTTCTCAGTCGCGGTTCGCGGGCGCGTCGTCATGACGCGGCTTGAACGCGGCGGCGGTGTCCTTGAAGCTGTTGATCGTGCGCTCCGGCGCCTTGATCTTCTTCACCTTGCGATAGCCGAGGAAGCCCGCGGCCGCCGTCGCGACGAGCATCAGCCCGAACACGATCGCGAACGCCGCCCAGCGCATCAGCCACTCCGACAGCAGTTCGCCGAGGAAGAAAAAGAAGAAGAACGAGCTGTACAGGCCGATGACCAGCGCGACCAGGAAGAAGATGGCGCCCTTGAGGCCCTTCTTCGCCTCCGCGACGACTTCGGATTTGGCCAGCTCGACCTCGGCGCGGATCAGCGTCGAGACGTGCTGTGTGGCATCGCCGACGAGTTTCCCGAGGGACTGCTCGCTCGCTACCACGTCGTCATCGCTCGACAGGGGGAGGTAGGGCACGGCCCCCACGCCGTCGGGGCCGGTACGTTCGTGCTTGGGGCTGCTCACACCGGCCATCGTGCCACGTGCCCCGATCACGGGCGCGACGGACCGGCGAGTGTCGCGTTCTCAATCCTCGCGCGCGTGCACGCGGCTGCGGTGCAGCAGCATCCCGGCGCCCGCCAGAGAGGCGACCGCCGAGGCGATCAAGACCGCCATCTTGGCTTGGTCCACGGCTTCGCCGTCGAGCGCGAGATCGGCGATCAGCAGGCTGACGGTGAACCCGACGCCGCCGAGCATCGACAGTGCCCCGATGTCACGCCAGCCCATACCCCTGGGTTTCTCCGCGAGTTTGAACTTCACCGCGAGCAGGCTGGCACCGAAGATCCCGAGCAGCTTCCCGCCGACCAGCCCGATCAGCACGGCCAGCGGCAACGCCGTGGTGAACACCGCGCTGAGCGATTCGCTGTCCACCGTGATCCCGGCCGCGAACAGCGCGAACAACGGCACCGCGACCGCGGCCGACCACGGCTGCAACCGGTGTTCGAGCCGGATCGCGGGCGCGTGCTCCTCGCCCTCGTCGGCGCGGACGCGGGTGAGCAGGCCGAGCGCGACACCGGCGATGGTGGCGTGGATGCCGGCCGAGTGCACCGCGATCCAGGTGATCAAGGCCAGCGGCACGTAGATCCAGGCGCTGCGGACGCGGCGTTTCTGCAGGTAGGCGTACAGCGCGAGCGCGACGACGGCGACGCCCGCGGCGACGAGGTCGAATTTCGCGGTGAACAGGATCGCGATGACGAGGATCGCGCCGAGGTCGTCCACCACCGCGAGCGAGAGCAGGAAGACACGGGCGCTGCTCGGCAGGTTCGACGCGGTCAGAGCCAGGACGCCCAGCGCGAAGGCGATGTCCGTGGCGACCGGGATGGCCCACGCGCGTTCGATGCCCGGCGCTCCCCAGCCGACCGCGAGCGCGACCAGCGCCGGGACGACCATGCCGCCGATCGCGGCGACCACCGGCAGGATCGCCTGCTTGAACCGCGAAAGTTCACCGACCACGAGTTCGCGTTTGAGTTCGAGCCCGGCGACGAAGAAGAACAACGCGAGCAGGCCGTCCTTCGCCCAGTCGCCGATCGTCAGATTCAGGTGGAGGAATTCGGGGCCCAGCCGGAAATCGCGGATCGCGCGATAAAGGTCGTCGATGGGCGAATTGGCCCAAATGAGGGCGATCGCGGTGGCGCCGAGCAGGATCATCCCGCCGGTCGTCTCCGTGCGCAGGTAGCGGGCGAACTCTGCGACGGCTTTCGCGGGGCGGGTGGGGCCGGACAAGGCATCCTCCGGGTTTCGGCAACGACGAATACTGTTGCCGACCAGACTTCCCGGCGCACCTTGACGCGATTTTAATGCCTCAAGCTGCGGAAATCCCGCCTTCATGACAGCTGCCACAGAGATCATGCGGACGTCGGTGTCCCGTCCACATAGTGGGCTTCTAGCATGTCAACCGGAAACCGACAACGATGTCTTCACTAAGGACGGCATGGTGAGTACCTCTACCGAGGTCCAGCGGGACACGAGGTTTTTCGGGCACCCACGAGGGCTCGCGAACCTCTTCGGCGTCGAGATGTGGGAGCGTTTCTCGTTCTACGGGATGCTCGGCATCCTCCCGATCTACCTCTACTACGAAGTCAGCCAGGGCGGCCTGGCGCTGCCGAAGGCCTCCGCGCTCGGCATCGTCGGCGCGTACGGCGGCATGGTCTACCTGTCGGCGGTGATCGGCGCCTGGGTCGCGGACCGGGTGCTCGGCTCGGAACGCACGCTGTTCTACAGCGCGATCCTGATCATGATCGGCCACATCAGCCTCGCCGTCCTGCCCGGTCTGGCCGGTATCGGTGTCGGTCTCGTCTGCGTGGCCGTCGGCAGCGGCGGGCTGAAGTCCAACGCCACCGCCATCGTCGGGACGCTGTACGCGCCAGGCGACGAGCGACGTGACGGCGGCTTCACGATCTTCTACATGGGCGTGAACGTCGGTGGCTTCGTCGGCCCGCTGCTGACCGGGCTCGCGCAGAGCGAGATCGGTTTCCACGTCGGCTTCGGGCTCGCCGCGTTCGGTATGGCGCTCGGCCTGATCCAGTACACGATCGGCCGCAAGAACCTCGGCGAGAAGGCGAGCGAGGTCCCCAACCCGCTGCCCGCGTCGCAGCGACCGCTGGTCTTCGGTGGCACCGCGGCAGGTGTCGCCGCGATCGTGCTGCTCGTGGTCTTCGGCGTGATCACCCCGGCGAACCTGGTCGACGTCGTCGTCTGGGCCGTCGCGGTCATCTCGGTGATCTACTTCGTGGTGATCATCAGCAGCAAGAAGATCACCGCCGACGAACGCAGCCGGGTGTACTCGTTCATCCCGATGTTCATCGCGAGCGCCGCGTTCTTCTCGCTGTACCAGCAGCAGTTCACCGTGGTCGCGGCCTACACCGACGAACGCCTGAACCGGACGATCTTCGGCTGGGAGATGCCGGTGGCGTGGGTCAACTCGATCAACCCGGTGTTCATCATCCTGTTCGCGCCGGTGATCGCGGCGGTCTGGACGAAACTCGGCTCGCGGCAGCCGTCGTCGCCGATCAAGTTCGTACTCGGCACGGTCACCATGGGCGTGGCGTTCCTGCTGTTCCTCCCGATGGTCGGCAGCGGCAAGAACGCGAGCCCGCTGCTCGCGCTGGCCGGCATCCTGTTCGTGTTCACCATGGCGGAACTGATGCTTTCGCCGGTCGGTCTCTCGCTGTCGACCAAACTCGCGCCGGAGGCGTTCCGGACGCAGATGGTGGCGCTGAACTTCCTGTCCATCTCGCTCGGTACGGCGATGTCCGGAAAGCTCGCCGAGTTCTACACGGTGGACGACGAAGCGCCGTACTTCAGCATCGTCGGCGGGGTGGCCATCGTGGTCGGTGTGGCGCTCCTGGTGGCTACGCCGATGATCCGCAAGCTGATGAAGGGCGTTCACTGACGCGCTTCGCTGTCCAGATGGTCGTGAGTGGCGATTCGGGTTCTAACCCGAATCGCCACTCACGACCCCAGCGCGCGACCGCTTACGCCACGCTCGTCCCGAACAGCACACCGACGTAGTAGGTCACCAGCATCGTCAGCGCACCGACGCCGACGTTCCGCGCGATCGCGCGGCCCACGCGGGCGTCGCCGAGTTTCGCGCTGATGAACCCGGTCAGCGCCAGCCCGGCCACGACCGCCGACGCGCACGCCCAGACCCGCGCCGAGGTCTGCGTCCACACGATCGCCAGCAGCGGCAGGAGCGCGCCGACGGTGAACGCCACCAGCGACGCCCACGCCGCCTGCCATGGGCTGGTCAGATTGTCCGGATCGATGCCGAGTTCGGCTTCGGCGTGCGCCTGCAGCGCGTCCTTTTCGGTCAGTTCGCGGGCGACCTCGGCGGCGAGTTCCGGGGAAAGCCCCTTCTCCTCGTAGATTTCCGCGAGTTCCCGTTCTTCGGCCTCGGGCATCTCTTTCAGTTCGCGCTTTTCCAGCCGCAACTGGGCGCGTTCGGTGTCGCGCTGTGTGCTCACGGAGACGTATTCGCCGCCCGCCATGGAAAGCGCGCCCGCGACCAGTCCCGCGATTCCCGCGGTGGCGATCGCGGTGGAGTCGGTGGTCGCGCCCGCGACGCCGACCACGATGCCCGCCACCGAGACGATCCCGTCGTTCGCGCCGAGAACCCCGGCGCGCAACCAGTTCAGCTTGCCGCCGAGGTCCGCGTGCGGTTCGTGCGGATGTGAAGTCGATACGGTATCGGTCACCTTTTCAGTGAAACACAAAGAACGGTATCCGGCGAGCGAAGACCGTTTCGGTAAATAGAGGCAATCCTTATTGACTATTGCCTTACCTAACCCATCGGCTACGTTGTGTCCGTGGCCGAGGTGGTGATCCTGATCGGGCTCCAGGCAGCCGGGAAGACGACGTTCTTCCGCCGGGAGTTCGCGGCGACGCACGTCCACGTCAGCAAGGACACCTTCCCCAACGCCCGGCGGCCGCAGGCCCGGCAGCTGCGGATGCTGGCCGAAGCGTTCGAGGGCGGCCGTTCGGTGGTCGTGGACAACACCAACCCCTCGCCGGAGGAATGGGCGCCGTTGGTCGAAGTCGCCAGGCGGTACGGCGCGCGGGTCCTCGGATACTGGTTCCCGCCGGATCTCGAAGGCTCCCAAGAGCGCAACGGCCGCCGGAAAGGGAAAACCCGGGTGCCCGACGTCGGTCTGTATGCGACGCTGAAACGCCTCAGGCGCCCGAGCGCCGAAGACGGTTTCGACGAGCTGTACACCGTCGGTTTCGACGGCGAAGGCGGTTTCGTCGTCGAGCGGGAGTGAACCATGGACGCCGGTGATTTCGAGGCGCGGCAACGGGAACGGGAGTGGTTCCACGGGCTGACCGTGCCGCCGGGAGCCTGGACGGTGCTCCGCGTCGACGGCCGGGGTTTCTCGAAGTTCACCGAAGCGCGGTTCGAGAAGCCGTTCGATCCCCGGTTCGCCGACTGTATGGCCGAGGCGGCGGGCGCCTTGTTGTCGGAGTTCGCTTCGCCTTACGTATACACGGAAAGCGACGAGATCTCGCTCGTGCTAGCCCCGTCCGCCGACCTCTTCGGCCGGGGTGTCGAGAAGCTCGTGTCGATCTCCGCCGGCGTCGCCTCGGCCGCGTTCACCCACGCGGCCGGGGTACCCGCGCACTTCGACGGCCGCGTTTGGCTCGGCACGACGGCGGAGGACGTCGTCGACTACTTCTCCTGGCGCCAGGCGGACGCGGCCCGATGCGCGCTCAACGGCTGGTGCTACTGGATCCTCCGCAAGGCGGGGAAATCGGCGAGCGAGGCCGGAGCCGTCCTCGACGGCGCCGGCGTCTCCGAGAAGAACGAGCTGCTCTTCGCGCACGGCGTCAACTTCGCCGAAGTCCCCGCCTGGCAACGGCGCGGCGTCGGGCTGTACTGGGAGTCCTACGAGCGCACCGGATTCGATCCGGTGCGGGAGATCGAGGTCTCCGCGACCCGCCGCCGCGTCCGCGTGGAACGCGAGCTGCCGATGAAGGACGAGTACCGGGCCTTCCTCGGCGAGCTGCTTCAGCCGATCGGTTCGGGCAGCCGTCGCACGGTGTAGGCGAGTTCGATCGTCTCGCCGGTCGCCGGGTCGCCCAGTTCCACGCGCCAGGAGTCGGCGAACTGGTCGACGCCGTGCACCATCGGGATCGTCCCCGAGATCAACACGGTGCCCGGGGCGTGGAGGTCACGCTCGCGCAGCACGTCGAGCCAGTACGACGGCGGCAGCAGTTCCGCGAGCTTTCCTCGCTGGATAAGGTTTTCCCCGGCCCAGGCGGACAGCGTGAGGTCGTCGAGCCGGTCCTGGACGTCGACGAGCCGCCACGCCTTGGCGGCGAGGACGTCGGGGCCGGCGTTCTTGCTCCACGCGACGCCGTGCGCTTCGAGCGCGCGGTCGGTGTGGTCGCAGGCGGCGGTCAGGAGGACGTCCTCGGGCGCGGGGCCGGTGATGACGATGGCCCATTCGGCCTCGCCGGAGGTCCGCTCGTGCTGCACCGGGACCTCGTCGGTCTGGGTCGCCAGGTACGGCGCGACGGGGTAGAGCGCCGGGATCACCGAAGGCGCGGGGACGCCGAGTTCGGCCAGTTCGGCCACGTGGGCGGCGACGTCCTCCTGGCTGCGACCGGCGTATCCGGCGTTCAGCAGCGTGTGGACCTCGGTCCGCCGCTCCTGGCCGCCGGGAAGGGTGAAACGCAGCTCAGGCATCTGTCCTCCGAGATCGGGGGTTGCGCATACAGCTTGTATACAAGGAGTATATCCGCAATTCAACCCCTCCCGGCGGGGTTGCGGATCTCCTACGGACGGATGTGGACATGACCTCACCAGCCGGTGACCGGCGTTCGTTGCACAAGGCCTTCGCGGCCAGCCTCTCGGGAACAGCGCTCGAGTGGTACGACTTCGCGGCCTACTCGGTGGCGGCCGCGACGATCTTCGGGAATCTCTTCTTCCCCTCGGAAGACCAGCTCGCGAGCACGATGGCGGCGTTCTCCACCTACGCCGTCGGCTACCTCGCCCGGCCGCTCGGCGGGTTCCTGTTCGGCCGCCTCGGCGACGTGCTCGGCCGCAAGCGCATCCTGGTCATGACGCTCGTGCTCACCGGGGTGGCGACGTTCCTCATCGGTGTCCTGCCCACTTACGAGACCATCGGCGGCTTCGCGGCGGTGCTGCTCGTGGCGCTGCGGTTCGCGCAGGGTGTCGGCATCGGCGGCGAGTGGGGTGGCGCCGTCCTGCTCTCGAGTGAGTTCGGCGATCCGAACAAACGCGGTTTCTGGGCCTCCGCCGCCCAGATCGGCCCGCCCGCGGGCAACCTGCTCGCCAACGGCGTCCTCGCCGTGCTGGCCGGACTGCTCACCGAGGACCAGTTCAACAGCTGGGGCTGGCGGATCGCGTTCCTGCTTTCCGGCGCGCTGGTCGGGTTCGGCCTGTGGATCCGGCTCAAGCTGGAGGAGACCCCGGTCTTCAAGCAGATCCAGGAGCGCGGCGAACGTCCGTCGGCGCCGATCTCCGAGGTCTTCCGCACCGAACGCCGCGCGCTGGTCGCGGCCGTGCTGATCCGTGTCTGTCCGGACGTGTTGTACGCGCTGTTCACCGTCTTCGTCCTCACGTACGTCACCACGCACACCGATCTCTCGCGCGGCGCCGGCCTGGCCGCGGTGATGATCGGTTCGGCGTTCCAGCTGGTGCTGATGCCGCTGTTCGGCGCGCTCTCGGACCGCGTCTCGCGGCGCAAGATGTACCTGATCGCGACCATCGCCGCCGGGATCTGGCCGTTCGTGTTCTTCCCGATGGTCAGCGGCGGTTCGTTCCTCATGCTGGCGATCGGGATCGTGCTCGCGCTCGTCATCCACGCGGCGCTCTACGGGCCGCAGGCCGCGCTCGTCACCGAGCAGTTCTCGCCGCGCCTGCGTTACACCGGCAGCTCGCTGGCGTACACCCTGGCGGGCGTGATCGGCGGGGCTCCCGCGCCGCTGCTGTTCACGGCGCTGCTGGCCGGTTTCGACACCTGGCTCGCGATCGGAGGCTACTTGCTCGTGACGGCGGTGGTGACCATCATCGGTGTCGTGCTCGCCCGTGACCCGGACCGCGAGGAGGCGGCTGCCATGGAGCCCGTGCGATGACCTGGACGACCATGTCCACAGTGGAGGGTCTGCCGCTGATCGGCGGACAGGGCAGGTTCCGCACGCTCGCCACGGCGGAAGGCGGGCTGGCGTACGAGATCGCCTACCCGGCGGGCGTCGCTTCTCCCGTGCACAGCCACGATCACGACAGCATCGTGTACCTGGTTTCGGGTTCGCTGCGCGGCACGCTCGGCGGCCGGGAAGTGACCCTCGAAGCGGGCGGCACGATCGTCCACCCGCGCGGCGTCCAGCACAGCGTCGAGGCCATTGTGGACAGTCAGTGGGTCGAATTCAAGACGCCGCTGCCCACGCGGGCACCGATCGCGGAATGAAAAACCGGGGCGGACACTGATTTCCAGCGTCCGCCCCGGTCGGGAGGAAAGTCTTACGCGTCCAGCTCGGCCAGCGCCAGCTTCGCCTTCTCCAGCTCGGCTTCGAGCTGGGCGACCTTCGCGGCCTGCAGCTCGCGGGCGGCGTTGATGACCTCGTCGATCGGGCCCGACAGGTCGGCGTGCAGTTCCTTGGCGGCGCGGGACACGGCCGCGGCCGGGATCTCCAGGCCCTTCGTGACCCACTTGCTGCCGTTCTTGAGCTCGGCCTGCCACTCGCCGTCGGCGGTGCCGGTGACCGTGAGGGTCAGCTCGACGGTGCGGGTCTTCTTCGCCGTCGTGGCGACCTTCGGGCGGCCACGCTTGGGCTTGGGGGACTCCACCGTGTTTTCGTCGGTGGGGGTCTCCGGGGTTTCCGGAGTCTCGGTCTTCGCCTCCGCCGGGGCTTCGGCCGTCTCCGCCTGCGGCGTCGAGTCGACGGGCGCTTCGGTAGCCGCTTCTTCGGACACGGCGTTAGTGCGTGTCAAGGCATCCACGGTCATCGTCGGTGTCGTCTCCTTGCCCGGGTATGGGGTGGTACCCGGCACATCCTAGAACAGGCGTTCGAGTGATGCGAACCGGGGTGTGGTAGGCGTGTCGCGTGCGAGGAAAGGTCCTTTCCTCGCAAATTTTGCGAGGAAAGGACCTTTCATGGCGCGTGCGGGAGTGGCTACTCCTCGGACTTGCCGGACTTCAGGCCCGAAGAGATCAGGTCCATCACCGACGAGTCGGCCAGCGTGGTCACGTCGCCGACCTGGCGGTTCTCCGCGACGTCACGCAGCAGGCGGCGCATGATCTTGCCGGAGCGCGTCTTCGGTAGCTCCTGCACGACCAGGATCTGCCGCGGCTTCGCGATCGGCCCGATCTCCTTGGCGACGTGGTTACGCAGCTCTTGGACGGCCTCATCGCCGCCATCCACCGCGTTGCCGCGCAGGATGACGAAGGCGACGATGCCCTGCCCGGTGGTCGGGTCGGTCGCGCCGACGACGGCGGCCTCGGCGACCGTCGGGTGCGAGACCAGCGCCGACTCGACCTCGGTGGTCGAGATGCGGTGCCCGGACACGTTCATCACGTCGTCGACCCGGCCCAGCAGCCAGACGTCGCCGTCGGCGTCGTACTTCGCGCCGTCGCCGGCGAAGTAGTAGCCCTGGTCGGCGAAGCGGGACCAGTAAGTCTCGCGGAACCGCTGCTCGTCGCCCCAGATGCCGCGCAGCATGCCCGGCCACGGCTTGTCGAGCACCAGGTATCCGCCGCCGCCCTTGCCGACCTCGACGCCCTGGTCGTCGACGACCTTCGCCGAGATGCCCGGCAGCGCCTTCTGCGCGGAACCCGGCTTCGTGGCGGTGACGCCCGGCAGCGGCGAGATCATGATCCCGCCGGTCTCGGTCTGCCACCAGGTGTCCACGATCGGCGCCGAGTTCGCGCCGATGTTCTCGCGGTACCAGATCCACGCTTCGGGGTTGATCGGTTCACCGACGCTGCCGAGCACGCGCAGCGAGGAGAGGTCGTACTTCTGCGGGATCTCGTTGCCCCACTTCATGAACGTGCGGATCAGCGTGGGCGCGGTGTAGTAGATGGAGACCTTGTGCTGCTGGACGATCTCCCAGTGGCGGCCCTCGTGCGGGGTGTTCGGCGTGCCTTCGTAGACGACCTGCGTCGTCCGGTTCGCCAGCGGCCCGTACACGATGTACGTGTGCCCGGTGATCCAGCCGATGTCGGCGGTGCACCAGTAGACGTCTTCGCCTGCCTTGTGGTCGAAGACGTTGTGGTGCGTGTACGCGGCCTGGGTCAGGTAGCCGCCGGAGGTGTGCAGGATGCCCTTCGGCTTCCCGGTGGTGCCGGAGGTGTAGAGGATGAAGAGCGGGTGCTCGGAGTCGAACGCCTGCGGCGTGTGCTCCGCGGACTGGCCGTCGACCAGTTCGTGCCACCAGATGTCGCGGCCTTCGGTGATCGGCACCTCTTCGCCAGTGCGGCGCACGACGATGACCTTCTCGACCGATTCGGCGCCTTCGAGCGCTTCGTCGACATTGGCCTTCATCGGGGCGGCCTTGCCGCGACGGTACTGGCCGTCGGTGGTGATGACGATCCGCGCCGCCTGGTCGTCCACGCGGGAACGCAGGGCTGTCGGGGAAAAACCACCGAAGACGACACTGTGCAGGACGCCGATCCGGGCGCAGGCGAGCATCGCGACGATCGCCTCGGGCACCATCGGCATCTGGATGGCGACGCGGTCGCCCGCCTTGAGGCCGAGGGACTCGAGCGCGTTCGCGGCCTTGGAAACCTCGTCCTTCAGCTGGGCGTAGGTGATGTCGCGGCTGTCGCCGGGCTCGCCGACCCAGTGGATGGCGACCTGGTCGCCGTGCCCGGAATCGACGTGGCGGTCGACGCAGTTGTACGCGACGTTGAGCTTCCCGCCCACGAACCACTTCGCCACCGGCGCATTGGTCCAGTCCACTACCTGCGACCACTTCGTTTCCCAGTGAAGGCGCTCGGCCTGCTTGGCCCAGAACGCTTCCCGGTCGGCGTCGGCTTCGGCGTAGAAGTCGGCGGTGGCATTCGCTTGCGCGCTGAAAGCCTCACTCGGGGGGAAGGTCCTGCTCTCCGTGAGCAAATTGTCCAGCGCCGGCGACTGCTCGGTCATGGTGCGATGCCTCCTGTGATTCGCGTGTCTTCACGCCCGTTGGCACGCTATCGACGTTACGACGCGAAGTAAAAGGTTGCATCGTGGTTGCGCGCGGCGTTCACACGCTTGAGGACAAAGCGGTACGGACCGCGGGCCATTCTGGTCCGGTGAGGGAGTAGACGACGGTGTCGCGGACGCTTCCGTCGGGCCGGACGCGATGCGCTCGCAGCACCCCTTCCCGTTGCGCGCCGAGACGTTCGATCGCCTTCTGTGACTTGAGGTTGCGGATGTCGGTCTCCCACGAGACGCGGTTCGCGCCGAGGTCGTCGAAAGCGTGGCGCAGCAACAGGAGTTTCGACTCGCGGTTGAGTCCGGTCCGCTGCCATTCGGAACCGATCCAGGTGTGGCCGATGGAAACGATCTTGTGGCGCGCGCTCATCGCGTAGAACGACGTCGTGCCCGCGACTTCGCCGGTGCGCGCGTCGATCTGGGCCCAGGCGCGGCGGTCGGTGTCGGCGAGGATGTCGTCGACCATGGCTTCGGCGGCGGCGAGGTCCTGCGGCTGCCGGAGGCTGAGCCAGGTCCAGATCGCCGGGTCGGAGCCCGCCGCGAACAGGCCCTTCGTGTGGTCGCGGGTGAGCGGTTCGAGGTGGACGCGTTCGCCGCGCAGGGTGGCGTGGGTGTTCCAGTCGGTCACGGCCTCGACGCTACGGACGGCAATGGCCTTACTGGATAGCCAGTTTCGAAGCATTCGAGAAGGCCACTGCGGCGTTGCCTATGCTCGCGGGAACGATCGAGAAGGCGAGGCAGCATGGCCGAGGAGCGGGAAGAGCTCACCTGGGAGTTGTTCGGGACGGCCAGCAGGGAGCTGGCGCAGGCCGTCGCCGACGACGGCTTCGAGCCGGACCTCATCCTGTCGATCGCGCGTGGCGGGCTGTTCGTCGCCGGCGCGCTCGGTTACGCGCTCGACGTGAAGAACCTGCACGTGATGAACGTCGAGTTCTACACCGGCGTCGACCAGCGTCTCGACCTGCCGGTCATGCTGCCGCCGGTGCCGAACGTCGTCGACCTGACGAAGAAGAAGGTGCTCGTCGCCGACGACGTCGCGGACACCGGTGCGACCCTGAAGCTGGTCCGCGACTTCTGCGCCGATCACGTCGCCGAGGTGCGCTGCGCGGTCGTCTACGAGAAGCCGCGCTCCGAGGTCAAATGCGAGTACGTCTGGAAGCACACGGACCGCTGGATCAACTTCCCGTGGTCGGTGCAGGCGCCCGTGGTGCGGCGCGTGGGCCAGGTGCTGGACGCGTGACGGATCCGCTGAAGCCACTGCTGGACCTCGAAGGGGTCGCCGCGGCCGCGAAATCGGCGCAGGACGCGGTGTTCGCCGTCCATCGGCTGCCCGCCAACCTGCGCGGCGGCGCGGCGACGGCCGCCGAAGCGTCCGTGCGGTCGGCGCGGGCGTCGGCCGGGATCGAAGGCGCCGCGCCCGAACTGCCCGAATCCGGTGAAGTGACCGATCCGGTGCTGGCGGGCGCGCTGCGGGTCGCGGAAGCGCTGGAGGGTCTGCTGCCGACGTGGCGGCGCGCGCCGTTGCAGGCGTTGGCGCGTCTGCACGTTCTCGCCGCGTCGGATCTGGTGACGGATCTCGACGCGCTGGGGCGGCCGCGGTCGTCCGGTGACGTCGGGCCGCGGCTGGAGATGCTGGCGCAGCTGGTCACCGGTGCGACGTCGGTGCCGGGGCCGGTGCTGACCGCCGTCGTGCACGGGGAACTGTTGGCACTCAAGCCTTTCGGCTCCGCGGACGGTGTTGTCGCGAGGGCGGCGGCGCGGCTTTCGGCGGTGGCGACCGGACTGGACCCGAAGGCGCTGACGGTGCCGGAGGTCGCGTACTTCCGGCGGGTGCCGAAGTACCTCGAAGCCGCTTCGGCGTTCGCGGGCGGAACCCCGGAGGGCGTCCGGGCTTGGCTGCTCTTTTCGTGTGAAGCGTTCGAGGCGGGCGCTCGTGAGGCGAAGTCGATCTCCGACGCCGCCGGCTGACTTCCCGCATTTCGTCCTCTGAATGCGGTAGTTCGCGATGCCAACTACCGCATTCAGAGGACGAAATGCGGGAGTGGGGTGAGCCCACACGGGATCTCGCGCAGGTGTAGGGCGTGACCACATGGTCTAAGTGCCGGGATCGACCTAACGTCGTCCGGCATGAGTGGTGCGTATCACAGCGATCTGGCCGGTAAGTCCGCGCTGGTCACAGGCGCGGCGAGCGGGATCGGCCTGGCCTGCGCCGAAGCGCTCGCCGAGGCGGGGGCCAAGGTCCACCTCGCCGACATCGACGACGCCGTCGAGAAGGTGGCGGCCGACGTCAACGGCATCGCGCACGTCGTCGACCTCACCGACGCCCAAGCCGTCGAGACGCTCCCGGCCGAGGTCGACATCCTCGTCAACAACGCCGGTTTCCAGCACATCGCGCCGATCCACGAGTTCCCGCCGGAGACGTTCACCCGCGTCCAGGCGCTCATGGTCACCGCGCCGTTCCTGTTGATCCGCCGCGCGCTGCCGCACATGTACGAACGCGGCTGGGGACGCGTGGTCAACATGTCCAGCGTCCACGGCCTCCGCGCGAGCCCGTTCAAATCCGCGTACGTCACCGCGAAGCACGCGCTCGAAGGCCTCTCCAAGGTCACCGCGCTCGAAGGCGCGGAGCACGGCGTGACCAGCAACTGCGTCAACCCCGGCTACGTCCGCACGCCGCTGGTCACCGGCCAGCTCCAGGCGCAGGCCGAGGAACACGGCCTCGAACGCGACGCCGTCATCGAGCAGGTCCTCCTGCGCCGTTCCGCGATCAAGCGGCTCATCGAACCCGCCGACGTCGCCGCGTGCGTGCTCTGGCTGTCCGGCGAGCACGCCGCCCATGTCACCGGTACCTCGATCCCCCTCGACGGCGGCTGGACCGCCGCGTGAACCCCCAAGAAAGGACGTCTTCGGTGACCACCCAGAACCGTGGCTCGATCGCGAAGGTCGTCAGCGCCAGCCTGATCGGAACGACGATCGAGTGGTACGACTTCTTCCTCTACACCTCCGCCGCGGCGCTGGTGTTCGGCAAATTGTTCTTCCCCTCCAACGATCCGCTGACCGGTACGCTGCTCGCGTTCCTGACCTACGCCGTCGGTTTCCTCGCGCGGCCGATCGGCGGGCTGGTGTTCGGCCACTTCGGTGACCGCGTCGGCCGCAAGAAGCTGCTGGTGCTGAGCCTGTTGCTGATGGGCGGTTCCACCTGCGCCATGGGCATCCTCCCGACGTATGCCTCCGTCGGTGTCCTGGCACCGATCCTGCTGACGCTGCTGCGGCTCGTGCAGGGTTTCGCGCTCGGTGGCGAATGGGGTGGCGCGGTGCTGATCGTCTCCGAACACGGCGACGACAAGCGACGCGGATTCTGGGCGTCCTGGCCGCAATGCGGTGCTCCCGGCGGGAACCTGCTCGCGACGGCGGTGTTGGCGATCCTCGCCGCGACACAGTCCGACGAGGTGTTCCTCAGCTGGGGCTGGCGGATCCCGTTCCTGCTTTCCGGTGTCCTCGTGGTGATCGGGCTGTGGATCCGGCTCGCGGTCAGCGAATCACCGGTCTTCCTTGCCGCGCAGGAGAACAACGCGACCACGCACGCGCCGGTCGTCGAGGTGTTCCGCAAGAGCCGGCGCGCGGTGCTGATCACGATCGGCTCGCGGATGGCGGAGAACGTCTCGTACTACGTGATCACGGCGTTCATCCTCGTCTACGTGACCACCGGGCTGAGCCTGCCGAAATCGGCGGGACTCAACGCGGTGCTCATCGGTTCGGCCGTGCACTTCCTGACCATTCCCTTGTGGGGCATGCTTTCCGACCGGATCGGCCGCCGCCCGGTGTACCTGTTCGGCGCGATCGGCATGGCGGTGTGGAGTTTCGCGTTCTTCGCCATGCTCGACACGAAGAACCCGGGCGTCATCATTCTCGCGGCGACCGTCGGGCTGGTGCTGCACGGCGCGATGTACGGCCCGCAGGCCGCGTTCTTCTCCGAGCAGTTCCCGACGCGGGTGCGCTACACCGGACTTTCGGTCGGCGGTCAGTTGTCGTCGATCGCGGCCGGGGCGGTGGCGCCGCTCATCGCGGTCGCGTTGTTCAGGGAGTTCGGCAGCACGATCCCGGTCTCGCTCTACGTGGTCGCGATGTGCGTGCTGACCGTGACCGCCCTGCTCGCCGCCCGCGAGACCAAGGGCGAGTCCCTGCACTCCGAAGTTCTCACGGAGCGCGGTCACGTGTCAGCATGACCGTTGTGGACGGTTCCGCGCAGTTGCGCCGGCTGCTCGAACTGCTCGCCTCCGGGGCGGGCAGCGAGCAGCTGGCGCACGTCCCCGTCGACCCGAAGGCCACCGAGCTGGCACTGCGGATCCGGGACACCGTCGCCGAGCACAGGCGGCGCGAGGCGGAGCTGGCCGCGCTGTTCGACACGGCCAGCGACCTCGCCCGGCTGGACGATCCGGACGCCGTCCTGCGGTCGATCGTGCGGCGGGCGCGGGCGTTGCTCGGCGTGGACGTCTCGTATCTCAGCCTCAACGACGAGACCGAAGGCAAGACCTACGTCCGGGTGACCGACGGCTCGGTCTCCGCGCTGTTCCAGGACATCGTGCTGGGCATGGGCGAGGGGCTCGGCGGGCTGGTCGCGCAGACCGCGCGGCCGTACGCGACGGCGGACTACTTCGACGACAAGCGGTTCCGCCACACCGCCTCGATCGACACCGGGGTGCTCGACGAGGGCCTGACCGCGATCCTCGGGGTACCGCTGGCGATCGGCAGCAAGGTCATCGGGGTGCTGTTCGCCTCCGACCGGACCACCCGCGAGTTCTCGCCCGACGAGGTCGCGCTGCTGTCGTCGCTGGCCGACCACGCGGCGATCGCGCTGGACAACGCGCATCTGCTCGACGAGACGCGCCGCGCGGTCGCCGAACTGAACGCCGCCAACGCGACGATCAGCGCGCACAACGACGCGATGCGCCGCGCCGAGGACGCTCACGACCGGCTGATGGATCTCGTGCTGCGCGGTGGTGACCTGGCCGAGGTCGCCGCCGCGGTCGCGGACGTGCTCGGCGGCGCGATCGCCGTCTATGACGCCGACGGCGTCGTCCTCGCCAGGACCGACGGCGAGCTGAGCCTTTCGCGTGCGGCGGTTTCGGCGTCCAGGACGAGCGGACGCGCTGTGTCCACTGAGGACGGATGGCTGTGCGCGGTCCAGGCGGGGCAGGAATTCCTCGGCAGTCTGGTACTCGGCGGTGGGCCGTCGCTCGGCGAGGCCGACCGGCGGCTGTTCGAGCGGGCGGGCGTGGTCACCGCCGTCCTGCTGATGCAGCGGCGTTCCGTCGCGCGCGCCGAGGACGAGGTGCGCGGGGAGTTGCTGTCGGACCTGCTCACCGCGCCGGGCCGCAATCCGGCCGCGCTGCTGGCCCGCGGCCGCCGCCTGGGGGTCGATTTATCGGCACCGCACGCGGTGCTGGTCGCGCATGCCGACGACGTCTCCCGGCGGAGACTGGCCACGGCGGCCGCACGGCACGCGGACCTCGTCGGTGTCCACGCCGACGAAGTGGTCCTTCTGATTCGAGGTGCGGACGCCGGGGCGCTCGCCCGGTCCGTCGCCGCCGAGCTGACGTCCACAATGGACTGTGCGGTCACGGTCGGTGCGGCGGGGCCGGCCGCGTCACCGCGGGAGCTGGCCGTGGCGCACGCCGAAGCCGCGCGATGCGTCGCGTCGCTGCTGGCGCTGGGCCGGGCGGGGGAAGGCGCGAGCATGGCCGACCTCGGTTTCGTCGGGCTGCTGCTCGGCGAGCACGCCGACCTCGGCGCGTACGTGACCGCCACGATCGGCCCGGTGCTCGACTACGACGAACGCCGCGGCACGGATCTGATCGGCACCCTTCGCGCGTATTTCGCCTGTGGCGGCAACTTGACGCGCGCGAAGGACCTGCTCCACGTGCACGTCAACACCGTCGTGCAACGGCTGGACCGCATCGCGTCACTGCTGGGCGAGCAGTGGCAGGCGCCCGAGCGCGCGCTGGAACTCCAGCTCGCGCTCAGGCTGCACCGCCTCACCAATGACCGAAACGAATGACGTCGTCGAAGTCGCGGCGAGCGATCTTGGTCGCCGAAGAACCGGGTGAAGGCCCGGATTCCGCACCGTGTCCGAGCGCCACGACGCCGATCGGGTCGTGGTCCTCCGGCACGCCGAACTCGCTGTGCAGCCGCTCCACGCCTTCCGGCGCCAGCCCGAAGAACACCGCGCCGAGACCCTCGTCGACCGCCGTCTGGAGGATCAGCATCGTCGCCATCCCGGTGTCGACATCCCAGTACGGCACGCGCCACCACGAGTCGTCGCCCTCGGCGAAACCCTTGTCCGGCTTGGCATAGCGGTCGAGGTACGCGTTCTTGACGGAAAGCGGCACGATCGCGACCGGGGCCGTGGTGACGGTTTCCGGCGCCCAGCTCGCCCCGAACTCCCAGAATTTGGCGAGTTCTTCGCCGATGAGGACGAGAAATCCTTGTCCCTGTGAGAATCCGGCGGAGGGGCCTTTCAGCGCGTTGCGCAGAATGCGCTGCAGGCTCGCCTCGGCGACGGGTTCGCCGGTGAACTTCCGGACCATGCGACGGCGTCGTACGACGTCCTGGAATTCCATCCGATCAGCTTAGTGCGCAAGTGGTCGCCAGGTCACCGCTCGCGCGCGGGATCGTCGCCGAAGCGGGCGGGCGGACGCCGTCGAGCCAGCCTTCGAGAGCGCTGAAAGCCGTGCGGAAACACGGGCCGATGGGCCGCAGCTTGTCCGGGTGCGCGTCGTAGAGCCCGTCGACGTGGTTGCCGTCGACGATCCGGTAGTAGCGCTGGAGTCCGGCACGGCCCTGGTCGGCGATCATCCGCTGGTAGACGTCGGAATCGCGGGTGATCGGCAGCAGGGTGTCGAGGGTGCCGTGCAGGGTGATCAGCGGTTTGCCGATCCGGCCGGTCAGCGAGATCCGTTCCACCGCGCGGTGCACCGACGGCGGGCGAGTGGTGTAATCGTAGTCGGTTCCGGCGAACGACGGATCGAATTCCGCCTGATAGATGCGCTGGGTCAGGCCCCAGTAGACGTCGTTGTGGTACGGCCAGAGGAATTCCGATCCCGGCGCGAAACCGGCGTCGAGAATCCGCTGATGGGCTTGCGCGGAACCGGCGGCGTAGGCGGGGTAGGCCTTGATCGCGGGCGGCAGGAAAGTGAACAGGTTCGGGCCGTCTTCGTGCCAAAGCGTGCCCTCCCAGTCGATACCGCCGTCGTAGAGCCATGGCCGGTTCTCGAGCTGCCAGCGGACGAGATAGCCGCCGTTCGACATCCCGGCCGCGAGGGTGCGGCTAGGCAGGCGCCCGTAGCGATGCGCGACGGCGGCCTTCGCGGCGATCGTCAGCTGGGTGACCCGTGAGTTCCACTCGGCGAGCGCGTCACCGGGGCGGCGTCCGTCGGTGTGGAAGCCGGCGCCGGTGTTGCCCTTGTCGGTGGCGGCGAACGCGTAGCCGGCGGCGAGGACCTGGTCGCCGATCGCGCGATCGTTCGCGTACTGCCGTCGCACACCGGGGGACCCCGAGACCACCAGGCCACCGTTCCAGCGATCGGGCAGCCGCAGCACGAACTGCGCGTCGTGGTTCCAGCCGTGCGTCGTGTTGGCCGTCGACGAATCCGGGAAGTAGCCGTCGATCTGGATGCCGGGAACCGCCTTGGGCGCGGGGAAACCGGCGGAGGTGAGCCCGGCCCAGTCGGACTGGACGGTGTGCCCGGTGACCAGGGTGCCGGTGGTGGTCAGATCGTCCAAACAGGACAGTTGCTGGGTCGCGGCGCCGGGAACGCGCACGTTCCCGCAACCGCTCGCCGCCTGGGCGGGTGTCGCCATGGCCAGCATCATCGCGAGGACCAGAATGAGCCGCATCGGACGACGGTAAGCGGCGGCTTCGTGTGCCGGTATCGGGTGTGACCACACAAAACGGGCCGCCGCTGTGGTGGTCTTCCACGTGGGAAGCGGGCGTCGGTGGATTTAGCCTGAGGTGATGCGAAAACTCCTCATCGGCGCGGTGGTTTCGGCATTGGTCCTTCTCTTTCCGGCTCCGGCACAGGCGGCGGCGATCCGCCCGGTCGCCGGGTTCGGGAGCAATCCCGGCGCGTTGCAGATGTTCGAATACGTTCCCGACGGGCTGCCGTCCGGACGTCCGGCGGTGGTCGTGCTGCACGGCTGCACCCAGGACGTGGCCGGGTACGCGCGTGGCTCCGGCTGGATCGGTCTCGCGG
This sequence comes from Amycolatopsis sp. NPDC043889, assembly GCF_056435645.1. Classification (NCBI taxonomy): domain Bacteria; kingdom Bacillati; phylum Actinomycetota; class Actinomycetes; order Pseudonocardiales; family Pseudonocardiaceae; genus Amycolatopsis; species Amycolatopsis sp. NPDC043889. Next base: position 1,029,403 of record NZ_JBWKEC010000001.1, read on the forward strand.
ACAAGCTGCGGTTCAAACTCGTTCTGCCGCAGCAGGTTTCGGCGAACAACTTCAGCAAGTGCTTCAACTGGTTCCAGGCGGGTGACATCAAGCGAGGATCCGGAGAGGCCGAATCGATCGCGCAGATGGCGCGGTTCTCGGCCGGGAGCCGGACGTACGTGACCGGCCTGTCGGCGGGTGGCGCGATGACTTCGGTGCTGCTGGCGGCGTATCCGGAACTGTTCGCGGGCGGCGGTGTCGTCGCGGGACTGCCTTATGGCTGCGCGACTTCGATGATCGACGCGTACTCCTGCATGAATCCCGGCAAGGACCTGGCCCCGAAGCAGTGGGGCGACAAGGTGCGGGCCGCGAGCAGTGGGCCGCGTTCGCCGGTCAGCGTCTGGCACGGGACCGCGGACCACACGGTGGCTCCGATGAACATGCGCGAGCTTGCCGAGCAGTGGACCGACGTCGGCGCGGCCGTCGACACGCACGCCGTCACCGGGATGGGGCACGGTCAGCCGATCGCGCCGGGAGCCGGATGCGGGCAGGCGGGGCCGTATCTGCTCGACGTCGGCGTGTGCGCCGCGGCGGAACTCGCGGCGAAGTGGCGGCTAGGAGAGGACGGCGTCCAGTAGCCCGGGGAAACGCGCGTGGACGTCCTCGGTCCGTAGTTCGACCCAGCGGGTCCGGCCCTCGACGAACGTCGTCGTGAGGCCGGCCTCGCGCAAGACCTTCCAGTGATGGGAGAGCGTCGGCGCGCTGATCTCGACGTCGTACTCGGTGATGGCGCAGCTTCGCGGCGAAGGATTGCTCCGCAGTGCGCGGATCAGCTCCAGGCGTACGGGGTCCGCGAGCGCCTGGAGCACCGGCACGATCTCGATCTCGTCGATCGACGGCTGCGGCAGCGTGGTGCTCACTTCACTCCAAACTATTTGACAGTCATCGAATAGTCACGCCACTATACCGCGTATGACGATTCGACGATCATCAAATGATCGGCTCGCTCTGGGGGCTCTGCTGGTACTCGCCGTCGGGACGTTCACCGTCGGCACCGACGGATTCGTCCTGAACGGGCTGCTGCCCACCATCGCCGCGGACCTGCGCGTCTCCGAAGCCGTCGCGGGTCAGCTGACCACGGTCTTCGCGGTGACCTACGCGGTTTCCTCGCCGATCATCGCGGCCTTCACCGGACGGCTCGACCGGCGCTGGGTGCTCGGCGCGGGGATGGTGCTCTTCACGATCGGCATGGCCGGTCAAGCGCTCGGCGAGTCCTTCGCCGTGGTCGCCGTCGCACGCGTGCTGGCCGCCCTCGGCGCCGCCGCGTTCCAGTCCAACGCCTATGTCCTCGCCGGTGCTCTGGCGTCGGACGAGCGCCGTGGTCAGGCACTGGCCACGGTCTCCGCCGGGATGAGCGTGTCGATGGTGCTCGGCGTGCCGATCGGGGTGCTGGCCGGGAACTGGTTCGGCTGGCGTGCGGTGATGTGGGGGATCGGCGCGGTGGCGCTGATCGTGATGCTGCTCGTGCCGCTTCTGCCGGGAGTCCGGATGCCGACGGTGTCGTTGCGCGACAGGCTCGCCGTCGTCGTACGGCCACCGATCGCGCGCGTGCTCGGCGTGAGTGTTCTCGGTACCGCCGCGGGCTTCGCGGCCTTCGTGTACTTGCCGGTGCTGGTCGCTCCGGTGGCGGCGGGCGCGATGATCTCGTGGCTGCTCGTCGGTTTCGGGATCGGGCAGATCGCGGGCAACGCCTTCGCGGGCCGGGCCACCGACTCGCTCGGCCCCGCGCGCGTCCGCGCTCTCTCGCTCATCGGGACGGTCGTGACCCTGGCGCTGGTGGACGTCGCCGTGCTGAGCCTGCCCGGCGCGCTGATCCTCGCGCTGGCATCGGGTGTGTTCGGCGGAATGCTGATGGTGCCGCAGCAGCACCGGCTGTTCTCGCTGGCGCCCGACGTGCCGACGGTCGCCTTGGGGCTGAACGGTTCCGCGATCTACGCGGGTGGTGCACTCGGCGCCGCGCTGGGTGGCGTCGTCCTGTCCTCGGCGGGCGTTTGGTGGGTCGGTCCCGTTGCCGCCTTCGTCGCTCTGCTGGGCTTCGCGCTTTCGGTGCCTTCGCGGACGCGGGTGCCCGAGCCCGCCTGATCAAAAGGGGGGAGCAAGGGACCTTTGCTCTCGTTTACGTAGGCATGCTAACTACTGCGTGGACGCGCCCAGCGGCAGCAAAGGTCCCTTGCTCTCTTTTCGCAGGTCAGACCGCTATTCGACGGACCAGCGCTCCTCGATACGCGCGAAGCGCCACACGAGGAGCGCGAAGAGCCACGTAAGCACGAAGAGCGCTACGACCGCGTAGCCCACGTAGTCGAGGCTCATCGACCCGATCGCCGCGAGCGGTCCGGTCGTGATGCCGAAGCGTTCGGTGATGATCGAGATGACCTCGATCGTCCCGATGAGCAAGGCGACCGCGACGGAAAGCGCCGTCACGGTGAGGTTGTAGTAGATCTTCCGCACCGGCTTCGCGAAGGCCCAGCCATACGCGTAGTTCATGAAGCAGCCATCGGCGGTGTCGAACAGCGTCATCCCCGCGGCGAACAGGATCGGCAGCACCAGGATCGCGTACCAGGGCAGCGAAAACGCGGCCGCCCCGCCGGCGAGCACCAGCAGGCTGATCTCGGTCGCGGTGTCGAAGCCGAGGCCGAACAGCAAGCCGATCGGGTAGATGTGCCACGGCTTGCGCACCGCTTTGGTGGCGCCACGGAGCAGGCGGTTCAGGAAGCCGCGGTTGTCGAGTTGCCGCTCCAGCGCCGCTTCGTCGAACTCGCCCCGCCGCATCCGCCGGAACACCTTCACGATGCCGACCAGCACCACCAGGTTCATGATCCCGATGAGGTACAGGAACACCGCGGAAACCGACGTTCCGATCAGCCCGGTCGCCTCGTGTAGCGCCGAGGAGTCGTCCTCGACGGCGCCGGCCAGCGCTCGCACGCCGAGCGACAGCAGCAGGCACAGGGCGAACACGATCGTCGAATGGCCGAGGGAGAACCAGAAACCGACCGAAAGCGGCCGTTGCCCGTCGGCCATCAGCTTGCGAGTGGTGTTGTCGATCGCGGCGATGTGGTCCGCGTCGAACGCATGCCGCATCCCGAGCACGAACGCCGTGACACCGAGGCCGGCCCCGAACACGCCCGTGGCGCCGAGCTCGTATCGGCGCGGCGCCACGAAAAGCGTCAGGACCCCCCAGCCGATGACGTTGAGCAGCAGGATGAACCCGGCCATCCCGGCGACGGACACCCGTTCGCGTCGCGTGAGCGCGAGGCGTCGGGATGAACGGGTCTGTCCGCCGGAACTGGGCAATCGATCAGCTCGCGCGCACCCGCAGGGAGTCGAGAGCCTTGCGTACGTGGCCATCGTTGGCCGCCAGCGCCTTCGCCGCACTCGCGACGTCCTCGCCGGACAGCAGATGGACCAGCGCGACCTTGAGGTCGCCGTCGGCCTCGGTGAGCGCGTCGGAGCAGTCCGCCATGCTCATACCGGTGGCCTCACGCAGGATCCTGATGGTCCGTCCGCGCAGCTTCGCGTTGGTCGCCCGCATGCTGACCATCAGGTTCGAATACGTGCGGCCGAGCTTGATCATCGTCGCGGTGGAGAACGCGGTGAGGATGATCTTCTGCGCCGTGCCCGCCTTCATCCGCGTCGACCCGGCGATCGCCTCGGGGCCGGTGTCCACCGCGATGAGGACATCGACACCCGGCGGCGTCACCGCGGCCGGATTACCCGACACCAAGGCGGTGCGGGCACCGCGACGGCTGGCCGCGGCCAGCGCGCCGAGGACGTAGGGCGTCCGGCCGGAAGCCGTCAGCCCGAGCACGAAGTCGCCGGGTGCGACGGACTCGGCCACCTCGGCGGCTCCGGCCTTCGCGTTGTCCTCGGCGTCTTCGACGGCTTGGCGCAGCGCGCGTGCGCCGCCCGCGTGATGCGCGATGAACCAATCGGAGGGCACGTTGAACGTCGGCACGAGCTCCGCCGCGTCCAACGTCGCCAGCCTGCCGGACGTGCCGGCCCCGAAGTAGTGCACGCGGTGCCCCGATCGCAGCGCTTCCACGGCGAAGTCGACCGCCCGCGCCACCTGCGGCAGCACCGCGGCGACGGCTTCGGGGACCCGGCGGTCCTCGGCGTTGATGGCGCCGAGGATGCCCATGGTCGACATCAGGTCGATGTCGGTCGTCCGTGGATTGCGCTGTTCGGTTGGCGAATCGACGTGCACCACCTGGCGTGGGACGGTCATCATGCGCCTCACTTTTTCGCTCATTTGCCGGTTTCCCGCGGCCGCCGCCTGCCGTCGGGCCGGACGCCCAGACGGTGCGAGCCAACCGCGTCCCTGGTCGCGTCGAGCGCGTTGACCGACGCGTCCATGTGCCGCTGCGCGACACCGATGAACAGGCAGTCGATGACGGTCAGCTGCGCGATGCGACTGGCGGTCGCACCCGAGCGGAACGTCGTCTCCCGCGCGGCCGTGGTCAGCACGTGGTCGGCGACCTCGGTGATCGGCGAACGCGGGAAGTTCGTCACGGCGACGGTGATCGCGCCGTGCTCACGGGCCACCCGCAGCGCCTCGACGGTGTCCGTGGTCGCGCCCGTGTGGGAGATGCCGATCGCGACGTCGCCGGGGCTCAGCACGGCGGCCGAGGTCAGCATGATGTGCGTGTCCGACCAGGCGAAGCTGACCCGCCCGATGCGGTGCAGCTTCTGCTGCAGGTCCGCGGCGACGAACGCGCTCGCGCCCACGCCGTAGACGTCCACGCGCCCCGCGCCGGCCACGATGTCGATCACGCGCTGTAGCGACGGGACGTCGAGCTGGTCGGCGGTCTCCTCCACGGCGCGGGCGTCCGCGAAGCTGACCTTGCCGATGACCGCGGCCAGGTCGTCCTCCGGCCCGATCTCGCCGCCGAGGTTGCGGGACGACCGTGCCTCGGACCGGGCGGTGTCGGCCGCCAAGGCGATCCTGAGCTGCGGATACCCGCCGACGCCGACCGCCTTGCAGAACCGCGTGACGGTGGTTTCGCTGGTGTTCGCAGCCAGTGCGACCTCGGTGATGCTGCGCCGCGCGACCTGCGCGGGGTCGTCGAGGACGACCTTCGCGACGCGCTGCTCTGCCCGGGCGAGCCCGGGCAGGAGAGAGCGAATCCGGACGAGCGGGCTCGCGTCGGCGTCCCGTGTCGGCTGCGCCGGCACGGCCTCGGACGGTGCGGCCGCGATTACGGATTCGGTATCGCCCACCGTGGGAAAGTTACTAACCGTTGGCATCTGCGACAAGGCTACCCACACCCTTCGGGAAGATCGCAACCTATCCGTGTCTGCGGATTCGATTTGCGATTAATCGTTGACCAGAAAGTCGCTAACCAGGTCGAGGTCGTTAACGAGGTCGAGCTAACGACTTGGCAACTTAGTGTCGCGACGCAAGGGGTCGTGTCCCGGTCAACGGGGCGGTCTGGTCAGCGCATCGGAGCTGGCCGGTTACCTAGTGCTCAACTTCCAGCCGGTAGCGACGAAAGTAGGCGGATTATGCTCACTGTCCAGCAGTATGTGGCCGCGTTCAGTGACTTTCACACCGTCCAAGGAAATTCCTCGTCCGGTGTAACGGGCATCGGTCGTGTAACGCCAGCGGAGGGTGATTTGTGAGCTTTGCGACACCTCGGCCGCAGCGCGCCACCAAGCCCGATGACCGTGCCCGCCGAGACCGGGTTGGTCCCCGGCGGGAGCGCCTGGTCCGTTTGCACGCAGAGTAATCGTTTTCCAGGTGGCTCCGCCGTCGGTACTTGTTTCCAGGAACAGCGAGTCCGAGGGGCCTTCGGTGTCCACGAAGGTGTCGAAGGTGACCTTCAACGGCCCGCCGCGCGTCTGTAACGGCGGAGTCGTGAGAGTGGCCGTGGAGACGTCCCCGGCGCCGCTGAACCACGCGTCGTGGCCGCGCGCCGGGCTGACGGCCATCGCCTTCGCCAGCGAGCTCGCCCAGGTCTCCCGGGCGATGTTGATCGAGCCCCAGTTCCGTGTCGGGTGCACGCGGTTGGTGAGCAGGATCGCGAACGACCGCGACAGCGGGTCGATCACCAGCGACGTCCCGGTGAACCCGGTGTGCCCGGCCGTCGAGGGCGCCGACAGCGCGCCCATGTACCAAGGCTGGTCGAGCTCGAAGCCGAGGCCGTGCGCGTTGTCGGGGAACTTGTGGTTGTAGTTCGTCAGCATCGCCCGCACGGTCTCCTCGCGCAGGATCCGGTGGCCTCGGTACGCGCCGCCGTTGAGGAGCGTCTGCGCCAGCACCGCCATGTCGGCGGCCGTGGAGAACACGCCCGCGTGCCCGGCGACGCCGCCCAGCGACCAGGCGTTCTCGTCGTGGACCTCGCCGCGTACGAGCCCCCGAGGCGGCTTCGTGGCGTACTCGGTCGCCGCGACCCTGGCCAGTTTCGACCCGGGCGGGTTGTACCCGGTGTCGGCCAGGCCCAGCGGGGTGGCGATGCGGTCCTGGACCATCTTGTCCAGCGGTGCCCCGGCCACCTTCTCGGCCAGGAAGCCGAGCGTCAGCAGGTTGATGTCGGAGTAGAGGTAGGTGCTGCCCGGCGCGTTCTTCAGCGGGCTGTCGAGGACGGCCTTGCGGCGTGACGAGATGTCCGGGTAGCCCTCCCACAGCGACGGGAGCGGTGTCGCGGCGAAGCCCGAGACGTGGGTGAGCAGCTGCTGGACGGTGACGGCCTCCTTGCCGTTCACCCCGAACTCCGGCAGATACCGCACCACCGGCGCCGAGATGTCCAGCTTGCCCGTCTCGGCCAGTTGCATCACCGCGATGGAGGTGAACAGCTTCGAGATCGAGGCCATGTCGAAGATCGTGTCCGCGCGCATCGGCACCTGCTGCTCGGGCGGCAGTTCGGTGCCCTTGGCGTCGGCGTAGCGGACAGCGCCACCGACGGCCTGGCGCTCGACCACCACGCCGTCGTGCGCGAGCAGGCCGACCGCTCCGGAGAAATGCGGATGCCCGGTGGCGTCCGGCTTCGTCCAGCTCTCGATGAACCGCTCGGCCGCTTTGATCGGCTCCGGGTCGAGACCGACTTCGGACGGCGCGCCGTCACGCAGGACGGTGGACGCGGGCGCGAAGCCCTCACGCGGCTTGTCGAACCGGCCCGCCGCGCGGTCGCGCTGCTGCTCGCTCCCTGGAATCGCCTGTGCTCCCGCCGTCGACAGCGTGGTCGCCGCGACCAGTACGGAGACGGCCGCGATCAGGATCTTCCTAACACGCAAGGTCGTTCCCCTCAGCGATAGATGAGATGGCGACGGCGTTTCCGGTCGAACTCGGCCAGTTCGGCCTGCCAGGACCCGACGATCTCGTCCACTCCGGCGCCTTTGTCGATCATCGTGCGCAACCTGTCGGAGCCGGAGAGCTTGTCGAGGAAGTTGTCGGGCCGCCACTTGAACTTGTCCGGGTGCACCTGCTTCGCGGTGACGAACATGGTGACCGCGGTGCGGATGGCGTCGAACGCCCGCGGGTCCGTGACGGTCACCTGTACGCCGCCGCAGGGCTCGTTGACGAACTTGCCGAACGTCGGCACGAAGTACGCCTCACGGAACTTCACCCCGGGAAGCCGTAGCTCGCCGAGCTTCTCGCGCCAGCGCCAGTCGAGGCCCGGCGCACCGATGATCTCGAACGGCCTGGTGGTGCCCCGGCCTTCGGAGAACACGGTGCCCTCGAACATCCCGGTGCCGGGATAGACGAGCGCGGTGTCCGGCGTCGGCATGTTCGGGCTCGGCGGGACCCACGTCAGCCCGGTGCGCGCGAAGAGCTGATCACGTCGCCAGTCCCGCACTTCGACGATCTCGAGCTTGCCCGGCGTGACCCCCTCGGCAGGCAGGAACTCGGCGGCGAAGAACCGCGCGAGCTCGCCGACGGTCATGCCGTGCTGCTGCACGATCGGCTTCCGGCCGACACCCGAGGCGAACGCCGGGTTCAGCATCGGCCCGGCGGCCTTGCCGCCCAACGGGTTCGGCCGGTCCAGCACGACGACCGACGCGCCGGCCTTCGCCGCCGCGACCATCGCCGTGTACAGCGACCAGATGTAGGTGTAGAACCGCGCGCCGACGTCGGCGATGTCGAAGACGACGGTGTCGACGCCCGCCTTCGTGAACATCCCGGCGAGCTTCGTCGCGTCGGCGCCGTACGCGTCGTAGACGGGCACGCCGGTGCGTGGATCGGTGTAGTCGCCTTCGGAGCCGCCCGCTTGCGCGCTGCCGCGGAAACCGTGCTCCGGGCCGAACGCGGCGAGCGGCCGGACCCCGGCGGCGACCATCGAGTCGACGATGTGGTCGCCGCTCGCCAGTACGCCCGTCGGATTCGACAGGACGCCGAGCTTGCGGCCGGACAGCGGCGCCCAGTCCTTGGCGGCGAGCACGTCCGCTCCGGTGCGGGTGAGCGGGGGACCTTTGCTCTCGCTTTCCGGCTGGGCCCCCGCGACCGAGGACCCGGCCGTCAGTGCGGGGACCGCGAGCGCACCGGTGGCGAGGAAGTGGCGGCGGTTGAGGTTCACCAGGTCAGCCCGTGGCCGAAGGGGTACTTCACCGTGCCGACGTCCTTGCCCGCGGGAACGTCCACCGGCAGCTTGCCCTGCGGCTTCACCTTCCCGAGGATCACCTTCGCCAACGCTTCGAGCGAAGGCGAGATGTAGCCGTACGTGGCGAGCCACGTCTTGATCGGGTTCTCGTAACCGGCGTCGTACGGGATCTGGGCGGCGACCGCGACGACGGGTTTCCCGGTGTCGGCCAGCGCCTGCAACAGCTTGCCCTGCAACGGATACGTACCGACGTTGTTGGTCAGCACGACGACGAGGTCGACGTTCTTGGCCGCCGCGACGGCCTGGGAGATCTGGGCGTCGGTCGGCGTCTGACCCGTCTGCAACGCGGTCGCCTGCGTGCCGTGTGCGGTGAGCTTCGCGGCCAGCGACGTCGTCGTGCTCACGCCCCAGCCGGTCACGAGCGTCTTCGCGGGCTGTTGCTTGAGCGGCAGGACGCCGCCGTCGTTGCGGATCGCGGTGACCGACCGGTCGGCGATGCCCTGCGCGGTCGCGAGGTTGGCCGGGGTGCCGACCTTCGACATCACCTTGGCCGGGTCGACGAACGGCGAGGTCAGGATGCCCCGGTTCAGCTTGAGCTTGAGCACCCGCAGGACGCTCTCGTCGATGCGCCGCTCGGTCAGCTCACCCTTGCGGACGGCGTCGAGCACGGAGTTGATGGCGAGTTCGAGGTTGACCGGCATGAGCAGCTGGTCGATACCCGCCTTGAGGGCCAGCACCGGGATCTCCGCGTCGGTGTGCATTTCGCGCACGGCGTCCATCGACAGCGAGTCGGTGACGACGACGCCGCGGTAGCCGAGTTCCTCGCGCAGCTTGCCGGTGAGGATCGGCTTCGACAGCGTGGCCGGCTCGCCCGAGGGGTCGAGGCTGGGGAACTGGATGTGGGCGCTCATGATCGAGTCGATACCCGCCTTGATGGCGGCCTTGAACGGCGGCACGTCCGTCGCGCGCCAGCTGTCCTCACTGCGGTCGATCCTGGGCAGCTCGTGGTGACTGTCGGTGGCCGCGTCGCCGTGGCCGGGGAAATGCTTCGCGGCGGCGGACACCGTCTCCGAGCGCCGTCCGGAGTTCTGGAAGCCCCTGACCTGGGCTTCGACGAACTGGCTCGCCAGCTCCGGGCGGCCGGAGAAGGAACGGACGCCGATCACCGGGTTCGCCGGGTTCGAGTTCACGTCGGCGTCGGGGGCGAAGTCCTGGTTGATACCGACTGCGCGCAGCTCGTGCCCGAGGATGCGGGCGGCCTCCTGCGCGGCCTTGGTGTCACGGCCCGCCGAGATCGCCATCGCGTTCGGCAGCTCGGTGGCGGGGGCACCCATCCGGGTGACTGTGCCGCCTTCCTGGTCGGTCGCGATCTGCAACGGGATACGGGCTCCGCTGCGGAGCGCGGCCCGCTGGAGCCCGTTCGACAGCTTGGCGACCTGCACCGGGTCGTCGAAGTTGTCGCGGCTGTCGTTGTTGAAGTAGATGACGCCGCCCAGGTGGTACTTCTCGATCACCTGCGCGGGGGTGTCGACGCCGAAGTCGGCCTTGTTCTTGGCGTTGACCTCGTCGGCGGACTTCCCGTTCACCCACGTGACGAACAGCTGCCCGACCTTCTGCTCCAGGGTCAGCCCGCGCAGCGTCCGCTGCGCCTCCACGTCCGCCGTCACCGGCTGCGCGGTCGCCGGGACGCCCGCGACACCCAGGGTGAGCAGGCCCGCGAGGGGCAGGGCGAGCGCATGGATCCTCCGATGACGGGCGTGCGCGGTTCGGGTCGTCACCTCAAGCCTCCCAGATTCGTGCCTGACTCTCAGATGGAAAGAAGTCCACCTGGAAGCACTGATATCCGGAAGCTACCCACGAGCACTTTGCTTGTCCATCGGCCACCCGCACGAACGGTCCGTTCATACACAAAGGGACGCGAAGGGGCCTGTCACGCTTGAAAACGGGGGCAAAACACTGGCGGCGCCCGTCGGCAAGAAGCCGGCGGGCGCCGCCAGTCAGTGCGGGCGACTCGGGCGACCAAGCGTGCAACTCTGGTCGTACCTTCATGGACTCGGCGTCCGGCGTCCCGGTACGCAGTCCCTAGACGACGAGCCTCCCGCGGCGCGCTGCGCGTGGGTACCCGGTGTCCGCACACGGAGATTCGCCGGGGTGGAACAGGCTTCTCTTCTACCTGTTCCCTGGCCGACCGAACGTCCGCACCTACTTTCTACGCCGTGAGCCGGGTCACTTCAAGTGCGCAGACGGGTGCACCGGTACAGAGGCTCGATCTAGTGACACGGGCACCCTCCGCGACGGACAATTCGCGGCCCTGACTAAGAAAACCGGCCCGGTACCGCCGTGTGGGCGTGTGCTCAGCGGGTGCGTTTGCGCCGGTTGTAGCCGTACCAGGTGGCTCCCGCCGCGACGGCGCCGAGCGCGACCAGTCCGGCCGAGCGCGCCGGGATCCGGGTCCGCAGCGACATCGGGTGCTCGAAGGCGAGGATCTCCCAGCCTTGTTCCGTCGCGTGCTTGCGCAGTGCGCGGTCGGGGTTGACCGCGTGCGGCCGTCCGACGACCTCGAGGAGCGGGATGTCGGTGCTCGAGTCGGTGTACGCGTGGCACTGGGTGAGGTCGTAGCCGTAGGTCGCCGCGAGCTGCTTCGCCGCGACGGCCTTGTTCTCGCCGTAGCAGTAGAAATCGACTTCGCCCGAGTAGCGACCGTCCACAATCTGCATTCGCGTGGCGACGCTGCGCGTCGCGCCGAGCATTTCGGCGACCGGCGCGACGACTTCCTCGCCGGTCGCCGACAGGACCACGACGTCGTGCCCGTCCGCGCGATGCGAGGAGATCAGTTCCGCCGCCTCCGCGTAGACGAGCGGGTCGACGACGTCGTGCAGCGTCTCGCGGACGATCGCGGAGACCTGCGCGACGTCCCATCCGGCGCACAGCGCGGAAACCTCGGCCCGCATCCGCTCGGTCTTCGCCGCGTCCGCGCCCGCGAGAGAGAAGACGAGTTGGGCGTACGCGCTGCGAAGCGCGGCTCGGCGGTTGATGAGGCCTTCGCGCAAAAGCGGCTTGCTGAAGGCCAACGCGCTCGATGACGCGATGATCGTCTTGTCGAGATCGAAGAACGCCGCGACCTGGCTGGGCGTCGTGCTGGGTCGGTCCACTCGCCAAGGATAGGAGAGCCGGACCGGCGCGCGCCCGTTGGTCGACCACGATCGGGATACCGCGGTGGAAAATTCACGACCGCGCCCCCGATCGGGCGCGTCGTGCCGTTACCGAATTGTGGGTACGGAGGTCGCCCGCAACGGGCCGGTATCGGAGTTACAGTGAGATTGTCCGGTGTCGCACCGGGCCCAGGTTCAGTCCGACCCCCCGGGGCTGAACCCCGGGCGGCCCTCGTCCCTCCCCCCTGGCGAGGGTCGCCTCCTTTATCCCTTGTGGTTTCAGTGGTTCAGACCTCGTCGGCCGCGAAAACCGCGCCCGGGCAAGGCTGGAACCGCCCGGAGTTCGTTGACTTTCTTTTCCCTCAACTGTTTTCGTGCTCGGCACCCTGTAGAAAATGGGCCGTGGGTTCGTGATGGGAAGGACCGACAAAACCGTGGGAAACCGGTTTCCCATGGCGGAGTTGTCCACAACACCCCGGTTGTCCACAGGCGGTACGGAATGGCGTTGTGCGCGGCGGGGACCGGCGCGACCGTGGAGTCATCACCCGAGTCCGACCGAATCACTGGGGGAGCCATGACCGCGGAACATCCGCTCGTCGTCGCCGGCGACGACATCCTGCTCGACGAGATCCTGCGCGTGGCCGCGGCCGCGGGCTGCGAGGTCGAACGCGCACCCGATCTGGCCGCCGCACGCGGCAGGTGGGCCCGCGCGCCGCTCGTGGTGCTCGACGAGGAAGCCGCGAGCGCGCCGGACCGCCTGCTGCGGCGGAACAAGGTCCTGTTGGTCTGCAAGGGCGCGCCGACGCCGGTGACGTGGGAGCGTGCTTTCAACACCGGTTCGGAGAAGGTCCTTTCGCTCCCGGACGAGGAAGGCGACCTCATCGGCGAGTTCGCCGACGTCGTCGACGGGCCGGCGCGTGACGACGGCGTCGTCATCGGGATCATCGGCGGGCGGGGCGGTGCCGGGGCTTCCGTGCTGGCGGCCGCCGTCGCGTACCAAGCGGAGAAGTCCGGCACCGGCGGGCTGCTGGTCGACTGCGATCCGCTCGGTGGCGGGGTCGACGTCCTCCTCGCCGCCGAGCGCGATCGCGGGCCCCGGTGGCCGGAGCTCGATCTCGGCGGCAGGGTGTCCATGGCCGCGTTGAGCGAAGCCCTGCCGCGAAAGAAATACTCGACCGGCTCACTGTCCTTTGTGTCCTATGGCAGGGAAGGACGCGGTCCCGGGCCCGACGCGATCGAGGGCGTGCTGAACGCCGGACGGCGGGCGGGGCGGACGGTCGTCTGCGATCTGCCGAGGTATTTCGGCGCCGAGACGGGCACCGTGATCGGGCTGGCCGATCTCGTCGTGGTCGTGGTCCCCGCGGAACTCCGTGCCTGTGCGGCGGCGAAACAGGTCCTCGCCAGGCTCGAACCTCACGCGACGAGGATCGGTGTCGCGGTCCGTGGGCCGTCGCCCGCCGGGCTGATCCCGCAGGAGATCGCCGACGCCGTCGGCGTCCCGCTCATCACGTCGATGGGTCGCGAGCGATCCCTCTCGGCGGCCCTCGACCGCGGCGAATTCGTCCCGAGGCATCGCGGGCACCTGGCCACCGCGGCCACCGAAGTCCTCGTGGCGGCGCGCGGAAACCTGGCCGGTGCCTCGCGATGACCGAAGATCTGGTCGAGCGGGTCCGGCGGCGGCTGGCCGGATCGGCCGCCCCGGCGGATCCGGTGAGCGTCGCGCGGGCGGTGCGCGCCGAAGCAGGCGGTTCGCTCGGTCAGGACGCCGTCCTCGGAGCGGTCAGGCTGGCCCGCGACGAGTTCGTCGGCGCCGGCCCGCTCGCGCCGCTTCTCGAAAAGCCCGGCGTCACCGACATTCTCGTCACCGCTCCCGACAAGGTCTGGGTGGACACCGGTGCAGGTCCTCAGGAGACGGAAATCCGTTTCGCCGACGAGGAAGCGGTCCGCCGGCTGGCCCAGCGGCTCGCCCTCGCCGGCGGGCGGCGGCTGGACGACGCGCAACCATTCGCCGACTGCTGGCTGCCGGGTGTGGGGCCGCAAGGCCGGGTCCGCATGCACGCCGTACTCCCACCGCTCGCGCCCGCCGGGACCGCTCTCTCGCTCCGCGTTCTCCGGCCCGCCACCCATGACCTCGCCGAACTCCGGTTGCGCGGGGTGTTCGGCACCAGCGGCGCGGATCTGCTCGACTCGGTCATCCGGCGACGGCTCGCGTTCCTGGTCTCCGGCGCGACGGGGTCGGGCAAGACGACCTTGCTCGCCGCGTTGCTCGGCGCCGTGCCCCCGTCCGAACGCATCGTCTGCGTCGAGGATGCCGGAGAGCTGCAACCGGACCATCCGCAGTTCGTCAGCCTGCTCACCCGCCCGGCCAACGTCGAGGGCGCGGGCGAGATCGGGCTGAGCGAACTGGTGCGTCAGGCGTTGCGGATGCGCCCGGACCGCCTGGTCGTCGGAGAGGTGCGTGGCCGGGAGGTGATCGCGCTGCTCAATGCGATGAACACCGGGCACGAGGGTGGCGGCTGCACCCTGCACGCCAATTCCTCGGAGGAGGTCCCGGCACGCATGGAGGCGTTGGCAGCGCTCGGCGGGCTGAAACGTGACGCGCTGCACAGCCAGCTGACGGCGGCGGTGCGGGTGGTCTTGCACATGGTCCGTCTGCCGAGCGGGATCCGGCGGCTGGACGAGGTCGGTGTCCTTAGGTCCTTTCGAGGTGAGGCCAAAGTCGTCCCGGTCTGGAGCAAAGGCACCTGGATCGGCGACGAGACTCCTTTCGAGGAGTTGGCGGCATGAACCCCTGGTTCCTGCTCGCCTGCGGCGCGGGGCTGGCCTGCTGGCCGAAGCAGATGGTGCGCGCGCCGATCGCCTGGCGTTTGCCCCAGGCGGTTCGGACGGGTTGGTGGCCTCTGCCGGCGCTGTTCGTCCTGCCGTTCCTCGGGATCGGCTGGGCGTTGGCGGTACTCGTGTTCACCGTGACCGTCCGCCAGGAGGTCCGGTCGCGGGCGCAGGCGAACGCGGCGCTGGCCGAAGCGGAGCTCACCGCGTCCGTGCTACGGACGATGATCGGTGAACTCCGCGCGGGCGCCCATCCGGTGACGGCGGCCGAAGCCACCGCGGAGGCGATCCCCGCGGCGTCCGAGCGGCTGCGCGGACTCATCGCGGCCGCCCGGCTCGGTGGTGAGACCGCCGCCGACCCTGACGCGCCACCGGCACTGGTGAACGCGTGGACGCTCGCGAACCGGTTCGGGCTGCCGATGGCCGACGTGCTCGACGCCGCGAGGCGGGACGCGGAGGCGGGGATCGGCTTCCGCCGCCGGCTCAAAGCCAAGATGGCCGGTCCCCGGGCGAGTGCCGCCGTGCTCGCGGCCCTCCCGCTGGTGTGCCTGCCGCTCGGCGAGGCGATGGGGGCGGGCCCGGTCCAGGTCCTCACCGGGACCGGCGCCGGTCAGCTGCTGCTCGTCGTGGGCAGCGGGCTGATCTGGGCGGGCACGGCCTGGTCCCGGGCCCTCACCGGGCGGGTGGCGTCATGCTGACCGGCGCGGCGTTGATCCTGCTGGGCGGTGCCGTCTTCTGTTGGCCACACGTCGCGGCCGGAGGCGTAGCACGACCAGGTCGGCTTCTCATTCTCACGCGGATCCGGGCACGGTCGCCCCGGGACAAAGGCGCCTTCGAACTCGTCCGGTCCGCGGCCACCCTTGATCTGCTGGCCGCCTGCCTGGCAGGCGGGCTGCCGGTGCCCGTCGCGCTCGAGGCCGTCGCGCCGACCGCCTCACCGAAGACCGCGGTGGCTCTGCGTTCGGTGGCGTCGCATCTCGCCGTGGGCATCGGGCCGGCGGAAGCGTGGGCGCCGGTCCGTGACCTGCCTGGCCTGACCGAACTGGCCGTCGCCGCCGTCCGGACGGCGCGGGCGGGCACCGCGCTCGCCACGCATGCGAAGGACCTCGCGCGAAGGCTGCGCGAGTCGCTTTCCGCCGAAGCCGAGGAACGCGCGGAACGGGCGGGAGTGCTGCTGGCGGCACCGATCGGCCTGTGCTTTCTCCCCGCGTTCCTCTGCCTCGGCGTCCTGCCCGTCGTGCTCGGCCTGGCCGGGCGGCTCGACGGCGTCCTCTGAATTGAAAGGCGATTCCCTATGAACAAGGTCCCCGACTTCCGTGCGGACGACGGCATGGCGACGATCGAATACGCCATCGCCACCCTGGCCGCCGCCGCGCTGGCGGCCGTCCTTTACTTGGTCATCGACAGCGAAGCCGTCCGCGCCGGGCTCACCGCGCTCATCGAGCGGGCGCTGTCGGTGAAGTTCTGATGCGCGGCGAGGATCGCGGCTCCGTCACCGTGGAAGCCGCGCTCGGCATCGGCGCGCTGACCTTCGTCTCGGCCCTGTTGCTCGCCGGGATCGGGGTCGCCTTCGACCAGCTCCGCTGCATCGACGCGGCCCGCGAGGCCGCCAGGCTCCTCGCCCGCGGCCAGCCCGCCCGTGCCGAACAGGCGGTGCGGGAGATCGCGCCGCCCGGCGCCCGGCTGGACGTCGTCCGCGAAGGCGACACGATCACCGCCGGCGTCGAGGCCGAACCGGTCGCCGGGCTCCTGCCGGGTATCCGGCTGCGTTCCAGCGCCTTCGCCATCGCCGAGCCGGGGAGCGGGCCGTGACCGGGGACGATCGCGGCGTCGCGACCGTGTGGACCGCCTCGATCGTCACCGTCCTGGTCGGCGCGGCGGCGTTCGCCTTCTGGATCGGTGCCGCCGTCACGACCCGGCACCGCGCCGAGGCCGCCGCGGATCTGGCGGCGCTCGCGGCGGCCTCACACGCGTCGGACGGTCCCGCCGCGGCCTGCGAACGGGCGCGGCAGGTCGCCGTCCGGATGTCGGTCACGTTGCTGACCTGCCGGTGGGAGCGCGGTGATGCCCTGGTCGAAGTGCGTTCGGAGCCGTCGGGGCGGCCGGCGGTCACCGGACGGGCGGAGGCACGGGCCAGGGCGGGTCCGGTCGACCGGTCACCGTGACGGAGCTCGCGCGGTGAACGGTCGCCGGGCGGCGACCAGCGGGTGGTACGCGCGAGTAACCGCTGGGCGCGAGCAGCGGTCGTTGACGCGCGGCGAGCGGTCGAAGCCATGATCAGCTCGCCCCCGAACGGCCGCCCGCCGCTCACCGCGAGCGCCGCCGTGCAGGAGGGAAGCCCAGGTCGGCTGCGACGAACGGCTCCGTACCGGTCGTGCGCGCCCGTTAACCGGACGTCCGGCGTTCGGTCCGTCCGGTCGCACTACCGCGCGTTCATCGCTAAGTAACCGCCGGTTGTCGCGTGAGGTCTTCTCCCGATGTGCAACTTGCCGTTTATTGAGATGTGCGCCACTTCGAAGAGTTCGCCGAGGCCGGTGCGACGACAGAGACAGACACAGGACAGAGTTGACCTGAGGCAGGGACAGTAATGTTGGACGCGAATTGGCCGGACAGCTGGCGGGGCGCCTTCCGCATCGAAATGCGGGCGGAGGCGATCGGTCTCGCCTGGCGTGGCTGGCCGGTGCTCCCGGGTGCCGAGCCCGCGGCGCTCACCGCCGAAGGTGACGACCTCACCTGGCGGCGTCCGGTCCCGGCCCAGGACAACTGGCGTGAACTGACCGAGATCCACCCGCACGAGGTCGCCACCTGGTTCGGCGACGACACGCACAGCCTCCTCGTCGCCACCGGCACCGTGCTCGACGCCATCGAGGTCGACGACGAGCTCGGCAAGGCCGCCGCCCGCCTGCTGCGCGCCACCGGGCACCCCGCCCCGATCGTCGCGATGCCGAACGGCCGCTGGCTGTTCCTCACCACCGTCGCCGCGAGCATCCCGCGGGAACTGGCCGACCAGGCCTCGATCCAGTGGCACGGCGCGAACGGCTACATCCCGCTGCCCCCGTCGCCGTTCCAGCATGGTGTCGTGCACTGGCGGGTCAAGCCCGAGGTCTGGGGCTGGCAGCTGCCCGAGGCCGCCGACGTGCACGACGTGCTCGTCCGTGCGCTGGCCGGTGACCAGGCCGTCGCCCCGGTGGCGAGCCTCAGCACCGCCGCCTGATCAACCCACAATTTCAAGCCACCCCGTGGCCGGACACGGACCCGTGCTGACGCAAAGCCCCGAGCACGGTGTCCAGAACGGCCACCGCCCCCGCCTTGTCCAGCGGATCGTTGCCGTTCCCGCACTTCGGCGACTGGACGCAGGACGGGCAGCCGGCCGGGCACTCGCAGGAAACGATCGCCTCCCGCGTCGCGGCCAGCCAAGGGACAATCGCGGCAAATCCGCGGTCGGCGAATCCCGCACCCCCGGGATGGCCATCGTGCACGAACACCGTCGCCTCCCCGGTGTCTTCGTGCCACGCGGTCGACACCCCGCCAATGTCCCAGCGGTCGCAGGTAGCGAACAGCGGTAGCAGGCCGATCGCCGCGTGCTCGGCGGCATGCAGGGCACCGGGGACGCGCGCCGGATCCAACTCGGCGCCCGTCCCCGGTGCTCCGCCAAGTTCCTCGGTCCCCACCCTGGAGCCTCCGGTCCCCACCGGCTCCAGAACTTCGGTCCCCGTCCGATGGCCCCCGGTCCCCGCCACGCCATCGGACGCGCCGAGCAGCTCGGCCGAGATCGTGTACCAGACGGCACGGGTGTGCAGGCTCTGTTCCGGCAGATCCAGCGGAGTCTGGTCCAGCACTTCACCGGACGGACGTCTCCGCAAGTAGCCGACCACTTGCGAGCTCACCGAAACCTCGCCGAGGTTCACCGTGACCCCGCCGTGCACTCGCCGCTCTTCGGTGCGCAGCACGCTGATGTCGACGACCTCGCGCGGTGACGTGGTCCAGTCCGGATCCTCCGCGTGCACCAGGGCGAGACCGGTCTCCAGATCCAGTTCGTCGACCACGTAGGACGAGCCCTGGTGCAGGTACACCGCGCCGGGATGGACCGCGTAGCAGGCGGAGCCCGGGTCGACCGTGCCGAGCATCCGGCCGGAGTCGGCCTCCACCACCGCGATCTGTTCGCCGCCGGAACCCCGGATGCCGACTTCGGCGTGCGGCCGGTCGCGCGAGGTCCAGTACCAGCCGCTCGTGCGGCGGCGGACGATCTTCTCCTTGACCAGATCGGCGAGTACGGCGCGCGCCGAGTCGCCGCCGAAGGCCGCGACCTCGGGCTCGGTCAGCGGGAGTTCGGCGATGGCGCAGGCCAATTGCGGCCCGAGCACATACGGATTCGACGGGTCGAGGACGGCGGCCTCGACGGGCCGGTCCAGGATCGCGGCCGGATGGTGCACGAGATAGGTGTCCAGCGGATCGTCGCGGGCCACGAACACGACCAGCGCCGCGTCGCCCGCGCGCCCGGCCCGTCCCGCCTGCTGCCAGAACGACGCGAGCGTCCCCGGATAGCCTGCCAGAACCACCGCGTCCAGCCCGGCGATGTCGACGCCGAGTTCGAGCGCGTTCGTCGTCGCGACACCGAGCAACCGCCCGGACAGCAACGCCGCTTCGAGGGCGCGCCGCTCCTCCGGCAGATACCCGGAGCGGTACGCGGCGACGGATTCCGCCAGTGCACCGTCCACTTCGGACAGAATCCGCCTGGCGCCGAGCGCGGTCAGCTCCGCGCCTCGCCGCGACCGGACGAACGCCAGCGAGCGAGCGCCTTCGATGACCAGTTCGGCGAGGATCCGGGAGGCCTCGGCCCCCGCCGAGCGCCGCACCGGTGCTCCGTTCTCGCCAGAGAGTTCCGACAGCAGCGGGGGTTCCCACAACGCGACCGTGCGGGCGCCGCGCGGCGAGCCGTCCTCGGTGACCGGGACACAGTCCTGTCCGGTGAGTTTCGACGCGAACGCCGCCGGGTCCGCGGTCGTCGCGGACGCGAGGACGAAGACCGGCGAAGCGCCGTAGTACGCAGCGACCCTTCGCAACCTGCGCAGCAGCAGCGCCACGTGGGAACCGAAGACACCACGATAGCTGTGGCATTCGTCGACGACGACGAACGAGAGCCGCCGGAAGAACCGGGACCAGCGCGCGTGCGACGAGAGGATCCCGCGGTGCAGCATGTCCGGGTTCGTGAACACCCAGTTCGCGTGCGCGCGGACCCAGTCCCGCTCTTCCATCGGAGTGTCCCCGTCGAACGAAGCCGCCCGCGCCTTCTTGATGTCCAAAGAGGACACCGAGCGCAACTGGTCGGCGCCGAGCGCCTTGGTCGGCGACAGGTACAGCGCCGTGGCCCGCTCGTCCTCGACCAGTGCCGAGAGCACCGGCAACTGGTACGCGAGCGACTTGCCCGACGCGGTGCCGGTCGAGATCACGACGTGCCGGCCCTCACGGGCCAAGGACGCGGCCTCCGCCTGATGCCGCCATGGTGCCTCGACTCCGTTCGCCTTCAGCGCCTTGACGACCGGACCCGCCGCCCACTCCGGCCAGTCCACGGAATCCGCCGGACGGGCCGGCAGTTCGGCCACATGGGTGACCGGGTACAGCGAAGCCGGGATCCCCGCCGTCGCGCGGTCGAGAAGCCGCCGGCCCTTGCCGGATCGCACCGTGCCGTCCACCTTCGGAAGCTTCGCACAGCGCACCGACAGAAACGGTCCGCCGCCGGACGGAACGGGCACTGGAAGCGGCCGCCGATGATCGATACAGTGACCAGCCTCACACGATTACGGAACGTACGGTGGCGGGGACGCCTTGCCGCCCGCCATCCCACTACCAATACACTCCCGCAATCCACACCGTCTGTGGCGAGCGTCATGTGAGACGTGCCTTGCAGTGCGACTAGCGTGACGTTCGGCTCAGATCCCCATGCCAGCGTCGGCACGCCGGTTCCATCGGCGGATCGTCGTTGGCCAACGGCGACGTCTCCAGGAGGACGAATGTCCCGGCAGTTCCTCGCGGAGGGCGAACTCACGCTCTCCGGAGGTGGTTACACCATCGTCGGTGTGATCGCCGTGGTCGCCCTTGCCGCACTGGTCATCGGCTACGTTCTGCTCAAGGAGGTCTTGGCCGCGGGCCAGGGCACCTCCAAGATGCAGGACATCGCGAAGGCAGTGCAGGAAGGCGCGGCTGCCTATCTCAAACGGCAGCGCAACACCCTCGCGATCTTCGGTGCGATCGTTTTCGTGCTGCTCTTCGCTTTGCCGGCCGATGACTGGAACGAGAAGATCGGCCGGTCCATCTTCTTCTTGGTCGGCGCTGGGTTCTCCTTCGCGATCGGCTATCTCGGCATGTGGCTGGCGACACAGGCGAACCTGCGTGTCGCGGCCGCTTCGCGCGAGGCGGGCGGTCGCGAGAAGGCGATGCGCCTGGCCTTCCGCACCGGTGGCGTCGTCGGCATGATCACCGTCGGTCTCGGTCTCTTCGGCGCCGCGGTGGTCGTCCTCGTCTACACCGGACAGGCCCCGAAGGTGTTGGAGGGCTTCGGTTTCGGTGCCGCGCTGATCGCGATGTTCATGCGTGTCGGCGGCGGTATCTTCACGAAGGCCGCCGACGTCGGCGCGGACCTGGTCGGCAAGGTCGAACAGGGCATCCCCGAGGACGACCCGCGCAACGCGGCCACCATCGCCGACAACGTCGGTGACAACGTGGGCGACTGCGCCGGGATGGCGGCGGACCTCTTCGAGTCGTACGCGGTCATGCTCGTCGCGGCGCTGATCCTGGGTAGCACCGCGTTCGGCGTGCACGGCCTGATCTTCCCGCTCATCGTGCCCGCCATCGGTGTGATCACCGCGGTCATCGGTGTCTACATCACCAAGGCCAAGGCGGGCGAAGGCGGTCTGGTCACGATCAACCGCTCGTTCTACATCTCCGCGGCGATTTCCGCGGTGCTCTCGACGATCGCGGCGTTCGTCTACCTGCCCGGTTCGTTCTCCGAGCTGACCAGCGGTGCGACCAGCGAACCCGGTAGCCCGGCGCTGATCGCGACCATCTCGGTGATCATCGGCATCGTGCTCGCGGCGGTCATCCTCAAGCTCACCGGCTACTACACCGGCACCGAGCACAAGCCGGTCAAGGAGGTCGGCAAGTCCTCCGAAACCGGTGCGGCGACGGTGATCCTGGCCGGTATCTCGGTCGGGTTCGAGTCCGCCGTGTACACCGCGCTCGTCATCAGCGCGGCCGTGTTCGGCGCGTACCTGCTCGGTGGCGGCGTCGCGCTGTTCGCCGTGGCGCTGGCCGGTACCGGTCTGCTCACCACCGTCGGCGTCATCGTCGCGATGGACACCTTCGGCCCGATTTCGGACAACGCGCAGGGCATCGCCGAGATGTCGGGTGACGTCGACGAAGACGCCGCGCAGATCCTCACCGAGCTCGACGCGGTCGGCAACACCACCAAGGCCATCACCAAGGGCATCGCGATCGCGACGGCGGTCCTCGCGGCGACGGCGCTGTTCGGGTCCTATCAGGACGCGATCAGCAAGGCGCTGAAGTCGATCCCGGAGGCGGCGCAGGCCAGCGCGTCCGCGCTGAACTTCTTCGTCAACGAAGTGGTCAGCCCGAACACCCTGGTCGGTGTCATCATCGGTGCGGCGGTCGTGTTCCTGTTCTCCGGTCTCGCGGTCAACGCGGTATCCCGTGCCGCCGGCGCGGTCGTCTACGAAGTGCGCCGCCAGTTCCGCGACATCCCGGGCATCATGGAGGGCACCACCCGTCCCGAGTACGGCCGGGTCGTCGACATCGTCACGCGTGACTCGCTGCGTGAGCTGACCACGCCCGGTCTGCTCGCGGTCTTCGCTCCGATCGCGGTCGGCTTCGGCCTCGGCACCGGCGCCCTCGCCGGTTATCTCGCCGGTGCGATCGCTTCCGGCACCCTGATGGCGATCTTCCTCGCCAATTCCGGTGGTGCCTGGGACAACGCGAAGAAGCTCGTGGAGGACGGAAGCCACGGCGGCAAGGGATCGGACGCGCACGAGGCCACCATCATCGGTGACACCGTGGGTGACCCGTTCAAGGACACCGCCGGTCCCGCGATCAACCCGCTGATCAAGGTGATGAACCTGGTGTCGGTGCTGATCGCCCCGGCGGTCGTGCAGTTCTCGATCGGCGCGGACGCCAACGTCGGCATCCGCATCGCGATCTCGCTGGTCGCCGTCGCGATCATCGTCGCGGCGATCGTGGTCTCCAAGCGCCGCGAGTCGGTGCTTTCCGAGAACCCCGCGCAAGCGAAGGCTTAACGCCGGAAAGTTTCCTCCGCCGGGCCCGTCACGATTTTCGTGGCGGGCCCGGCGGCTGTCCGGCGCAGGCTAATGTCTGCGCGTCACGCCGATCCGATCCCGGGGGAGTCCCTGCCATGAGGCGTTCGATCATCCTGTTCGCCGCCGTTCTCCTGCTGGCGGGCTGTGGCGGCGCCGAACGGACGGCCGCCCCTTCTCCTTCTTCTCCCGCCCCCGCGGCCGGGAGTTCCTGGATGGACGGTTTCTGCGGTTCGCTGATCGACTTCGCCAAGATCGGCGATTTCACGATGCCCGACTTCGAGCAGGACGACGTCGCCAGTGCGCGGAAGGTGATGGACGAGGCCTTCGGGGTGTTCGCGCCGGGTTTCGACAACGCGGTCACCGGTTTGGGGAAGCTCGGCCAGGCGCCGAGCGCGGAAGCCGACGCGGCGCGCAGGAGCATCGTCGACGCGCTGACGCCGATCCGGGACAAGGTGCTCGCCGCGAAGGCCGCGCTCGACGCGGCGCCGAAGGACGACAAGGCCGCCGTGGCGGCCGCCGCGGTTTCCTTCCGGCAAATCGGATCCGACATCAACGACATGCCCGACCCGTTCCAGCAGCTGGAAACGAACGTTTCGGTGAAAACACTGGCCGCGCAGGCCCCGAACTGCAAGAAGCTGCCTTCCTGACCTTCTTTCCGCCGCGTTGATTTGCATTGCCCCCCGGTATCGGTACCGTCGGGGGCCAGCCGGGAAGTCGTCAGGTCGGGAGGTGTTTTCGTGCGGCCGCGGTTCACCGTCCTTGCCGCGCTAGCAACAGGTATCGGACTCGGCCTCGCCGGGTGCGGGCAGCAGCCCGCGGTGACTTCCCACGCCAGACAAGAAGGTCTCGCGACGGTCAGCGCGTCGGAGGCCGACCCCGCCTCCGCTTGGACGGAGGGGTACTGCGGCGCGGCGGGCGGCCTCGTCCGGACGCTGGCGACGCTGCCCAGCGTCGATCCGAGCACGCCACAGCAGGCTTCCCGTACCTCCAGCGAGCTGATGACCTCGGTGGTCGAAGGGCTGGACCGCACCTCCGCCGCCTTCGAGAATCTCGGTCCTGCGCCGGTCACGGGCGGTGACACCTCGCGCACGGCCGCCGTCGCCCAGCTCGCCGGCATCCGCGCCCGTGCCGACGACGTCCGTCACCGCCTCGACTCCTCAAGCGACCCCGAGGCGACAAAAACGGCGCTTCGCGACGCGAGGACGTCCCTCGACGAACTAGACCGCCTCGACCTTCTCAGGGGCCTTAACGACGTCCCTCAGCTCGCCGCGGCGAGCAGCCGGATTCCGATTTGCCAGGAATTGGTCAAGCAACCTCGCTGAGTCACCCCGCGATCACTGGCCATGACTCGAACTTGTGTTCTATTCTGTCCGGGTGGACGGGACGATCTCGCTCTTCTCGGCGGAGGCGAGCGGGCCGGGGCTCGCCGATCTCGCCGGTGTGCTGTGCGGGCCCGGGCGGATGACGGGCTTCGGGCGGACGGCCGCGCGGCTGTCCGCCGTGGTCGACGAGCCGTGGCGGGCGGGTGCCCTCGCCAGGGAATGCCGTCGTCGCGGCGCGGAGGCGCAGGTCTCGGCCGCCGAATGCGGGCGGCCGCTCGTGAGGACGCCGTTCCGGGTCGACCTGCTGCCACTGGAGCAGCGCTGGAACCGTGGTGACGAGAAGGTCCTGCCGGAGGGCTTCCGGCTCGACGGGGCCATGTTGAGGATGTGGGCGCTCGCGGCGGGCAGTCCCCAGGGCAACGGCTATCTGCTCGCGCTCGATCCGGAGGCGCCGGAGACGCACGAGCGGCTGATCACGGCGCTGGCCCAGCTGGGCGTGCCGGCGAAGGCGCAGAAAGGTGAAGAGGCGCTGCTCCGGGTCACCGGGCGGAGGCGGCTCGCGCATGTGCTGGAGCTGATCGGAGACGCGCCGGCGGGTGCCGAGCCCGCTTGGCCCAGTCTCGTGCCCGTGGTGCGTGCTGTTTGACGCTCGTGAGTGGTAAGGACGGTTAGAACCGTCTTTACCACTCACGAGGGTGGGGTATCAGGGTTTCGGAGCCCGGCAGTTCGGGTTCGACAGGTCGAGTTCACTGTGCGAGAGGCAGGAGGTCAGCTGGTAGGTCTGCTGCCCGTAGTTGATGCCCTTCCGCACGGTCACCTTCCCGGCCGCGTCGACCTCGCACGGGTTGTTCATCGTGCACCGCTGGCCGCTTTCGTTGCCGGTGTTGTTGACGCCGACGACCTTGCCGGTCGACCTCTCGACGATCGGCGACCCCGAGGTCCCGCCGATCGTCTTGCACGCCGAGGTGTACCTGATCGAGTCCTTCCAGACCCAGTTCGCCTCGCGCAGCTCGTGGACGAAGCCGTCGACGTTGCAGGAGTAGATCTTCTTCCAGTAACCCGACACCACGTCCATCGCGATACCCGCCGACGGACGGGTCGGCGAGAGCGCCAGCGGGGCGATACCGTAGGCCGACTTGATCTTGGCGTAGCTGGTGTCGAGCTGGTAGAGCGAGACGTCGGTGTCGGTCATCGTCGCGTAGAGCAGCTTCTTCGCCTTGAGCGTGCCGAGCGAAGAGCGGCCGTCCTTGGACAGCAGGCTGAAGGTCCGCGTGGACGGCTTGTCGACGATTACTTCCCCGGGGTCCGGGAAACCTTCTTGCAGGCAATGCCCGTTGGAAAGGACGAGGGCGGGGTCGTCGAGGCTCGCCTCGGGCGGTTTGACCACCGACCCGGAGCAGTTCGACAACGCCACGGTTCCGGCGAAGGTGGTCGTGGCCGCTTGCGCCGGCGCGGTTCCGACCAGCGCGGACGCGGTCAGCATGGCGAACAGTGTGCCGAGGAGTCGTCGGGTCACGTGGAGTCCTTTCGGGTCGGCGTGGACATCAAGTGAAGCGTTGGCGGGAGGGAGCCACCACCGTCGAACGGAGGGTGTTCGCCCCGTCACGCGGGCCCCCGGGCGGACGTGTCCGACGTCACGTGCTAGGTGTTGAAAGGAAACATCGACGAGGTCAGCGGCGATGCGCTGGACACACGATCGGCGGCGTGTTGCACCACCTAGCCGTGGTCCGGGCGGTGCGAGCGTGCACACTGACGGGTCGAGAGGCGGCGCGAAGGCGCCGAAGATGAGCGGAGAGCAGGACAGCGTGGCAGGAGCACGGACGAAGAAGACCGCGGCGTCGGACGACGGCGCTGGCCGTCGTCGGCTGGTGATCGTCGAGTCGCCGACCAAGGCCCGCAAGATCGCCCCGTACCTCGGCGGTAACTACGTCGTGGAGTCCTCCGTCGGACACATCCGCGACCTCCCTCGCGGCGCGGCCGACGTCCCCGCCCAGTACAAGGGCGAGTCGTGGGCGCGGCTGGGTGTCGACGTCGACAACGACTTCAAGGCGCTCTACGTCGTCACGCCGGACAAGAAGTCCAAGGTCACCGAGCTGAAGGGGCTGCTGAAGGACGTCGACGAGCTCTACCTCGCCACGGACCCCGACCGCGAGGGCGAAGCCATCGCGTGGCATCTGCTGGAGACCCTCAAGCCGAAGGTCCCGGTGCGCCGGATGGTCTTCCACGAGGTCACCGAGCAGGCGATCCGCGCCGCGGCCGACAGCACCCGCGAGCTCGACGGGGACCTGGTCGACGCGCAGGAGACCCGCCGCATCCTGGACCGGCTCTACGGCTACGAGGTCTCGCCCGTGCTGTGGAAGAAGGTCATGCCGAAGCTTTCGGCCGGCCGCGTGCAGTCCGTCGCGACCAGGATCGTGGTCGAGCGGGAGCGCGAGCGCATGCGCTTCACCTCGGCGTCGTACTGGGACATCTCGGCGACCATGGACGCCGGAGCCGACGCCTCCCCGCGCACCTTCCCCGCCAGGATGATCGCCGTCGACGGCGCACGCCTGGCCACCGGCCGTGACTTCGGCTCGGACGGGCAGCTCAAGGCTTCCAACAACGAGATCCGCGTGCTGGCCGAGGCCGACGCGGTCCGGCTGGCCGAGGCGCTGAAGAACCGCGAATTCAAGGTCGCGAGCGTCGAGGAGAAGCCGTACACGCGCAAGCCGTACGCGCCCTTCATGACCTCGACCCTGCAGCAGGAGGCGGGCCGCAAGCTGCGGTTCACCTCCGAGCGCACCATGCGGATCGCGCAGAAGCTGTACGAGAACGGGTACATCACTTATATGCGTACCGACTCCACGACGCTGTCGGAGTCGGCCATCTCGGCGGCGCGCAGCCAGGCGACGCAGCTGTACGGCAAGGAATACGTCTCGCCGTCGCCGCGCCAGTACACCCGCAAGGTGAAGAACGCGCAGGAAGCCCACGAGGCGATCCGTCCCTCTGGCGAGGTCTTCCGCACGCCGGGCCAGGTCGCGAAGGATCTGGACACCGACGAGTACCGCCTCTACGAGATGATCTGGCAGCGCACGATCGCGTCGCAGATGGCGGACGCGAAGGGCACCACGATGTCGGTGCGGATCGTCGGCACCGCCACCAGCGGCGAGGAGGTCACGTTCGCCTCGTCGGGCCGCACGATCACCTTCGCCGGGTTCCTCAAGGCGTACGTCGAGGCCGTCGACACCGAAAGCGGTGGCGAGGCGGACGACAAGCAGAGCCGTCTCCCGCAGCTGGTCAAGGACCAGGCGCTGACCGCGACCGAGCTGAGCCCGGACGGGCACACCACGTCGCCGCCGGCGCGCTACTCGGAGCCGAGCCTGGTCAGCAAGCTCGAAGAGCTGGGCATCGGCCGCCCGTCGACGTACGCGTCGATCATCAAGACCATCCAGGACCGCGGCTACGTGTGGAAGAAGGGTTCCGCGCTGGTGCCGTCCTGGGTCGCCTTCGCGGTGATCGGCCTGATGGAGCGGCACTTCGAGCGGCTGGTCGACTACGACTTCACCGCCGGCATGGAGGACGAGCTCGACCGTATCGCCGCCGGTGACGAGCACCGCACGCAGTGGCTGTCGAAGTTCTACTTCGGTGGCGACATGGGCGTCGACGGTTCGGTCGGCCGTCTCGGCGGGCTGAAGAAGCTGGTCGGCTCGGGCGTCGAGGACATCGACGCCCGCGAGATCAACTCGATCCCCCTGTTCACCGACGCCGACGGTCACACCGTCGTCGTGCGTGTCGGCCGCTACGGCCCATACCTCGAGCGCGAGGTCGACGGGACGTCGCAGCGGGCGAACCTGCCCGAGGACCTGCCGCCGGACGAGCTGACCAAGGACATCGCGGAGAAGCTGTTCGCGACGCCGCAGGAAGGCCGCGTACTCGGCAAGGACCCGGTCAGCGGACACGAGATCGTGGCGAAGGAAGGCCGTTTCGGCCCCTACGTCACCGAGCTCCTGCCCGAGCCTGAGCCGCTGCCCGAGGGCGCGACGGCCGCGCAGAAGAAGGCCGCCAAGGCGAAGCAGCCGAAGCCGCGGACGGGATCGCTGTTCAAGTCGATGTCGATCGAGACGATGACTCTCGAAGACGCGCTGAAGCTGCTCTCGCTGCCGCGCGTGGTCGGCAAGGACCCGGAATCCGGTGACGAGATCACCGCGCAGAACGGGCGTTATGGGCCGTACCTGAAGAAGGGCACGGACTCGCGTTCGCTCACGACCGAGGACCAGCTGTTCTCGATCACGCTCGAAGAGGCCCTGAAGATCTACTCGGAGCCGAAGCAGCGTGGCCGGTCCGCGACCGCGAAGCCGCCGCTGAAGGAACTGGGCGACGACCCGGTGTCCGGTAAGCCGATGGTGGTCAAGGACGGCCGTTTCGGTCCGTACGTGACCGATGGCGAGTACAACGCGACGCTGCGGAAGTCGGACAGCATCGAGGAGCTGACCGCCGAGCGCGCCGCCGAACTGCTGGCGGAGAAGCGCGCGAAGGGCCCGGCGCCCAAGCGCAAGGCTCCCGCGCGTAAGACGGCGGCGTCGAAGACGACGGCCACCAAGGCGACCGCGGCCAAGAAGACCGCCGCGACCAAGTCGACGGCGACCAAGACCGCGGCGGCGAAGAAGCCCTCGACGCGTTCCACGGCCACGAAGACGAAGTAGCTCCCCTCAAGTGCAATGAAGGGGCCTTTCATAGCAAAATTTGCTATGAAAGGCCCCTTCATTGCACGCGGGGACAGGGCCGGTCAGGAGCGAAGGCTCGCCCAGAAGCCGCACCGGTGATCGACGTCGTGAGAGACAGGGCGGATCGCGTCCGGCGCGAGCGAAAGCACGACATCGGAGTTCCACCGCGGCGAGCCGTGCCCGTTCGGATCACCCGTGCGCATGAACGTGGTCCAGTAGCCGATCATCTGCTCCGAAAGACGTTTCTGCGCCTCATCGAGCGAGTCTTCGACCCCGCTGAGCTCGAACAGATAGACCAGATCGAGGGCGTGCGCCGCGCCGTGCGGGAGGCCGGGCGCCTCGATCCGGTTCACGTTGGGGGCGTTCTTGTCGTCGAACTCGTAGGAGTGCTCCGGAGTTCGCCGTGAAAGCAGCCTGTTCCCCTCGGCCGTCGGGCAGGCCCACGAACGGTCGGTGGTGACCGTCGCCCACGCCATGGCGGGCGAAAGATAGTCCCGCGACGGATACTTCGCCGCCACCTCGTCCGCGTGTTCGCCGAAAGCGTTGCGCAGAAACTCCTGATAGCGCTCCTCGG
Organism: Amycolatopsis sp. NPDC043889; assembly: GCF_056435645.1. Lineage (NCBI taxonomy): Bacteria > Bacillati > Actinomycetota > Actinomycetes > Pseudonocardiales > Pseudonocardiaceae > Amycolatopsis > Amycolatopsis sp. NPDC043889. The sequence continues at coordinate 1,058,880 of NZ_JBWKEC010000001.1, forward strand.
TGATCGGTTTGTGCAGGGCGACGCCCGCGATGAACGACCTCATCTCGTCGTGCGTGCCGCCCGAGAGCACCGGCACACGGTGAAAAGCGCCTTGTCGCACGGCTTTCGCGGGATCGGACGGCAGCAGCGGCGTGTGATAGGTCAGGTGATTGGCGAAGGACTGGTGATCCTTCAGCAAATCCGCGGCCGGGAGACGACGCAGGCAGGCGAGCGCGTCCGGGCCCTCGCAGCCGTGACTCGCGGCCATCGCCGCGCCGTCGGCTTCCGTCTTGGCGAGCGGCGAGTACGGGGTCTGTGCGGGCTGATTCGGGATGAGCCCGCCTGGAGGCCAGTTCAACAGGCAGGAGCCGGACATGATCGCGCCCTTGTGGAACAGGCCGGTCGCGGCGGGCGAGGTGAGCAGCGCGCAGGTGCTCATCCCGCCAGCGGACTGCCCCGCCAGCGTCACGTTCCGCGGGTCGCCGCTGAACGCGGCGATGTTGCGCTGGGTCCAGCGCAGCGCGGAAAGCTGGTCCATGAGCCCGAAATCGCCGGAACCCGCGAGGCCGGGAAGACCGAAGTAGCCGAAGACGCCGAGCCGGTAGTTCGTCGTCACCACGACGACGTCGCCCTGATCCGCCAGCCGTCGCGCGCCGTAGAGGCTTCCCGCGTCCATGGTGTAGCCGCCGCCGTGCAGCCAGACGAGCACCGGCAGGCGACGGCTCCCCGCGTCGCGCGGCACGGTGACGTTCAGGAAGAGGCAGTCCTCGGCGCTGCCCGGCAGGTACTGGGTGCACGCGGGGCCGGGTTTCGTCGCGTCGGCGACGTCCTTCCACGGTTCGGGCGGTCGCGGCGGCTTCCAGCGATCCTCGCCGACGGGTGGCGCGGCGAACCTGATCCCGTTGAACGTCCTGGTCGGTCCGGCTTCCATGCCGCGGACGAGCCCGGAGTCGGTGCGCACGACGAGCGGGTCCGCGGGTGCGACGAGCGCGAGAAAGCCGGTGACGATAGCCAGCAGGAGATGCATGAGAGGTCCTTTCACGACGCCGCGAGGCGGCGCCACAGCCCGACGCGGCGGAAATAGAGGTGTTGCAGTACCTGCACGGCGACGAACGTGACGCCGTACAGCGCGGTGCCGAGGGCGGGTACGGAGTCCACGGGCAGCGTGTACGCCAGCAGGACCCGCCCGGCGGCGTCGGCGATCAGGGCGACGCCCCACAGGACGGTCGCGACCCGCCAAGCACGCCGGAACCACGCGTGCCGCGGCCACAACTCGTCCCATTCGCCGGCGCGCAGGGTGTCCGCGAGCCGGCTCTTCGCGACCATCGAGCGGGCCACGCCGAACGCGAGCGGCCTGGAGAACAGCAGCGAAACCAGGAATCCGGCGCCGATCACCCCGGTGACCCAGCCCGCCTTCGCCAGCATGAACCGCGGGCTGCCGGTGATGAAGGAGAAGCCGGCGCTGACCGCGAAGATCGCCAGCACGAAGATCGCGAGCGTGTCGATCTTCCGCCATCGGATCGCCCGGTAGAGAACGAAGAGAACCGTCGGCAGGGCGCAGAGGGCGAGCGCGAGCAGCGCGCCGACGCCGAAGCCGTGAAGCACGTAGTACCCGGCGACGGGCACGACGACTTCGAGCAGCACCACACCCCACTGGCGGATCACGGGATCACTGCCTCCGGGTCGCGAGATCGAAGAGGGTCACCAGTTCGGCCGCGTAGGTGGTGAGGTCCGGTTCCGGCGTTCCGGCGAGCAGGAACACCGGGCCCTCCACCGAACGCCGGATCGTCGTCGCCATCACGTGGACGTCGAACTCGCGGAACTCTCCCGACTCCTGGCCCCAGCGCAGGATGCGTTCGACCGGTTCCAGCGCCGCCCGCTCGTTCGCCGGGTCGTAGTCGAGGGCGCCGCCGAGGAAGATGTTCAGCAACGCGCGCATCCGGGTCGGCTGCGATGCGGCGAATTCGAGGTTCGCCTCCAGGTACGTCCGCAGCGCCTCGCTCGCGGACGCGGGCTCGCTCATCCGCTCGGCCATGAACGCGCCGATCTCGCGGAAGACGTCTTCGAGGACCGTGCGGACGAGTTCCTCCTTGTTCGCGAAGTGGTACGAGATGAGCCCCGTGCTCGACAGGTTCGCCTGTTTCGCGATCCGGGCGAACGACGCGCGGGCGTAGCCGAGCTCGGCGATCGTCTCGATGGCCGCGGCCACGATCTGTGCGCGTCTCGCACTCTCGGTGAACGTCTTCGCTTTTGCTTGCATGAGCAAAAAATAGCTCAGTCGAGCAAAATTGTCGGCCGGAAACCGCTCGCCGACCGTTCGCCGAACGACCTCACCCGTTCGAACAAAAGTTCTAAAAATTGTCGGTACCAGGGTGTTCAATGGTCAGGTGAGCACTTCAACGACCGCTGTCTTCGACGTCATCGACGAGGTCATCGCCCCGCTGGCCGCCGAGGTTCCGGAGCGTCCCTCGGTGATGGAGTTCTACGATCCGGAGCTCGCCGTGCCGCCGGTCCTCGCCGGCGAGGAGCCGACTCCGGGGCTCACGCTTGCCGAGGAGGTGGAGCAGTACACCCGGTTCGTGAGCGGGATGGCGACCATCGGGCTGGCCCCCGGCGGTGAGGTCACGCCCGAGGCCGTCGGGCTGTATCGCGCGCTGCGCGGCGGGTTCATCCGTGGCGTGGTGACCGGGGTGTTCCCGTCGCGCGCGGAGCCGTGGGAGGTCCGGTTCTTCGGCGACGAGGCCTACACCACGGTGCTGAACAAGCTCGGCAGGCGAGCGCGGCTGCGGTCCGGTTTCCTCAGCGCGCTGCCGGGCTGGGTGTTCGACGGGCTGCCCGACCATCCGCCCGGCACCGGCGAGACCGTGCGCATCGAGACGGACGCGGGCGGGCTGATCCCGGTGCGGGCGCGGGAAGCCGTCGAGGTGATCCGTGAGGGTGCTTCGCGGCCGCGGCACGGCACGGTCCTCGTCGATCTCGCGGTGCGGAACGCCATCCTCGCCGAGTACCCGCACGGCGCGTTCGGCCTGGTGGACAACGACCTCGGCCGGTACCAGTTCAGCGCGGCGATGGACGGCGACGGCCGCTGGACGCTCACCTGGGGCCCGGCCAGCCGGTCGACGGCCGAGCAATGGATCGTGAAGGCGGTGCAGAACCATGCGTGAACCGGCGACCGTGAAGGAACTGATGAGGCGCGCCGCCGAGCCGGTGCTGCGCGCCGTGCCCGAGCGGCGGAGCGTGTACCTGGGCTACGACCCCGAGATCACCGACGACGAGATCCGCCGTCTGTGCCCGTCGTACGACGAGCCGGCGGATCTCGTCACCCAGGCCGAGCGGTACGCGGCCAAGGCGGCGATGCTCGAAGAAGCAGGCCTGATGGAGAACGGCGAAATCCATCCCGCGGCGGTCCGGATGCACGGCGTGATGCTGCGGGGTTCGGTGCGAGGCGTCCTCACCGGCGTCTTCGCGTCCGCGCCCCGCTCGGTGCGCGTCGATTGCTACGGCGACGGGCATCAGGCGGTCGTCTGGCGGATGAGGACGGGGCGGCGGACCACGTTCAGCCTGAGCGATTTCGGCGAGCTTGGCGCCCGCGTCTTCGGCGGGCTCCCGCACGTCCCCGCCGGTGAGACCGAGCCGATGCGCATCAGGATCGACGGGCACGGCGTGCCGCTGCCCGGCCAGGACGAAGGGGTCGGCCTGGTCGCGGACACGCTGAGCCGTCCGCGGACCGGCACGGCGATCCTCGATCTGGTCGCCTTCGGCGGACTGAACGCCGAGTACCCGGACTATGGCTTCGTGATCGTCGACAACGATCTGGGGAGGTTCGTGTTGTACGCCGCCCCTTCCGAAGGGTGGCTGATGTTCGGTGGAATGGACCGCCGGGCACTGGCGGGCTGGCTGCACGAGGCGGTGGATTTGAGCCGGACGTAGCCGCCTTGAGCGAGGACGAGGGGGAGGCATGGACCTGGACCGGCGCGCGGCCGACGCGTGGTTCCGGCGGCGAGGGCTGCCGATGGTCATCCACCGGCGGAGGCGCGGGGCGGGGATGTTGCGCCGGTCCACACCAGGGCTGGTGTTCCTGTGCCTGCTCGACCTGCTGCTGGCCGGGCTGCTGAAGCTGCTCGACGTCCCCGAGGACGTGCTCGCGGCCAGGATGCGCGACAGCGGTGTCGGCTACGTCCTCGGCGTGCTGGCGCTGACGTTCGCCGTGGTCGTGGTCCCGGTGATCGCCGGTCGCCTGATGGCGAAGCTGCTCCGCGTGCTGAGCCGCACCCGGGTCCGGTTGGCCGTCATGGCGGCGACGATCGGCTTCTGGTTGTTCGTACTGCCGCTCGGCGAGCGGCTCACCGGGCTGGTGGCGTGGGACAACCCCTTGTGGATCGCGGTGCTCGCCAACCTCGCCGCGCTGGGCGTGCTGATGCTGCTGGTCCGGATCGGCGTCGGTTCGATCCTGACCTGGGCGGCGCGGAGCGCGGTCGCCCAGGTCAGAGCCATCGGCTCGCTGGCGTCACGGGCGTTGCCGCTGCTCCTGCTGGTGGTGATGTTCAGCTTCTTCACCGCCGAACTGTGGCAGGCCGTGGAACGGCTGACCCCCGGCCGGTTGTGGCTGGTGGCAGGCTTCCTCGTCCTGATCGGCGCGGTGTTCCTGGCGTCGATGCTCTCCGACGAGATCAAGGAGCTGAAGTCCTGGACCGTGGAACCCGGGGCGACCGTCCTGCGCGGCACGCCGTTCGACGACGACACGCCTCCACCGGACCGGCGCGCGCTGACGAAGATCGAGCGCCTGAACATCGCCTTGGTGCTGTTCTTCGCCCAAGCGGTGCAGATCGTGGCGTTCGGGGTGCTGGTGTTCGCCTTCTTCGTCGTGTTCGGGGTGCTGATCCTCAGCCCGGAGGTCGTGACCGAGTTCGCCGGCCGCGAATCGGCGCCCGGAACACTGCTGGGTGTCCCCCTTCCGGTGAGTTCCGCGCTCGTCAACGTCTCCGTTTTCCTCGCCGTCTTCTCCGGTCTGTACTTCGCCGCATCGACCGCGACAGATGCCCGGTACCGGCGTTCCTTCTTCGAACCTTTGCTGGAGGATGTGAAGATCAGTCTCGCGGCGCGTGACATTTATCTGGCCCATTGGGCGGATGTGCGGCGGGCCGAGGTGGTTACCCTGGAAGCAGAGGACATTCCGTAGTGAGGTGGTCACCATGAGCGGGAAGGGCGAAACCCCCTTCTTCGATGCCCCCGACTTCGTGAAAGGCGACGGCACTCAGGCAGATCCTCCGGGCGACACGTTCGCCGACCCGCTGTCCGGGCTGGTCACGACCGGCGCGACGGCCCCGGCGTCCCCCTCGGCGGGAGCCGACGACGTCCGCGTGCAGGTGCCGGGACCGGTACAGCACGACCCCGAAGTCGTCAGCAGGATGGTCAACGCGGCCATGCTCGCGGACGAGCGGCCCGCCGAAGACCCGGGCCCCGAGCAGACCGCCGCGCAGTCGCCCGCCAAGATCGTCAGCACGGTCGGTGAGCAAGGCGCTGCGCCGATCGGGATCCTGCCCCAGCAGCGCACCTGGCCGTCGAGGCCTTCCCAGCTGATCCGCCAGCCCCGGCGCGTGAAGCAGGAAGAGCCGGTCGAGGTCGACGAAGAGGCCGAAGTCGAAGTACGGCGGGCAAAACGCTCCATGCAGATGCCGCGGCTCGGTAAACCGTCGTCGAACATGGCAGGCGTCATGATCGCGATCACCCTCATGATCGTCTTCGCGGTCCTCGCCATCCAGCTGCTGTCCAGCCTGTTCAACAGCATCGCGGGGATCTTCGGGTAACCCGTCCGGCGGATAGCGCCGGACGGGGCCGTCCGTCCATACCTCACCCATCGGGATACCCTGGCCGTACGGTCGGGGTACCCGGTGTTGACCCGGGTCGCACCTCGGCGCCGCGTGACTAGTGGGGTGGGCGTATCAGCGAGGGCGTGCAGTCGGTGCCCGAAGCGGGCACGGGTGATTCGGCGGGGCGTGACGCTTCCACCATGCACCGCGTGCGGCGGGTGCTGGCGATCAAGCCGTTCCGCCGGATCTGGGGTGTCTCCTACCTGTGCAGCGTCGCGGACTGGCTGAACCTCCTGACGTTGACCGGTCTGGTCACCAAACTGACCGACAACTACGCCGCGCAGAACTTCGCGTTCGTCGGGGTCGTGCTGACCTCGCTGCTGCCGGGGCTGCTGTTCGCCCCGCTCGGCGGGCTGCTCGCCGACCGGTTCGACCGGCGCAAGGTGATGGTGCTCTGCGACCTCGGCCGGTGCGGGTTCCTGCTGTCGATCGCGTTCGTCGGCACACCGTGGTGGGTGTTCGTCGGCAACTTCCTGGTCGGCTGCTGCTCGATGATGTGGATCCCGTCGAAGGACGCGGCGGTGCCGAACCTGCTGCGCCGTCCGGACCAGGTCGAGACGGCCAACCAGCTTGGCATGGTGATGACCTACGGCCTCGCGGTGATCACCGCGGCCGGGGCGAACGCCGTGCTCACCGGTAGCAACACGACGTTCCACTTCTTCCAGGGCGACGCCCAGCTCGGCATCGCCAAGGTCGCCGTCGTCATCACCGGCCTGCTGTACCTGACCAGCGCGATCGTGATCGCGACCCGGATCCCCGAGCTGTCGCTGCGCAACGTCCACGCGGTCGAGAAGCCCAAGGTCAAGGCCGCCGACGAGGAGAAGTTCGGCTTCCGGCAGATGATCGCCGACGGCGCCCGGTTCGTGCGGACGACGCCGCTGGTCCGCGGGCTGATGATCGGTGCTTTCGGCGCGTTCGCCGCCGGTGGCGCGGTGATCGGTTCGGCCAAGCCGTACTCGTCCAGCCTGCTCGCCGGTGACGCGGCGTTCAACCTGCTCGTCCTCGCCGTCTTCCTCGGGCTCGCCACCGGGATGGCGGTGGCCCCGAAGCTCGCGCGGCGGCTCGCGCACGACCGGTTGTTCGGGATCTCGATCGTCGCCGCGGGCCTGTGCCTCGTCGTGGTGGCGCTGTCGCCGCATCTCGCCGTTTCGCTGGTCGCGGTCGCCGCGGTCGGTGTCTGGGCGGGGACGGCGTTCCTGACCGGTGTCACGATCATCGGTTCGCGGATCGAGGACTCCATCCGCGGCCGGATCAACGCGATCTACCAGTCGCTGATGAAGATCGTGCTGTTCGGCTCGACGGTGCTGGTGCCGGTGCTGATCAGCGCGGTCCGGACGACCGAGGTGGAGCTGTGGGGCGGCACGATCACGATCGACGGCACGCGGCCGGTGATGATCGGCGGCGGCATCCTCGCGCTGCTCGCCGGCATCTTCGCGTACCGGCAGATGGACGACCGGCGGGCCGAGCCGATCCTCGCCGACCTCCGCAACGCCCTGCGCCGTAGCCCGCGTCGGGTGAACGGGCTGCTGATCGCGCTCGAAGGCACGCGGGCGATCAACACCGAGACGCAGGCCGCGCGGCTGGCCGAATGGCTGCGCGCGGGTACGCGTCCGGTCGTGCTGGCGGCCGACCCGGCGCTGGACGATCAGCGGCTCGCGAAACTTGTCTCAGGTGCTTCGCTGTCCGGTGCGCGGGCGCAGGCGCTGGCCGCCGCCGCGGTGCGGGCGGACATCGTCGAACGGGACATCCAGCCGGCGCTCGACGCCGGGTCCGTCGTGGTGATGGAACGGTTCGTGGACTCGCCGCTGGCGCATCTGTCCGCGGTGGCCGGCCTGGACAGCCAGGAACTCGAAGGGCTCGCCGACTGGGCGACCGGCAGGCTGCGGCCCGACATCACCATCCTGCTCGACGCCGATCCCGGCACCGTGATGCGGAAGTCCGCATCACTGGACGCGCAGTGGCGGGTGCAGCATCTGCTCACGGAAATGGCCGCCGCCGACCCGGACCGGTACGTCGTGGTCGACGCGGAAGGCACCGAGGACGAGGTGAGCGACCGGGTGCGGACGGCGATCCGCGCGGTGCTCGTCGGCAGGCTCGCCGGGCTCGCTCCGGCGGAGGAAAAGGTCGAGGTGAGATGACGGAAGCCCCTGCGCTGATCGGTGTCTGGAAGCAGCTCGTCGGCCAGGAGCCCGCCGCGCGCACGCTTTCCACGGCGTCGGCCGCGGCCGCGCGGATCGTCGACAACCAACCTGTCGCGCCCGGCGCGATGACGCATGCCTGGCTGGTCACCGGTCCGCCGGGCTCGGGGCGCTCGACGGCCGCGCGGGTCTTCGCGGCGGCGTTGCAGTGCAGCACCGGCACCGGATGCGGCGAATGCCCTGGCTGCCGCACCGTGCTGGCCGGGACGCACGCGGACGTCAAGCTCGTCGTGCCCGAAGGCCTTTCGATCTCCGTCGCGGAAATGCGTTCGCTGGTGCAGGCCGCCGCCCGCCGCCCGACCACCGGGAAGTGGCAGGTGGTGATCATCGAGGACTCCGACAGGCTGACCGAAGGCGCGTCGAACGCGTTGCTGAAGGCCGTCGAGGAGCCGCCGGACCGCACGGTGTTCCTGCTGTGCGCGCCGTCGGATCACCCGGACGACGTGTCGGTGACGATCCGCTCGCGGTGCCGTCTGGTCACGCTGCGGACACCGCCGCCGGAGGCGATCGCGCAGGTGCTCATGGAGCGCGACGGCATCGATCCCGAACGCGCGCGGTGGGCCGCGTCCGTCTCGAGTGGACATGTCGGCCGCGCGCGGCGGCTCGCGACCGACGAGGCTGCCCGGCAGCGGCGGGCGACCGTGCTGCGGATCCCGCTCGGCCTGCGCCGTCCGTCCGATGTGTTCACTTGCGCCGATCAGCTGATCAGTGCCGCGGAGGCCGACGCGGGCGAGGAGAGCAAGGTCCGCGACGAGGCCGAGCGTTCCGAACTCCGCACCGCGATGGGCGGCGACGGCATCGGGAAGGGCGTCGCCGGGGCGAAACGAGCCGCCGAAGCCGCCGTGAAGCAGCTCGAGAAGCGCCAGAAGTCCCGCGCGACCCGAACCCAGCGGGACACTCTCGACCTCGCGCTGGTGGACCTGGCCGCGTTCTACCGGGACGTGCTCGTGACCGCGAGCGGCGCGGGCGCCACGCTGAACCACCCCGACCACGCCTCGGAAATCGCGCAGGCCGCCTCCGCCTGGGCGCCGGACTCGATCCTGCGGCGGCTCGAAGCCGTCCTGGAATGCCGCGAGGCCATCGACCTGAACGTGAAGCCGAGGATCGCCGTCGAAGCCATGGTCACCACCCTGCGCCAAGGCTGACCCGCTCGGCTCGCCACACCCCAGCCCCCGCCCGTCCCAGGGGGGCGACCCCGAGTCCAGTCTACCGGGGGTGGAGGGGGAAAAGGGCTGGTCGCGGGAGTTGTCCACAGGTGGGGATGGTTGTGGACAAGTGCTGTGGGTAAGTGAAGTCGCTTCGGGTTCGCGGGGCGGTGGCGGTGATTGCCCCCAATGTCGCATTTGAGACGCTCAGTGTCCCTGATGCGACATTGGGGGCATCAGGCAAGGCAATCGGGAGAGGGGTGTGTGGAAACAGGGACACTCAACGTCTCCATTTCCACACACCCGCACCGAACTGCCCCGGTGACCGTGTGTCATCCGCCGCGCCGAAATCCAAAGCACGGGGCCTTCACCGCATCAAAGCGGCGAAGGCCCCACGTACGAACGGACCTCTCACGCCGGGGCTAGGCGTGAAAGGGCCGTTCATCACCCTCCTCGCCCCGTCTAATCCTCCGAGTCCAGCGAGCGCGGCCGCGGCGAAGGCTTGAACCCCGGCGACCCGGGCGAGTTCTTCGCGATGGGAACCACCGCGAGCCGACGCCGTCCCGGCATGGCGGCCACGAGAACGACACCGATCAGCAGCATCGCCGTACCCGTCCAGAACATCGGCACCGTGTCGTAGGCCGCGTTGGTGTAGGCCAGGTTCTTGACCGGTCCCTTCGGCGCCGCGCCACCGTTGTTACCGGCAGGGGGTGCCTGAGCCGTGCCGCACTCGACACCGCCGGCCGGCGCGTACGCGCGGGCGATCTGCTCGCCGAGCGAGACCTGGGCCAGCGACGACGGGAGGTTCTTCGCGGCCTCCGGCGGGAGCGCCTTCTGCAACGCGGTCGTCGGCAGGATCTGCAGGTCCAGCAGCCGCGCCGAGGCACCCATCTGGAAGCCCTTGAACGGCGAGGTCATGTCGCTCGACTTCTGGTTCAGCCCGGCGATCGACAGCTTCAGCACCCCGAGGTCGAGGGTGAGCCCGTTCCCGGCCTCGCCGCCGGGAAGGTGCTTGGTGGCACCGTCCATCATCTCGGCGAGCCCACCGACGACCGGCACGTTCTTCAGCTGCTCGAAGCCGGGGACCTGCTTGAGCGACGGCAGCGGGATCCCGATCGGGATGTCCTTGGTCGGGTTGTTCGCGTCGAGGGTGAACAGCACCTTGTCGCCGCGGACGATCTGCAGCACCGGCGCGGTGTACTCGACCTTCGACGTCTTCTTGTCGCCGGTCGAGGTGACCCGCAGCGTCGGCTGGCTGGCGACCTTGATCGTCAGGCCGAGCGGCGTGCCCTTCAGCAGCTCGATATTGGCCGCCTGCAGCGTCGACGTCGATTCGACGGCCTTGTTCTTCGAGCCGGGGATGTCGACCAGCCGCACGACCGAACGCGACGACAGCGTGTTCGGCAGGCTCAGCACGGCGCCCTTGCCGTCGGCGTTGGTGCTGGTGCCCGACAGCAGCCCGCCCAGGTTCGCCAGCGGGCCGAGCGCGGACAGGCCCGCCTTGAGCTGGTCGGAGGCCTGGGTCAGCTGGTCGGCGCCCGGGATGTTCGGGATGGTCGGCAGCAGCGCGAGGTTCGCGATCGACGTGCTCGAATCGGCGATCGTGCCGACGCACGGCCCGAGCGTCGGGCTCCAGCGCGCGTGCGCCTCACCGTTGAGCAGGCCCAGGTTGAACAGCGGGTTCTTCGGCGCGTTGAGGCCGCCGCTGATCGGCTTCGGGTTGTCCGGCAGTGCCGTCTGCACGAGGCTGCCCGGCGTCTGCGGCGCGTTGCCCGCGGCGGACAGGCCGAACGGCGACGACTGCGCGATCGCCTTTTCGTAGCTCAGGTAGGCCTCGGAGTTGGCCTGCGCGCTGGAAAGCCCCATCCCGGCCTCGAGCGCGGACTGCTTCGGCAGCATCTCGCCGGCTCCGGGGAGGATGGCGCTCGTCGGTACCGCGTTCGGCAGCAACCGCAGGACGCCGAGCGCCGCCCCCGCGTCACCGACCGCCTTGCCCAGCGGCTGCGGCCCGATCGGCGCCGACATCGGCGGCTGTCCCGGGTTCGCCGGATCGGGGATCGGCGTGGTCGGGATCGTCTGGGCGGTCGCCGGGGCCGCGGTCAGCAGAAGCAGGGCCGCGGCGGCCGGAAGCGCCAGCACACGGGGCAGTCGTTGCCGCATGAACAGGTCCTCCAGTGGGGATGGGCCGATCTTGGGGGACTGAGACCGGCGTCATAGGACCTTAACGACGGTGGCCCTGGAAGGTGACGTTCAAGCCTCCGCTACACTTGTCCCCGTCATCGGGTGCGAGCCCGATGTTCGCCGCCTTAGCTCAGTCGGCCAGAGCGATTCACTCGTAATGAATAGGTCAGGGGTTCGATTCCCCTAGGCGGCTCCGCAGGTCAGGGCCCCATTCGGATACTCCGGATGGGGCCCTGAGCCGTTTCCGGGGCCGACGGCGCTGGCCGCCCCGAAATTCACCCGTTGGTGTCACCCTTGAGGAACATCCGCGACAGCGAAGTGCCCACTCCGGTGAGGTGGCCGACGAGCGCGTCCGCGTCCGCGTCGAGCAGGCCGGAGCGCCACGCGAGCATGATCTCGACGAAGCCGCCGATGCCCAGCAGGACGTTGACCCGGAACTCCAGCCCGTCCACGTCCGGCTTCAGATGCGGCCGGGCGAGTTCGATCAGCAGGCCGGTGGTCTCCTGGACGGTCTGCCGCCGCAGTTGCTCCAGCACCGCGCTGCCCGCGTGGTCGCCGAACAGGATCTGCGCGCGGGCAGGCTCTTCCTGCACGTGGTGCACGACGACGTCGACAGCGGCACGCAGCTGCTCCAGCGCGGGTTGCTCGATGTGGGCGGCGACGGCGTCGAGGACCATCCGCAGGGTCTCGTCGCGGACCTGTTCCCAAGCGGTGGCGAGCAATGCGTCGCGGTTCGCGAAGCTCTCGTAGAAGTACCGGTCGGTCAGGTTCGCCCGCGCGCACACGCCGCGCATGGTGACCGCCGCCCAGCCTTGTTCCTGCCAGATGTCGAGGGCGGCGCCGAGGAGGGCGAGCCGTCGTTCGGAGCGGCGTTCGTCGGCGGTCTTGCCGCTGTAGCGGCGGGACGCGGTCACCCTTCCATCTTGACAGCAGGTGCCCTCAGATTCATTCTGAGGGCATGCGACCGCAGAATGGCCTGCGAACCGGTTTGGCCGCCGCGCTGACGTCCGCTTTCGTGCGGCCGATCGCCAACGCGATCCCGGCCAACCGGGTGGGCGTCGCCTTCTCCCGCGCCTTCATCGCGAGCAGCCTGTGGCTGGCCTCGCCGCCGTTGAAGGGGAGCCGCGTCGAGCCGGGCATCCGCGGCGAGTGGGTCCGCGCGCCCGAGGTGACCGAAGGCAACGCCGTGGTCCTCTACCTCCACGGCAGCGGTTACGCGCTCTGCTCGCCGCGCACCCATCGCGGGCTGACCACACGGGTCTCCGCCGGCACCGGGCTGCCGGTCTTCGCCTGCGAATACCGCCTCGCGCCCGGACATCGTTTCCCGAGCGCCGCTGACGACGTCCGCGCGGCCTACGACCGGCTTCTCGACCAGGGATACCGGCGGATCCTTGTCGCGGGTGACTCCGCGGGCGGGCATCTCGCGGTCGACCTCGCCGCGCAGCTGATCCGGGAACGAAAAGACCCGCCTGCCGCGTTGGCCCTCTTCTCGCCGCTGTTCGACGTGACGTTTTCGTTGGCCGCCCAAAGAGAACGCATGAGCCCGGACCCGATGATCTCGGCCGCCGCGGCCGCGCGGCTGGTCGGTCTGTACACAGTGGACGCGGACCTCGCTTCGGCGCGGCTCCGGTTCGCCTTCGACGACATCAAGGGTTTCCCGCCGACGATCATCCAGGCGGGCGGGCTCGAAATGCTCGCCGCGGACGCCATCGAGCTGGCCAGGGCCCTGCGCCGCGCGGGAGCGGACTGCGAACTCGAAGTGGTCCCCGGCCAGATGCACGTCTTCCAGGCACTGACCCGCTTCATTCCCGAAGCGGCACCGGCGATGGAGCGGGCTTGCCGCTTCCTCGCCGGAAACCTACCGGCGATCGTGAGGGCGGCATGACGAAGCGGACCCACGGAGCACACGCCGTCGTCACGGGCGCGGGCAGCGGGATCGGGAGGGCGATCGCGGCCGAGCTCGTCCGGCGCGGCAGCCGGGTCGTCTGCGCGGACATCGACCTCGAAGCCGCCGAGGAAACCGCGAAAACACTCGAGAACGCGGTCGCCATCGCCTGTGATGTGTCCGATGTGGACGAAGTCGCGGACTTGGCGAACCAGGCACGCTCCTGGTTCGGCCGCGAGCCGGACCTCGTCGTCAACAACGCCGGGATCGGCGCGGGCGGCAAGCTCGTCGGGGAGAGCCCGCTGTCCGATTGGCGACGCACCCTCGGCGTGAACCTCTGGGGCGTGATCCACGGCTGCCACACCTTCGTCCCCGCCATGCGCGCGGCGAAGGCGGGCGGCGTCATCAACGTCGCGTCGGCCGCCGGTTTCACCGCCGCACCGAGGATGGCCGCGTACAACGTGAGCAAGGCAGGCGTCGTCAGCCTTTCCGAAACGCTGGCCGCCGAACTGTCCGGCACCGGCGTCGGGGTCACCGTGCTGTGCCCGACCTTCGTGCGCACCAACATCTTCGGCGGCGAACTCATCGACGCCGAGGCTCGCGGGCTCGCCAAGCGGGTCTCCGACGTGGTCGGGTTCTCGCCGGAGCGCGTCGCGAAGATGACGCTCGACGCCCACGATCGCGGACGCCTGTACGTGGTGCCGCAACCCGACGCTCAGCTTCTCTGGCACGCCAAGCGGTTCGTGCCCGTCCCGTACACGCGGATCGCCGGTCTGCTCGGCCGGTTCCTGCCCGCCGAAAAGGAGAAGTGATGGCCTACGACTTCGACGCGATGCTCCAGACCATCAAGGACAAGCAATGGTCGCTGGCCGACATCGACTGGGACGCGCCCGGCGCCGAGACGATGACCGACGAACTGCGCGCCAAGATGCGGCCGTTCATGGCCGATCTCGTGTGGATCGAACACGTCGGCGCCCGCGGGTTCGCCTCGCTGGCCAAGAAGGCGCCGACCCCGGTGATCCAGGAGATCTACCGCTACTTCCACGCGGAGGAACAGAAGCACGCCAACGCGGAACTGGCGTTGATGAAACGCTGGGGCATGCTCGACGAGCACGGCTCGATGCCCGAGCCGAACATCAACGTCAAGCTCGCCATCAAGGTCCTCGACGACTACGGCGACACGCTCCCGCTGACGGCGCTCGCCACGCTCATCCCGCTGCTGGAATGCGCGCTGGACGGCGCACTGGTGAAGTTCCTGCTGGAAGAGGTCTCCGATCCGGTGTGCCACCAGGTGTTCCGGCATATCAACTCCGACGAGGCCCGGCACATCACGGCCGATTTCGAGGTGCTGGAACTGATCGGAGCCGGCTCCACGACCAAGCTCCTCACCGAATCCGTCGGCTCGCTCAAACCCCAGATCGTCCTCGGCCTGATCGTGGTGTTCGTCCCGCTGATCAACAAGATGCGGGACAACATCGTCGCGATGGGCCTGCCGGAGAAGAAGCTGTACAACGCCGTGAAGCGGTTCTCCACGATCGGCGGCCGCGGCGAGTTCACCAAACGCATCCCGGCGTACCACGTGCTCAAGGCGCAGGCGGCGATGATCGTCGACCGCTCGCACGTCTACCACCGGCTGCTCGCCGACCCGATGGTGAAGGTGACCCGGCTGATCCCCGCGCGGCTGCTGGGAAAGCCGCAGTCGTGGACCGAGGAGATCACCCACGAACCGGTCGCGTCGTGAGCCTCGGCGAATTCCGGGGCGAGGTGCTGCGTGGCACCGAGTGGTTCGGGCACGACTTCTCCGGGCAGCGGGTGGCCGTGGTCGCGCCCGGCCGCGAGGCGGCGCAGATCGTGCCCGAAGTGGCGGCCACCGCGCGTTCGGTGAAGGTGTTCCAGGAAGAACCCGACTGGGTGGTGCCGATGCCGGTCCCCGGACCGAACGTCCTCGGCATCACCGTCGCCCGGATTTTCCTGCGCTGGCAGGTGAAAGACCCCTGGATCCGCAGGCTCCTGACGCCCGACCGGCGCTTCGGCTCGCGGCGGACGGCGCCGGGTCTCGGCTACTACGGGGCGCTGCGGCGGCCCGGGTGCAAGCTCATCACCTGGCCGGTCTACGCCTTCGCACCCGACGGGATCCGCACGGCCGAAGGTATCGAGCATCAGGCGGACGTCGTCGTGCTCGGCGCCAGTTCGCTCTTCGCCAAGGAAGGACTTCCCGCATGACGCCGGACCACGAGATCGCGATCATCGGCGGAGGCTTCTCCGGTATCGGTGCCGCGATCCTGCTTCACAAGGCGGGTTTCGAGGACTTCCTGATGCTGGAAGAGGGCGACGGCGTCGGCGGTGCCTGGCACTGGAACACCTATCCGGGTGTCGCCGTCGACATCCCGTCGTTCAGCTACCAGTTCTCGTTCGAGCAGATCTCCGGCTGGTCGCGGGTCTACGCGCCGGGCCGCGAGCTGAAGGCGTACGCCGACTACTGCGTCGACAAGTACGACATCCGCCGCCGCACGCGCCTCGGCAGCAAGGTCGTCTCCGCGACCTTCGACGACGAAACGCACTTGTGGCGCCTCGAAACCGCCGAGGGCTGGTCGATGACGGCACGGTTCGTGGTCGGTGCCACCGGCGTGCTCACCCAGCCGAAACCGCCGGACATCGACGGGCTCGATGGTTTCCGCGGCGAGGTCATGCACACCGCGCGCTGGGACCACGGCGTCGATCTGCGCGGGAAACGCGTCGCCGTCGTCGGCACCGGGGCTTCGGCCGTGCAGGTCATCCCGTCCATCGCGCCGGAGGCGGGTCACCTGACGGTGTTCCAGCGCACGCCGATCTGGTGCCTGCCCAAACCCGACGCCGTCCTGCCGCGGCCGGCGCGGCTCGCGCTGCGGCGGCTGCCGGGCGCGAAACTGGTGTCCCGGCTGGCCAGCCAGGCACTCGTCGAGGTGACCTTCCCGCTGGCCGCGCATTTCCACAATCTCCTGCCGACCGCGGGCGCGGGGGAGCGGATCGGGCGCGCGCATCTGCGCCGCGCGGTGAAGGACCCCGTGACCCGCGAGAAGCTCACGCCGCGTTATGCCTTGGGCTGCAAACGGCCGAGCTTCTCCAACGAGTACCTCCAGACGTTCGACCGGGACAACGTCACGCTGGAGACCACGGGTATCGACGCGATCACCGGATCCGGGGTGCGCACCGCCGACGGCACCGAGCACCCGGTCGACGTCCTGGTGCTGGCGACCGGGTTCAAGGTGTTCGAGAAGGGCAACATGCCCGCTTTCACCGTGCGCGGTTTCGGCGGCGCCGATCTGGAGAAGTTCTGGGCGGAGAACCGGTTTCAGGCCTATCAGGGCGTCAGCGTCCCCGGCTTCCCGAACTTCTTCACCATTCTCGGACCCTACGGCTACAACGGTTCCTCGTACTTCAACCTGATCGAGACGCAGACCGCGCACATCATCCGGTGCCTGCGCAATGCCCGGAAGACAGGCGCGACCCGGGTGGAGGTCACGAACGAGGCCAACGACCGGTACTTCCGGAGCATGCTGGACCGCCGCAAGCACCAGGTGTTCTTCCAGGACAGCTGTTCACTGGCCAACAGCTACTACTTCGACGCGAACGGGGACGTGCCCTTCCGTGCCTCGCCGACCTTGGAAACGATGGTGACGAGCCGGTTCTTCGACCTCGACGACTACGCCTTCGCGGACGGCCGGTGAACACTGGCTGAAGTACGCCGTCCCGCGCCGGGATGAGCCATAGGTTCGACACCCCGAACCTGGAGGCTGGTCTTGGAAGGCTTTCCCTGGGACGTCCTGCTCGCGGTGGTCGGGATCGCCGTCCCGGCCGTCGCGTTCCTGTGGGAGTTCGTGCTCGTCGGCCGCAAACGGCTCGGCTACCGCGTGCAGATGGACACCCCGACGGCGTCCGGGCGCGGGTTCGCGCCGACGGCCGACGCGCTGGCGCAGCTCCAGCACGAGAACGGCGAACGGCTCGTCGACCCGTCGTTCGTGCTGCTGCGCATCGAGAACAACGGCACCACCGACATCGACACCGACGACTACGCGGTCAACGAGAACGACCGCGTCGGCATCCGCGTGAAGTTCCCCGGCCGCACCGTGGCCGGGATGGTGGTGACCGAACTCAGTTCGCCGCATCTGCACGAGTGTTTCGGTGACGACTCCGGTTTCGGCGCGCGCGACGAGAATCCCGAGCAACCCGCCGGGGTGATCGACCTGCCGAGGGTGCCGCTGAACCGCGGCGCGCACTACAAGATCCTCGCCGTGCTCGACCGCGTCCCCAACGGCTCGCCCGACGCCTTCGACGATCCTCAGGTCGTCGGCGAGATCAAGGGCGGCAGCCTCCGGGAGACCAAGAGCCGCACCGGGCCGACGGGCTCGGTGATGGCGCTGGTCCTGTTCCTCGTGGTGATCAGCATCTTCCAGCTGACCCGTTCGCTGTTCTTCGACGAGAAGCCGCCGCCGCTGGACTGCGCGTCCGGGAAGCTCACGATCACCGGGTCGACGGCCTTCGCGCCGGTGCTGAAGGAAGCGACGGCTTCGTACACGAAGACGTGCCCGGGAGCGTCGTTCGCCTTCGACAGCCGGGGGAGCGCCGAAGGGCTGGGCAGCCTGAACCAGGCGGCGAACGACGGCACGCTGGCGTTTTCCGACGGTGCCAAGGGCGAGGGCTATCCGCAGCTGCTTCCGCGTCCGGTCGCGTTCTCGCTGTTCACGCTTGTGGTCAACAAGGAAGCCGGGGTCCAGGACCTTTCGCTCGCGCAGATCCGCGACGTCTACGACGGCAAGATCGCGAACTGGCGGGAGATCGGCGGCAAGGACCAGCCGGTCCGGCTCGTCGACCGGCATTCCGACTCCGGCACGCGGCGGACGTTCGAGGCCCAGATCCTGGCGGGCAAGCGGGAACCCGGCGACAACTCCGACGACTGCCTCAAACCGGCGCCGGGCGCCCAGCCGGGAGTGGTGCGGTGCGCGAAGCCGTCCACGAACGACGTCCTCGACGCGGTTTCGCGGGTGCCGGGCGCGCTGGGCTACAGCGAACTGGGCGCGGCCACGAAACGCGAGGACGTGCTGACGGTGCGGATCGACGGCCACCAGGCGACCCTGGAGGGCGCGATCCACGCGGCGTACCCGTTCTGGGAGACCGAGTACGCGTACACGTTCGGAGAGCCGAAGGCCGATTCGCTGGTCGCGAGCTTCCTGCGGTACCTGACGAATCAGGTCGGCAAGGACATCGTCCGGTCGCACGGGCACCGGCCGTGCGCGGAACTGGCGAACCCGGTGCTGTGCCGTCCGGGTGCGTGAAGGCGATGGGCCGGGTTGGTCGTGAGTGGCGATTCGGGTTAGAACCCGAATCGCCACTCACGACCCCCTGGACCGAGGTCAAGCGGGCGGCTTCAGCGTGACGACGGTGGCACTGGTCTCGCCACGCGGCGTCCGGTACGTGATCTCGTCGCCCTCCTTGGCGCCGACGAGCGCCAGGCCGAGCGGGCTGTCCGACGTGACCGTGGAGGCGTCGGCGTCCTCGCCGGGGATCGTGACGATGTGGAGCTCGTCTTCGTCGCCGTCGGCGAACCTGAGGGTGACGGTGGTGCCGTCGGGCAGCAGACCCTTGCTGTTCCGGCCGCCGTGCTCCAGTTTCGCCGCGACGTCGGCGATGCGCCGGTCGAGGTAGGCGGCGGCCTCCGCGCGGTCCAGCACCTCCGCCTGATCGGCGGCGTCGCCGGTTCGTTCCTGCTCACCGACGAGCGGCGCCATCGCGTCGCGCTGCGCACGCAGATCGGCGAGTTCCTTCTCCAGCTGCCGTCGCGCGGCCGGGCTGAACCCGTTGTCCCCTGAGGTCACCATGCCGCGCATTGTCCGCTACGGATCGGCGGCTAGCCACCTAGATTTTTCACCCGCTGTGATCGGCCGGGACGGTTGCCCTAAGCTTCAGGGCTCCTGTCCTGACTACTTGGTGTAAGGAACTTCGTGACCGCCGTTCCCGGCCGCAGCGCGCGGCTCTCCCCCAATCAGCTGCAGAAACAGGAGCAGATCGTCGAAGCGGCGCGTGTCGTGCTCGCCAGGGACGGGCTCGCGGGCTGCACCGTCCGCGCGATCGCGGACGCCGGACCGCTCACGAAGAGTGCGATTCATTACTACTTCGCGGATATCGACGTCCTGATCGACCGCGCGATGGCGGCGCACATCACAACGTTCATCGCCGATTTGCGCAAAATTTCGGCGAAGCACGATCACCCGTCCGAGCGGCTCTTCGCCGCGCTCGAGGCCTTCCTCGGCGAGTTCTCCGGCCGCCCGAACGCGGCCTTCCTCTGGTTCGAATACTGGATCGCCGCGGGCCGGGCGCAGCATCCTCAGGCCATCGACGTGATGCTGACGTCGATCACCGAACTGCTCGCGGAGCTGCTCGCCCCGCTCGACGTCGAAGACCCGCGGGCACGGGCGCGGGCACTGCTGTCCTACCTGCTCGGCGCGATCGTCCAGCAGCGCGTCCGGCGGCGGCCGTTCGCCGCACTGCGTGGCGACATCGAAGCTCTCTGTTTCGCGAACTACGGGTAGAAATACGCATTAGATCCGTACCGTTACGGATTGTTCTCCTCTTCCCGCTCCGGCCATGGTGAGGTTCCCCTTCCCTGCCTGAGAGCTAGGAGACGACGATGCGCATAAGACGGTGCATGGCCGTGGCGATCGCGGCCGTCGCGGCGTTCACCATCCCGGTCGCCGCGAGTCCGGCGACCGCGGACCAGCAGGCCGAGGACGCGCAGGTGCAGATCTACGAGGTCTTCGGCACCGGGACTTCGCAGCAGCGCACCCAGATCTCCCGGCTCGGTGTCGACGTCCTCGGCTCCGCGGGCGGCACGACCACCTTCATCGGCGAGGCGTCCGACGCGGCGAAGGTCCGCGCGCTCGGTTTCAAGGTCGAGCAGCGCGGTGTCGTCGACCGCTCGGAGAAGGTCGGCACGAACGCGATCAACGACTTCCCGCCGTACGACTCCGGCTACCACAACTACGCCGAGGTCACGACGGAACTGCGCAACGCGCAGGCCAATTTCGGTTCGATCGCGCGGCTGAGCAGCGTCGGCAACTCGTACCAGGGCCGCGCGCTGAACATGCTCAAGATCAGCGACAACGTCGCCACGGACGAGAACGAGCCCGAAGTCCTCTTCACCTGCAACCAGCACGCCCGCGAGCACCTCACCACCGAGATGTGCCTGCGGATCGTGAACCGGTTCACCCAGGGCTACGCCTCCGACCCGGCGATCAAACGGTTCGTCGACAGCGTCGAGATCTACGTGATCCCGAACGTCAACCCGGACGGCTCGGAGTACGACATCTCCGGCGGCAGTTACAAGTACTGGCGCAAGAACCGGCAGGGCAACGGCACCGACCCCAACCGCAACTGGGCCTACAACTGGGGCTGCTGCGGCGGTTCGTCGGGCTCGACGACCAGCGAGACCTACCGCGGCCCCTCGGCGTTCTCCGCGCCCGAGACCCGCGCGGTGTCCAACTTCGTGAACTCGCGCAAGATCGGCGGCGTCCAGCAGATCAAGGCGAGCATCGACTTCCACACCTATTCGGAGCTCGTGCTGTGGCCGTTCGGCTTCACCTACAACGACACCGCCCCCGGCATGACCGCCGCGGAGGCGCAGCGGTTCCAGACGGTGGGCCGTCAGCTGGCGGCGACGAACGGCTACACGCCGCAGCAGTCGAGCGACCTGTACATCACGGACGGGACGATCGACGACTGGATGTGGGGCACCCACAAGATCCTGAGCTTCACCTTCGAGATGTACCCGCGGGGATCGAACCCCGGTTTCTACCCGCCCGACGAGGTGATCGTCCGCGAAACCACCCGTAACGACAAGGCCGTGGACCTCCTCCTCAACACCGCCATCGGCTGAGCGACGTTCCGTGAAGGCCTCCTTCCCTACTCCATCCATGCCCCCGCCGCCGCCCTCAACGGACGCGCTGCGCGCGCAGCCTGGATTCGAGGTAGGGAAGGAGGCCTTCACGGACTTTCGCGCATAGGGTGCGGGGCATGCCGATGTTCGAATTCGAGGGACACCGTCCCCAGGTGGATCCCGAAGCGTGGATCGCCCCCACCGCCACCCTGATCGGCGACGTCGTCGTCGAGAAGGGCGCCTCCGTCTGGTACGGCGCCGTGCTGCGCGCCGACTTCGGGAGGATCCTCATCCGCGAGGGCGCCAACATCCAGGACAACTCGGTCATCCACGTCAACGGCGGCGTGACCGAGGTCGGCAGGAACGTCACCGTCGGGCACCAGTGCCTCGTGCACGACTGCACGATCGGTGAGCAGGCGTTGATCGGGAACGGCTCGACGGTGCTCGACAAGGCCCAGATCGGCGCGAAGGCGCTGGTCGCGGCCGGTGCCACGGTGACGCCCGGAATGGTCATCCCGCCGGAGACGGTCGCCATGGGCAGCCCGGCGAAGAAGCACGTCCCGCTCGACGGCACCGCTCGCGGCTGGGTCGAGCACAACGCGGCGATCTACCAGGAGCTGGCGCGCCGTCACGCGGAAAGCGTCAAGCCGATCGATTGACTCTCCAGCAACTGGAGACCATAGCTTCGGGTGCATGGCACCGAAGTCGAAGAAGAAAACGCACCAGGCGACGCTCGAGTTGACCGCCGGCAACGCGCCGGTGGTCGACCTCGGGAAGACGCTCGGGCAGACCGGCGTGAACCTCGTCGAGGTCAAGAAGGCCTACGACGCGGCGACCGCCACGCAGCGCGGCGACATCGTCCCGGTGGTCGTGTCGGTGTTCGAGGACCGCTCCTTCGAGCTCCGGCTGAAGACCCCGCCGACGTCGTTCCTCATCAAGAAAGCCTTGGGTGGCAAGGGAGCCGGCCGGCCGGGGCATGAGGTCGCCGGGAAGCTGAGCCAGGAACAGTTGCGCGGCATCGCGGAGCGGAAACTGCCGGACCTCAACACCGGCGACCTCGGCGCGGCCATGCGCACGGTCGCGGGCACGGCCCGCTCGATGGGTGTCGCGATCGAAGAACCGTGACGCGCAAGCACGTGATCGTCCCGCCTTTCCGCGACCTCGACCCGGCGCTCGAGGTCGCGGAAAGGCTGCTGGCACAAGGAAATCCGTGGCTCGCCGGAGTCGTGTCGGCGCTGCCCGACGAGCACGCCGCCGCCGACCGGCTCAACCGGGTCCTCGCCGGGAACGGTGCCGCGCCCCGGCTGGTCGAGGCCGGGAACGGCTGGCGCCTGGTGCAGGTGGCGTCGTGGCCGGGCTGCGGGGACCTGGTCACGGGCGCCTCCGGGCTGGCGGAACTCGTCGTGTTCGGCGGCTGGCGGCGGATCAAACGCTGCGCCGTCTGCGCACAGACGTTCTGTGATCGCACGGCCGGATGTAGCCGCCGATGGTGCGCCGCGCATCGTCCGCACGCCGAGCCGGGCACGAGCGGAGTGCTCTAGTCTGGTCCGCACCAGCGACTGGCGCCATTTGAGGTGGAGCACCACCGGGAAGCGACGACAAGGCCGGTACCGCGCGCCTGGGTCCGGCCGTCTCTGGCAGGAGTACGTCCGATGACACACCAGCCCGAACTTTCCGCGCTCGCCGCCGCCGACCCGCAGATCGCGGGGCTCGTGGAGGACGAGGCGAAACGCCAGCACGACAAGATCCGACTGATCGCGTCCGAGAACTACGTCTCCCAGGCCGTACTGGAGGCGACGGGCACCGTCCTCACCAACAAGTACTCCGAGGGCTACGCCGGCAAGCGGTACTACGAGGGCCAGCAGCTCATCGACCAGGTCGAGAACCTCGCCATCGAGCGCGCGAAGGCGGTCTTCGGTGTCGACCACGCGAACGTGCAGCCATACTCCGGTTCCCCGGCGAACCTCGCGGTGTACCTCGCGTTCGCGCAGCCGGGTGACACCGTGCTCGGCATGGCGCTGCCGGACGGCGGCCACCTCACGCACGGCTGGAGCGTGTCCGCGACCGGCAAGTGGTTCACCCCGGTCCGCTACGGCGTCCGCAAGGAGACCGGTCGCGTCGACCTCGACCAGGTCCGCGAACTCGCGCTGAAGCACCGGCCGAAGCTGATCTTCGCGGGCGGCACCGCGATCCCGCGCACCATCGACTTCCCGGCGTTCGCGGAGATCGCCCGCGAGGTCGACGCCGTCCTGGTCGCCGACATCGCGCATATCGCCGGGCTGGTCGCCGGCGGCGCGCACCCATCTCCCGTCGGGCACGCGCAGGTCATCACCACGACCACGCACAAGACGCTGCGTGGTCCGCGCGGCGCGATGATCCTTTCCGACGCCGACCACGCGAAGGCCGTCGACAAGGCGGTGTTCCCCGGGCTGCAGGGCGGCCCGCACAACCACACGACCGCCGCGATCGCCGTCGCGCTGGGCGAGGCGCAGAAGCCGGAGTTCGCCCAGTACGCGCACACGATCGTCGCGAACGCGCGTGCGCTGGCGGAGGCGCTGGTGGAGCGCGGCTACGACCTCGTGTCCGGTGGCACCGACAACCACCTGCTGCTGATCGACCTGACGAACAAGAACGTGCCGGGCAAGCCCGCCGCGCAGGCGCTGGACCGGGCCGGTATCGAACTGAACTACAACACCGTGCCGTTCGACCCGCGCAAGCCGTTCGACCCGTCCGGCATCCGGCTCGGCACCTCCGCGATCACCACCCGCGGGCTCAAGCCGGAGCACCAGACGCGGGTCGCGGAGTGGATCGACCGCACGATCACCGCGGCGGCGGGCGAGGAACAGTCCGCTTTGGACACCATCGCCGCCGAGATCCGCGAGTTCCTGGCGCCGTTCCCGATCCCGGGCTACTCGGCTTAAGCAGGTAGCGCGTGGGATGACACGGTCGGCCACGACCCGGTAGAGCGCGAAGGGGGCCCTTCACCGCACGTGATGCGGTGAAGGGCCCCCTTCGGCACTGCGACTAGTGCGCCGCCGGACCGTCGATGGCCTCCTTGGCCAGCCGGTCGGTCTCGCGGTCGAGCGAACGCTTGATCTCGGCCTCGGCCTCGGAGCGCCCGACCCAGGTCGAACCCTCGACGCTCTTGCCCGGCTCCAGGTCCTTGTACACCTCGAAGAAGTGCTGGATCTCGAGCTTGTGGAACTCGTTCAGGTGGTGGATGTCGCGCAGGTGCTCCAGCCGCGGGTCGTTCGTCGGCACCGCGAGGACCTTGTCGTCCGGGCCCTTCTCGTCGGTCATCCGGAACATGCCGATCGCGCGGCAGCGGATCAGGCAGCCGGGGAAGGTCGGCTCCTGGACGAGCACCAGCACGTCGAGCGGGTCGCCGTCCTGGCCGAGGGTGTCGTCGATGAACCCGTAGTCGGCGGGGTACTGGGTGGCGGTGAACAGCGTCCGGTCGAGTTTGATCCGACCGGTCTTGTGGTCCACCTCGTACTTGTTGCGCTCCCCCTTGGGGATTTCGATAGTGACGTCGAATTCCACGCCGGCCTCGCTGCTCTCGTCTTTGGTACGCCCCGCCGTCGCGGACGGCTCACCGAAATCATCGTCTTGTCTTCACTAGTGTGGACCACGGGGGCTCGGGCGGTCGCATCGATGTGGTCGTATGTGAGCTTGGCCCCTTCCCCGGACGGTGGATGAAGGAGCGTTGAGTGCCGGAAAACGATGCCCCGAGGTGGCCGTCGGACGACAAGGACACCTCATCCGCCGAGCCCAAGAGCACCAAGGGGGAGGGCGAGGCCACCATCTGGCTGCCCATGACGGGGATGGCGAACGGCAAGACCGAAGAGCTGTCAGTGCCGAAGGTCACACCCGAAAGTGGCTCCTGGTTCGAGCCGGTCGTCGAGGTGGAGGAGGAACCGGAGGTTCCGGAGACCCCGACGCCGAAGTGGTCCGCCTTCGAACCGGTGACGCCGGTCGAGCCTGAACAGCGCGAAGAGCCGAAGACGCTTTTCGTCCAGCCCGTCCAGCCGCGGCAGACCGACGAGCCGGACTGGGACCAGTTCGACAGGGTCGCCGAATCCCCGAGACCCGAGCCGAGGCAGGAGCCCCCGCGTCAGGAGCCGCCCCGCCGTCCCGAGCAGAGCCGGGTCGAGCCGCCGCCTCCCGCGCAGGTCCCGTCCGCGACCATGCACGCGCGCCCGGTCCGCATCGAGCCCGCCGAAGAGCGCGTCGACTCCGAAGCGACCGTCGGGATCCAGCGGCCCGAGCCGCCGTCCCAGGAACCCCCTGCAACCGAGGCCGCGCCCGCGCCGAAGCCGAAGCGCAAGCGCAAAGCCCTGCTGATCACGACCCTTGTCGTCGTCCTGCTGCTCGCCGGGATGGGTGGCGCCGCCGCGATGCCGAAGGTGTCGAACCGCCTCGGCCTGCCCTGGGCGCCGAACGCGCCGAAGGGCGAGATCCCCAAACCCGCGGGTATCACCCGGGTCCTGCACGGGCCGGACATCAACGGCGCCGGGCCGACGAAGGAAGGTCTCGCGGCCGCGCTGGCGGGCCCCGCCGGTTCCCCGGACCTGGGCACGCTCACCGGCACCGTCGTGGACGCGGCGTCCGGCGAAGTCTTGTGGGACAAGAACTCCGGCACCCCGCTGACCCCGGCGTCGACCACGAAGATCCTCGTCGTCGCGGCCGCTCTGCTGTCGATGGACCACGGGACGCAGTTCTCGACGAAGATCGTCCAGGGCGCCGAGCCGGGCACGGTCGTCCTCGTCGCGGGCGGCGACCCGTCGCTGACCTCGCTGCCGCTGGGCACGGACTCGCCGCTGTACCCGGGCGCGGCCCACGTCGACGACCTCGTCGCCCAGGTCAAGAAGGCCGCGGGCGGCAAGATCTCCAAGGTCCAGCTGGACATCAGCCTGTTCAAGGGGCCGACGTCCGCGAAGGGCTGGGACCCGGAGGACACCGCCGCCGGGAACACCTACATGGCGCCGGTCCTCCCCGTGATGGCCGACGGCGGCCGCGCCGACCCGAAGAACGACCACGCGCCCCGCGTCGCGAACCCGGCTGCCGCGCTGACCCAGAAGATCGCGGGCAAGCTCGAAGCCCAAACCGGCGGTACGACGACGGCACCGAAGGACGCGAAGGTGCTCGGCGAGGTCAAGTCGCAGCCGCTCGCGGAGTTCGCCAACTCGCTGATGCAGCTTTCGGACAACCTGATGGCCGATGTCCTCGCCCGCCAGCTCGCGATCTCGAAGGGCGCCGAGGCGTCGTTCACCGGCGGCGCGACCGCGACGATGGACGTGCTCAAGCAGGCCGGGTTCGACCTCACCGGCGTCCAGATCAACGACGGCAGCGGACTGTCCGACCTGAACAAGATCCCGGCCAAGGTGCTCAGCGAGATCCTCGCGGTCGCGGCGGCACCGGACGGCAAGGATCCGAGGACGGCCAAACTGCGGCCCCTGCTGGCCGGCCTCCCCGTGGCGGGTGGCAGCGGGACGCTGGAGAAGCGCTACGGCGATCCGGCGTCGGCCGCGGGCCGCGGCTGGGTGCGCGGCAAGACCGGCACGCTGTCCGGGGTGAACACCCTGGCGGGCGTGGTGCTGGACACCGACGGCCGGATGCTGGTGTTCGCGCTGATGTCGTCCGGTTCGGACCAGAACAAGGGCAGGGCGGCGCTCGACGTCGTCGCGGCGACGCTGCACAAGTGCGGCTGCCGGTGAGTGACCGGAATCGGAGCGTGAGGAAGTCGGGACGGAATCCGGTCTTCCAGCGGGTAGCGTCATAAGAGTGACTGAGGAAACGCCGACCAAGACACGTTCGATGGTCGACTGGTCCCTGGCCGCCTCGACGGGTGCCCTCCTGGTGCGCGGCGGCCCGGTGGTCGACCGCGAAGAGGCCGAAGAGGCCGTCGCCGATCTCCGTGACCTGACCGGCGAGGCGGAGAGGCATGTCCGTGAGCTGACCGGTCTCGGCCTCGACCTGCCGCTGCTGCCCGCCGAAGTCGTCGACAGGCCCGGCTGGGTCCGTTCGGCCGCGGCCGGCCTCGACGCGCTCACCGGCCGTGCGCTGCCGGAGGCACAGGGCGGCCCGCTGGCGCCCGTGCTGGCCGGGGGCGCCGGTGTTCAGACCGGTCTGGTGCTCGCCTTCCTGGCTTCCCGCGTGCTCGGGCAGTACGACCCGTTCGGCGGGCCGGACCGCGCCGGGCAGCTGGTGCTCGTCGCGCCGAACGTGGTCGCGGCCCAGCGCGCGATGGACGTGCCGGGCCATGACTTCCGGCTGTGGGTCTGCCTGCACGAGTGCACCCACCGGTTGCAGTTCACCGCCGTCACCTGGCTGCGCGACTACTTCGCCGACGAGGTCGAGCGCCTGATCGGCGGGCTCGCCGGCCGGGACGCGGACGGCCTGAGCGATCTGGTCGGCCGCCTGCCGGACACCATCAAGCAGATCGGCAAGGGCAAGGCGGGCGGCGCCGGTCTCGCCGAACTCCTGCAGTCGCCGAGCGAACGAGCGGTGTTCGACCGGCTCCTCGCCCTGTCCACGCTGCTGGAGGGGCACGCCGACTTCGTGATGGACGCCGTCGGGCCGCAGGTCGTGCCGAGTGTCGAGCTGATCCGTTCGCGGTTCACCGCCCGGCGCAAGGGCGGCGGCCTGATCGACCGCGTGCTGCGCAGCCTCCTCGGCGTGGACGCCAAGCTGCGCCAGTACGAACAGGGCGCGAAGTTCACCAAGCACGTCGTCGACGCCGTCGGCATGGACGGCTTCAACGCGGTGTGGACGTCGCCGAACACGCTGCCGACCAGGGCCGAGATCAGCGATCCGGCGGCCTGGGTACGGCGCCTGCACGGGTGAGCGGACCGGATCCGGCGATCGCGGCCGTGCGGACGGCCGTGCGGGACTTCCTCGCGTCGATCGACAGCACAGTCGCCGTCGACGAGTTGTGCGTCGCGGTCTCCGGCGGCGCGGACTCCTTGGCGCTGGCCGAAGCGACCGCGTTCACCGGCGGCCGCGCGGGACTGAAGGTGCGGGCACTCGTCGTCGACCACGGCCTCCAGGAGGGTTCCGCCGAAACCGCCGTCCGCGCCGCGAACACGGCGCGGGAGCTGGGCGCCGACACGGCCGAAGTCCTGAAGGTGCGGGTCGAGGGCGCGGGCGGACCGGAGGCGGCGGCCCGCCGGGCCCGCTACGGCGCCTTGCGCTCGGCGCTGCCGGACGGACGCGGGGTCGTCCTGCTCGGCCACACCCTCGACGACCAGGCCGAAACCGTGCTGCTCGGCCTCGGCAGGGGCTCCGGGCCGCGTTCGCTGGCCGGGATGCGCCCGCACGACCCGCCGTGGGGACGGCCACTGCTCGGCGTCACCCGTGCCACCACCCGGCGGGCTTGCCAGGCGCTCGGCGTCGACCCGTGGCAGGACCCGCACAACGAAGACCCGCGGTTCACCCGTGTCCGGTTACGGACCGAAGTACTGCCCCTTCTGGAGGATGTGCTGTCCGGCGGTGTCGCGGCGTCGCTCGCCCGCACGGCGGCGCAACTGCGCGAAGACACGGAGGCGTTGGACACACTCGCGGGCGAGGTCCACCTGCGTGCCTTCACCGGCGAAGGGCTCGACGTCGCGGTGCTCGCCACCGAACCGCCCGCGCTGCGGCGACGCGTCCTCCGCAGGTGGCTGCTGGACTCCGGTGTCCGCGAACTCACCGACGCCCACCTGCGTTCGGTCGACGCTCTGGTGGGGAACTGGCGGGGTCAGGGCGGGGTCTGGCTACCCGGCGACTTGGTGGCCGCGCGGGCGCATGGCAGGCTCTCCCTCGAAGCACCCCAGTCCACCACCTAGAGGGGATCGTCCCGTGTACGAAGGCGAGATCGCCTCCGTGCTCGTCACCGAGCAGCAGATCAACGACAAGATCGCCGAGCTGGCGGCAAAGGTCGCGGCGGACTACCCGGCCGACGGCCCCGGCGCCGGGCAGGGAGACCTCCTGCTCGTCGGCGTGCTCAAGGGCGCGGTGATGTTCATGACCGACTTCGCCAGGGCGCTCCCCCTTCCCTGTCAGCTCGAGTTCATGGCGGTCTCCTCCTACGGCTCGGCGACGTCGTCGTCCGGCGTGGTGCGGATCCTCAAGGACCTCGATCGCGACATCGCCGGCCGCGACGTGCTCATCGTCGAGGACATCGTCGACTCCGGGCTGACCCTGTCCTGGCTCCTGAAGAACCTCGCGAGCCGGAACCCCGCGTCGCTCGAGGTCGTCTCGCTCCTGCGCAAGCCGGAGGCGGTCAAGGTCGACGTACCGGTCAAGTACATCGGGTTCGACATTCCCAACGAATTCGTAGTCGGATACGGCCTCGACTACGCGGAGCGTTACCGGGACCTGCCCTACATCGGCACCTTGGATCCGCACGTTTACACGTCCTGAGAACCGCTTGCCCGCGTGTGCGGAAATACGGAACCCTGAGCGGCGAGAACGCGTCATAGGCTGCGATCGAGTGCGTTAACCTATGCGAAGACCTTTGCCACGCAGCCGTCGTGGCCTGGCCCGGGGGAAACGGAGAGAGCTCAGATGGGGAACAGCTTGGCGGACGCGAACGCGTTCAAGAACGCCGCGGCCCAGGGTCAGGTCGGGATCGACCCTGACGCGGCCCAGACCGTCCTGAACAAGATCCGCACCGGCAAGGACGCCATCGAGGCCCTCCTCCAGCGGGCCGGCGACCTCGGGCAGGCGCCGAAGCTGGGCAACAACCCGGTCGGCAACGCGATCGCCGCGAAGGTGGCGAACCGTGCCGACGGCGGAGGCGACTCGTACGCGGCCGCGCTCCAGAACCTTTTCCAGCAGTACGAGGCCGCCGAGTCCGGCATCGTGACGGCGATGGCCCGCTACCACGAGATCGACCAGGCCGCGGCCGAGCCGTTCCGTAACGTCTGAGGGGGAGTCAGAAAGCCATGCCACCGAAGCACAGCGCCGACTCTTACGGCGAAAGCAGCAGCAGCACCACGCCGGTCCAGCTCGGCGACAACTCGCACGCCGAGAGCATCGTCTCCTCCGCGCGCGGCCGTTCCGACGGGTTCGACATCGGTGCCGACCGCGCCATCACCAACCCGCCGAACTGGGAGAGCGCGCCGAGCAGCCAGGACCTGTGGAACCAGGCCAACATCGGCAACGACCCCAGCACGGCGACCGCCATCAGCCAGTCGTGGGGCTCGCACGGCAGCAAGCTGAGCCAGGCGTCGAACGACCTCTACAACGCGATCTCCGAACTGGGCGCCGCCTGGATCGGGCAGGGCGCCGCGGCCGCGCAGGGTTCGCTGGTCGCCATCGCGAACTCGGGTTCGCAGGCCTCCGAGGCCGCGCACACGATGTCGGACAGGCTGCAGAAGCAGGCCGACGCCGCCACCAAGGTCAAGCTCATGCCGAAGCCGACCGACTACAGCCCCGAGAAGGCCATGGGCCAGGCGCTGGCGGCGGGCCCGATCGGCATGATCACCGACCAGAAGCCCCTCGCCGACCAGGACAAGGAAGTGCGGGCGGAGCAGGCCAGGTTCCTCGAGGCCTACACCAAGGAGATGAGCGAGGTCGACAGCTCGACCCCGAGCTTCGGCCCCGAATCCCTCGGCATGAAGCCGACCGCGACGCACAACAGCGCTTCGTTCAGCGGCGTCGGCAACATCGGCGGCGCAGGCCTCAACTCGGGCGCGGTCTCCGGCACCCCCGTCTTCGGCGGTACGCACGGTTATGGCGGCGCGCAGGGCAGCGTCGGGGCTCCCGTCCACGCCGGTCCGGACTCGGGCGTGTTCTCGCAGGCCGGGTACAGCCCTGCCGCCGGTGTCGCGCCGGGTGCGGGCGTCGCGTCCGGCGCCGGTGCCCCGATGACCCCGCACGCCCCGGCGAGCGGCGGCAACGGGCTCGGCCAGGCCCTCACCGCGGCCGCGCTCGGCGGTGGCCTCGGCTACGCGGGCGCCAAGGCGCTCGGCCAGGGCAACAAGTCCGGAGCCAAGGACACCGACAGCACCGACGCCGCCGCCACCGAGAAGGGCGGGCCCGCGCAGAGCGCCGCGTCCCAGGCCGTTCCGCAGCAGGGCATCGTGTCCTCCAGCGGCACCATCGGTGGCGCCACCCCGCCGCCGATGCACGGTATGGGCGGCGGCATGGGCATGGGCGCCCACGGCGCGCAGGCCGAGCAGGAAGAGGAGCACACGCACGCGTCGTTCCTCATCGAGCCGGACCCGGACGACGCCTTCGGCGCCAACGAGGCGACCCCGCCGCCGGTCATCGGCGCCTGGACCGAAGACGACGAACGCTAGAGCGGTTTTTTCACCGGGCGCGCGGCCGATCCGGCCGCGCGCCCGCTGACTTCGTGCGAGAGCCTGCCCCGGCCGAAGGCCCCGCCATCGCGGTGGCAGGACGCCCTGTCCGCAGTCGTGAGGCAGCTGACCAAGCAGTGTCCTGCCGACGCCGATCGCGGACGCGGGTTCACCAACAGACACTAGGGGCGGAAGATGGCGAACGGTGAACTGCTCACCCCGGTCGAGCTGGACTTCCTGTGGGAGGGCGCGAACGCCGGAGAGCTGCCGTACCCGCTGCGGCTCCGCTCGCACGGGGCGACCATGGACGAGCGCGGCGCCCTGCGGACGCAGACGCTCCAGTCGCTGAACCAGCGTCGTCTCGCCGACGAGCGCGGACGCCCCGAGCCGCATATCGAGGACTACTTCGGTGTCCTCGCGAGGCCGGACCTGAGCCTGGACTGCGTCCAGCTCAACAATCCCAACACCGAACCGCTGCTCGCGGTCGCGTCGCTGCTCGGCGGCCAAGGCCTGCTGACGGTGCAGGACCCGCGCGGTTTCCACTTCCACCCGATCGCCCCGGACGGCCTCGCGAGCGCGATCGTCTCCCTCCTGCCGCCGGGTTCACGCGGGACGGAGAAGTCGATCACCCTTCCGCTGGACGGGCTCGTCGGCGCTTCGGGCGCGGACTTCCTCCAGCGCCGCCAGCCGCAGGTCGACGGCTCGGCGACGTCCGACGAGGACCGCAAGGCCCTGTCGAGGCTTCAGGCGCAGCCGCGGCTTCGCGGTGGCCAGTTCGGCGCCAACGCGCGCAGCAAACACGGCACGCGGAGCCGGTCTTCGGTGCTGAGCTGGTTCGACACGCAGTCCGGCCGGTACTTCACCCAGGCCACCCGCGGTTCCGACGGCCGGGACTGGATCACCGTCGCGCCCGCGGACCCGGCGACGCTGCGGCAGCGGCTCACGGAGTTGCTGGGGAAGATCGCGGCCGAGGCCTCGCCCGCGCACTGAGCCGAGGGTGGGCAAGGGCCCCTGCACTGCTCTCCGATCGCCCCCCACCCCGTGCCGCGAAAGCCACAGTGAGACATCAGACGTCGCGAAAGAAGCTTTCGCGACACGCGTCCCGGCAAAGTCGTTGTGGCTGGCCGGTCCAGGTGGTCGTGGGGGGGGAGTTGGGGTGGAAACCCAACCCCCCCCCCCCACCCCCCCAACAACCCGACCCTTCCGGGAAACAGGTCTCCGAGGCCGCGC